>JBBABB010000001.1:0-361958 GCA_041657885.1 Minisyncoccota bacterium
GCGCAAAATAAATTGTTTTGCAATTTATCGCCCGACACACGTCGCGCAAAATAAATTGTTTTGCAATTTATCGCCCGACACACGTCGCGCAAAATAAATTGTTTTGCAATTTATCGCCCGACACACGTCGCGCAAAATAAATTGTTTTGCAATTTATCGCCCGACACACGCAAAAAAACAAGTATAACTTGTTTTGATCGTGACAGTCCATTGGGTGGCCTGCCACGCGGAAAATTTATTCAAATTTTCTTTGCGTGGTTGCGGGGGACCGAATCGAACGGCCGTCTTAAGGTTATGAGCCTTACGAGATACCATTTCTCTACCCCGCTATATTTATTCTACTAAAAAACTTTATCATACTCACGACCTTAAAAGGTTATGAGAGCTATATTCTCTTTGCGAGATACCATTTCTCTATCCCGCTATATAAAGCGATATTATAACAAAAAAATATAGATTTCGCAATGATTGAGAAAAGACTTAATTTATAGTATTCTTAAGTGAATGTTTAGCCGTCGTAGCTTAGTGGTAAAGCACTGACTTGGTAAGTCAGAGACCATGAGTTCAATCCTCATCGACGGCTCTGGGGGGGAATAAGCCGATGTAGTTCAGTGGTAGAACATTACTTTCGTAAAGTAGAAACGTGAGTTCGATTCTCACCTTCGGCTCCGCAATCAAACTCAAGGGTTTTTCAGAAAAATTTTCGCGAGCAGAGCGAAGCTCTGCGTAGTGTGGCAAAGGGTTTCCGGACGCTTCGCGGTTTTTTAGGGTGAGGTTCGAGCCGAAGATTTTTTGGAGGAAGATTTTTTTGGAGGGGAGGTCGTTCGTTTTCGCAATTTCGTCCAGTAATAATGAGTCTTTTATCCATTCGCGTGTCGGTTCGATCCACGCGGATGGGGTTCTCAAAAGACGCACTATTTTCTCCTCGACAGACTTCTTGTTGGACATAAATTCACGTCGGCGTTTTAAATAGTCCTCTCGCTCAATATCTTGTGCGACATACACATCTGTAAGTCTGGCGAGGTTTTTTGAAATGTTTTGTTCTTCTTCTTTCAATTCTAACGCTGCTTCATTTGCAGTATGTTTATTCATCTCTTCTTCTATATCTAACATTTCAAAAAACTTTGTTGCCAATTCTTTCGGCATAATATATTCGCTTAATGTTGACGAAAGTTGTCGTTCCAGTTCTTCGCCTCGTATGCACGGTTCAAAACATTTTTGCGTTTTAGATTTCTTTGAGCAGTGATAATAAGTATAAAAATGTTTATTCCCGTTCTTTTGTCGTTTTATTTTTATCTCTCCAGTAATTCCCATACCACACGAACCACAAGAGAGAAGTCCACAAAATGGTCTTGGGTTAGCTTCCTTTTTTGGTTTGCGACCCTTGCCTCGTAAAATAGCATTTGCTTTATCAAAAAGTTCTTTGGAAATAATCGGCTCATGCTTGCCCTCGTATATTTCGCCTGCGTGGCGAAAATGTCCGTAATAAATAGGGTTGCTAATAATGTGCGATATTCGTGAAATATGTACACGATTATTATTTTTTGATTTTACATTTCCATTTTCTAAAACTTTTGCGAGGTCTTCAAGTCTGACATTTCCCGTTGCATAAAGTTCAAATATTTTTTTCACGAGTTTTGCGTTTTTCTGATGAATAGCAATTTTCTTAATATTGGAATTATTTATATATCCAAATGGAGCAAGTCCGGGATAGTCGCCATTTCGTGCTTTCTGTCGTAGTCCGCGGGCGGTATTCTCGCTTAATTGGCGGACATATTCATTTGCCATTCCTAACTCAATAGACATCATTAACACATTATCATTTGGATAATGACTTTGTCCGTGTGTTTGAATATGTTGGATAATTCCTTGTTGCAAAAGCCATTGTATTTTTCCACTATCTACTGGATTGCGTGATAAGCGGTCAATTTTCCAGCAAACAATTCCTTGTGCTTCACCATTTTGTATACGCGAAAGCATATTGTTAAAAACTGGACGGCCGGGGATTTTTGCTGACCGCTTTTCTATAAATTCATCAGAAATATAAATATTTTCTCGTTTGGCTAGTTCACGAAGTTCGGCGAGTTGTGATTCAATAGAGAGGATTTGTTTATCCTCAACGTCAGTGCTTTTGCGAGCATATAAAAAGTATTTAAGCATAGTTGTATTATACCACAACTGATGACATAAAGCACAACTATAGAGTATAATCTGTGTATAATGAATGAATCAGAAAAACTGGGCGAAAATCTAAAACGTATTAGAACTGCAAAAGGTATCTCGCAAGGCGAGATTGGCCGAATACTTGAAGTAGATAAAAGTTTTATAAGTAATATTGAAAATGGTAAAACAAATCCCACTCTTTCAACGATTGCAAAAATAGCAAAAGCGGTCGGGGTGTCGGTCGGGGAGTTAATGAAATAGTTATGAAAATAAAAGAAATTAAAATTATCAACAATACAGAAACTTGTGCTGATATAAACCTAATTCTAGGTGCTAACAACACGGGTAAAAGTACTTTTATAAGAGAGCTTGAAGAAGCAAGTAAAACCTGTCAAATTGGGTTAAAGAACAAATGGATAACAGGCGTAAAATTTGAGGCGTCTGGAATCAAGACTAGATTTGATAGTTTATTTCCCGGAGTATCTGCCTTTGCTGTTTACGAGGGAACAGAACAAGAAATAAATAGTATTGGAGGAGCAAATATTTTTAGTTCAAACTGGAATAATGAAGTTTTTCAAGCAATGAAGGCAAAGCTGGATACTTCTGAAACATATGAAGCTATAACTCATCCATCAAAAGATAGGGATTGGCATTATTTTAGTTTTGTTAATAATATGTCTGTTTCTATGGAAAACTGTGATTCAAGATTATCAGGACCATTTTTTACTCAAATAAACAGGGTGGATGAAAATTATAAAGATATAGTTCATTACTTTTATTCACAAAACTCTCTTTTTCAAAAAATATCAGATCATATTAAAGATGTTTTTGGTATAGAAATTATTTTTGACGACTTAGAGCAAGGACAAAAAGATATCCGCTTAGCACCTGATGTTGCTAAACCTGCTTCTTTTCCAAACCGTAGAAATGAAGGTCAGTTTTGGGCAGAACATTCTCCGATATTAGCTTCTCAAGGTGATGGCTTGAAAGCTTACTTGAAAATATTATACGCTCTCTTTAATCCCGCAAAGGATGTGATCATAATTGATGAACCTGAAGCATTTTTACATTCACCTCAAAGAAGAAGTTTAGGTAAATTCATTGCCGATAACGCATCTAGTGGTAAGCAAATATTTATTTCTACTCATGATAGTGAATTTTTAAGAGGAGTTCTCACAAATACTACCTGTGATACACAAGTAGTTCATTTAAAAGAGAAACTAGGTAAAAGAAGCTATACAGTTAATAGAACACCTTCAAATACCAGAACGAGAAATAATAATGAACTCATGCTTAATTCTTATTTTAATAAATTAACCGTATTATGCGAAGCCGAAGACGATAGAGTAATTTATCAATATGCAAGTCAATCTTTTTTCCCTACACCGACGGTTGATATTCATTTTCTTGGACTCAATGCTAAAAGTGATTTGTTTCTAATATTCAAACATTTACAGAGTTTAGAAATTGAAACCGTAGGAATAGTGGATATCGATGTTCTTTATTCAGGAGAATGTTTAGGGCTTTCTCTTAACCAAACAGAAAAAAATTTAATAGAGGAGGTGAAAAACCTCTTAAATGCTTTATCACAAGCAGACAGAGATATATTTAAGGAAAATGGGGTTGTCTCTCTGTCGTCCAATGCTTCACTTAGTCAGAAGGTTCAAGATGCAATACAAATAGCGAAGAAATACAAAATTTTTATTGTACCCATAGGAGAACTTGAGAGTTGGCTAGATACACCAACCGCATCAAAAAGAAAAGTGCAGGCTATGAAAAATGAGATCGACACAAGTCCAACGACTACAAAAAAATCAACCTTAAAAAAATTCATAGGAGAAGTTATTTCTTAAAATAAAACTACAAAGGGAGTTTGCCGATTCGCAAATCGGCAAAGGTTAACACGCGCATGGGCGTGGGTGGGTGAGAAGCGAATACTTGGAGCTTCGCAAGGCCGGAGGCTGGCGAGCCGAGGCGGGGTCGCAGGATTTTTCCGCAGAAAAATACCTGTGACAATGACTAATACGTACGACCTCCCCTCCAAAAAACTCTCCCTCCAAAAAATCTTGGGCTTTTGAATTTTTGAACCTCACCCTAAAAAAACGCGAAGCGTCCGGAAACCCTTTGCCACACTACGCAGAGCTTCGCTCTGCTCGCGAAAATTTTTCTGAAAAACCCTTGAGTTTGATTGCGGAGTATCTTTTAAAATCAGCTAGAACCTATTTTAGTAAAAATTGTTCCTAAAAACCTATCAAACGAACTAATGCGCACGCTCCGCGTGCCTCTTAACTTTAAACTAATTACCACGCTCTACTAATGTGCTAATTCCAAATGGACTCAGAAAATGGAAACAAATATTTTGGGGATTAGGATTTCCATTTTCCTCGACTGTATCTTTTGGCGAGATTTCAAATTCTGCCCGCAGGAGGGGTTTGGGGAGGAATGCGGGCGAAATTTATTGGTAGGCTATGGAAAGAATGCAAAAAATGTTAGAATTACTCTGTGGAATATATAAACAAAGTTTATTTTAAAGATGCTAGAAAAATGACAGAATTACCAGACAATTCTGTACAGTTAATTGTAACTAGTCCTCCTTATTTCAATATAAAAGATTATTCTCTTGACGGATATCAAAAAAATAAAAAAGCTCAAAAAGCAACTGGTCAAATTGGTGATATCGCAGATTATGAAAAATACATTGATGAAATGGTTTTGGTTTGGAAAGAATGTGAGCGTGTATTAAAACCGAATGGAAAGTTAATAATTAATACACCACTTATGCCGATGTTAAAAAAAAATCTGATCACTCATTACAACAGGCACATTTTTAATATTAACAACGACATAGAACACTCAATATTAAAAAAAACTAATTTGTTTTTAATGGATGTTTATTTTTGGAATAGAACGAATCCGAGCAAAAAACTAATGTTCGGTAGCTATCCATATCCGCGAAATTTTTATGCTCAAAATACAACAGAGTTTATAACTGTGTTTGTGAAAGACGGAATTCCAGAAAATAATCTCCCAGCAAAAATTAAAGATAGAAGTAAATTGAGCCAAAAAGAATGGGTAGAATTTACTAAGCAAATTTGGAATATTCCAATCCCCGGCAAAGGCGATTTGGCTTTTGGAGAACATTCAGCACTAATGCCAGAAGAAATTGTTAGGCGTTGTGTTAGATTATTTACCTTTGTTGAAGATGTTGTCTTAGACCCATTTGCAGGATCAGGGACTACTTTAAAAGTAGCAAAGGAATTAGAAAGAAATTTTGTCGGGTATGAGATTTCTAAAAGTTATGAGGATATTATAAAATTAAAGTTGCGACCTAAATTATTTTAATTTATGCTTAAAATTAACAAAATCTATAATTTAGACTGCTTCGACTTTTTAAGTAAAGTTGATGATTCGTCAATCAATCTTGCTGTTATTGATCCCCCTTATAATATGAGCAAGGCAGATTGGGATACATTCAAATCACATAAAGACTTTTTGGATTTTACTTACAAATGGATAGACGCATTATTACCGAAATTAACACAAAATGGAAGTTTGTATATTTTTAACACACCATTTAACTCAGCATATATTTTACAATATCTTACTTCAAAAAATATGGTTTTCCAAAATTGGATTACTTGGGACAAAAGAGATGGGCTTGGAACATCAAAAAGAAAATATAGCAATGGACAAGAATCAATACTATTTTTCACAAAATCTGATAAACATATTTTTAATTACAACGATATAAGAGTTCCTTATGAATCCACAGACAGAATAGAACACGCCGTTAAAAAAGGAATCTTAAAAAATGGTGAGAGATGGTTTCCTAACCCGAACGGAAGATTTTGTGGAGAAGTTTGGCACATCACTAGTGAACGACACAAAAGAAAAATAAATGGGAAAGTTCAAAAAATGGAACACTTAACACCTAAGCCGTTGGATTTAATTGAAAGAATTGTAAAAGCAAGTTCTAAAAAAGGAGATTTAGTTTTGGATTGCTTCGTCGGTAGCGGAACGACAGCAGTTGCTTCAAAAATACTAGGTAGAAATTTTTTGTGTTCCGATATAGACAAAAAATATGTTAAATTAGCAGAAAAAAATTTATATTTATATGCCGATAAATAATATCAATCAAGGAAATAAGGCACTAGAATTTATAGATTTTAGAATTAAAGACGACAAATATCGTGGTTCTCGTTCTTCGCAACATAACAGATATATCATGCAACAAGTTGTAGATATATTAAAACTTTTTAATCAATATGCTCCAAATAAAATGCTTATGCCTATTCGTACGGCTGATATTTCAAAAAGACCACAAAATACAGCAGAGGAAGCTACATACGCTCAATTTTGTAATGACGCAAAAGAAAAAACAAAAGGCATAACAAGTAAAGAAGGAATAGGAACGCAAGATGCTATGAGAAAAAATTTATTTCCCGATTTGCACAGAATGGGACTTATTGTTAGGTATGATAAAGATAAAAAACCAACAGACCCATTTTCAAAACAAGGTGTTAAATATGTATCGCTGAGTAATCAAGGACTAAAGTTGATAAAAGGGAAAACTATTCTTGAGCAATACTTTATATTTTCAAAAGGAATAGATAATTTACTTGGTGGTTATATTGACATTATTTTGGATATATTAAGAGATAAAGAGTATGGAATAGATAACCTAAACATTTTTGAATATATGTTTTTTGTTTCAGCAGTAGGAACGGAAACAAGTTTTAACAAAAGCACAGATGAAGCAGTCGATTTAATAAAAGAATATAGAAATTTAACATCCACACAAAGAAAATCTGTAATTGAAACTTTAAAAGTTGAGCTAAATCCTAAAAAGTTTGCAGGAAATAAGACAAAGAAAAGAGATTTTCATAATTGGCATAATAAAGCCGTACAAGTATTTTATCTTCTAAATCAAACAGTTTATTTTGAAGTCAGGGGCGATCAATTAGTTCTTAAGGGAGGAATAAATGGTTTTGCTGAAACAGCAATAATAAGCACAAGACTAGATAGATCATTAAATGAGAAATACCAGTATTTTGTAAAAAATGAAATTGAAAAAGTAACGGGATTTGAACTTCATCATGTTGTTCCTTTGGCGTGGTCAGAAAGTATCCACCATTTCAAATTGTTAGATAAATGGGAAAATATGGTTTATATAGATGCGTTTAGTCATGCAAAAATTACACAAAACAGAAACCGTAATGTAATTATAGATTTTGTGAGTGATGACATGACACTAACCGATCATTCAAAAAATCAGATATATTTAAAAGTTCAAGATAATATTGCATATAAACCAACAAACAAGACAGTGATGAAAAAGTATAATAATGAATTGCTGAATACGGTGAAATAAAAAATCCCCTAAAATACTAGTGGGAAAGGTAAATGGCTAACTACTACTTGTGCTTTGTCTTATCGACAAGCACAAAGGTTTTCGCGTCGCCTCCGTAAGGAGGAACGCGCTCACCTTTAGTTAGAGTAATCTCGCGTTTCGTTCCCGAGACTTGATATTGCCCTGACTTAGGAGCAGTGCCACCTGTTTTGATTTTAGTCATAACAGTTATTTGCTTAATTCTAATAATCTAGGGGCTTATCGAACCTCTCACCCCCTCGTTTAAGCTTCGTAGAAGCACAAACGAGGGGGAGGAGGATAAGTTGATCCCATAGAGAATAAAATTCGGCACCTAAGTTTTTCCCACTAGTATTTTAAAGGACTTTAATTTTTGAATTATATACTTATTTTAAAATTTTACAATTTCAAGAAAGTGCTTTCTCGTGCGCGAACGTGAGAATGGGTTAAGTGTGCTATAATATACTTACAACTGAATAGTTCGATCAAGAGTGGTGGTAGAGAATTGGCTCGATGACCCCACAGCAACCTGCTTCGGTAAGGTGCTAAATCCAACCAGACACGAAAGTGTCAGGAAAGATGTGTTTGTGCCTAGTCCGCACAAAAACTCTTTCCTCTTTATTAGAGGAATTTTTTATTTTATGAAGAAAATACCAGAAGGTTTAGTTAGGTGTGAAGTATGTGGAGAGTATAAAGGTGAGGTAAAAGAGAAAGACTTAAATTGGGGCGACTCTTGTTTTTACAAAGCAGAAGTAGAAAAGAGTGAAGAATACCTCTCTGTGTCTTGTCTTTGCGACGGCATCTTATGTCATAAGTGTAAGAAAAATAAAATTCATAGGCCTATATCAAATTCTTATGATGAGATTGATAATGACATTGGTCATTGGCCGTGGTTCACCGGAATGATGCCATGTAAAGAGTGTAAATAATAAAAAATCATTATGAAAAATATAGAAGAATACAAAACAACCAGTGAGTGGTATAAAGATGCTCGAAGTGAAGGATATAATTTCCCCGTCTCAATGTGCCACGGATTAGATGTTGGACAAAGAAAATTAAAATTAAGTTTTGCAGACGTTTTTCAATTGTTTGTAAAAAATAATATAATTATTCAAGTCAATGATAGGTTTATTTATAATTTGGAGGGATATCTCGCTATCAAAAACAACTAGGATTAAATTATAAAAGAATGATAAAATAAAATATATGCCCGACGACCAAAACGCATCTCAAAATCCAATTTCCGAAGAAAACCCTTCACCTACAAGCCCCCAAGAGTCCATAGAGCAAGGCACTGAAAACACAGCACATTCTGAACCTTCCGTTGCACCTCTTGATGCCCTAGAAAGCTCACCGAACGACTTTTCAGTGAAAAGTAATGATATACCACCCTCAAATTCTACCCCTACGGAAGCAGTAAATGAGCCAGAAACTCTAGAAAAACAAGTCCCAAATGAACCTAACCCCGAGCCAGTTTCTGAACCCATAGAATCTCCTGAACCCGAAACGGCTCAAATACCGGTATCTGAGCCGTTGAACTCTACGAGCGAGCCGTTAGGCGAGCAAGTAGAATTCCCAGAAACTAAAACAGAGACAAAACCAACCCCCGAAGTAAAACCTGAACCAGTAGAAACTAACCCCATTCTTGTTTCAACTAAACCCTCCCAAAAAAATTTATGGCAAAGATTTCTAAGTAAAATACAAATTGGAAAAAGAAAAAAGCTGGATCGTGTTATGACTTTATTTCTTAAACAATCTAAAATCACAAACGACGAAGTCGAGAAATTTCTTCATGTCTCGGATGCAACTGCAACTAGATACCTTTCACAATTGGAGAAAGAAGGAAAAATAAAACAAGTTGGTAAAATTGGAAAAGCAGTTTCGTATTCCAGAATTTAATTTTCGGGGAGTCGCCGTCCTTCTTTTCCTCACGGCGGTTTAGTGCGCGAACGGGAGGGTGGGTCAAGCACGAGTATTTCCGCCTCGGGCATTTCCGCTAGGGTGTCCATGACTAAAGGACGAGTGCCGCCCAGCTGGTGCAATACTAAAATCTAAAGGCGAAAGCTATACACACTAAACACGGATATGAATAAAGTAGAGTGGGGATGGCGAGGGCAGACTGCTGGTAATCCAGCAGAGCCCGACCCGGGGAGAGGAAACTTCCTCTCCCCAAGAAGTTGCGGGCAATCTAGTGAACGGCTCATTTACTGGTATTTGAGCCGTTCGGATATTTTGCTTGCCCGCTCATAGGCATCTAGGCACTCGTAGCCCTAGCGGAAATGCCCGAGGCGGATGCCGAGGGTGCACCTCAAAACTTTAAATAACCACCAAAGTAGAAAAATGGTATAATGCCCGAGACAATGATTTTTGTATTTTGATTTTGAGTTTTTCCTGCGGGCAGAATTTGAAATCTCGCCAAAAGATATAGCCGAGGAAAATGGAAATCCTAATCCCCAAAATTTTGTTTCCATTTTCCGAGTCCATTTGGAATTAGCACATTAGTAGAGCGTGGTAATTAGTTTAAAGTTAAGAGGCACGCGGAGCGTGCGCATTAGTTCGTTTGATAGGTTTTTAGGAACAATTTTTACTAAAATAGGTTCTAGCTGATTTTAAAAGATACTCATTAAATTAAATATAAAAATTTGCTAATTCTTGAGTTATTTTTTCATCTAAAAGTTCCTTTTCAGCCATCCAGTCATCATTAAAGGCGTGGGTAAGATAACTTTCACCACTGTCGCCAATAATTAAGACCATATTTTTTATTTTTTCTGAAATCGGTTCTCCATTAATAAATTTCATCGCATAATAAAGAACCATTCCACTTGAATCTCCAACTAGCAATCCTTTCTGTTCAGCAAAAAAGCGCATAGTATTAAATGCTTCCTTATCCGCAACATAATCATGTTTATCAAAAATAGAAGTATTAATATTTTTAGGTGGAATAGCTCCGGCTGGATATCCTGGGCCGGAAATAAAATAACCATGTCCGCGTGGGGAGAAATGACTGGAACCTTTTGGCTCTAGGGCGATTACCTTAGTATGTCCATGTTCTTTTATATATCGGCCAGATCCAGATAGGGAACTACCAGTACCGATTGTTCCAACTAAATAATCAGCATCAGGTACTTGTTCAAAAATTTCTTTACCCAAAGTGTTGTAGTAGCCCTTGGGGTTTTCAGGGTTGTCGTACTGGTCAAGATTGATTCCGCCTTTTTCTTCAGCCAGTCGCTTAGCAGTTTTGCGACGGACATCAACCAAATGCCCACCCTTTGGGTCTTCTTCGTCACTACAGAAATGTAATTTGCCGCCATAGGCCTTGATTGACCTAAGCTTATCGGCTGGAGCATGTTTGTCAACGATAGCGGTGAATTTATATCCCCGAGCGGCTGACAGCATTGCTAGGGCCTTGGCTGTATTTCCAGAAGAAGATTCAAAAATTTCCATTCCTTTTTTTAATTGGCCAGATTGTTCGGCTGCATTCATTAAGACTTGAGCAGTCCTATCTTTAAAACTTCCAGCTGGGTTAAAATATTCCAGCTTTAAATAAATCTTCCAATCCGACCTAGTGGTCGATATTTCAAGCATTGGGGTTTCCCCGATGAGTTCATCAATACTTTTATTAATAGTCATCTTCCTATTATATAGGGGTTTTTTATTTTTGTGAACTGTGGTATTTTATAAGTGATGGACAAAGAAAAAATTCAGAAAGAAATAGAAGAACTTGAGGCACAAACGGCGCAAGGGAATTTTTGGGATGATAAAATTTCTGCACAAGCGACAATCAAACGGATTGCATTTTTGAAAGATGAAATTCTAGGAAATCAAAAATATGACAAAGGGAATTGCATACTTTCAATTCTTTCAGGCGCTGGGGGTGATGATGCCGAAGATTTTTCGGCGATGTTGCTTCGAATGTATACAAAATATTTTGAGAGAAAAGGTTGGTCTTGGGAGGTAATCCATGAAAATAAAAATGACAACGATGGATATCGCAATGTTTCTGTTGAAGTTTCTTCTCCCCCTGCGAAGGGGGAGTGGCCGAAGGTCGAGGGGGTCTATGGCACTTTAAAAAATGAATCAGGTGTACATCGATTAGTTCGAATATCTCCATTTAATGCGAATGCCAAAAGGCACACTTCTTTTTCTCTCGTTGAAGTGATTCCAGAATTTGCGAAAGATGATAGCGCCATAGAAATCCCCCCAAATGACCTTCGGATTGAGCTTTCAAAGTCAGGTGGCCCCGGTGGGCAAAATGTAAACAAACGCGAGACCGCTGTCAGGGTAGTCCATTTGCCAACCAATCTGTCTGTTCATGTAACATCAGAGCGTTCTCAAGAACAAAACAAAGAAAAAGCCATTGAAATGCTAAAAGGTAAACTTTTCAAGAAAAGAGAAGATGATAAAAAGAGAGAAAAAGACGGAATGTCCATCTCAAAGACGACAGATATAGAATGGGGAAGTCAAATTCGCTCTTATGTCCTTCATCCATATAAAATGGTCAAAGACCACCGCACGGGAGTTGAAATTAATAATGTTGACTCTGTTCTTTTGGATGGTCAGATAGATGAATTTATTGAAACAGAACGCAATTTGTGATATTCTTAATAACGGGATGATTTATTTCAATAATGTTACAAAAAAATATTCAGGCAGTGTATCTCTAGAAGATATTAATATTACAATCACACAAGGGGAATTTGTGGCAATAGTAGGGCACTCAGGCGCTGGCAAAACTACACTAACTAAATTAATTTTAGCCGAAGAATCACCAACAGGCGGGACTGTCTTCTTTGAATCTAAAGATATTCACAAGCTTTCAAGTAAAGATTTGACAAAGTTTCGTCGTAAAGTAGGGATAGTTTTTCAAGATTTTCGTCTTTTGCCCAATAAGACGGCCTATGAAAATATTGCATTTGCCTTGGAAGCAATAGAGAAAAATGAACATGAAATTGCTCAAGATGTCCCTCATGTGCTTGAGTTAGTAGACCTGACCGCAAAAGCATCTCTTTTCCCTCACCAGCTTTCTGGTGGAGAAAAACAACGTCTTGCTATCGCTCGCGCAATAATAACTCAACCTGATTTAATAATTGCCGATGAACCCACAGGAAACCTTGACCCTATAAATACCAGTGAGGTTATCAACCTTCTAAAAAAGATAAATGATTTAGGAACTACAGTTATTCTAACTACTCACAATAGAAATGTAGTAGACCAGGTCAAAAAAAGAGTTATCACCCTAGAAAATGGCCGTGTGATTAGGGATGATAAAGATGGTAAATATATGTTATAATACGCCTATGTTTTTTATTAAATTAAAAAGAATAATAGTTTCAGGTTATCGTAATTTTAAACGCAGTGGTTTTACTTCTGTCGCCAGTATTCTTGTCATGACCATAACTCTTTTTGTTGTCACATCTCTTATATTTATACAGGCCGCACTAAATTCTTCTCTCAATGATATAAAAGAAAAAGTTGATGTAACTGTTTATTTTGTTTCAGATACTCCAGAGTCCTCTATTAAAAATATTGAAGGAGCGTTAAAAAATCTGCCGGAAGTTAGAGATGTAACTTATACTTCCCAAGATGATGCCTTAATAAAATTTAAAGAGAAACACTCAAATGATTATCTAACACTTCAAGCTCTTGATGAATTAGACTCAAATCCACTAGGTGCGTCTCTTAATGTTAAAGCAAAAGACCCTTCTCAATATGAGAATATTGCCAAATATTTTGAGAGCGAAGATGCTCTTTCAAAAGGGGCTTTAACCATTATTGACAAAATTGATTATCACCAGAATAAGATTGTTATAGATAGACTTACTTCTATTATTAATGGAGCCAAAAAACTTGGTTTTGCTGTCTCTCTTATTCTTATTTTAATTTCTCTTCTTATTACATTTAATACCATCCGACTTATTATTTATATGTCTCGTGAAGAAATAAGTGTTATGAAGCTTGTGGGTGCTGAAGGCAGATATATTCGTGGACCGTTTATTGTTTCAGGTGTCCTTGTCGGTATTGTCGCTTCTCTTCTTACTGTTTTAATCTTTTTCCCTGTATCTATTTGGTTGGGCAATCAAATGACGGATTTCGTTGGGATTAATTTATACACATACTTCAAATCAAATTTCTTCCAGTTGTTTATTATTATGCTTGGGTCTGGCGTGATTATTGGAAGTATTTCCAGTATCTTTGCTATTCACCGATACTTACGAAAGTAATTTATGATGAAAAATAAACGAGGAAAGACAGTAGAAAAAAAACTATCTGAGTGCAAATATATATTTGTTGTTGGTGGAGTTATCTCTGGCGTTGGTAAAGGAGTAGCTGCTTCTTCTATTGGTAAAATAATGCAGGCACGTGGGCATGTTGTAACATCTATTAAAATTGATCCATATATAAATATTGACGCTGGGACCATGAATCCTACAGAACATGGAGAAGTTTTTGTTTTGGATGATGGTTATGAATGTGACCAAGATATGGGTAATTATGAGCGTTTCTTAGGTATAGACTTGTCTCGTATGAATTATATGACTACTGGTAGTGTGTATCAGGAAGTTATTCGTAAAGAGCGTAATTTAGAATACAAAGGTAAGAATGTCGAAGTTGTTCCTGATTTTCCTTTTGAAGTCATAAGAAGAATAGAAGAAGCTACAAAGAAAGCCAAAGCAAATATTACTATTATTGAGATTGGTGGTACTGTGGGTGAATATCAGAACATTTTGTTTCTAGAAGCAGCACGTATGCTTAAGACCAAACATCATAATGATGTAGCTTTCGTTCTAGTATCATATCTTCCTATTCCTTCAAGGTTAGGTGAGATGAAGACTAAACCAACTCAATATGCTTCACGAACCCTTAATTCGGCTGGAGTTCAAGCTGATGTTATTATTGCTCGTGGTGAAGTTCCTCTGGATAAGAAAAGAAAAGAAAAGATTGCCTTATTCTGTAATATTTCAGAAGAGAATGTTATATCTGCTCCAGATGTAGATAGTATATACGATGTAGCTTTAAATTTTGAGAAAGATAAATTAGGAGAAATATTAGAAAAAGTGCTTGGTCTTACTAAGAGTCGAGCTAATCTCTCAAAGTGGAGAAATTTTGTAGCTAAAACAAAGAATGGTAAAGATAAAATAAAAATAGCAGTTGTTGGTAAGTATTTTGATTCAGGAGATTTTGTACTTTCAGATGTATATATATCAGTTCTTGAAGCTCTAAAGTTTTCAGCTTATAAATCTGGTGTTAAAGTAGAAATTGCTTGTGTTAATTCTAAACATTTTGAATCAAAAAAAATCCCATTATCTATCCTTAAGAAATATGATGGAATTCTTGTTCCAGGTGGTTTTGGAGAAAGTGGAATTGAAGGTATAATCTCTACTATTGGTTATGTAAGACGTGAAAAGATTCCATACTTTGGATTATGTTATGGGATGCAACTTATGATTATTGAATATGCTCGAAATATACTGGGATTAAAAGATGCAAATACTCGTGAAATAAATCCAAACTCTAAAAATCTAGTTATTGATGTAATGGAAGACCAGAAAGAAAAAATTAAAAATAAAAATCTAGGTGGAAGTATGCGACTCGGGGCATACCCAGCACGTTTAAAAAAGGGGACTATTGCACAAAAAGCATACTTGAAATCGGAAATCTCAGAACGTCATCGTCATCGTTATGAGGTGAATAATGATTATAAGGAAGCTTTAGAAAAAGCTGGGCTAATATTCTCTGGAATGTCACCAGATGGTAAACTTTGTGAAATTGCCGAATTGCCATCAAATAAGCATCCATTTTTCTTGGGGACACAATTTCATCCAGAGTTTAAAGCAAGACCATTATCCCCTCATCCACTATTTACTGCTTTTATTAAATCTTGTATTAAGAACAAAAAGAAATAACCCACCACAACTTCGCAGATGTCGGCGGGTTATTTTAATGAGTCGTCCCCGTTACGAATTTTACTATTTTTGATTATTTCTAGGATTTCATCTTCATCATCTTTTACGATATACATATTTATATCTTCTTTGTTTATAGTTTGAAATTTTTCTAATAAATTTTCTTTTATCATTTTTACTATTGGATTCCAATAATCAGACCCGAGAAGAATTACAGGAATTTTTCCTATTTTACCCGTTTGTTGCAATGTAAGAATTTCAAAAAGTTCATTAAGTGTTCCAAATCCACCAGGGCAGAAAATACAGACCTCTGTAGAATACGACATTGCCGATTGTCTTGTAAAAAAGAAATGGAATTGTATCTCATCTGTTATATAAGGATTAGCTATTTGTTCAGTTGGCAATTTTATGGTAAGTCCTACGGATTTACCTCCTGCTTCAAATGCTCCTCTATTTGCAGCTTCCATTATTCCCGGGCCTCCACCAGATAAAATAGCATAACCTAATTCCTTGGCAATTCTAAAGGTTAAATTTCTAACCTTTTCATAGTATGGATGACCTTCATTTACTCGTGTTGACCCATAGAAAGAGACCGATGGATTAAATTTATTTACAGTATCTATCCCATTATGGAACTCCTCCTGAACCATTTTTAATTTTATTTCCTCCTCTATATTTCTTTCATTATTATTATTCATAAAGGCTATTGTAACCTAATTTTAAACGTTTTTCAACCGTTGTTTTTTTATCATTTTGTGGTACTATGTTGGGGTCGTAGATATTTTGGGAGATCGTCTAATGGTCGGACAACGGTTTCTGGAACCGTTTATCTAGGTTCGAGCCCTAGTCTCCCAGCCAAAAAATAGACAATAGGGATTTTAACTATTAATTTAATATAATAAAAATATGAAAAAAATTATTCTCGCTTCCACTTCTTCACATAGAAAAGAATTACTTGAAAACGCCGGTTTGATTTTTGAAGTTGCATCAAGTGATTATGAGGAAGATATGACCTTGGATTTAATGCCCGATGAATTAGCGAAGTTTTTATCGAGAGGAAAAGCTGAAAGTGTTGCCAAAAATTTTGAAGATGCAATTATCATATCCGCAGATACATTTGTATCATTTCAGAATAAAGTTATAGGTAAACCGCATACAGAAGAAAAGGCGAAAATCACATTAAGGACACTAAGTGGAAATACTCATTCTGTTTTTACTGGTTTTACTATCATTGACACGAAGAAAGAGAAATCTATTTCAAAAGTAGTTGAAACAAAAGTTACTTTTAAAGAATTGTCAGACGAAATGATTGACGATTATATTAAAAATGGTAACCCACTCAAATATGCTGGTTCTTATACCCTAAACGATATCGCAGATAAATTCATCGAAAGAATAGAAGGGGATTCGTCAAATATCATTGGTCTCCCCGTTGATACAGTAATGGAAACCCTAAAAGAATTTGGTATTATTGTAGATAAATAGGTATAATAAAAATAGGATATGACACAACAAGTAGCTTTGTTGGGGGTGTTATGCTAGGGCGTATTTTAAGTTTGCGTTTTTATATTAATAAAGTTCTCACAGAACAAGGAAAGACTAAATTAGATTAGATTTAAAAAAGGGTGTTCGTTTAGCGAACACCCCAATTCCCTATAACTCATTTAGAATATTTAATTGTTTTTTTATACGGCGAATTGCGTTATTCATTAATTGCCTAACTCTTTCTTTTGTTAGGCCTAATTTAGAGGCAACCTCACTTTTTGACATTTCTTGTTCATATTCACCGAGTCCGAAAAGCATCTCAATAACTTCTCTCTCACGTCCGTGGCCATGAAGTGTTTTTAATAATCTTTCAACTTCCTTACGTGATGAGATCTTCATTAGATCACCATCAGCAGATGGGGAATTCTCGTCAGTCAAAATATCAAGTAATCTATTATTTTCATTTTCGCCCCAAGATGAGTCAAGTGAAAAATGACAACCTTGATTATTGAGTGCATCATTTATTTTATATTTAGGTAAATTAAATGATGTAGCAAGTTCATCAGATGATGGTTCTCGCTCGTATTCTTGCAAAAATCTTGAAGATAGTTTATTGATTTTACTCAATAAACTTGTCTGATTGATTGGAATGCGGACCATTCTAGCTTGTTCGGAAATTGCCTGTAAAATAGATTGTCTAATATACCAAACAGCATAAGAAATAAATTTAAAGCCCATGGTTTCATCAAACCTTTCAGCGGCTTTAATTAATCCTATATTCCCCTCATTAATAAGGTCAGGTAAAAGTAACCCTTGGTTCTGATACTGTTTTGAGACCGAAACTACGAAGCGCAGATTGGCCAGTACCAGTTTTTCCAGTGCTTTTTTATCGCCCTCTCTTATTCTTTGTGCCAATTCTAATTCTTCTTCAGGAGATATCATTTCTTCTCTAGCAATTTCCTGTAGATATTTATCTAGAGAAGGGAGATCATGATTAGTGACCCGTTGAGTGATTTTTAATTGTCTCATTGTAGATAGTGTTTTTTGGTTGTTTTTTAAAGGAAGTTTATTTTCTCAATTTATACCATAATTTTATAAAAATGCAAAGACAACATCGGCCTAGACAATCAACTTGAAAATTTAATATCATAAAAAAGAATTTTGCTTTCTTCTTGCATTTTGGGGTTAAAAAGCATAGAATCTAAATATAATCATAATAACTTGTCTAGTATAGGCAGGTAAAAACATATATAATTTTATGGGAAATTTTCAAGGAGGAGGTAATAGAGGAGGAGGTAGTTTTAGGAGTGGTAATGGGGGAGGTAATCGTGGTGGAGGGTATCATAGTGGCAGTGGTAGTGATCGAGGAGAAAAAACTATGTATAAAGCAGTTTGTGATGAATGTCACAAAAGTTGTGAAGTTCCCTTCCGTCCATCAAGCGATAAGCCAGTATATTGCAACGATTGTTTTGCAAGTAAGAGAAAAGATGATGATAGAGCACCACGAAGAGATTTTGGGGACAGAGGGCCAAAAAGAGATTACAATGCAAGTCCTGCACAATCTTCCTTTGCAAAGCCTGCTGTTGTCCAAGGTGACATGTCTAAACAATTAGCAGATATAAGTGCAAAGCTTGATCGTCTAATAAGTGCAATAGAAAAGCTTACTCAACCTAAAGTGGAAACAAAACCCATGGCAAAAATTGTTCCAGTTATTAAAAAGACAATTGCAGTTAAAACAGTAACCAAAAAAGTAGTAGCTAAAAAGACTAAATAAAAGAATACTTTTATCGTCCGAACTTTTGTACTCAAAAGTTTTAGGAAATAATTAAACATAACAACAGTCCTCAAAAATAAAATGAAAAAAGGATACAAAGATAATATAGAGAGTTTAACTACAGAAAATAATAATTTTCGCAAGGTTTTGTATACAGGTGAACATTGTCAGTTTGTTCTTATGAGTTTATTACCAAATGAAGAAATTGGTATGGAGGTACACGTTGATAATGATCAGTTTTTCCGTTTTGAAAAGGGTAGTGGTAAAGTTGTAATTAATGGAACAGAATATGAAGTAAAAGATGGAGATGCAGTTATTGTTCCATCCGGAGCAAATCATAATGTTATCGCGAATAGTGATGGACTTAAAATGTACACAATTTATTCTCCGGCTCATCACAAAGATGGCATCGTTCGCGCGACTAAAAATGAAGCAGAAAGTAATAGGGCCGATTTTGATGGAGTTACTACTGAATAATAAATGATTGGAAAATTTTATAGAAAAATTCTTAAGTCAATAAACTGTAATTTATGTTTAATATAGAGAAAATAAGGACAGATTTTAATATTTTAAATAGAAAGAATGGGTCTGTGCCTATATATTTTGATAGTGCTTGTATGAGCTTAAAACCAAACCAAGTCATTGATGCTATAAATGACTACTATTTGAATTATCCCGCTTGTGCGGGTAGAAGTTCTCATAAACTAGGGGACACTGTTACTAAAAAAGTAAAAGAAACAAGACAGCTTATTGCAAAATTTATAAATGCGAATGATGAGAACGAGATAATTTTTACACATAATACTACTGAAGGAACAAATTTATTTGCGAATTCTATCGGTCTTAAAAAAGGAGATATTGTTTTAATTTCTGATAAGGAGCACAATTCAAATCTAGTTCCGTGGTTATTACTTCGAGACAAGATAGGTATTGTTGTGAAAATAATTCCTTCAAATGAAGATGATAGTTTCAACTTAAATAATTTATCTCAAATGATTGTTGGAGCTAAAATAGTTTCAATAGTTCATACTTCAAACTTAGATGGTGCTACAAATCCCATAAAAGAAATAGTAGAAATTGCTCACAAAAATAATGCTCTAGTTTTTTTAGATGCTGCTCAAAGTATCGCTCATAAGAAAATTGATGTTCAAGATTTAGATGTTGATTTTTTAGCCTTTTCTGGGCACAAAATGCTAGGGCCTACTGGCACTGGAGTTCTTTATGGTAAATACAAATTATTAGAGAAATTAGAACCTTTTATTGTTGGCGGAGATACAGTATTATATTCAACTTATACTAGTTATGAATTTTTGCCTGTCCCTGAGAAATTTGAAGCAGGGCTTCAAGATTATGCTGGAATAATAGGATTAGGGGAGGCCGTTAAATATTTGAGCCAGTTTGATTTTAATGATATAAAAGAGTATGAACTTAAATTAAACACTTATATCACAGAAGAATTACAAAAAATTCCACAAATAAAGATTATTGGGCCTAAAGACCCAAAGGATAGGTCTGGAATTATTAATTTTTATATTGATGGCACAGATATGCATAAATTCGCAATCATGCTTGATGAAATGGCGAATATAGAAATACGCTCAGGGCAACACTGCGTGCATTCATGGTTTGATGGTAAAAAAATTTTCAATTCTGCACGTGTTTCTTTATATTTATATAATACAATGGAAGAAGCAGAAATATTTATTACAAATTTAAATAAGATTATAAAAATATTATCCTAGTACTAGAGCAAAGCTCAGTACCGGACACGTAAATATATGCCTTGCATACTAGCTTTAATTATTTTTTCAATTTTAGGAATATTTAGCGCGACTCAAAGAGCATTAGCCAAGGAAGCCTTTGATTGTGTTTTTCGACGAATTACTTTCAGACCTTGTAATACAGGTTTTCAAGAAAAAATAAAAGGAAAAATTTTATCAAAATTGATTGCTCGTTCTACCTTTCTCGCAAAGATGGTCAATAAACATTATGAAATATTATCTTGGATATTTTTTATTTTAATGGTTGGAAGCGCTATATGGGTATTTAGAGGAGGATATAATTTTTATGTTTATGGAAGTTGTAATGGTTTAAATCAAAGTGGATTTTGTGCTTTCGACCCAAGTGGAGAGAATAATAAAGTCACGGCCCTAGGGGATGATACGACTTGCGGTATTACTCAACAAACAGAAGCAAATCTAACACTTAAAAATGTAGACCTTTCTAGCTTCCCAACTCAAAATATTGGAGAGAAAGACCAAGTTGTATTTATCGGTTGTTATGCTTGTGACTATAGTAGAAAGGCGTATCCTGATATTTTGAAATTAATAGAAAATAAAAATGCCAATTATGCTTTTGCTCATTATCCAGCAAAAGGAGATACTACTTTTCTTGGAGATGCTGGATATTGTATAGATAAAATGTATGAAGATAAATATTGGGATTTTAATAGTTATTTATTTAGTACAGATAAAAATTATATTTTAGATAAATTAAATTTGGATAAAATACTAGAGAATTTTAGTTTTGATGTCAAAAAGGTCAATGAATGTATGGATAGTGTTGAAACGAAAACTATCATAGAAAATCAAGTGAAAGAACTTAATAAAACTAATATATATGGTACTCCGACAATATTTATAAACGGTAAAGCGTTTGTAGGACCAAAACCATATAGAGTTTATAGAAGTGCCATAAATAAATATATTTTTTTCTAAAATCAATAAAGAGCTCGCTCTATTACTCAAAAAAGATGGATTCAAAAATATAAAGGAAGTGGTAGGGAGTTATAAATAAAAATAATAAGAAATTACCCACAAGTGCATGGTTAGCATTTGTGGGTAATTATTTGGATGAAACTAGTTACTTGTTTAAATCAAGCGGGAACAACATGTTCCGCTTCGCGGTGCTCCCAGTTTAATTTTACCGGGTGAGGGACTTTCCTCGCTATGAGGTTTTTAAGAATAGTAATCTTGCCTTCGTTTATATTCGTTTTGAAGACAATTTCTGTTGGTTTTACAGCAGTAACCATATCCAGTAATTCGTCTGGCGTGGCAAACTTTGCTGAAACTCCATTAGGGAGGGCATTTAAAATTTCTGCCCGGAGTTTTTTTTCATAGTCGATTCTCTTTCTTTTTTCACTCGGAAGAAAAGGAGGAATTTCAAAAATCCAACAATTTTTACACATAGCTTTAAAATTTTAAAAGATCTAAAAATTATTTAAGTTCTTTATTACTATATCGCTTTTGAGATAATAGTCAACCTTTATCTTTCTGTTTCAAATAAAATCATGTTATAATTTGAAATATGGAGAAAGCTCAAAAACACCTCAAAAAGGCCAAAAATACCTTATATACAGGCTTTGGAGATAAAGGTACAACCACTCTTTTTGGTTGCAAGCAAGGCCGTATTTCCAAAAGTTCTATCCTCATAGAAGCGCTTGGCTCAGTGGATGAGTTGAACGCATACTTGGGAATAATAAAAGTATATTCTCTCATTGACAAAATAATGTTAAAAATTGGTAACAAGAAAATTTTATATAACGAGATTATAGAAGACATTCAACAAAATCTTTTTGTTATTCAAGCAGAACTTGGTGGGTCTAAAATGTCTATTGGGAAAAAAGAATTAACAAAAATTGAAAATATAATAAATAAGATTGGAGAAGTACTTCCTCCGATTACATCTTTTACGATTTCTGGTGGAAGTATTATTAGTTCAGGACTTGATTTTGCTCGAACCCTTGCTCGTAAATCTGAAAGAAGAATTATCTCTGTTTCTGACGAGGGGAGTAGAATTATTAATCCCAATACTATTTCTTATATGAATAGATTATCAAGCATACTCTTTGCAATGTCTCGATATGCAAACTATCTTTTTTCTATTCCCGAAAGTCATCCAAAATATAATAAAAAATAGTATAATGTTTCTATGGATTTAATTAAACACGAAAAAGAACTTGTTTGGCTACAAATCTTGTATTTGTTTCTTATTCCAACACTTCTTTTATATTTCAAAATTATTCCAGGTAATTTTCGAGTATTAATTCTACTTTCGATTTCGATTTTAATTTATGGTATTGCTAGACATGAACAATGGAAAAATGAAGATTTTGGCATTAAAAAGAATTGGACAAAAGAATCTATCCCATATATTATTTTTACAATTATAGGTATTTTTTTTCTTGTGTTTCTTGCAAAGACAACTATTCATCAACCATTTTTAAACTGGTGGAAAAATGCTAGATTTTTGCTTTTATTTATTCCTCTCAGTGTCTTACAAGAATTTGTCTTTCGTGGGATTTTAATGCACATGCTCCGTAGAGCATTTACCAGTCCTTTATTTATCATTTTACTTAATGCGGCATTATTTACTATTATTCATATCATTTACTTAAATTCATTTATTGTTTTACCCGCAATGTTCATTGCTGGAGTTGGTTTTGCTTGGATGTATTATAAATACAAAAATTTGGTTTTAATCTCAGTTTCTCATACAATTCTTAATTTTGTTGCAATGATTTTAGGTTTTTTTATTATTAGATAATAATTTTAATTTATGGGAGTTTTTAATATATATAAAAAAAATTTAATAAAATTCTTTCATCTTACCTCTGTAAGAATAGTAGTTACAAGTATTATAACTTTTGTAGTTTTGTTAGTAATCGGCATTGGATTTTTATGGTTTTATCGTGATGACATTTCTAATTATATTGTTAAAAATTATTTAGAAAAACCAGAAGTTTCAAATGATTTAACTAAAATTAGTAATTTTAAAAAAGAAAATTCAATTGAACCAACCAAAATTGTTAAAAGTGAAGAAGATACAGTTGTAAATGCAGTCAAGAAAGCTAGACCTGCTGTTGTTTCTATTGTGATAAGTAAACAAGTTCCAAAATATACGGTCACATATAAAGACGAAAATGTTCTGGATCAAAACGGTAATGCCATCCCTGGATTATCTATTACTACACCAGTATATACACCAAATGGCACTGAGAAAAAACAACTTGGCAGTGGTTCCGGTTTTCTTATATCTGCCGATGGTATGATTGTTACTAACCGTCATGTAGTAGAAAAAACAGATGTAGATTACACAGTTCTTCTTAATAATGGGAAAGAATATCCTGCTGTGGTTCTTGCTCGAGATAGTATTTTAGATGTTGCTTTGATTAAAATTTCGGCAAATAATCTTCCTTATTTGCAATTTGCAGATTCAGATAAACTTGAGGTTGGACAAAGTGTTATCGCTATTGGTAACGCACTTGGTGAGTTTAAGAATACTGTTTCTGTTGGTGTGATTTCTGATTTATCTAGATCTATTACTGCCGGGAATAATTCTGGTCAACAAGAATACTTAGATAAGGTTATTCAAACAGATGCTGCCATTAATCCAGGAAATTCTGGAGGGCCACTTCTTAATCTTAAAGGAGAAGTTGTCGGAATTAATGTGGCTGTAGTGCAGGGGTCTTCAAGTATTGGTTTTTCTCTACCAATCAACAGTGTTAAAAATGCTATTGATTCAGTCAAAAAAACGGGGAAAATTATTAGCCCTTATGTCGGAATAAGATATATAGTTATAAATGATGAATTAAAAGTTAAAAATAATTTACCAGTTAATTATGGAATATTAGTTCAAAGAGGAAAGACCGCGAGTGAGTTGGCGATTATTCCAGGTTCTTCTGCGGATAAAGCTGGTATTTTGGAAAATGATATTATTCTTGAGATCGATGGAATAAAAATTGATAAAAATCAAAGCTTTCTTTTCATAATCCGTGGTAAAAATGTTGGAGACACAATAAGTATGAAAGTTTTATCAAAGGGAGTTTACAAAACTGTCTATTTAGTTCTTGATGCTGCTTCAGATAGCCAATAAATTTTTTAGGAGTTATAATATGGATTATGAAAAACACAAAAAATAAAAAAGTGACAGAAGCTCGTAACCGTATTTCATGGGATGAGTGTTTTATAAGAATGGCTCATGTTATAGCAGATAGATCTCAAGACCCCTCTACTCAAGCGGGAGCAATAGTTGTTAATGAGAAGAATGTAGTTGTCGGGGCAGGATATAATGGTTGGCCGAGGGGAATAAAAAATGAAGATCTTCCTTGGGACAGAGAGGGTAATTTTGAAAATACAAAATATGCCTATGTTTGTCATGCCGAAGAGAATGCTGTTTATAATGCTAATAATTCAACAGAGGGATGTAAAATATACTGTACTCTTTTCCCTTGTAATGAATGTGCAAAAACAATGATTCAAAATGGAATAAAAGAAGTTATTTATGAAAGTGATAAATATGCAAATACTCCAGTAATAAGAGCTTCAAAAAGAATGTTTAAATTAGCTAAAGTAACTCTTAGACAATATATTAGTAAGAAATAAAAAAACAAAAATGCCAAAAATAATTTTAGCAGTCGTAGGATTGCCCGGAGCTGGTAAAACGGAAACAGTCAATTATTTAATAAAGAAAAAAAATTGGCCGAAAGTTTATTTCGGTGATGTTACTTTAGATGAAGTAAAGAAAAGGGGGCTTGAAGTAAATGAAGTCAATGAGCGAAAAACCCGAGAAGAAATTAGGAAAAATTTAGGAATGGGTGCTTATGCTATTTTAAATTTACCAAAGATTAAAAAACTTTTTGAAAACGGAAGTGTGGTAGTTGAAAGTTTGTATAGCTGGGAAGAATATATAGAAGTTAAAAAAGAGTTTGGAGATGATTTCAAAGTTTTAGCTATATATTCTTCTCCAGAAACAAGAATAGCAAGGTTGACTAATCGTCCTATCCGACCTCTAAATAGAGAAGATGTGATTTTACGTGATTATGCACAGATACAAAATCTTAATATGACTGGACCTATTGCTCGCGCCGACTGGACTATTGTGAACGAAGGGACAAAGGAAAATTTATATAAACAAATAGATAAAATTCTAGAAAAAATTATTTAAAATTAAAAAATAAAAACCTATACAAACTCTGCCATGGCAGAGTTTGTATAGGTTTTTATTTTCTCTTATATTCCGCAAATGACAATCTATATTTATTTTTCTCATCAGCTTCGTGTTTTTCTTCGGAGATTTTTTGCCATTTAGTCATATCAATTTGAGGGAAGAAAGTATCGGCATCGGGGAATTCTACTTCCACATGAGTAATATAAAGCTTATCCACTTTGTCCATGAATAGTTTGTATATTTGTCCTCCGCCGATTATAAAACATTCACTATCTTCCGGTTCTGTTTTTTCAAGTAATTCCATGAGTTCATCTACCCCGTATACTATTTCAATTCCTTCACTTTTAAAATCAGCATCTTTTGTAAGAATTATATTTCGGCGATTTGGAAGTGGTCGCCCAATAGATTCAAAAGTTTTTTGCCCCATTATTACTGTGTGTCCACTTGTGGTCTCTCTGAAATGCTTCATGTCAGCAGGTAAATCCCAAAGAAGGGCATTTCCTTTTCCAATTTCATTATTTTTTCCTATGGCTGATATTATTGATAGAATCATCCCAGTACTAAAATTTTAAATTTATAATTTTTCATATCTTTTTTAATCATTTTGTATTCATATTATACACGTTGAGCTATCTAATCGAAAATTTAGTACGGGACAAGTAATTTTTATACTGCTATTTCAAATACTATTCTGTCGTAACTCTGATAGTTTAGTATTTTTGAATCTTCTATATGCCAATCAAAAATTGATTTCCAATTTTCTGTTTCAATTTTTGACAATGGAAATTTTTCTGGATCACGCGACAATTGTTCTTTTGCTCCCTCTAAATGATTTTCGTATATATGAACATCAGCCAGGAATCCAACAAGTTTACCTTCTTCAAATCCAGATTCTTTTGCTAGTAGGTGTAACAACAACGCGTAACTTGCGATATTGAAGGGGAGACCAAGCATTGTATCTACTGATCGCTGATTCCACAAAAGATTCAATTTATTATCTATCACTGTTATTTGAAATGCATAATGACATGGTGGCAAAGCCATCTCATTAAACTGTTGTGGATTCCAAGCACTGACAATCATCCGACGATCACGAGGATTTGTTTTTAGTGTTTCTATTATTTTTTTAATCTGGTCGATACCTTGTCCTGTGTAATCTGTATCATAATTTATGTAAGGAGCATTGAAATGTCTCCACTGAAAACCATAAATTGGTCCAAGGTCGCGTTCTTCTAACATTTTCTTTTTTGAAACTTCATCGTGTCCATAGGGGGCAAGCTGCGGTTTTGCCCACTCATCCCAAATATGATTGTTTTTATCCTGCAACCATTTTTTATCAGTGATGCCATTTATGAAAAATTCTAATTCACTAGCTACTAGACGAAATGGAACTTTTTTGGTTGTCAGTAGTGGAAAACCTTTAGACATATCGTGTTCAAACATCGCCCCAGCTATTGTATAAGCTTTTACTCCAGTTCTTGTGTCAACTAATTTTCCATCATTTAATATTTTTTTAACGATATCTAAATAGCTTCTCATACACTTATTATACCCTTTTCTTATTTTTTGCCAAACGTGTTAAAATCAGATTATTAACAAATTAATTACTAATAAAAAAATGCACGATAAACAAGTAGAAAAGCTCATAAAAGCCGAAGAGAAAAGACAAAAAAGCGTTATAAATTTAATTGCTTCTGAAAACTATGTTTCTAATGACGTTTTAAGGGCTCTTGGCTCAAAATTGACCAATAAATACGCTGAAGGTTACCCAGGGCGCCGATATTACGGTGGAAATAAAATTATTGATAAAGTTGAAAATCTTTGCATTGAGAGGGCTTTAAAGCTGTTTAAACTGAAAAAGGAAGATTGGCATGTAAATGTTCAACTTCTTTCTGGGAGCCCGGCCAATTTTGCTCTTTATTCGGCTTTAATGCCAACTGATCGACAAGGAAAGATTATGGGAATGAAATTATCATCTGGAGGGCATTTAACTCATGGCCATCCAGCTTCAATGACGGGTAAACTTTGGAAACCAATTCAATTTGAACTTGATCCAAAAACAGAAATGATAGATTATGAAGCTTTAAAAAAGTTAGCCATCGCTGAAAAACCAGATATCATTGTTTGCGGATTTACGGCTTATCCAAGGATTGTTGATTTCAAAAAGTTTCGTGAAATTGCTGATGCTTGCAGTGCAATTCTTCACGTTGATATGTCGCATTTCGCTGGACTTGTAGCCGGAGGAGCATATCCATCACCTTTTTCGTATGCTGATAGTGTAATGACGACAACTCACAAGTCTCTTCGTGGGCCGAGGCATGCAATTCTTTTTGTGAAAAAAGATGACCGTGGTTTTGATAAAAAAATAGACAAAATGGTGATTCCCGGGCTCTTCGGTGGTCCTCATGAAAATAATATTGCAGCGGTCGCCGTAGCTTTAGCGGAGGCGACCAGACCAGATTTTAAAAAATATGCAAAGCAAGTTGTAAAAAATGCAAAAGTTTTAGCAAAAGAATTGCAAAAACTCGGCTGGCATATTATTTCAGGCGGGACAGATTCTCACTTAATACTGATGGATACATGGATGGAAGGGAAAGGAATTTCTGGAAAGGAGGCCAGTATTAAATTAGAAAAAGCTGGAATTATTGTAAATATGAATACAATTCCAGGTGACCCTCGCTCTGTCATGGACCCATCAGGAATTCGTCTTGGCACTTGCGCCGAAACAACGCGAGGACGAAAAGAAAAAGATATGATAAATATCGCCAAGAAAATGGATAAAATTTTACGAGGTAAATAAAATGAATGAAATAGAAGTAAAAGCAAAACTAAGAGATAAAGAGAAAGTGCTAGAATTTATTAAAAATTCTGGGGCAGAATTTTTAGGCAAAAAACACCAAAGAGATATTGTTTTTTGGCCAAACCATATTAGAAAAATAGAAGATGGTACAAATTTACTCGGTATCAACTATTTGAGAATTAGAAAACAGGAATCAGAAAATGGTAAAAAAGTAATTTTTACTCTCAAACAACCCACAACAAATCAATCAGATTGCAAGGAGCACGAAATTGAAATAAAGGAAGAAGATGTAGCCAAATTAGAATCAATTATTCTTGCTTTGGGATTTTATGAATTTTGCGTAACCGAAAAAGATAGAGAAACTTATAAATTAGGAGAAATTGAAATTTGCATTGATAATGTTGTGGAACTGGGTCAGTATATAGAATTAGAAAAATTTGGAAATGTAGATGAGACAGAAAAAATTCAAAAAGAATTAAGCGATGTATTAGAATCATGGGGTGTGGATAAAGAAGATCATACCGAAAATGGTTATGATATATTAGCGTATAAATTGAAAAATAATTTATGAAAAGAAAGAATAAAAAAACAATTGTTATATGTTCAAGCGCTTCTTTTTATGAAAAAGTCGCTGAAGTGGAAACTAAACTGAAAGGTATAGGTTTTAAAGTTAAATCTCCTCTAAATGTATCGAAAATGAAAAAAAGCGGTAATTATAAAGTTGAATCATATAAGACCTGGTATAAAAATCCAGATGATTACAAAAGAAAAGCCTTTTTAACTCGAAAACATTTTAATGAAGTTATTAAAGGTGATGCAGTGCTTGTACTAAATTATGAAAAGAATGGTAAGCTTGGATATATAGGAGGTGCGGTTTTAATGGAAATGGGAATCGCTTTTCATTTTAAGAAACCAATTTATATTTTAAATAAAATTGATGAAAGTTCAAATTTAAAAGAAGAAATTTATGGTTTTCTACCAACTATTCTAAATGGTGATTTTAATTTAATTAAAAAATAATTTATGAGTAATCACAAAGATGGGATAGCATCAAATGGAGAGTTACTTCACTATTCTGTGGGGGCTGTTATTGAAAAAGATGGAAAATATTTGCTAATTGATCGAGTTAATCCACCCTTTGGCTTCGCAGGGCTTGCTGGTCATGTGGATGAAGGTGAATCGGAAGATGATGCAATCACACGAGAAGTGACAGAAGAATCTGGGTTGAAAGTATTGTCTTATAAACTTCTTTTTGAAGAAGAAATTCTTTGGAATTATTGTCGTGGTGTTAGCCGTGGGGCTACAGCACATAAATGGCGTTTATATGAATGTGAGGTTGAAGGAGAAGTTATTCATAACAAAGAGGAAACTAAATCAATCGGATGGTATAGTATTGATGAAATCAAAAAGATGAATCTTGAGCCAGTTTGGGAGTATTGGTTCGAAAAATTAAAAATAATTTAAATATAAAAACCTATACATTTTCTGCCATGGCAGAGAATGTATAGGTTTTTATTTGTATGGTTTTTCTAATTTGAAAGTTTTAATACACTTATCTAATTTAATTTCCTTAATATAATCTTTAAATTCTTTTGGCATAGGAGATGGTCCCACCCAAACACTTTTTTGAATCATAATGTAATTAAATTTTTTCAAATGCCATCTCAACCATTCCCTATGAGCTTTCTTCTCTGTTGGTACATCAAACATCACCAATAGAGTTTTATCTTTGGAAATATTTTCTGGTCGATCGAATTGTTTTAATGAATCAAATTTTCTTTTCACATATTCTTTCCCATATTTTGATAAAACTATTCCCGCCAATTCTTTTTCAATTAAACCTCTTTTCCTCAATCTACTTATAGTGTTATACATGACATCTTTTTTGTATTTCTTAAAACGGGGGATTCCAAAAAGATTTACCCTAACTCCTTTGTAGTTAAGTTCGGTATTCCACAACTCTTCTAATAGTTCACTTACAATAGACATACAATATATATTATATACTCTTGATAAAATCTATACAAACTCTGCCATGGCAGAGATTGTATAGATTTCTCGAGATTAGATTTTAGTGATATAATTTAACTTAATATGAAACAAAAATATAAGGGAAAACTAATTGTTATAGATGGGACAGATGGAAGTGGAAAGGCGACGCAAGTTGCTTATTTAACAAAACATCTTAAAAAGGATGGACATACTGTAAAAATTGTAGATTTTCCCGAATATTATAAAAACTTTTTCGGTAAGTTTATTGGGCATTGTTTGAGCGAACAATACTATAATTGGCTCAATATACACTCTAAAATCGCTTCTGTGATGTATGCAGCGGACAGGTGGGAATCAAGTGACGAGATAAGAAAATGGCTTAAAAAGGGCTATATAGTCATTGCCAATAGATATGTTTCAGCCAACCAGATTCATCAAGGTGGTAAAATCAAAAGTGCAAAAAAACGAGCTAATTTTATGAAATGGCTTAATCAAATGGAATATGAAGTTTTTGGAATTCCAAGACCAGATTTAACATTGTATTTGAGTTTGCCGATAGATATTGTTCTCAAGCTTTTGAAGAATCGAGATAGTAGTAAGATGAAAAGAGAATATTTGAAAAAGAAAAAAGATGTTCACGAGAGTGATGTAAATCATCTAATTAATTCCCGCAAAAGTGCATTAAAGTTAGTTAAAGAAATACCCCATTTTATTAAAATAGAATGTGCCGAAGGTGGCAAAATTTTGTCTCGTGAGGAAATTCACGAAATTATTTATCAGAAAGTTAAAAAAATATTAAGATAGTTTATGAAATTTGAAGAAAATGTATTTAAAAACATAAAAGAGACTGTAGAAAAAAAGGTTGAAAAAGCTGTAGCAAATTATTTTACCGTTGGACAGAACTTGGAGCAAGATTTGACTGACGATGCTTTAAGGGGGGAGATATTCTCTAAACTTGAAAATGCAACAATAAAAGTGAATACATTAAATGAATTTCGTCTTGCCTTAGAAAAATTAAAAAATCTGCGAATTTTTAAGGATTTTGGGGAAAAACAAATTAATGAGTTGATTTCTCATGAGAATGCCCACGCTAACAAGGCAGAAGAGTTAGGGGCTGAACATAAGTCTTTCAAAATAGTTATTATAAAAAATAATGAAAATGATTATGCTCTGTCAACGACAACGGCAGAAATTTATATTCCTGAAGAATGGGATGCAAAAAAGAAAAGAGAAGTTTTGGTACAAATTTTTAAGGCTCCAGAAATTTATGGAGGTAGTAATATGTCTTCTTACGATAAGAAAATGTTACTTGAAATTTTATACGAAGAAAGAGAGGCTTTATTGAAAGAAAGAGAAGTTTTGTTGAAAGAAATTAAAGATAGGCAAAAAGATAATGAAATAATTAAATCAAATGAAAATTAAAATTAAAAAATTAAAAGAAGGAGCCAAATTGCCGAAATATCACCATCCGGGAGATGTGGGGATGGATATGTATGCTATGGAGACAGTTGTGGTTCCACCAGGTGGGCATGTTAGACTCTATCATGGGTTTGCTCTAGAATTTCCGGATGGATATGCAGCTGTTATAATGGATAAAAGTAGTATTTCTAAAGCAGGATTAACCAAAATGGGTGGAATTTTTGATGCTGGTTTTCGTGGAGAATATAATACTCATCTTGTTAATCTTTCAGATAAATCTTATACAATAGAAGAAGGAGATAAAGTATCTCAACTTATAATTTTTCCAGTAAGTATAGTAGAATTAGAAGAGACTGATATTTTGAGTGAATCGGCTAGGGGAATAGATGGTTTTGGTTCAACAGGGAGGAAATAAATTCCCCTCTTGAGGGGTGGACTCTGTAATCAGAGGACGGGGTGGAAAATCATTATGAAAGAAAAGATACAAAAATTAATACAAGAGATATTGAAAAAACTCGATATAGATGAGTGTGATTTTTCAGTTGAACATCCAGATGATTTTAAAAATGGAGATTATTCGACAAATGTGGCGATGGTTTGTGCTAAGCAATTGAAAACTAATTCAAAGGAATTTGCAGAGAAAATAGTTATAGAATTAAGGGGTTTACCGAAGCAAGGCTTCGGTGGAATTGAAAAAATGGAAGTTGCCGGTCTTGGATTTATAAATTTCTATTTATCACGAGAATTTTTTACAGATAGTATCAAAGAGATTTTGGAACAAAAAGAAGATTGGGGAAAGAATAATTTATTAAAAGGGAAGAAAATTATGGTTGAATATACAGACCCGAATCCTTTTAAACCCTTTCATATAGGGCATTTAATGGCGAATACAATAGGTGAATCAATATCTCGAATTGTGGAATTCTCTGGCGCAAAAACCATAAGAGCGAATTATCAGGGTGATGTAGGTCCCCATGTGGCAAAAGCAATATACGGGCTTATGAAATTTGGAATGCCTGATTTATCGAAGTCTATATCAGAACAAGCTCAATATATTGGTGAATGTTATTCAAAGGGAAGTAATCTATATGATACAGATGAAAATGCAAAAAAAGAAATAGATGAAATAAATAAAAAAATTTACGACAAGACAAATCCCGATATAAATAAAATTTATGATTGGGGGAAAAAGGCAACTCTTGATGCTTTTGAAGAAATTTATAAAATTCTGGGAACAAAATTTGATTACTATTTCTTTGAAAGTGAAATGACAATAATAGGTGAAAAAATTGTTAGGGAAAATATTGGAAAAGTTTTTGATGAATCAGATGGCGCAATAATATTTCACGGTGAAAACTATGATAAAAAACTTCACACTCGTGTTTTTATAAATTCTCAAGGATTGCCGACTTATGAGACAAAGGAAATTGGTCTCACCGTTACAAAGTTTGAAAAAGAAAACCCTGATATTTCAATAATAACAACAGCGATAGAGCAAGCTGAATATATGAAAGTTGTCCAGAAAGCAATTTCTATAATGCATCCAAATCTTGAATCAAGAATGAAACATATTACGCACGGCATGATGCGCCTTTCAACTGGGAAGATGTCTTCAAGAAAAGGTAATGTCATTACCGGTGAGTCACTTTTACGTGATTCGATGGATGTTGTATATGAAAAAGTCAAAAATCGTGAACTAACAGATGAAGAAAAAAAGAAAATTTCTGAGATTGTTGGAGTTGCGGCGCTCAAATATTCAATACTTCGTTCATCACTTGGTAGTGATATTGTTTATGATTTTGAAAAATCAATTTCTTTTGATGGAGATTCAGGTCCATATTTACAATATACTGCTGTTCGCGCAAATTCTATTTTGTTGAAAGCAGATAGTTTTAAAAAAGTAGGAGTTGGAATTCCAGAAGAAATAACTGAATTAGAAAAAATATTATATCAATTTCCTGAAGTTGTAGAACAATCATATAATCTTCTTGAACCTCACCACATCGCCACTTATCTCACCCAACTTGCAAGTGCATTTAATACTTTCTATGGAAACACAAAAATATTGCCTGCCCGCCCTCACGATGGTTCGGGAGCAAGTGGGGAGAGTGGCAATAAATACATGAGCTATCATCTTGAACTCGTAAAAGCGTTTTATCAAACCATGAAGAATGGTCTCTGGCTACTAGGTATTGAAACACCAGAAAAAATGTAAGCTAAAAAGTAGTAAGTAGTAAGTAGTAAGTAGTATGGAATATAAATCAGAAAATCGAATATGCCAAAACTGCAAAAATGACTTCACTATTGAGCCAGATGATTTTTTGTTTTATGAAAAAATTAAAGTTCCCCCGCCTACATTTTGTCCAAATTGTAGACGAATCAGAAGATGGGTGTGGAGGAATGAAAGAACTTACTATAAAAGAAAGTGTAATGTGCCTAACCATTCTGAGGAAATTGTCAGTCTTTATAGTCCAGAGCAACCATTTTTTGTGTATGACCAAAAATATTGGTGGTCTGACCAATGGGACCCCTTAGATTACGGTGTGGATTATGATTTTTCGGAATCATTTTTTAAACAATTTTCGAAACTACTTAAGAATATTCCATTGATAACTTTATCAAACACCGAGGCTATAAATAGTGAATATTGCAGTTCTACTGCTTGGAATAAGGATTGTTACTTAATAAGTGCAAGTGGCTGGAACGAAAAAGTTTTATACTCTAATAGACTAGCAAAAAATAAAGATTCGATGGATTTATATATAGCTGATAATAACGAATTGTGTTATGAGGATTTATATTGCAATAAATGTTACCAAACTTGTTACTCTAATCAGTGTGAAGGATGTAGTGATTCAATGTTTTTACACAATTGTCGTAATTGCTCCAATTGTTTTGGATGTACTAATTTAATGGGGCAAGATCATTGTTTTTTCAATAAGAAATTACCTAAAGAAGAATATAAAAGAAAAATTGCACAGCTTAATCTAGGAAGTTCAAAAGAAATTCAAAAGATAAAAAGAAAATTTTACGAAGAAATATATCTTAATACAATAAATAAATACTCCGACCAAATAAATTGTATCAATTCAACTGGTGACCACTTGCGTAACACAAAAAATTGCCACGAGTGTTATGATTTTCCCGGTGATAATAATGAAGATTGTAAATTTGTAGATTGGGGGGGTTTTAAATCAAAAGATATATATGATACTGGGCCAGGTGTCGGCTGGAATACTGAACTTGTCTATGAGGGGGTAGATAATAACGACGACTCAAATATGATAGGTTGTATCGTCTGTTATAATTCAAATAATTTGTTTTATTGTATGAATTGTCATGGTTCTTCAAATTTATTTGCTTGCATAGGGCTTCGTAATAAAAAGTACTGTATTCTTAATAAACAATATACAAAAGAAGAGTACGATGAAATAATTTTAAAAATAAAAAAACAAATGGAAGAAATTCCTTATATTGATAGAAGAGGAATGATTTATAAATATGGAGAATTTTTTCCATCAGAATTATCGCCATTTGCTTACAATGAAACAGTAGCCCAAGAATATAACCCATTAACCAAGGAGCAAGCTCTAGAACAAGGTTACAAATGGAAAGACAAAGAAGAAAGAAACTATCAAATAGACATTAAGAACGAAGACATTCCTGATAATATTAAAGATATAACTGATGATATCATCGGTAAAGTCATTGAATGTGGTCATAAAGGAGAATGTAACCAACAATGTACCGAAGCCTTCAAGATAATTCCCGAAGAACTTCAATTCTACCAACGGATGAACCTTCCTCTACCTCGTCTCTGTCCTAATTGTCGTCATTATGAACGACTCTCCCAACGTAATCCTCTTAAACTCTGGCACCGTTCCTGTATGAAAGAGGGATGTAATAATGAATTTGAAACTAGCTACTCACCAGATCGACCTGAGATAGTATATTGTGAACGTTGTTATCAGAATGAAGTGTATTAAGAATAAGTAGTATGTAGAATGTAGAAAGTAATATTAAAGCAATTAAGAATTAAAATGAAAGAAGAAAAAAGGGCTCAGCACATCAATGTTGAGCCCATAACCTTCGAGGGGTAGAGTAAGTGGTGTTTGTTTTTAAACCCCAGAAAGGTTTATTCCTCGACATCAGTAGACCGTTTTTTACGGCCGTCGGGGTTTGCCTTGGGCAGTGTCTGCAAGGAACAGATTTAATGTTATATATTCCCCAAGGAGATATATAGAACAAAAAGATTGCCCTAATAAGGCTGAACTATTATGTTCTGCTCGCATACCGTTAGGCGCATCTCAAAAGGGCAATCTATTTAATATATTACATAAACCTATGAAAAAAGCAATATTTCTGTTAAAATCATCCATATATGGATAAGAACAACGAAAAGAGCCCACCCGCCTCCGCACAAGGCTATGGCGAGGCAAAGTCAGCGTTACCCGCCTCTGCAGAACGCTCCGGCGTGGCAAAGCGAGAAGAGGCAATTTTACAATTCTGGAAAGAAAATAAAATTTTTGAAAAAAGTTTAGAAAAAGAAGCACCAAAAGGAAAGTATGTTTTTTATGATGGTCCTCCTTTTGCTTCTGGTCTTCCTCATTATGGACATATACTTGGCAGTACGGCTAAAGATGTAATTGGCAGATATAAAACTATGTGCGGATTTAATGTTCCACGACGTTGGGGTTGGGATTGTCATGGTTTACCAATTGAAAATATTGTTGAAAAAGATTTGGGAATTTCTGGAAAGAAAGCCATTGAAGCACTGGGAATTGATAAATTCACCGAACATGCGCGCAGTAAAGTTTTAACTTATGTAAGCGAATGGAAAAAGACGATAGATCGTATGGGGCGCTGGGTAGATTTTAATAATTCTTACAAAACTATGGACAACACTTTCATTGAAAGTGTTTGGTGGGCTCTTGGTGAGATGAATAAAAAAGAATTACTTTATGAAGGAGTCCGAGTGCTTGCTTATTGTCCTCGTTGTGAGACACCGATTGCAAATTCTGAAATTGCCATGGATAATAGTTATAAAGATATTACAGATATTTCTGTATATGTGAAATTCCAACTTACAGAGGCTTCACATTCTCAAATTTCTTCGTGCTTTACCCTAAAGGGCTCCGACGCGACGAAGAAATTAGAAAATGTTTTGACTATTTATCTATTGGCTTGGACGACGACTCCGTGGACGCTTCCCGGGAACACTGCTATTGCTATCAATAAAAAATTAAATTATGTATTAGTAAAAAATAAAATAGAGACAGGAGAAGAAATATTAATAGTGGCAAAAGAACTATTTGAAGGATTAAAAAATAAATTTAACAATCCTGAGATAGTAAAAGAAGTGAAAGGCAGTGAACTTATAGGTCTTTCTTATGAACCATTATTCTCATATTATAAAAATAAAGACGTGGCAAAAAATCCAAATATTTGGAAAATTTGGCATGCCGATTTCGTAACGCTTGATAAGGGAACGGGTGTTGCTCATCAGGCTCCAGCTTTTGGAGAGGATGATATGGACCTTGCCAAGAAAAATAATGTTCCATTTATTCGTCATGTTGAACCGAATGGTGATTTCTCAAAAGAGATTACCGATTTCCCAAATGTAAAAGTCAAACCCAAAGAAGACCATCAATCTACAGATATCCTTATTATCAAACACCTTGCCCATGCTGGGCTTCTGTTTGCCAAAGAAAAAATTATTCACTCATATCCGTATTGTTATCGTTGCGAGACACCGCTTCTTTACTATGCGTTGCCATCTTGGTTTGTGAATATTCAAAAAGTTAAAAATGATTTAGTAAAAAAAGGTGAAGAGATGAATTGGATTCCAGCGCATTTGAAAGAAGGACGTTTCAAAAATACAATGGAAAGTGCGCCTGATTGGACCATATCTAGGAATCGTTATTGGGCAAGCCCACTTCCTATTTGGAAAAATAAAGAGGGTAGGGTGATGGTAGTAAATTCACTTGAAGATTTAAAAATAAAAACAAAAAAATCAGGGAATAAATATTTTGTGATGAGGCATGGAGAATCAGAAGGAAATCTCAATGGACTTGTCAGTTCTTCTTATGAAGAAGATGATAATTTAACGGAAAATGGAAAAAGACAAGCTGAAGAAGCATCTATAGGGTTAAAAAATAAAAAAATTGATTTAATTTTTTCTTCTCCCATTAAAAGAACCAAAGAAACAGCTGAAATTATGTGTTCCGCATTAGGTTTAGATAAAAAAAATATTATTATAGATGATAGAATTCGTGAAATTTCTATTCCTGATTATGAAGGAAAAACATGGACAGAGTTTCGTAAAGATTTTCCTAATACAATAGAAAACTTTTATCATATTAAAGAAAACAATGAATCATACAATGATGTTAAAAAAAGAGTTATGAATTTTCTTTATGAAATAGAAGAAAAATATAAAGATAAAAATATTCTGATTGTTACTCATGCAGGTCCAATATGGCTTGCAATTTCAGGGGCTATGGGTTTTGATGCTAAAGAATCACTGAATATAAAGAATATAGATACTTCTGGTAAAAATGCGGAATATCGAGAATTAGATTTTACTTTTATTCCTCACAATGAAAATTATGAGCTTGATTTACATAGGCCATATATTGATTCTGTAACACTTGTTGATGAAAAAGGGGAAGAATATAAAAGAATTCCAGAGGTTGTGGATTGTTGGTTTGAGTCTGGCTCAATGCCATTCGCGCAAGACCATTATCCATTTGAAAATAAAAATTGGCAAAAAGAAAATTTCCCAGCAGGATTTGTGGCTGAATATATAGCTCAAACAAGGACATGGTTTTACTATACTCACACTATTTCAACAATACTTTTTGGGCATGCTCCATTTGAAAATGTGGTAACGACAGGAACTATTTTGGCAGAGGATGGGAGTAAAATGTCAAAATCAAAAAATAATTATCCAGACCCTTGGCTTTTGTTTGATAAATATGGAGTGGATGCTCTTCGTTTTTATCTGATGTCTAGTACTTTAATGAAAGGGGAAGATGTAAATTTTTCTGAAAAATTAGTTCAAGAAGTTGCCAGTAAAATAGTTAACCGTTTTGACAATGTCATGGCTTTTTATGAATTGTATAGGAGTAAAGAAGTAGAAAGTAGTAAGGAAAAAATAGTAAGTAAAAATATTTTAGACCAGTGGATAATCGCGCGAACTTCACAATTTATTAATGAAGTGAAAGACAGTATGGAAATTTATGATATGGCACAAGCTGCAAAACCTTTTGATTTATTTGTTGAAGATCTCTCAACTTGGTATTTGCGTCGTTCGCGTGAAAGAATAAAAAATGGAGATGAAAATGCAAAACAGACACTATATTTTGTTTTAAAAACCGCCATTCAACCCTTCGCACCATTTATGCCTTTTATTGCAGAAGATATTTGGCAGAAATTAAAATTTAATTCTGATCCAGAGAGTGTCCACTTAACAAACTTTTTCTTAGATGTTGAAACTAAAAAAATTGATAATAAAATTATCGAAGAAATGCAAAAAGCGCGTGAGGTTGTGACGCTTGGATTACAAGCTCGGCAGAAAGCGGGGATTCCGGTGAGACAACCGTTAAAAGAATTACGAATTACGAATTACGAATTACGAAAAGAATACGAGGAGATAATAAAAGATGAATTAAATGTAAAAGAAATTAAAATAATTAAAGGCGAAGAAGAGAAAGTTGAATTGGATACAAATATTACAGAAGAATTAAAGAAAGAAGGGCAATATCGCGAGCTTGTTCGAGCCATACAAGATATTCGTAAGAAAAATGGATTAAATCCAAATGATATTGTAACTCTCCAGATTTCTGCTTCAACAGAAGGACAAGAATTGATAAATAAATTTAAAAAAGAATTAATGAAGGCAGTTAGTGCAAAAGAAATACAAATTAAAGAAAATAATGGGGTACCTGCCCGCAATACTTCTGGTACAGCTGATGCAGGCGGGGAAATAAAAATTGATGAATTAATATTTATAATTAGTCTTATATAATATGTTACCAATTAAGCAATGTTATGGAATTGTTGTTGTTCTTAAAGAAGAACAATATAAATTTCTAATTCTAAAACAAGAAGATACTAAAGATAATAATAACTGGAGTTTTGCAAAAGGTCACGCAGAAGAAGGTGAGACACCAAAAGAAACAGCGATTAGAGAGTTGGAAGAAGAAACGGGAATAACAAAAATTGATATTCTTGATTTTCCACTTATTCATGAAGAATATGAGCTTATTTATCATGATGGGAAACATTTAAAAGTGAATGGATATTTTATAGGCTTTGTTAAAGAAAAAAAAGTTAAAATTGATGAAAAAGAACTTAATTCTTATAAATGGGCAACATATGAAGAAGCTTTAAATACTTTTAGTCATGAAAGTCGCAAACAAGTGTTAAAAGAAGCTCAAAAATATATAAATAAAAATGGACTCACAAAATAAAAAATTAGTTATATTTGATTTTGATGGAGTATTGGTGGATACTTTGATTATGCACTATAAGATAAGTAGTAAAGTTAATAAAGGCATATCTCTCAACACGTTTAAATCATTTTTTGAGGGAAATATTCACAAAGCAATTAGGTTTGACGGAACACCAAAAATTCGACACCATAATTTCAATGAGCTTTATAAACAACATACTCGTGAGTTGGTAATCCCTGAAATATTAAAAAATATTTTAAAAAATCTATCTGAAATGTATAACTTAGTAATAATTTCTTCGGCAGATACTTTTTTAATAAATGATATTTTGAATAAAGAATGTGTTGGAGTTTATTTCCAAGATATTTTGGGGGCAGATATGGCTCGTGATAAAACTGAAAAGATAAAAACTATTCTAAATAAATATAATATTGGATCTGAGAATTCAGTATTTGTTACTGATACATCTGGGGATGTCAGAGAAGGTTTTAAATGTGGAGTAAAATCTATCGCAGTAACGTGGGGATTCCATGACAGAAAAACGCTAGAAAACGCTAATCCTATCGCTATTATTGATGACCCAAGAGATTTATTGGGTGCGATAAAAAATGCCTGCCCCGTAGGAGATTTTTAAAATCTCGTTCGGGGTGTTAAAATAGGGATATGAAAAAAGTATTTATGGTACATGGATTTAAGGGAGAGCCAAATGGAGGTTGGCGACCTTGGCTTATGGGGGAACTTGCAAAGAAAGATATATACGCTTGTGCTTTACCAATGCCAAATCCTAATGCACCAGATAAAGAAGAATGGGTAAAAACAATAAAAGATGCAGTTGGAGAACCCACAGAAGAAATATTTTTGATTGGGCATTCTCTTGGTGTTCCTGCTATTTTAAGATATTTAGAAACTTTACCAAGTGAATCAAAAATTGGTGGAGCTGTCCTTGTGTCTGGTTTAATATATGAGATTAAAGAAAATGGTTATGATTCTCTGAATAGTTTCTTAAACACACCATTTGATTTTAAGAAAATAAAAAGTGTTTGTGAAAATTTTGTAGTAATTCATGGTGATAATGATAAATCTGTTTCATTTGAAGAAGGGCAAGCTCTTTCTAAAATACTTTATTGTAATTTAATTTCTATACCTAATGGTAGCCACTTAAATGGATCTGCTAGGTTTTATAAATTACCTGAAGCACTGGATTCTTTACTAAAAATGATAAAAAACTAACATAACGACTTTTCGCGGTCGTCAAAAAGTGTTATACTTATTATATGAACAATAAATATAGAAATACTTTTTCTGAAGAGCTAATTGCTTTTTTGTTTTCGTGTAAATCTCATAAAATGCGAAGAGCGATTCTATATGAATTTGCTAAAAAAAGATTTGAGATGGAAAAGTCTGTTTATAATCAGAATATATATCGTCTAAAAAAGAATGGTTTTTTAATTCAGGACGAAGATGTTTTTTTTCTTTCTTTAAAGGGGGTTTCTTATTACACTAATCCGTATAGACATATTAAAGAAAAAATAGATAAGAAAAATAAAATAATTATTATTTTTGATATACCGGAAAATAAAAGAAAAGTTAGAGAATGGATAAGAAGCCAAATAAAATTTTGGGATTTTGAAATGATCCAGAAGAGTGTATGGGTGGGGTATGGGCCATTACCATCTGAATTTATGAGTCGTTTAAGGATGTTGGGAGTATATGATGGAGTGAGGATTTTTAACGTACAAAGTAAAAATAGTACCGTAACGAAATAATGCGGTCGCGAAATAGTGTTATGGTTTAGTTTTAGGAAATTTGTGCTAAAATAAAGGTATGAAAACTATTTTAGTTGATGCTGTACATTGTTTTATAATAGAAAGAAAAGGAAAATTTGTCGTTTTTGCAGATATGTATAAATTACTTGAAGAGTACCTGAACAGAAAGATTGTCTTAACTGGTGCAAATGACGAGGAAATAAAAAAATTTGAATTAGATAATATACCTTATCAATACTTTACTCTAAAACATAACCCTGAAAAAACTAATCCTGAGTATTATAAAACACTACTGGCTAACCTAAATTTAAAGGAAAATGGAGTAATTTATTTTGAACATAATATAAATGCTGTTAAAAGTGCTCAATCTATTGGAATGAATACTTATCATTATGATAATGATAAAAAAGATTTAGAAAGTTTAAAAAATTTTCTAGACGATAATTTGTAATAAGAATATTTTCCTAGAACCTAATCACTAGAACCTAACTCACATGCATCACATTTATCACACACATGGATTTATATTAAGCTCTCGAAACACTGGCGAGGCGAATAAAATGTTCACGATTTACACTCGCGAGATGGGACTTGTGCGTGCAATGGCTCAAGGTATACGGTTACACAAATCAAAACTTCGTTTTACCCTTCAAGATTTTTCTTATATTAATGTTGACTTAGTTAAAGGTAGGGAATTGTGGCGAGTTACTTCAGCCAAACATATTTCTTCATTCCCATTTGCAAGAAGTAGTACTCCATCTCTTCTTTTGATTACAAGAATTAGTAAATTACTAGAACGACTTTGTACTGGAGAAAGCCCAAGTGAAAATATTTTTAATGATTTTATTCAAGCACTTTATTTATTAGATGATGAAAACATGACACCTCATTCTCGAGAAGCGCTTGAGTTACACCTTGTGCTTAGGATTATGAATAGTCTCGGATATATAGGAGATTCAGATATTTTGTCAAAGTATTTGTCTTCTTCGTTTGATTATAATAAAACAGAGATGTTACTTAAAGAGCGACAGTCCATAATTGCTTATATAAATAAAGCACTAAATGAGAGTCAATTATAAAGTTAAATTATGATATAATAAAACGTATGCCCGAAGATAGTAAAAATAAAATTGAAGATGTAAAAAGACACCTCTATGACCCAAATGATAAATCAATGACCCACCAAAGAGAGGGTATATTACACCAGATAAGTCACAATGTACCGCTTGAATGGAAAGAAGATAGTCAAACTAAATCGGAAGATAATATGAAGAATAAATTTAAAAAACCACCAGTATCAATATTTAAAAAGTTTTTTGTTGTCTCAATTATTTTTTTTATAGGAGCTTTGGGTTTTGCTTTCTATAAATTTTCTAATAATGATGTATCCGTATCAAGCGATAAGATAGATATAGAGGTTATTGGTAATTCTTTTACTAAAGGTGGAGATGAGTTGCCTCTTCAAATTGAAATTACTAATAATAATAATGCTAGTCTTGAACTCGCAAACCTTGTTATAGAATATCCCAAAGGGGCAGATGATAGTGTTAATGATGTTGTTCGTCTACCTCGAGATGCTATAGGCACAGTAAAGCCCGGGGAAAGTATTATTAGAAATATTAAAGTTAAACTTTTTGGAGAAGAGAAATCAATTCGTAATATTAAAGTTAGCTTAGAATATCACCCCGAGGGTTCTAATGCAATTTTTACTAAAGACAAATTATATCCTGTCACAATAAGTTTGGCGCCGCTGTCTCTCATCATAGTGGCTCCTACTAGTATCTCTTCTGACCAGCCTATTTCATTTGAGATAACAGCTACATTAAATACTTCTTTACCAAACGAGAATACAATGTTGCAAGTGTCATACCCTAATAATTTCGTTTTTGATAGTGCTATACCAGCTCCTTCCTTAGGAAATTCTACTTGGGACCTTTCATCTATTACGGTCACAAACCCAGTAACCGTTGAAGTTAAAGGGCGTCTCATAGGTGAGGATGGCGATGAACAAGTATTTCATGTTTATGCGGGGACAACCAATCAAACTAACCGGTCAGTAATAAATGTAATTTACAGTTCTATTTTGCAGAAAATTTTAATAACAAAGCCATTCCTTGAAGCGCATATTTTAGTTAATGGTCAAGACCAGACAGAGTACGCTGTTTCGGGAGGAACAACAGTTAACGGAGAGATAGCTTGGGCAAATAATTTACCAACACGAATAACAGATGGACAAATTATTGTAAGTTTATCTGGTAATGTTTTTGATAAGAGTATGGTTAATTCAACTAATGGTTTTTATGATTCAGCGAATAATCAAATTATATGGGACAAGAATTCAGTCTCTGAATTATCAGAAATAAATCCCGGGGAAAAAGGAACAGCTTCATTTAGCTTTAAAATACCTTCTCTCGTTGGTTTATTAAATACTATTAAAGACCCACAAGTTTCTATTAAGGTCAGTATCAAAGGGAGACAACCACAACTTGGTTCTACTTATACTGATGTGAATAATTTTTCTGAAAAAGTGGTAAAGGTATTGTCTGATTTTCAGATTGCTTCATCTGCAACTTATCTTTTGGGAAGCATACCACCAAAAGCAGAAACTGAAACAAAGTATACGGTTACTTGGACGCTTTCAAACTCTGCAAACAATATATCGGGAGCTCAAGCACGTTCTACATTACCAATATATATAAACTGGACTGGTGTTACAACTGGAGAAAATGAAAATGTGACCTATAATGAAGTTTCTCGTGAAGTAATCTGGAATATAGGTTCGGTTCTTCCCAATACAGGGATAGATTCAAATCGCGAAGTTTCTTTTATTATTTCTCTTAAACCATCTTTATCTCAAGTAGGTAGTGTCCCTCAACTTATGAAAGAGATTTATCTTTCAGGGATGGATTCATTTGCTAATGCTTTAATTAAAAATACTCGTGGCGTCATTACAACCTCATCAATTGGTGGTGATGGAAGGGTTACACAGTAATTAAGAATTAAGAATTAAGAATTAAGAATTAAGAATTAAGAATTAAGAATTAAGAATTAAAATGGAAAAAAAAGAAAACAACTTAATGGAAAAGATAATCTCACTTTGTAAAAGAAGAGGTTTTGTTTATCCCGGGTCAGAGATTTATGGTGGGTTAGCGGGGACATATGATTATGGTCCACTCGGGGTAGCTTTAAAGAATAATATAAAAAATCTTTGGTGGAAGAAGTTTGTCGATTCTCGAGAAGATATATACCCTATAGATGCTGCAATACTGATGCGTCAAGAAGTTTGGCAAAAAGTAGGGCATGTTGCTAATTTTGCGGATCCGATGGTGGAATGCAAAAGATGTCATGAAAAATTTCGTATTGAGTTTGAAATGTCTAGTCAAAAAATACCTAAAGAAATCTATGAACATCAAGAGACTAAACATAAATTAGGGGTGGATACTTATGAATCAATAAAACAAGATTTTTCCGAAACAAAACAATTTAATATGATGTTTAAGACCCAGATTGGAGCAGTTCTAGATTCTTCTGCCACGGTTTATCTTCGTCCAGAGACGGCGCAAGGAATGTTTGTCAATTTCAAAAATGTAGTTGATTCTTTCCACCCTAAATTACCTTTTGGTATGGCACAAATTGGGAAGGCCTTCAGGAATGAAATTACACCACGTGATTTTATTTTTCGAGTTCGTGAAATTGAACAAATGGAGATAGAGTATTTCTTGAGACCTGAGGATTGGGAAAAATATTTTGAATATTGGCGAAATGAAATGCTTGCGTGGATAGAAATGATAGGTATTGATATGAACAAAATCCACGAGCTTGAAGTGAAAGGGGCAGATCTCGCACATTATTCTAAACGCACGATAGATTTTGAATTTGATTTTCCATTTGGACGAAGTGAACTTTACGGATTAGCTTACAGAACTGATTTTGATTTGAAGAATCACAATCTCTCATATCTTGACGAAGAGACAAATACGAAAATTGTTCCGCATGTTGTTGAACCTACTTTTGGTGTAGAAAGAACTTTTCTTGCCCTTTTGCTCTCTGCTTATACCGAAGATATAAGTGGTGAAGAAGTAAGGCTGTATTTGGCATTCAATCCAACTGTTGCACCGGTTATATGTGCAGTGTCGCCACTTCTTAAAAATAAACCAGAACTTCGTGATTATGCGCATTTAGTTTATCGTACGCTTAAAGATGAGTTCGGACGTGTGATGTGGGATGATAACGGTAATATTGGCAAACGTTATCGTCGACAAGATGAAATCGGTACCCCTTGGTGTATTGTTATAGACTTTGACACCCTCACAGATGATTCTGTAACTATCCGCGACCGCGATACAGGCAAGCAAGAAAGAATTAAAAAAGAAGATATTGTGGATTATATAAAAGACAAGATGAATTAAAAACTAAATGCAAAAAGCTAAAAAGAAAACATATAAAAATGGGTTGCGGGTTGTAACTGTACCAATGAAGGACAATCCGACCGTGACCGTACTTGTCCTTGTGGGAACGGGGAGCAATTATGAAACGAAAGATATAAATGGTATTTCTCATTTCTTGGAGCATATGTGTTTCAAGGGAACTGTAAAGCGTAAAAATTTTCAGGTTATCTCTCACGAATTAGATTCACTTGGTTGCCAGTATAATGCTTTTACGGACCACGAAATGACTGGATATTATGCAAAAGGGGATGCAAAGAATTTCAAACAAATATTTGATGTTGTTTCGGATATTTATCTAAATTCTACTTTTCCAGAAGCTGAAATGGAAAAAGAAAAAGGTGTAATAATAGAAGAAATAAATATGTATGAAGATATGCCACAGCGACACGTAAATGATTTATTTGAAGAAGTGCTCTATGGTAATCAACCCGCAGGATGGAGTGTCGCAGGCACCAAAGAAAATATTCGTAAAATGAAACGTCCCAATCTTGTGAATTATAAAGGAAGTCACTATGTGGCATCCAATACTCTTATTGTAGTGTCTGGAAATATTACAAATGATGAAGTTTACAAAGAAGTAGATAAATATTTTAAAGATATAAAATCTACAAAAAAAGTCAAAAAATTAAAGACAAAAGATGAGCAAGTTAGTCCAAGAGTTTTAATTAAATACAAAAAAACAGACCAGACACATTTTGTGCTTGGGGTACGCACTTTCTCATTATTTGATAAAAGAAATATGGCACTTTCTTTACTCTCTGGTATTCTTGGAGCAGGGATGAGTTCACGATTATTTATTAAACTTCGTGAAGAAATGGGTGTGGCATACTATGTGAGAGCTTATAATGAGCCATCACTTGACCATGGGGCTTTTCAAATATCAGCTGGAGTAAATAATACGCGAACTGCAGAAGTGATAATAGAAATTCTAAAAGAGTGTAAAGATTTGATGAATCAAAAAGTAAGTGAGAAAGAACTTAATAAAGTAAAATCATACCTCGTAGGAAATATGAAGATGTCTCTTGAAGCAACTGATGATATTGCAAATTTTTATGGTGGGCAAGAACTTATGAAGAATGAAATAAAAACATTGGAAGAAAAAATAAAAGAAATAAAAAAAGTGACAGCGAACAACATACAAAAAATGGCAAAAACAATATTTAAGACCAAGAATCTTAACCTCGCTATTATTGGGCCCCTTAAAGACAACTCAAAATTCAAAGAAATATTGAAATTCTAATTCTCATCATAATGTGTTATTATGAGAGTATATGGATCCCGTACGAAACGTTTATCACTCGTAACGGGGAATAAAATACGAGTTTTTATTTATGTCGAGTTTATTTAATCAATAATAACAACGGAAATGTAAACATTTCCTGCTTCGTACGGGATGGACGAAAAGGTTAAAAATATGCATATAAGTATTTCTACAAATACTCTAATAAAAATACTTCTTTTGGGGGTACTGGTTTTTGTTGTTATAAAATTATTTAATGTCGTTCTTATTATTCTTGTGGCCATAGTGCTTGCTTCTTTTGTGGAATCAGCCGTTAGGAAACTTAAGCGTTTTATAAAGAATCGTTCCATTGCAGTTTTCCTTATATATGTCATAACTCTCGGCATAATAGTTGGTTTGTCATCTGTATTCATGCCTGTTTTTATTGAAGAAATGTCTGCCCTTGTCACATCACTTTCCCAATATATTCCTCACGGTAGTATTTTAAATACTTTTCAAGCTGATACTATTTCCGGGGCAAAAGATGTGGTTTCTAGCTTATCACACAATGCATCTTTGAGTGATGTTGTAAAAAGTGTGCAGAGTTTAGTCTCTGGTTTGTCTGGTGGTTTTATGGATATTTTTAATGGAGCTTTTGGTGGTATTCTTAATTTTATACTGATTGTAATTATTTCTTTTTACTTATCGGTTACAGAAAAAGGTATTGAGAATTTCTTGCGTATTATTACTCCAAGAAAAAGCGAAGAATATATAATTGACTTATGGCAAAGGACAGAACACAAAATCGGGTTATGGATTCAAGGTCAGATGCTTCTAGGACTTATTATTGGTGTTTTAGCTTATCTAGGACTTACTATCATAGGGGTTAAGTATTCACTTGTTCTTGCCATATTAACTGCATTTTGTGAGCTTGTGCCATTTGGAATATATTTGGCTGTAATTCCAGTTGTTCTCTTTAGTTTTTTGGGCGGTGGAATGACGATGGCGATGCTTTCTTTCGGATTATATTTTATCCTTCACCAATTTGAAAATTATTTAATATATCCTTTAATTATAAAAAAAGTTATTGGCATATCACCACTTGTGGTTATTCTTTCTATTATTATCGGAGCAGAACTCGCAGGATTTCTAGGTGTGATTTTGGCAATACCCGCGGCCGTTTGTTTATTAGAATTTTTAGATGATCTTGAAAAGAAAAAGATTCTTTCAAAGACGGAGTAGTATGCAAAAATCATTTTTTCTAACAACAACGCTCCCTTATATAAATGCGCCACTTCATATGGGTAATGCGCTTGAATTTGTGCGCGCTGATACGATTGCCCGCTACAAAAAGCTTCTTGGTTTTGATGTATATTTTAATACGGGAACAGATGAGCATGGAATAAAAAATTATCTAAAAGCCGAAGAAAAAAAGATATCGGTAGAAAATTTTGTGGACCTTGGTTTTGCAACTTTTAAAGAGCAACTTAAAATGTTTGGAGTAAGCGATGATATACATTTCGTTCGCACAACAGATAAACATCACGAATTCGCAGCGCAGGAATTTTGGAAGAAAGTAGCAAACAACGGTTACATTTATAAGAAAAATTATGAAGCTAAATATTGTGTTGGTTGCGAGAGTGAAAAAACTGATTCGGAGTTGAATGATGCAGGTGAATGTCCAGAGCACCCGGGTAAAAAACTTGAGACAATAAATGAAGAGAATTATTTTTTTAAATATTCAGCCTTCCAACAACAACTTTTAGATTTTTATGAGAAAAATCCAAGTTTTGTAATTCCAGATTTTCGTTTTAATGAAATGAAAAATTTTGTCAAAAATGGATTACGTGATTTTTCAATTTCAAGGTTAAAATCAAAAATGCCTTGGGGAATAGAAGTGCCAGGAGATAAAAATCACGTAATGTATGTTTGGTTTGATGCACTTGTAAATTATATTTCAACGCTTGGTTGGCCTAAAACACGTGCTAATGGCACGTGTTCGACCGAACATTCATCTACTGATGAATGTTTTAGGCCAGATGAAGAAGATTTATTTACTAAGTATTGGGTCAATGGTACTCCCACGCAGTATTGCGGAAAAGATAATACTCGTTTTCAAGGTGCAATGTGGCAAGCTATGCTTATGGCAGCAGGATTACCGAACTCGCACCAAATAGTTGTGAATGGATTTATCACAGCCGAAGGAGGAGTACGAATGTCAAAAACTATTGGGAACGTAGTTGACCCAAGGGATATTGTAAAAGAGTATGGGACAGACGCATTGCGATATTTTCTCTTGCGAGAAGTCGGAAGTTTTGAAGATAGTCCATTTACAATTGAACGTTTTAAAGATGCGTACAATTCAGGTCTTGCAAACGGGCTGGGGAATTTGGTGAGTCGCGTGATGACTATGGCTGTGAGTTATGGAGTAAAACTTTCAGGTATTGATTTGGAAGTTAAATATTATACAAATCCAATTGAAGAATTAGAAAGTTTTGATATAAATAAATTTATAAATAAAATTTGGGCAGATTTAAAAAGTTTGGATGAATATATACAAAAGAACGAACCATTTAAGAAAATAAAAATAAACAAAGAAGAAGCCAAAAAAGATGTTTATTATTTACTTTTTCATTTGTATAAATGCGCATTGGCTATTGAACCGTTGTTGCCTGAAACATCAAAGAAAATTCAAGAATTAATAAAAGAGAATAAAAAACCAAAGCAACCATTATTTTTAAGGAAAGAATAATATGAAAAAGAAAGTAATAATTTTTGATATGGATGGAGTGCTTTTTGATACTATTCCTTTTGCTGAAGAATTTTTTTTAAATAACCATCCAGGCATAACCAGTGAAATGTACAAAGATATGCATACCGGCAATTTTCACGAAGGGACTCAAAAATATTCTCACCTCAAAAAATCTGAAACAGAGGAAGAAAGATCTCAGCGACTTATTTTTTACGCTGAGAAAAAAAGCAAAACTCCTTTATTTGAAGGGATAAAAGAATTTTTAGAAACTTTACATAATAGTGGATACTTCTTGGCATTAAATACAAATGCTTATGATCGTAATTGTTTACCATTACTGGAAAGTACTGGAATCAAATCGTTATTTGATTTTTTAGCTACTGCTGAACTATCTAAGGACAAAGTAGAAAAATTTAGATTAATTAAAGAAAAATATAAAGTAGATGAAAAAGAGATGCTATTTATAACAGATGCACTTGGAGATGTTAAGGATGCAGATATTGCCAGAGTTCCAACCATTGCTGTTACTTGGGGTGTTCACGATAAAACATTTTTTGAGCGAGAAAAACACGACAATCTAATTGGTATTGTTAACACAGTAAAAGAATTGAGTAATTTTATAAAAAAACAATAATTTATGCCTAAATACATTGATATACATTCACACGTAAATTTCAAAGCATTTGATGAGGACAGGGATGCGGTTATTCGTCATGCCCTCGACAATGATACTTGGGTCATAAATATCGGCACACAATTTGATACTTCAAAAAAGGCAGTTGAGATGACGAACGATTATAAGGAAGGAATTTATGCAACAATTGGGCTACATCCGATTCACACTGATGTTTCGTATCATGATGAAAATGAATTGGGTGCTGAGGCTAGCGAATTTATCTCTCGTGGAGAAATTTTTGACAAAGAAAAATATAGAGAGCTCGCAAAACTTGGTAAGGTTGTCGCAATAGGGGAATGCGGACTTGATTATTATAGAATGGAACTAGAATCTATTGAAAAACAAAAAGTTGCTTTTATTGCTCAGATTGAATTGGCTAATGAACTTAATCTTCCACTTATGCTCCATGTTAGAAATCCTTCACCCCTCAGTCCCTTGGACAGCTCCTTACAGGAGCAGTACACCTTTCGCATTTTGATTACAAAAATGCTCAAGGTCTTGCACTTGGGTCCCTTTCCCAAGCTCACCCCTTCGCAGGGGAGCAAGAATGCTTATGCCGATGTTGCTGATTTATTAAAAAAATATTCAAAAAGAGAAATAAAAGGTGTGTCACATTTCTTTGCAGGAAATGTGGAAGATATGAAAAGATTTATTGAGATAGGTGTATATGTTTCTTTTGCTGGTCCAATAACTTATAAACCAAAACCAGAAATTTGTGATTATATAAGTGTTATAAAAGAAACCCCCGTGGATATGATATTGGCTGATACAGACAGCCCCTATGTCGCTCCAGTGCCTCACAGGGGAGAGAGAAATGAACCAAGCAATGTTTGTGATATAGTAGCTAAAATAGCTGAAATTAAAGAGTTATCGAAAGAAGAAGTTGCAACAGTAATTCTCTCTAATGCAAAAAAACTCTTTGACTTATAGCTAAATCTTTGTTAGTATATAGCTCATCTCGTTTGTCCCGACCCTGAAGTCGGTACACACAGGTCCATAGCGAGATAATATTAAAATTAATAATTTATTGCGTTTTTACGCGTTTATCGGATGGCAAAAACAAAAAAAGACACAGAAACAGAGGAAAATACCCCTGAAGAAGTAGAGTTTCGTGTGAGTGTCTATGAAGTGGGTTACATTCTAGTGCCTACAATTGCAGAAGAAAACCTTGGTGGTGAGGTAACACTATTTAAGGATATGTTCACAGAAAATGGAGCGGTGTTCATTTCTGATGAATATCCTAAACTCATAGAATTGGCATATGAAATGTCACGTGCTATCAATAATAAAAAACAAAAGTTTTCTTATGGTTATTTTGGTTGGGTAAAGTTTGAGTGTACAACTATAGAAGCTAAAGTTATAAAAGATATTTTGGACAAGAATGAAAAGCTTGTCCGCTATCTTATGATTAAGACAGTTCGTGAGAACACTATGTCGATCAGGCGTTCTTATAGTAAGCAAGATGGCAGAAGTCGTCGTCCTATCCAAAAACACGAAGCAATTGAGAAAATAAATGAGGAAACAATAGACAGAGAAATTGACGCTTTGGTGGTATAATAAAATTATTAATAATTTAACTATTTATTTATGTATTTAAACAAAGTATTTATAATAGGTAACCTTACTCGTGACCCAGAATTGAAAGCAATTCCCTCAGGTATAAAAGTTTGTAGTTTCTCTGTCGCAACTAATCGTGTCTGGAAAGATAAAAATGGAGCCAAACAAGAAGCAGCGGACTTTCACAATGTAGTTGTCTTTGGTCGCCAAGCAGAGACGACGGCTCAATATATGAAAAAGGGTAGTCAAGTTATGGTAGAGGGTCGCATGCAGACCAGAAGTTGGGATGATGCAGCGACAAACACTAAGAAATATCGTACCGAAGTTATCGCCGACAGAGTCCAATTTGGTTCAAATAGTGGGGGAGCTAAAAGTGGAGGAAATTTTGACCAATCAGCTTCACCTAAAAGTGCTCAACCAGAAGCAAAAGAAGAAGAACTAGATACTATTGAATATCCAGAAGAACAAATAAACGCAGAAGATATACCGTTCTAGACCCCTCCGCCTACGGCACCTCCCCTTCGCAGGGGAGGAAGAATACAAAAAATTAAAAATTTAACAAATCACTAACATGAAACAAGATTATTTTTCATCGAATAATATAAAACATATTGACTACAAAGACATAGAAGTATTAAAAAGATTTCTAACTCCAAGTGCCCGTATGCTTGCACGCCGACGTACAGATGTGACAGCTAAGAATCAACGCAAGCTTTCTATGGCAATCAAGCGTGCAAGATTTATGGGGTTATTGCCCTATATAGCAAAGTAAAAGAATCACCACCCCCTGCCCCCTCCTCAATAAGGAGGGGGTTTTGGATTTCCCAGACAGTGCTTTAGGCGCTGTCTGAACTTGTGTATAACTTCCTTGCGGGGGGGGTATTTGTGATACAATATGAGTATATTAATAATCATAATTTTTTAAATATATATGAAAAAAATATTATTAGGATTGTTTGTTTTGAGTTTTTTGGTGGTTGGTTATAATGCCTATGCTGAAAGTGCTGTTGATTGCCCCGCAGATCAAAATTACAGCTCTCTAACAGGAGAGCTTTGTGGTTGTTCACATAATGAAGTTTATAGTTCAACAACAGGACAGACATGTCCAGTTATTGTTCCTTCTATTAAGGTCACATCTCCTAACAGTGGCTTTGAAGCGATAGAATCAGGTCAAAAAGTAGAAATAAGATGGGAATCAAACGTTTCAATAAATGCTTTGGTAGACGTTTACGTTTCAGACAGGATTCATACAGGAGAAGTAGTAAGGACCAATAATAATGGTGCTCATGGTTTAATATATACTCTCGATAACAGTTTAACTCCGGGTTCAAATTATAGAGCTTATGTTTCTCTCGTTTCCGAAAACCCAGTTAGTGATTCGTCAGATAATCCATTTATCATTAAACCCGCAAATTCTGGTTGTTTAAATGGCGAAGTTTTTAGTTCTACCACAGGAGCAATTTGTCCTACTACTCCTTATAAAATTACTACTACGACAGATTTAACTCCTCGTATTTCATATTGGCAAGGTAAGGTGAATCAACATGTAAGTGTAAGTGAGGGCATGTGGCAAACAGATTCGGATGGAGTTTCGGGAGCTGAAATCAACAAGCTCACATATTGTAAAAAGTTTTATCCAAATACGACGAGTGTAGTTGAATACAAGAAGGAATATATAAATGCTTGGCATGATAGGGGTAATGTAAATGATTATTTAGGTCTGAACATGTCTTATCAATGCGTGGGAATAGATGCTGGTTGTTCAAATGGCCAAGTTTATAGTTCAACAACAGGGCAAAGATGTCTTGTAAATACAAATCCAATAATTTCAGGAATTTCTGGTCCACAAACATTAGCCATAACTCAATCTGGAACATGGAAGGTTACAGCTTCAAGTTCAAGTGGAGGAAATCTAACATATTCTGTTGTTTGGGGAGATGAAGCTGTTCAAACAAATTATTCCACTGCAACAAGGCAAATACCTCAGCAATCAGCAACATTTACTCACAGTTATTCACAAATAGGAACATATACACCAACATTTACTGTTACAAATAGTAATGGTGGAAGTGCAAAGACAAGTATCACAGTAAAAGTAAATAATTTAACAAATACTTGCCCTGTTGTATTGACAGATTGTATAGTTGGTTATTCTGCTGTACTTTCGGGTAAAGATTCCAATGGTTGTAATTCTTGGTCCTGCAAAAAAGATTCTGAATCAGATAATGGATGTCATTTAGGTAACATATATAGTGTTACGACTGGCAAAATGTGTCCTATCAAAGATGATGGGTGTCTTCTCGGTTATAACTATAGTCCAATAACAGGAAAAGCATGTGTTGAATATTTTATTTATCCATGTACCTCTTCATCAGAATCTAATTGTTTTAATCCAACTACTTCCATAACTAGAACCCTCAAGGTTGGTACGACAGGGGAGGATGTTAAAACATTACAGTCATTCCTTGGGATAAACGCAGATGGAGTATTCGGTCGCGGAACGCAAGCCAGTGTTATAAACTGGCAAACATCAAAGGGTCTCACTGCTGATGGTGCATTTGGAAGTATGAGTCGTGCAAAAGCAGGATTTACTCAATAATTAAGAATTAAAAATTAATAATTAAAAATTAAATGCAAAATGCCCCCGAACCTACGGTTCGGGGGCATTTTAATTTGCAATAAATATACAGGGGTGTATTTTTTGCAAATTATTTTTATATTAGTTGTAAGGATTTAAGAAATTCTTTTAATTCTTTTTCTTTGATTTCTTGAAACTCTCCAAGGGGTATTTTATCAAGCACTATGTTCATTATACGTATTCGTTTTAAGTTGATGACATTATGGTGTAATGCCTCACACATGCGTCTTATTTGGCGTTTTTTACCCTCTGTGAGGACTATATGGAAGGTATCTTTGGACTTTGGCTTGCGGAATACTTCGCACTTCCTACTGATAAATCCGTCAAAGTGAACACCGTTTGACATTAATTCTACAAATTTATCTGAAAAGTTTGGCTCTACTTTTACAACATATTCTTTTTCATGAACATATTTGGGAGAAAGAAGTCGGTCTGTTACTCGGCCATCGTTTGTCATTATCATTAGCCCATGCGAATCTTTATCAAGTCGGCCAACAGGGAAGACAGAATTCCCCCTCCCCTTACTAAGGGGAGGGTTGGGGAGGGGTATTGGAAATTTTGTGACTGATAAAATATCTTTGGAATTGAGCTCGGGATTAGTTGCAATTCCAATCGGTTTATTGTAAGCATAATAAACAAAATCTTTGTGGATACCTTTTGATTTTACAACTACTTGATCTCCCTCATTTACTTTATCTCCTAAAACTGCCTTTCTGCCATTTATAGAAACAAGACCTTTTTTGATAAGGTCGTCTCCACCCACGCGAGTAGAGTAATTATTCATTGCGAGATATTTATTTATTCGGATCGGGTAAAATATTTTCATTAGGATATTCGTGACTATGTTTTAAGTGTGGAATATAATATAGGCCAGACAGTAAAATGATACTTAAAATAATAAACAAAAATTTGAATGGTAAGAAAATAAATATCAAAGTACTTATGAGTGGAGCAATAATGTATGCAACAGGCATCATATCTCGGAATACACTAAGTAAATATGCCTCTTCCTCTTTTATGTGTGTAAAGAAATAAATTTCTGAAGTTGTTTCTATTATACTTGCTCCAACTCTTGTTATAAATAATACTGCGCCCCATAGAATAACATTTTTAGTAGTTATCCCAGCTATTAAGAGTGTAGATACACTTATAATAATAAATCCAATATATAGTAACGTTCTTTTACTTACATGATATTTGTCTATTAATATTCCAATAGGAAAACCAAAAATGACAAACGGAGTAAGCATTATCGTAAATATAATACCAATTTGACCCCACTCCAATCCTATATGTTGATATAAGTATATTGGAGTATAAACAACCATCCAAGCATAGAAGAATTGCAAAATAAAATTAATTATTGCGATTGCAAGCATGTGGTGATTTGTTTTTAGATATCTATATGTTTCTAAAAATGGAGTTTTTTTGTAGGTTCTATCTTTGAAAGTTTTTACTGAAAACATTAACCCGATTGTCATTATAATTACTGTGGCAAAAGCTAAAATATATATTGTCTTATATCCTCCTTCTTTTGTTATTAGAAATGCGGCTAAAAGAGGAGAGGCCATCCACGCAAGATTTATTATTGTTAGGTAAAGTCCACGATTTTTCCCGACGGTCTTTTTATCTCCAAAATGCTGAATAAATATATCAATACAGAAAAGTATTTGGGTGTTTGTAGAGACAAATAAAACAAAAGAAGCTCCAACTATATAGGGATTTGCCGATGTTATCATTCCCGCCAATGACAACATATTTACTAAAAGAAGTATCAATGTTAATCTTTTATTACCAAAATGCTTTAATATATTTGAACTTTTTGAGAGAAGCAGTAGCGTTACGAGAGAAGCTATTGTAAACAATATACCAACATATTTTTCTGAAATAATATTAGTTAAGAAAGTAGAATTTACATATGCAGAAAGTGCTATGTGTAAAGAGAAAAGAAATGATAAAACATACATTCTTTTGATTTTTGTTGTTTTCATTTTATTTTTTAGTAGTCCGACTACTAAAATTTTAATTTGTGTTATAATATTTTTTTATATGCTTAATAATACTGGTATAACAATTGGTCTCTTGGCTGTTTTTTGGAAAAGAAATTTTGATATATTGTCTCCCAGTGCAGTTTTTATAACGTCAAAATTGATAGGGTTCATCCCATGAGTTTCATCTTCAACAGTTTTCTTGATGATAAGCCTGACTTGATGTAACAACTCTTGATTTTCTTTTAAATAAATAAATCCACGAGATATTATATCGGGTGATTTCCTTAACTTTCCTGTGGCAGAATCAATAGTTGCAATTAAAACAAACATTCCATCTTGGGCAAGCATTACTCTATCTCTGATAACCACATCTTGTTCATCTCCAATTGAGAATCCATCTACCATCATTGGGCCTGAAGGTGCTTTTTCTTTTCGAAGAATCATTTTATTTCCATTATCAACAATTTCAATAATTGAACCATTATCAGGCACGATTATATTTTCTTCAGACATTCCGAGCAACATTGCAATTTCTTTGTGTTTAACTAGCATTGAATGCCATCCGTGGATAGGAATAAAAAATTTAGGATGTGTTTTTCTATGTAACCACTTAATATCTTCTTGATTACCATGTCCAGTCGCATGAATATATTCTTCACTTGTTCGGTAACTTATAAGACGAACACCGTGACGAGTTAAATTATCTTTTAAATGTTGGACGGCAATTTCATTTCCTGGAACAATGGAAGCCGAAAGAATTATTGTATCACCAGCTTTAATTTGGAATTTTTTATGAGTTTTATTTGCTGCTCTGGAAAGAGCAGCAAATTCTTCGCCTTGAGCTCCAGTCATCATAATAAGAATTTTATTTGGAGGATATTTATCAGCATCTTCAACAGGAATAATAGTACCTTTTTTCGGTTTAAAAATTCCAGCTTGTTCACAGACCTCCATATTTGTTTTTAGAGACCTTCCATCGAGCACTACTTTTTTATTAAGAGATTCAGCGATCTCAACGATTTTCATCAGACGAGTAATAGACGAAGCAAAAGCTGAAATAATAACACGACCAGTTACTTGTTTTATAAGTTTATCTAAACCTTCATGGACTTTAATTTCTGGAAGAGCAAATCCTTCGTTCTCAATGTTGGTTGAGTCAGTCATAAGCAAAAGTACTTTTTCTTTATCAAAAAAGGCATACTCTTTTTCCTCTTCCTCTGTTGCTTTTCCATCTATTTGGTCAAGTTTAAAATCTCCCGGTGTAACGATTGACCCATAAGGAGTTTCAATTACTATGCCCATAGAATCAGGGAAAGTATGTGTTACTCCAAAAAAACGAATACGAATATTTCCAGCATAGACAACAGAATCTTTTTCAACAATATGAGTATTAAGAGGAAGTAAATGTGAAAATTCCTCTTGGCGTTTTTTTATTAATAAAATTGAAAGGTTGCGAGAATAAAGTGGGGGATTACCAATACGACTCATTACAAGAGGAACACCTCCAATATGGTCTAGATGTCCATGGGTTATAAACATACCTCGTATTTTATCTTTACGTTCTTCTAGGTATGTTGTGTTTGGTATAATGTAATCAATTCCAGGAGTATCTTCTGTCTTGAATTGCATTCCAGCATCGATAACGATAATATCGTCACCAATTTCAATAGCTGTCATATTTTTCCCGATTTCTTCTGCTCCTCCAAGGGGGATTATTCTAATAACTCCTTTTTCTGGAGACGGTATTGGATTTGTTTTGTTTTTTTGTAAAGTTATTTTGTTTTGAATTCCTTCCATTTCTTTTCTCGAACGGCTGTTGCCTCTTTTAATATTGCTGTATTGATAACTTCCACGACTTATTCTCTTATTAATTACTTGTGTTTTATCACTAGTGTAATTTTGTTTAATTGTTGAACCGATTATATTATTGGTAGGTTGCTGTGTCTTATGCATAACACGGATGTTGCCTTGTTTGCGATAACTGAATCTTTGACCGCTTTTTAATTTAGGGTTTTGAATTTGTTTAGGTATTTCATTCATCTTTTTCTTTGGCTCGCCGAAGCAAAAGCGTAGGCGGCTGTTATTTAGTAAAAATTTTCCACACTTTGTCTGTATCAGCAGACCATGTATAGATTTCAGAAAAACGATCTGATGGTATCGTTATATTTTCAATTGAAAAATTATTAAGATTAGGTGAAGTTACATACAAATATTCTGGAGAATAAATTAATATTGCTGGTATATTAATAGTAAATTCTTTTGCAAGATCCTCATATTTATTTATACGATCTTCGATTTTTAGTGTTTTTTGGATTGATTCAAGAATAGTATCTGCCTTCTTATCATTATACATTGCGATGTTTAATCCGGGGTCTGTTCGTTGAGTTGAGTGCCAAAATGAATATAAGTCAGATTCATGATTTACAACTTGCCCAAAGAATAATGCTTCATACTCACGAGCTCGGATAAGTTGGTTTAATTGGCCAGTCTCATAAACCTTTTTTATATCTACTTCAACACCAATTTTTGCTAATTGTTCTTGGATTAATAATGCTGTTTGTTTGAGTTCTGGGGTATCTCCAGTGGTTAGAGAAAAAGAAAGTCTGGTGACTGGAGTTGTACTTTTCACTGCTTGTGTGACTGTTTTTCCGCCCACTTTTTTCGTTACAGTTTTGGTAGTTGTTCCTCCTTTTGTACGAATACCATCATCTCCTTTCACCCACCCCGCTTTTTCAAGTAGAAGATTAGCTTCTTCTATTGTTGCATTATTATACTTTTCTTTAGATTCACTTGGAATAATTTTTTCTGGTATTGGACTATAAACCATAGACCCATAACCTCCTAATACTTGGTCTACGATTTCTTGTTTATTTATCGCTTTATCAAAAGCTTTAACAATTGTCTGGTCGGTAAAAATTTTATTTTTACTACTATTAAAAAAGATTCCGAAGATTCTAGGTAATGTTGCTGTGCGGATTACGTATTTACCCTTTTTTATGCTTTCTGTGTTTTCTGAACTTATTCCGCCTGCTTGGTCAATTGAATGATTGAGCAATGCTTTTACTAAATCTTTTTCATTAGCATAAGAAATAATATTGAAATATTTAATGCGTGGTTTACCAAGAGAAAAATTATTAAAACGTTCAAGCTTATATTCCAAAGATATTCCATCTTTATTTTTTAAAACAGATTTAATTTTATAAGGACCTGTTCCTATGGCTTTAGTGTTGAGAGGGGATAAATTAAATTCATTTACATTAACACTTTTCCATAAACTAGAAGGAAGTATTCCGATAGTTGTGTTATCTAGGAAAGATATATAAGGTTGAGCGAGTGTAAAGACAATTGTATAATCATCTTTTTTACTAACACTAATCCCATCCCATCCCATTTTGCGAGGGCTCTTTATTATCGGGTCTTTTATTTTTTCTATTGTAAAAATAACATCGTCGGCTGTAACTTTTGTGCCATTATGGAATTTCGCATTTTTTTTAATTATAAAAGTATAACTTGTGCCGTCAGGGGATACTGTAAATGATTCAGCGATGTCTGGTATAAATTTACCTTCAGGGGTTTTTCTCATTAAACCAGAATAAACAAGCGAGGTTAAGTCTTTATCTGCATCAGATAAAGAAATAACTGGGCTAATCAGTGTTGGAACACCAATAATGCCCTCCGTGATGGTTCCTCCGTTTGTTGGGATATTAATCATGAATACAGAATTAATTTTCCCCAGTAAAACTATCATAAAAATAAAAGCAACAAATAAAATTGTTACGAAAACTAGAAATTGCTTCTTAGAAAAAGATGCAACAGCCTCCAGGAGTTCTTTTTTCTTATAAATATGGAATTCTTTAATGAATAGAATAAATTTACGCATAAAAGCACTCAATCAAAATAGTTAGCTAGAGATAACAACCTTTAATTATTTGATGAATATAGCTATGAACGATGACACGGCGAAAATGATACCAATAACTATTGTTAAGATAAAGAGAAATTTCTCAAAACCACGGCGTGTACTATAAAGTCCACCTCCATCTCCTCCACCTAGAGCACCCCCGACCCCAGCACTTGATTGCTGAAGCAAGATTGCAGCTATTAAAATAATGGACAGTATAATCTGTAAATAAGGCAATATATTAGCAATAATCGTCATGCTTTTGAGTATACTATATTTGGATAAGATAAGCAAACAAAAAATGATATTTTTACTGGTGCTGGGGAGAGGATTTGAACCTCCATGAGATGAATCTCGTTGCGTCCTAAGCGCAGTGCGTCTACCAGTTTCGCCACCCCAGCAATAAAATTATACTAACAAAAATTTGTATAAATTGCTACTTTATTTTTGAGGCCTGGGGCGGAATTGAACCGCCGTATAGAGATTTTGCAGATCTCTGCCTTACCACTTGGCTACCAGGCCTTGATTTTTACTATAACCTAGAAACTATAACCTAGCAACTAACTCTTCAGCAACTCGTCAATTTTTTGGCGATTTTTTTCGCCCTCGTCTATTACTACATCTAAAAATGGGATAGGGTTTATTTTTAGATTTTTAGAAACATACTTTCTCAATTCCCCCAGATTTCTTTTTATAAATCCATAAGCGGCATTTTCTTTTTCTCTAGGTAAGACGCTTATCATAATCGTTGCTCTTTTTCCGTCAGGAGAGAGAATAACTCTAGTGACTGTAATCATAGATGTAGGTCCCGCTTCGCGCTCTATATAAAGGGCTGCGAGTTCTTTCACATTATTTTTTATTTTTTCATTTCTAAATTCAGACATAATTTATGCTCCCCTGCGAAGGGGAGCTGTCGCTTGCGACTGAGGGGTGATACACCCCCTCGTCCTCCGGGCACTCCCCCTTCGCAGGGGGAGAAAAATACGTTACTTAATTACTATTTCAAAAACTTCTAAAACATCACCTGCTGAAATGTCTATTTTGGTTTCTACTTGAATTCCACAATCAGAGCCCTCTAAAACTTCTCTTGATTTTAATTTGTTCACTTGTAATTCTACAATTTTTCCAGTTCCTATTTCAAAATCACGACGAATTATACGGATTTTACTGCCGAGAGCTATTCTTCCAGTTGTAACTTTTCCCCCGACGATATGCTTATCCTTTGTTGACCCAAATGTTTTTAGAACTTTGAGAGACCCTATTACTTCTATAGTTTCAAGACGAGGACGACGAATTTCTACGAGTTCTTTTAGCCAATCAGTAAGTTTATAAATAATATTAAATATTTCCACATTTACCTTCAGGGTCTCATTCAAATCCCCAGCTCCACTGTCCATCTTTGTATTAAATCCAACAATTATACTTTCTTTATTCACATTTCCCATTTTGAGGTCTGATTCATTTATCGCTCCAACTCCCTTACTAATTATTTTGAATGAAATTTCTTCGGTATTTAATTTTGCTATTTCTTTTTCTATGGCTTCGATTGTTCCAGAAACATCTGTTTTTATTATTATCGGAATTATTTTACCTGCCTTGCCGGTAGGCAGGCTCCCGACGTTTACAGTCGAGACCCCGACTCCTTTGGACTTCGGGGCAGTAACGCTCAATTTTACATAATTTTCAGCTTCTTTTTTTGTGTTAAATGACTCAAATACATTACCCACTTCTGGCATTGATTCAAATCCAACAAGTTTAATAGGGGACGAGAAGGTGGCTTCTTTTATGGGTTTACCCAAGAAGTTCTCCATTATACGGGTGTTAACTATGGCTTCTCCACAGGCTACAAACATTCCAGCACGAAGTGTCCCGTCTTTTATCACACATGTTGCAGAAACTCCTCGTTTTGGTTCACGTTTTGCTTCTATTATTACGCCCGTAGCATTTAGTTCTCTGTTTCCGGTGAGTCCTTGTAGGTCAGCAACAAGAATAATCATCTCTAAAAGCTCGGATACACCTGTTCCTGCTTTAGCTGAAATAAGAACAAAAGGAATATCGCCACCCATTCCTTCTAAATATATTTCTTTTTCAGATAAATCCATTTTTGTTTTTTCAATGTTGGCATTTGGTTTATCTATTTTATTTATAGCTACAATATATGGAATTTTACTTTCCATTATTGTTTTGTAGGCTTCAAGTGTTTGAGCCTTAACTCCATCTTCAGCTGATACGACTAGTATTGCAATGTCTGCGGCTTGTGCGCCACGAGTTCGCATTTTTGAAAATGCTTCGTGTCCGGGTGTATCTAAAAATGTGATTAGTCGATTTTCACCTTTATCATCCTTAGCCACAACTTCATACGCACTAATATGCTGAGTTATTCCACCCGCTTCACCTTCGACGATATTTGATTTCCTAATATAGTCAAGAAGAGTTGATTTTCCATGGTCAACGTGCCCCATAACAACTACTACGGGAGGGCGAACCTTTTCAATTGTTTTTGTTTCTGTTGACATAAATGAAATTGGAGCAGAAAATGAAATTTTATGAGTCGCGTCGGAGCCCTTTAGGGTAAAGCGCGAATAAAATTATATTTTCTGCGGAAATAATTATTATCTTGCTATTTTTATTTAATGGTTTTTTCTAGAACCTCTTTTTCTTCACTAGACAATTCAAATTCTGATTTACCATTTACTATTGGCTTTGCAAAGATGCTCATACGGTCCCGTGCATAAAGGCTCGACATCACGACTCCATTTTTTTCATCATTCATAAAGGCGATTGCAAAACTTTGGTTTCCACCGGCATCTATAAATGGATTAAAACGTACCATCTCAACATTTCTAATGGATTTATCCAATCTACTATCTATGGTGACTAAATGCTTATCTATCTTTACTTGAGTCTCTTCTAATTGATTTATCTTTTTACCAACAATAACGATCATTTCTTCTAAATTGCGGGCCTTTGTTCCAGCAAAGATTTTATTCAATCTGAGCTCAATTATTAAAATCCATAATAAGATGATAACAACAGCCCCGGAAATTATATAAAATAAGATAATAGTATTCATATATTAAAAGAGTATATACCAATAAGGCTTTTTTTACAATAAGAACTCCCTCCCTCTGCCAAGGGGAGGGTTGGGGAGGGGTGAAAATATGGTATAGTAATAAGCATGTTTAGAAATAAAAATATTTATCTTGATTATGCAAGTGCTACGCCGATAGATAAAAGTGTGGCACGGAAAATGGCTCTTTATGAGTGTAATTTTTTTACTAATTCAAGTGCGATACACCAAGAAGGGGTTAAAGTAAGAAATGTTATAGAGGAATCAAGGAATAAAATTGCGAAGCTTATAAATGCTCATAATGATGAGATTATTTTTACAGGGAGTGGAACAGAAAGCATTGCCCTCGCTTTGCTCGGGCTAATTAAGAATTATGAATTAAGAATTAAGAATGAAAATTCCGAATTCGAATATAAAAAGCCACATATAATTACTACAAAAATAGAACATCCTGCAGTACTTGAAAATTGTAAAATGCTCGAAGAGAGCGGGGAAGCTGAAGTCACTTATATTTCTGTTGATAAATCTGGAATTGTAAATCTCGAAGAATTAAAAGATTCTTTGAAAGAAAATACGGTTTTAGTTTCGGTAATGTATGCGAACAATGAAATTGGGACGGTCCAACCGATACAGGAGATTGCAAAAATAATTCGGCATTTTAAGAAGAATTACCTTACCCCAGCCCTCTCCAAAGGAGAGGGAGCTCCTTCCCCTTTGGGGAAGGCGGGGGATGGGGTTTTCCCTGTTTTCCACACAGATGCATGTCAGGCGATGAATTATTTATATACAGAAAATATTGAAAAACTCGGTGTTGATTTAATGTCTTTCAATAGTTCAAAAATCTATGGTCCAAAAGGAATTGGTGTTTTATATAAAAAGCGGGGAGTAAAGCTTTCCCCGCTTTATGCTGGCGGTGGACAAGAATTTGGTTTACATTCAGGGACAGAAAGTGTGTCATTGATTGCTGGTTTAGCGGAAGCATTTAGTATTACAAATAAAATAAAACAAAAAGAATCTGAACGACTTACAAAAATTCGTGATTATGGAATTAAAAAATTATTATCGCTCTCAGGTGTATCAGGTTATAAAATAATTCTAAATGGTGACAAGACAAATCGTTTGCCGAACAATATTAATATTTCTGTTTTAGGAATTTCAAGTGAACTTTTAGTTATTGAATTATCTGCCCGTGGAATTTTTGTTTCAGAAAAAAGCGCTTGCAAAAGCGATGACCACAATAAATCATACGTAATTGATGCAATAAGAAAAATTTGCCTGAAAGATGGAAGTGAGGTTGGGGGGTCTCTTCGTATTTCTCTTGGAAGGGCGAATAAAATGAGTGATATGGACATATTATATAGAGGACTAAAAAATATTTTAAAGAAATATAAACAGTGGACCCCGTTAGAGGTAGACCGCCCCTAGGTGGTCGAAGCACTCAGATTGGTATCTGAGGGCAACCTCTAACGGGGTGGAAATAGAATCTATTTTTGTGCTATAATGTCCTTGTATATGGATATTAAAGAATTAGACAAAAAACAGCTCGTTTTATTGACTTTGCTCATTACTTTTGTGGTGTCTATTGCTACGGGTATTGTGACAGTTTCTCTTATGAACCAAATGCCTAAAAGTGTTCCACAGACCATAAATAATGTCATTCAACGAACAATAGAGAAAGTTACAACAGTGCAAGTTCCTGTTCCTGTTCCCGCTACCAATAATAAATTAACTGATGAGGCAACAACCCCCAAAGATGATTCATTACTATTATTTAGTAATAGCGATGCGCTTGTATCTATTTATTTAAATAATACAAATTTAACTTCAACCGATCCTTCTATGCCTTCTCCTACTACCACCAATGGTGTAAATGAAGATGGCAGTGTTATTAGTAATGAACCATTGGCTATTGGTCAGGGAATAATTATTTCTGATATCGGGTTGATTCTCGTTGATTCAAGTTTGATAAAAGAGCAGGAATTATACAAAGTTATTTTAGACAAGACAGATTTCAATGTTTCTGTTTTGAAAAAGTTTGACAATGGATTTACCATTTTAAAAATTTCACCAATAACAGTAGATAACGTTACTAAACCAAAAACTGGGTTAGAAGCTAGCGCTATAGATAGCAGTAGCACCAGTAATTAATTATTTTTTATGCCCCCATTCAACAATTTTACAACTAAAGCAAAAGAAGTAATACGAAAGGCTCACGAGCTGGCCATTGAACGTGGCCAAAACCATGTGAATTCTCTACATCTTTTGACTGCGCTTTTAGTGCAAGAAGATTCTTTGATTATTTCTATATTAGATAAAATGGAAGTTGATACCATGCTTCTAACAGATAATTTGGTTGAGATGATAGAGTCACCAGAGAACCGTAATACACTTTCACCTTCATATCAAATTTATCTTACCCCAGATTTAGCCCAGATTATAGAGAATTCTACTAAAGTAGCTATCACAATTAAAGATGAATTTGTCTCTACTGAACACTTATTCGTTTCTCTTCTTGAAGTTCCAGGTGAAGCTCGTGAATTGTTAGGACGCTTTAAAATAGACAAAGATAAAGTTATCGATGTTCTTAAATTGCTTCGTAATGAGAATGTAGCAGAATCAGGTTCCTCTAAGAAACCAAAACTTCTCGTTAAGTTTACCCGAAATCTCACAACCCTAGCTCGAGAAGATAAACTTGATCCAGTCATTGGGCGTGAAGGAGAAATTATGCGAATGATGCAGATTCTCTCTCGTCGTACTAAGAACAATCCTATTTTAATAGGAGAAGCGGGTACTGGGAAAACAGCCGTGGCTGAAGCGCTCGCAATTCGTATTGCCAAAAACGATGTTCCTGAAAGTTTAAAAGATAAAGAAGTCGTGTCTCTTGATCTTGGATTATTATTGTCGGGAACAAAATACCGTGGAGAATTTGAGGAAAGATTACGTGGTATTATAAAAGAAATAGAAAGGTCCAATGGTAAAATAATTCTCTTCATAGACGAGATACATACTATAGTAGGAGCAGGAAGTTCAGAAGGGTCCCTTGATGCATCAAACATGCTAAAGCCGGCACTTGCCCGCGGTGAGCTTCATGCTATAGGCGCAACAACTTTAAAAGAATATCAGAAACATATTGAGAAAGATCCAGCTCTTGCTCGAAGGTTTCAGCCGGTTTATATAGACGAGCCAAGTATTGATGATGCAGTTGCAATTTTACGTGGACTAAAAGAAAAATATGAGCTTTTCCATGGAGTTCGAATTACAGATGATGCTATTATCTCAGCGGTAAACTTGAGTTCAAGATATATTACAAATAGATATTTACCCGACAAAGCTGTTGACCTTATCGATGAGGCTTCATCATCTCTACGACTTGCACTTGAAAATAAACCACCAATTTTAGAAGATGCAGACCGCAAAATTATGCGTTTTGAAGTTGAGAAAGAAGCACTCACAAAAGAAATCAAAAGAGAAAGTAAATCGGAAAGCAAAGTTGCTAAAGACCGATTAAAAGACATTGAGAAAGAGATTGCTAATTTGAAAGAGAAAACCCACGAACTTGAACTTAAATGGAAAAATGAAAAAGAAACAGTTCAGGAAATCCGCGCGCTAAAGAAAGAATTAGAATTACTCCGAATTGAAGCCGAAAATGCTGAAATGCGTGCGGATTTGGGCAGAGCTGCAGAAATACGATACGGGAGAATTCCTGATTTACAAAATAAATTAGAGACCAAACTTTCTCGTTTGAAAAAACTTCAAAAATCACGTCGCATACTTAAAGAAGAAATAACCACAGAAGATATTGCTTCTGTTGTTGCTCGTTGGACAGGGATACCGCTTGAAAAGATGCTTGAAGAGGAATTAAAAAAATTGTCTCACATAGAAAATGAACTTCATTTACGTGTGGTTGGTCAGAATGTAGCGATTAAAAAGATTGCTGATGTTGTCCGCCGAAGCCGGGCTGGAATTTCTGACCCAAATAAACCGATTGGTTCTTTCATTTTCCTTGGTCCAACAGGAGTGGGAAAGACAGAACTCACAAAAGCATTAGCTCAATTTATGTTTGATGATGACAAGGCACTTATTCGAGTAGATATGAGTGAATACACAGAGCGACATAGTGTGTCAAAGCTTATTGGCTCACCACCTGGATATGTTGGTTATGATGAATCAGGTAATCTTACCGAAGCAGTTAGGCACCGTCCTTACTCTGTCGTATTATTTGATGAAATAGAAAAAGCACATCCTGAAGTTTTAAACATTTTACTTCAAGTACTTGACGAAGGTCGTCTTACTGATGCGAAGGGGCGTGTGGTAAATTTCAAAAATACAATTATTATTCTCACCTCAAATATAGGTTCTAACTTTATAGAAAAAATGGAATCATTAGGATTTACAAATAATTCCAAAAAAGATGAATATGCTCAGACCAAAGACAAAGTACTTGATTCTTTGAAAGATTATTTCCGTCCGGAATTCTTAAATAGATTGGATGATATTATTATCTTTGATATTTTGTCACCTGAAGTTATCCGTCATATTGTTGATATTAAAATTAAAATTATTCGCGAACGTTTACTTGGAAAGGGAATTGAAATTGAGATTTCCGATGAAGCTCTTTTGTATTTAGCAAAAGAAGGGTATAACCCACATTATGGAGCTCGACCACTTGGACGGCTAATACAAGATAAGATTCTAAATCCAGTCGCTAATTTTATTATCTCAAAAGGTGTAAAAAAGGGAGATACTGTCTATGTGACAATGAAAGAAGGAGAACTCTTGATAGAAATGAAAAAAAAGAAAATTAAATCTGATATTTTAGTTCCAAGATCTCAATTGCATAGTGTGAAATAAAAAGAAAAAATCATAGAGCCCTAAGGGTTATGATTTTCTTTATTGCCAGTGTACTTTATTAGCATACTTAGGATTTTTCCAATTGGAAGTTTAATATCTTCCAAAATTGGTTTTGTCGCTGAAGCCTCGTCATAAGCCTCAATTTCTTCTGGATTTGATAGTCCTCGTACCACTGCTTGTTCTTCGTTTAGTTCTATAAGAAAATTGATCATTTTCTTATCAATTCTTTTTTCGTATTCTGGGAACATATTCTTTTTTATTAATTTACTTGCATTATATCCGCATTTTGTGAAAATGCAAGGAATTGTAAAAATAAGTAAAATTATGTATACTAGCGAGTAATGCGTCGGTGGCAGAGTGGTCAATTGCATTTGACTGTAAATCAAACGCCTTCGGGCTACGTAGGTTCGAATCCTACCCGGCGCACATTTTTTATTTAAATAATATATGATAAAATAATCTATATGGCTCAACTTTATAGTAATTCAATTTTTTGGGTGGATATAGAAAAAATTAAATCAAATCCATTTCAACCACGTCGTGAGTTTGATGAAGATCGACTGCGTGATTTAGCTGATTCTATTCGTCAGTATGGTGTGCTTCAGCCACTTGTCGTATCACGAGAAGAAATTCAAAAAGAAGATGGAGGTATTTCTGTAGAATATGAACTTATCGCGGGTGAGCGTAGATTACGAGCATCAAAACTTGCTGGGCTAGAACAGATTCCAGTTATTATCAGAGTGGGTGACGATAATATGGCCAAGCTTGAGCTTTCTATCATTGAGAATTTGCAACGTGAAGACCTCAATGCTGTTGAACGGGCCCGTGCTTTTATGCGACTTGTTGAAGAATTCAAATTCACCCACACTCAAATAGGAGCAAAGGTTGGGAAAAGTCGTGAGTATGTATCAAATACACTTCGACTTCTTGCATTACCTCAAGAAATGCTGGATGCACTTTCTGCAAAAAAGATAAGTGAAGGTCATACTCGCCCTATCTTAATGCTTACAGACAGGCCAGAACAGCAGATGGTTCTATTTAAAGAAATAATCTTTAAAAAAATGACAGTGCGAGACGCAGAAAAAGCAGCACGTAAAATTGCTTTTGATCGTGTTCGTAAAAAAGAATATCTTATAGACCCAGAGATAGCGGAAATGGAAGAGAAATTACAAGAGTCCCTCGGCACGCGTGTTCATATAGAAAAGAAAGAGAATGGCGGTTATATTACTATTGATTTCTTCACAAATGATGACTTACACACTATTCTCGGCCTAATTAAATCAAGTGAAGATAAAAATCCAAATAGCATGCTGGATAAATTTATAGCAAGTCAAGAATCACAAATTAAAGCTGTGATTTCTGTAGAGGACAATCCATCTAATGATACAAATGGAGATGACGATACCCATCTTATTGATGACAGAACAAAACAAGAAATAAAAAAAACAGAAGAAGATATTGACCTTTATAATATCAAAAATTTCTCAATTTAATTTTTCCCGAACGATAAAAATTTAGAAAGTAAACTATTTGATTTCAAGTAGAGATTTATTTGCTTGCGGGCAAGAGTAGTTTTGGCATAGTCAAGCCATTTTGAAGATGGATTAGCTTTTTTGTTTACTTGTATTTCAACTATGTCATTGTTTTTTAATTTAGTATTAAGGGCTGAATTTTTGCCATTTACTATTGCTCCTTGGACATGGTTGCCAATATCAGTATGTATCACATAAGCAAAATCAATAACAGAAGAATCTTCTGGTAGATCTATAATATCTCCCTTGGGAGTAAAAACGAAAACTCGGTTTTTGAAGAAATCCATTTTTATTGTTTTTAAGAAATTTTCTGGATTATCTTCATGTTGATTAAGTTCGTGAAGTTGTTGCACCCATTCAAATTGTTTCGGTATTGTTTTTTCTTTACTACCTTTTTCTTTATATATATAGTGTGCTGCAATACCGTTCTCAGCCTTTTCATGCATTTCATGTGTACGAATTTGTATTTCTACTATTCCTCCAGTCCCTGTAAATATAGTTGTATGTAAACTCTGGTATCCATTTGCTTTTGGGGTAGCGATATAATCTTTTATGCGATTAGGCACTGGAGTCCATTCTCCGTGAATTAATCCGAGGACATGGTAACAATCAGCAACGGAATCAACCATAACTCGGAGAGCTATTATGTCGTATATTTTACCCATATCCATATCACATTTTTGGAGTTTCTTCCAGAGTGAATATAAGTGTTTTTGCCTGTAATCTATCAGAGCGCCCTTTATTTTTACTTCTTTTATTTTTTGAGTAATTATATTTTTTACTTCAATCAAATATTTTTTATCAACATCTTTTTTATCTAAAAGTAATTTTTTAACTTCTTCATATTCTTTGGGATATGCAAATTTAAATGCTGCATCTTCCAATTTACCCTTAAGTCGCCCCATAGACAAACGATCTGCGAGAGGAGCATATATTTCTAGAGTTTCTAGCGCTATGCGTTTCTGTTTGTCTGGGCGAACATGCTCTAAAGTCTCCATATTGTGAAGTCGATCTGCCAATTTAATAACAAGAACACGCAAATCTTTTGCCACAGATATAAAAAACTTTCTCAAGTTTTCTACGTTGCGTTCTACACCTTTATATTTAACTTTACCAAGTTTTGTAACTCCTTTTATTAGTTCTACTATTTCATTGCCAAATTCTTTTTTTAATTCTTCTTCGGTAATAAGTGTATCTTCCATAACATCATGAAGTAATCCTGCTGATATTGTTTTTGACTTCATTCCAAGATCGGCTAAATTTTTCGCTGTTGCAAATACATGATTGAAATATGGATCACCACTTTTACGCAACTGCCCCTTATGAGCAGTACGTGCGAAATCATAGGCTTTTTGTATAAGATCTTTATCCTCTTTTTTTAAATTTTGTGCTAAAGAAAATATTTCTTCTACCTTAGGTTCCATTTAGGTATTATACCAAAAAAATTAATAACTAGCTTTAAAACTAGTTTTTAATTTTATTATTTTATTTCTTTAATTTTATATTATCACCATGCTTGTGCGGATTGTGATTCTTACACATCTTGTTGCTACAACGTTCTGGAATTGTCTTAGTTCCTTCCATCATAAGAAAACCACACATGTCACAAATATTTCCAGTTGGTTTTGCCTTAATAGCGTTTTTACAATCAGGATAATCACTGCATGAATAGAATATTCCAAATCGTCCTCGACGTTCCATCATTTTCCCTTTATGGCACATTGGGCAAGTAATATCGGTCATTTTCTTTTTTATTTCTTCCTCATCTTGTTTTATAAATTTACATTTTGGGTAACGAGAACAAGAAATAAAAGTTCCAAAGCGTCCTTCTCGAATGACTAATTTTCCGCCACCATTTTTACCTCCGCCTTGCATCGAGGCAGGTTTTTTATCCCCACAAAGAGGACACATTTCTCCAGTTTCTTTTGGACCTTCTAATATGTTACCCTCCATTGTACGAGCTCCATCACAATCTGGGTAGTTACTGCAAGAATAGAATTTACCATTACGTGAAAGTTTTACAATCATACTTTTGCCACATTTTGGGCACATGATATCGAGAGGAGCCTCTCCCATATTTGTCGCTTTGGCCAACTTATCTTTTTCTTTTATTTCTTTTTGGAATGGTGTATAGAAATCACTCAATGTTTTTACATAATCTCTTGTGCCATTGGATATATCATCGAGCTCATCTTCCATCTCGGCGGTGAAAGTATCACTAATATAATTTGCAAAATTATTCTCTAGAAAACTAGAAACAACATCTCCAGTATCAGTAGGGAAAAGTGTTCGCCCCTCTTTTCGGACATAACCTCTGTCCTCAATTGTTTTCATAATTGAAGCATAAGTAGAAGGTCGGCCAATATCTCGGGCTTCAAGCTCCTTGATGAGCCCTGCTTCAGTATAACGATTTGGTGGTTCTGTAAATTTTTCTGTACTTGTGAGGTCTATCAGTTTTAATTCTTCACCAGTCTCAACTTTTGGTAATTCAACATCTTCTCCACGAGCTCCAATATCACACATGAGCCAGCCGAGGAATAATACTTGCGAACCATTGGCAACAAAATCAGGGATAGACCCCTCCTCAGTCCTCCCCTTAGCAGGGGAGGAGGAAGAAATATTTGCAGTTATCTTTGTTTTTAATAATTTTGCATCAGACATTTGAGAAGAGACAGTTCTTTCCCAGATGAGATTGTAAAGTTTTTTCTGGTCTTCAGTTGCTCCAGCGTGTTCCTCTTCTATGTGTGTAGGGCGAATAGCTTCGTGGGCTTCTTGGGCATTTTTAGATTTAGTTTTATAAATGTGTAATTCAGCATATTCCTTGCCGTATTTTTTCTCAACAAGTTTGAGTATTTGATTCTGAGCTTGCACAGACAAATTTGTGCTATCAGTACGCATGTACGTGATGAACCCTGCCTCATAAAGTTTCTGAGCAGTTTGCATTGTTCTTGATGGTGAAAATCCAAAACGAGTGCTTGCTGTTTGTTGAAGGGTTGAAGTGGTGAAAGGTGCACGAGGGGAACGTTTTTGCTCGCTTGTTTTAACATCTGTGACAAACCACTTTTCTTGTTTGCCAAGTTCTAATATTTTTTCTACCAGTTTCTCGTCGCGAGGTTCTTCTACACATGACAGACGCAAAACCTCTCCCCCCGCCCTCTCCTTATCAGGCGAGGGAGCTTTCGGTGAGGTTTTAAAAGTTCCTTCTATTGTCCAATATTGCTCTGGAATAAATGCGCGAATTTCACGTTCGCGTTCCATGATTATACGTAGTGCAGGGGATTGAACTCGCCCAGCGGAAAGTCCATAACGCACTTTTTTCCAGATTATTCCAGATAAATCATATCCTACGAGACGGTCAAGAACTCTTCGTGCTTCTTGGGCTTTAACCAAATTTTGGTCAATATCACGAGGATTTTGAAGTGCTTCCTCTACTGCTTCTTTGGTAATCTCGTGAAAAGTTACTCTTTTAATCGGTGCTTTGATTTTCTTATCAGCATCGAGGAGTTCTTTTAGATGCCAAGATATTGCTTCTCCTTCACGGTCCGGGTCAGTCGCAAGCATTATCTCCTCTGCTTTTTCTGAAAGAGATTTTAATTCGCTGACAACTTTTTCTTTCCCTTTTGATATTTCATAACGAGGCACAAATCCGGCAGGAATATCTATCGCATCTTTGTTTGATTTTGGTAAGTCCCTGATATGCCCAACAGACGCACGCACTGTGTATGCGCCCGCTAAATATTTCTCAATAGTTTTTGCTTTCGATGGTGATTCAACAATTAAAAGTTTCATATTGCCATAAGTATTACATGAAATCACATTTTTATGCAAATGTAATTTTACATTCTCCTAATCTCCCCTAATTCTTCTTTAATTAAATCTTTTATTTCCATGATGGAGAGGAGGGCGTTGGCTTCGGCTATTTTCATTCCTGAAATTCGGACGAGTTCGTCACGTTCGATTGGCTCTCGGAGAAGCTCAATGATTTTCATTTCTTCTTTTGAACAGTCGGCGTACTTTTCGGCGTCGGTTTGGGTAGGCTTTTCAATTTCAAATCCGAGTGCGATTAATACATCCTCACTTTTTGTTACAGGGGTAGCTCCTTGCTTAATAAGAGAATTCGTTCCATTGGAATTTGAAGAAAATGCAGAACCGGGGACGGCAAGGACATCGCGATTATAATCAAGTGCCAAGCGAGCGGTAATGAGTGTGCCAGATTTTTCTTCAGCTTCTATGATAAGTACGGCTTTTGAAATTCCAGCCATCAGGCGATTCCTTTGAGGAAAAGAATAAAGTTGTGATATGAAGCTCGGTTCAAATTCTGAAAGTAAACAACCTCCCTTATCCACAATTTCTTGGGCGAGTTTAATATTTGCCCTTGGGTATAAAACACTATTATCAAGTCCTGAGCCCGGGAAAGATATTGTTATGAGCCCGACTTCAAGAGCAGTCCTATGCGCAATACTATCTATCCCCATCGCAAGACCGGAGACAATGACGATAGGGTAACCTTTTAATCCACGAATTAATTTTTCGCAAATATCTTTTCCATAAGAAGTATATTTGCGAGAACCAACGACAGCCAGATATATCAAATCTGGGTCTGGAAGTTTGCCACGTATATATAGTGTCTTCGGTGGTTGAGGGATTTCAAGTAATGGTTTCGGGAATTGCTCTGGTTTTAATTTATAAATATCTTTCATATTAATTTTTTATAAGCAAGATTGCATAATTCAATTTTTATTCGCGCTTTACCCTAAAGGGCTCCGACGCGGCTCATAAAATTTGAATTATGCAACCTTGCTTATTAATTTGTGTATTATATCATTTTTTTATATAATATATTTATTATGCTAGATATTAAGTTTATACGGGAAAATAAAGATATAGTTAAAGAAGGAGCTAAGAAGAAACACATCGAAGTTGATATTGATGGGCTTATTTCTATTGATGAAAAAAGATTGGAATTACTCTCTCGCGTTGAATTTTTACGTGGCGAACAAAATAAATGTAGTGTTTCCATGGGTGGAACATTGAGCAAAGAAGCTCGTGAGCAATTAATTCAAGAAATGAGTTTAGTTAAAGAAGAATTGAAAGAAAAGGAAGAAGAACTTCGTGAGGTTATGAAAACATGGCAATCACTTATGTTAAAAATACCCAACATTCCTTCTGTAGATACTCCAGATGGCCTTGATGAAACAGGTAATCAAATAATACGTCAATGGGGGGGAAAACCAGAATTTTCTTTTACTCCCAAAGAACATTTTGAACTAGGAAAAGCGTTAGGGATTATTGATACAGAAACAGCAGGCGAGGTTGCTTCGTCACGGTTTTCTTATTTGAAAGGAGATTTAGTCCTTTTACATTTTGCTCTAATCCAAATGTGTTGGGAAATTTTAACAAACGAAGAAATATTAAAAAAAATAGCGGAGGAATCTAATATTTCTATAAATATTTCTAAATTCATACCTGTTTTACCTCCAGTTTTTATTAGACCGTTAGTACAAGTAAAAATGGCACGATATATGACACCTGAGGAACATTATATTTTCCCCAACGATGACCTTATGCTTATCGGAAGTGCCGAGCATACACTTGGATCTATGCACATGAATAAAATTTTTGAAGAAAGTGAATTACCAATTAGATATGCAGGATATTCAACTGCCTTTAGGAGAGAAGCTGGTGCAGCTGGAAAAGATACTAATGGAATTTTACGTCAACATCAGTTTGATAAATTAGAAATGGAAGTTTTTTCTTTACCTGAAAATTCTATGCAGGAACAAAATTTTCTTGTTGCTATTCAGGAATATATATTACAAACTTTAAAATTACCATATCAAATAGTAATAATTTGCACAGGGGATATGGGTTTTCCAGATACAAGACAAATTGATATTGAAACATGGATGCCTGGACAAAATAAATATAGAGAAACTCATAGTGCAGATTTGACAGGGGGTTTTCAGTCTCGTCGTTTGAATACTCGGGTACGAAGAAAAGATGGGAAGATAGAACCCGTCCACATGAATGATGCTACTGTTATTGCTCTTGGACGTACTCTCATAGCCATTATGGAAAATTATCAACAAGCTGACGGTACTATCAAAATCCCTGAAGTTTTACAGAAATATTTAGGAAAAGATATTATTTCATAAATAAAAAATGAAAGACATACCTACATCTCCGCGTATTATACAAATTAGGCGTAATCGTCGAGCGCGACGATTACGCCTGCTTATTCTTTTTTTTATACTTTTTGTTTCTATAACATGGGCTCTTGCTTTTTTTTCAGAAGATAGACACGTAATAATAGATAAAGTTGTAATAACGGGGACTCATATTATAGACCAAGACGAAGTAGAGAAAGAAGTTCGCGCAGATATTTCTGGTAAATATGTTTATCTTTTTTCTAGGGCGAATAGTTTTATATACCCACGCAAACAAATTTATAATAATTTAATTTTAAATTTTCCAAGGATAGAGTCGCTTTCAGTTTCGCGTGAGGGATTAAAAACTTTGAAAATAAATATAAAGGAAAGAGTAGGCTCATTTTTGTATTGTGGAGTGATAATACCAGAAAATAAAGATGATGTTGGAGAAAATTGTTACTTCATAAATAATGATGGTTTTATTTTTGATAAAGCGCCATATTTCTCTGGAAATGTTTATTTTAAATATTATATGGACCTTTCTGGTGGTGGCGAAAATCCATTGGGAAAGCAGATGACTAATGTTGAACGTTTCCACGCACTTGAAAGATTTATTGATGGGGTTACATCTTTAGGCTTTAAACCGATTTACCTAACTGTAGATCCAGATGGTACACATTCTTTGTATTTGAATCATGGGATAAATAATACTATACCTAAAATTATTTTTAAAAGTGATAATGATTTAGAGGTTATATTAGATAACCTAACTCTTTCTATGAGAAAAAAAGAATTTGCCGGTGAGATAAATTCAAAGTATAATACACTCCTATATATAGACCTACGATTTAGTAACAAGGTCTTGTATAAGTTTCAGTAAAAGGAATCTTTTAAAAATCATAAAATAGCTCTTCTCGAAATGCACGGATATTTTTCTGCTGAAAAATTCCTCGTGCTCGCGCCGTCGCGCTCCCAAGTCATTTCTCAAAGACTATTTTATTAATTTTAAAAGATTAGATATTATGAAAAATTTCTGGGAAAAGTTACCGAAACCGTTTTTTTGTTTAGCGCCGATGGCCGATGTCACCGATGCGGCTTTTCGTAGTATTATTTGTAAATATGGAAAACCTGATGTTTTGTGGACAGAATTCATTTCTGCCGATGGGCTTATAAGTGCTGGTAGAGAAATTCTAAAAAATAATTTAATTTATTCAAAAAAAGAAAAGCCAATTGTCGCTCAACTTTTTTCTTCTAATCCAGTGAAGATGCGTCAAGCTGTAAAGTATGTCGCCTCACTTGGTTTTGATGGTATTGATATCAATATGGGATGCCCAGATAAATCTATTGAGAGACAAGGTGCAGGAGCGGCGATGATGAAAGATATGAAAAAAGCAAGAGAAATAATTCAGGCAGTCAAAGATGGAATAAAGGACTCTAAAAAGAATGTTTCAATATCAGTTAAAACTCGTGTCGGTTACAACAAAAGCCAGCTGGAAGAATGGATTCCTTTTTTGTTGTCACAGAATATTGATGCTCTCACTATTCATGCTCGTACCAGAAAGGAAATGTCAAAAGCTCCTGCAAACTGGGATTATGTAAAAAGGGTAGTGGAGATTAGAAATCAAATGATGGTCAAAACTAAAATAATTGGTAATGGTGATGTGAGAGATATAAAAGATGGTATAAAAAAAGCAAAAGAAACAGGTTGTGATGGTATTATGCTCGGCCGAGCAATTTTTGGGAATCCATGGCTATTCTCTGGAAAAATTCCAACGACCAAAGAAAAATTAAAAGTTATGGTTGAACACACAAAACTATTTGAGAAAATTCTCGGCAAACATAAGAATTTTGCTGTGATGAAAAAACATTTCAAGGCATATGTAAATGGTTTTGACGGAGCTAAAGAATTACGAGTAGAATTGATGGAAACAAAAACCACCAAAGAGGTAGAAAATGTAGTTAATGATTTTATCAAAAATCATTAATTTGGTATAATGTCCACATGAAAGATTCCAATATTGCACTATATAGGAAATATCGCCCAGAGAGCTTTGATGAGGTTATTGGCCAAGACCACATTGTAAAGGCCATTTCAGGCAGTTTAAAGGCAGGTCGTGTGGCTCATGCCTATCTTTTTTGTGGTCCTCGTGGTATAGGAAAGACAAGTGTTGCTCGCATAATAGCAAAAGAACTAGGTACATCTGTTAATGATATTTATGAAATGGATGCAGCTAGTAATCGTGGAATAGATGATATAAGAGATATCAATGAAAATGTTCGTACTCTACCTTTTGATTCAAAATACAAAATTTACATTTTAGATGAAGTACATATGTTTACAAAGGAAGCCTGGAATGCACTTTTAAAAACTATTGAAGAACCACCAGAGCATGTGATTTTTATTCTCGCCACAACCGAGCTGGAAAAGGTGCCTGAAACAATAATTTCTCGTTGCCAAAGTTTCGTTTTTAAGAAACCCAATGATGCAATTTTATCACAACACATTAAAAATATTGCAAAGAAAGAAGAATACAAACTTGAAGACGGTGGAGCCGAACTCATCGCGCTCCTTGCTGATGGTGCATTTCGTGACGCGCTTGGAACTTTGCAGAAAGTTATTTCTTTTTCAAAAGATAAAATAATAAATATAACTGAAATTGAAGAAATTACAGGCGCTCCGAATACTACATTGGTAGATAGTTTCCTAGATGCACTTGCTACAAATGATATTGATAAAGGATTTGCGTCTATTGAAAAAGCCGTCAATCAAAACATTGATATGGGAGTTTATATTAAAATGATTCTTTACAAACTTCGTTATGCCCTTATGCTTCGCTATGTACCAAATACAAAAAAATCTATTGAGGCAACAGTTAGTGAACGCGATTTAGAGTATCTCACAAAACTTGTATCAACAAAACCTGAACATATCTCGTCTGCAACTCTTTCAATCCTGCTCGAAACATATCAATCCCTTCGCACGGCCGTGATAAGTGAATTACCACTTGAGCTTGCACTAATCAAAATCCTTAATGCTGAAAAACCAAATAAAAAAACAGAAGAATCCACCCACACATAAAGTTATGGTGAGACAAAGTAAAATTTGGGATGTAATCATCATAGGTGGCGGTGCCTCTGGTCTTATGGCAGGAGCTGTGGCTTCGGCGCGTGGTAAATCGTGCCTTGTGATAGATAAAAATAAAACTCCAGGGGAGAAATTAAAAATCACCGGTGGCGGTAGATGCAATATTACCAACAATGAACCTGATATTCACAAATTACTAAAAGTTTATGGCGAAGGAGCCCCGTATTTATATTCACCATTTTCTATTTTTGGAGTTAAAGATACGTTCAATTATTTTGAGTCGCGCGGTTTGCCACTTGTTGTCCAGGCGCGTAATCGTGTTTTCCCAGTAACAGAAAAAGCTTCTGATGTTTTTAGGGTTTTAGAAAAAGAATTAGAGAAAAATAATGTTTCTGTAAAAAGTAATTGCACCGTTAAGAAAATAAATGTGTGTGATAATTTAATAGAAAGTGTAGGGACAAACAATGGGCTTTTATATGCGAAATCATTTATTCTTGCGACTGGTGGGATGTCACATCCTGAGACTGGCTCAACGGGAGATGGATTAAAATGGCTTAAAGATATAGGGCATACTGTGAAAGATTCAAGTCCAGATATTGTGCCATTAGCTGTGAGTGATAAATGGGTAAAGAGTTTGGCTGGTGTGTCATTATCTTTTATGAAAATAACTTTCTTTCTTGAGGGTAAAAAGCAATTTTCTAAACTTGGCAAAATATTATTTACACATTTTGGTCTTTCTGGTCCTCTTATTTTAAATAGTTCTAAAAAGGTAGATGATTTATTACAACAGGAAGGTAGGGTTACTGCTCATATTGATGCATACCCAGATACAAATGAAGGTAAGCTTGAAGAATTTATCATTAAAGTTTTTGATGCTAATAAAAATAAAATATGGAGAACTGTTTTGAAAGATATTGTTCCAGAAGGAATAACAAAGGCTATTGAATTAATAGAGACAGGGTTAGATTTTAATACTAAAGTTCACAGTATCAGTAAAGAAGATAGGAAAAAGTTTGTAAAATTATTAAAGAATCTTCCAGTAGAAATTACAAATCTTATGGGTTACGATAGGTCTATAGTAGCAGATGGTGGAGTATCATTAAAAGAATTAGACATGAAAAATATGTCTTCAAAATTATACAAGAATTTATTTATTACAGGAGATTTACTAAATATAAGTAGAAACTCCGGAGGTTATTCTCTCCAGATTTGTTGGACGACGGGTTATGTGGCGGGAATTTCAGTTTAATTCTGTATCTCTTTTTTATAAATAGAAACTAAACTATATAGTAAACTCAAAACGAGTGGGCCAATAAGGATTCCTAAGGGACCTATCAATGATACCGCGCCTAAGATTGCAAAAAGAATAAATAGAGAAGGAATCTCAGTATCTTTTGAAATAATGTATGGACTTAATATGTTATCTATTGTTCCAACAATAATAATTGACCAAATAAGAAGTCCAAGAGCTTGTAATTGCATTCCTGTGAAGAATAAGAACAATATTGCTGGCACTGTAACTACAGAGGTTCCAATTGTCGGAATAAATGATGCGATAGCTGCGACTATTGCCCAAATAATAGCGTTCGGGACACCGAAAACTGTAAATCCAATCCAAGCTAGAATCCCTTGAGCGATCGCGATAATAAATGACCCCTTAAATATTCGATTAATTGATTTTTTAAGATTTGTAAGAATTTCGCTTGTATTATTATCTCTAAGTGGGAGAATTTTCATAAAACCCTTTTCCCATTTTTCGCCATCTTTTAATAAATAGAAGAGAGTAAATATCATCAAGACGAACATCACGATAGAGTTGATAGTTGATGAGAAAAATTTAGTCAAGTTGTTTGATAGGGAAGAAACTAACTGTGTTATTTTTGAATGAATATCAAAACTAAAACCTTCTGGTAGTAGTTTATTAATAGAAGAATTAATTGATTCTATGAAGTGACTAGAATTTCCTGAACTAATTACGTTGAGGTATAAGTCTTGTGTTTGATTAAAAACCGCTTTACCGATGAAAAATAAGGGAACACATAAAAACACAAGAAATATTATTACAGTTAATAAAGATGCGAGCCATGCGATATTTTTGACTAAGTGTTTTTTGATCCACAAATAAATTGGATTAAGTACTACAGCAAAAGCTGTTGCTAGCACAAGCATAGCAAGAAAAGGATAAAAAATTAAAAGGGTAATTACTACTGTTATTAATAATAATACAAACAAAAAATATTTTTCTGTTGAAGTTATTTGCATGGGTATATTATAACATAATATATAGATAGTTGAAAAATAGTTGTTTTTAGGGTATTCTTATAAATGTTTAAATATTTGGGGGATCGTCTAACGGTAGGACGTCTGCCTTTGAAGCAGAAAATTTAGGTCCGATTCCTAGTCCCCCAGCAATTTTTTATTCAGCATTTTAATTTTCTTCTTGGGGTTTCTCTATAGAAAGAGTTTCAATCTCTATTGTCTCTCCGGTAATTCGCATGACGTCTTTATCTATTTTTCTGAATTCGTGATTTGATTTATTAAAATGATTTACTGTTGTTTCAATAGATTTGCCAAGTTTTTGGTGAACTTCTTCGTAACTTCGTAAATGTGTTCCCAGCTCTCCAACTCTTTTAATAATATCTTTTGCCCCTTCTTCTATTTGCATGGCTTTGAGGCCCTGAAGCACTGTTTGCAGATATGCAAGGAATGAAGTAGGGGATACTATTATAACTTTATATTTACTAGCAGCTCTTTGAATCAAGTTATCTGTCTCTTCACTACTTCCACCAATTTTATTTACCAACAAATCATAATAGATTGCTTCGTGAGGGATGAACATAAAAGCGAAATCCATGGTGTTTTCTTTTGGTTGGATATATTTAGATGTTTCAACTATTCTATTCTTTAAATCACCCACAAAAAGTTTCTCAAGGCGGTCCTTTTCTCCCTTATCATTTGTCTCTGAAATACGATTGTAATTTTCAAGTGAGAACTTTGAATCAATAGGAATAATTTTATCTTTAACAAAAACCACCGCATCAACTATAGTCCCATCAGGAAATGGATACTGCATTTGATAACTTCCCGGGGGCATAACATTTTTGAGTAATGTCTCAAGGTAATATTCTCCCAAAACTCCTCGTTGCTTTGGGTTCTTCAATATGTCTTGCAAGTTTTTAAGCTGGTCAGCAAAGGAAACAACTTGTTTATTTGTCTCATCTAGACGGGTAATTTTCTCAGTAATATCAGCGATAATTCGCGATGTTTCTGTTGATTGGTATCGCATGGATTGGCTTATTTCTTTTTGGGATTCACCAAGCTTGTTGTCTATAGTGCGAGATAATTCATTTATTTGAGTCAAAAGAAGTTGTACCCCATTATCACTCTTCTCAACTGGTCCCTTTTTCAGAAAGAAAAATAACCCTATGACAAGGACAATGAGAACTCCCAGAAAAATAATGATAAGTAAATTCATATTCTTATTCTATCATATTTTTATTGTAATTTCCCTAGGTGATATTTAAGTGTATAAATCCAATCTTCTTCGGCTTCAGCGTTATTTTGTTCTTTTTGAGTAAGCATCCAATCTAGGTATCCTCGGTCTATGTTTGAAACTTCTTCCACCGTCTTTCCGTTATATTTTCCAAAATTAAACATATTCATAAGTGAAGGACGGGATGATATATCTATCATTTTCTCAATAGCTTTTTCTTCACTCACGCTTTCCTCCTTCATTATCTTATCAAGTAATCGCTCATACAATTTCTCAAGAACCAATACATCGCCAAGGGCATCGTGTGCTTCTGCCTCAATCTCAATATCTAAATAGTATCGCAAATATTGAAGGCGGTATTGCGGAATAACATTGTTTTTATCAAGAGCACGTGCGACACGAAGTGTGCAAATAGTATTTGCTGGAATAATTCCTTCATTTTTTATTATTTCAGAATCAAACTTATTGTTATGAGCCACCATGATAGAGTCAGGAGATTCAAGTAAAATTTTTATTTTTCCATACTCACCACTTTCTTTAAAAGCTTTTTTATCTATTACCATTTTATTAGTAATATGATGAACAGCTGAAGCCTCAGGGGGGATAGGAATTGGTGGTTTATAAAGTTCACAAAAAGTCTCTTCCTTCGGCTCGCCAGAGCCTTGTGTGGAGGCGGCTTTGGTCTTATAAGCCAACTGGCAGAGGAAATCCTTTTTGGGTTCATTGCCCGTTGTTTCAGTATCAAAAAATATAATTTTTTTCATAATTGTATTTTAACATAAATTTGATATAATAATAGTATGTTACACGAACAAATTAAGAATAGTATAAAAGATTGTATGAAATCAGGGGACAAGGTTCGCCTTGAGGTTATGAGGGGATTAGTCACAGCTTTTACCAATGAACTTGTAGCAACCAATAGAACTCCACAAGATATGCTTACTGATGAAGAAGCTATTAAAGTTATAACACGAGCTTCCAAACAACATAAGGATTCAATAGAGCAATTTACAAAGGGTGGACGTATGGATTTGGTAGATATAGAGACAGACCAACTTCATATTTTAGAAGAATTTTTACCAAAATTGATGGAAATAGGTGAGATAGAAGAATTTGTAAAAAATAAGATTGATGAGCTAACTATTAAGGATTTAACTAAAAAGGGTATGTTTATGTCTTCTATTATGAAAGAACTTAAGGGCAAGGCTGATGGTTCACAGGTTAAAGAGGTCGTTGATAAATTATTTGTTTAATTTTTAAATTATGAAATTAATTTTACATTGGATTATTCTTTCTATCGCAGTTTTTGCAACTTCTAAAATTATTGAGGGAATCGCAATAGACCCTATCTGGGTTACTCTTATCGTCGGGGCATGTCTCACACTTTTCAATATGTTTGTAAAGCCGATTATTAAAATTCTAACTTTACCAATAAACTTGATAACCTTAGGACTTTTTTCTCTCGTTATAAATGGGGCAGTATTTTGGTATATGGGAACTTTCATTCAAGGCTTTTCCGTTTCCACTTTCTACGCTGCTTTTATAGGGGCATTACTTGTCTCAATAATCAACTGGATATTAAGTAAAGTATTCCATTTTGATAATTAAGTGTATGTCAATCTTTACAAAAAAGAAAATATTAGTTACTCACAATGGTTCTTTCCATGCAGATGACCTTTTTGCTACAGCAACTTTGTCAATTTTAAATAATGGAAATATAAAAATAATTCGCACACGTGATCCGAAAGTAATTGAGAGGGGAGATTATGTTTATGATGTTGGTGGAATTTATGATCCGAGAAAAGATCGTTTTGATCACCACCAAAAGGGTGGCGCAGGTGTTAGAGAAAATGGCATCCTGTATTCGTCATTTGGTCTTGTTTGGAATAAATATGGAGAGAAAATTTGCGGGTCCAAAGAATTAGCAAAAATAGTTGATGATAAGCTCGTAGCTCCTATTGATGCTGGTGATAACGGTTTTGATTTGATTGAAAAAAAACATAAAATTTTTCCTTACTTAATTCAAGACGCTTTATCCATTTTTCGTCCCACATCATTGGAAAAGATGGACAATGATGAACAATTTAAAAAAGCTCTTATTTGGGTAAAAGAAATTTTAAAGAGGGAAATAAAAAAATCCAGCGATCAAATAGAAATTACAAAAATTATTCAGACTTTTTATAAAAATAGCACAGATAAAAGATTGATAGTAATAGAAATGCCGAATGTTTCTAGATATGAAATATGGGATGCATTACAAGATTTTCCGGAACCTCTTTTTGTAGTTTATAAAACTGATGAATGGCGAATTATAGCAATGCGTTCAGATATTAATTCTTTCGGAAATAGAAAAGATTTTCCGGAGAGTTGGGCTGGTCTTAGAGATGAAGAATTTCAAAAAATTTCCGGAGTAATAGATGCTGTTTTTTGTCACAAAAATTTGTTTCTTGTTGGTGTCAAAAGTAAAGAAGGAGCCATTGAACTTGCTGAAAGAGCTTTAGTAGCGTAAGTTGGAGTATAGCTTCGCACAAAATAATTTAATTTTCTTGCGCTTTACCCTAAAGGGCTCCGACGCGACAGCGAAAATCAATTTATTTTGTGCTCGCTAGAATACATATGTTCATAGATGAAATAAAATTTTTTGCAAAAGCTGGCCGTGGAGGAAACGGGGTTGTTCGTTGGCGTCGCGAGAAGTTTATAGACAAAGGAGGTCCAAATGGTGGTGACGGTGGCAAGGGTGGATCTATTTACGCTGTTGCCGTTTCTGATATCAACTTACTTGCAAAATACAAACATAAAAAAGAATTTAGAGGAAATGATGGGGCTGAAGGAGCGGGTGGAAGTAAACACGGAAAAGATGGGAAAGATTTAATTATTGAATTACCGATAGGTTCTATCATTACTAATGTGGAAAGTGGTGGGTCTGTTTCTTTGGACTACGCTGGGCAAAAAGAACTATTACTCAAAGGTGGTATGGGTGGATATGGAAACGAACAATTTAAGACCTCTATCAACACTACTCCTACACAAGCGACCAAGGGTAAAATAGGAGAACAAGGTAATTTTAAAATTGAGCTTGAGCTTTTTGCTGATGTCGGGTTGATTGGATTACCAAACGCTGGGAAATCATCCCTTTTGAATGCGATTACCAATGCCTCGGCCAAGATTGGTAGTTATCAATTCACGACTCTAGACCCAAATCTTGGGGATTTCTTTGGTTATACTCTTGCCGATATCCCAGGGCTTATTGAAGGGGCCTCAGAAGGGAAAGGTTTGGGTACAAAATTCTTAAAACATATCAAAAGAACTAGAATGTTGGCTCATCTTGTGTCTTTAGAGAACAATGAGCCATTAAAAGTTTACAAACAAATTCGCAAAGAATTGGGGACTTATGATAAAACCCTTTTGGAAAAAGAGGAAGTAATTATTTTGACTAAGACTGATGTTCTAGATTTTAGTAGTTCAACTACTAAAAAAAGTTTTGAAAAAATTAAGAAAGATTTCGAGAAATTAGGAAAACCCGTCTTTACTCTTTCACTTTATGATGATGCATCTGTTAAAAAATTAACAGATGGGCTTGTAAAATTGTTGAGAAAATAAAAAATATGGAAGTCCGACTTCCATTTTTACTTCCATATTTATTTTACCCAGCTTCTGCTATCGCGCGTTTCGGGTAAAATTGAGAAATTTTATAAAGTATTGGAAAAAGAGTAAAAGGTGTATAATTAGTTTGTAATTGATTATTAATCTAATCTATTAAAATAATGAAAACAAACAAAGGTTTTGCGTTGATAGCACTTTTAGCAATTATTGTTGGTGTTTTGGTAGTGGGTGGTGGGGCGTATTTTTTGGGAAAGAGTAAGGGGGAAGATAAAAAGGTTGAAGAGATTCCTAAAACAGAGAATCAGATAAAGGGGCAAAATAAATTTGTTTTCAATAAAAACCAAGATCGAACCAATAAACTATATTTTGCCTCTGTAGATGGCGAGAAAATCTTATTGGGTACAGAAGTTAAGGTGAAAAGAGAAAAATTGGAAAGTAGTAAAGATTACTCATATAGTTTTATGCCTAAAGATGTTTTAGGAAGTATGAAGTTATCTGAAGGCATGACTTTCTATTCCGCGGTCCAATCAATGGATGATGATAATCTTTGGATATTTGTTGAGAGAGACATGAATAATCTTAACTACAGTTTATATTTTTATAATCATCAAACAAAAATGAAAGAATTTATTTTTTCTCAAAATAAAACTCCAGATCCACGATATTCATTTATTCCTTTTACTTGGAATGGTGATATTGTCTATTTGGAAGCAAAAGAATTTGGAAGTGCAACTGAAAATGAAGGAATATGGTCATATAACATTAAAACGAAACAATTTTCTAAAATACCAATAAATCCTTTATATCTAGCAACACCAATTATTTCTCCTGATGGTAAATACTTTATTTATATAGGAACAACAGAAGATAAGGGAGAATATTCATCTCCTGATATAATATATATCTATGATTTAGCGACTAACCAGGAGAAAATAATCGAGAAAGATAATAATGACATTAATTCAAGTTATATGATCTGGGGATGGGTAAATGGTGAAATTAATAATTCGGAGTTGATTGATATAAATCAATAAGAGTAATGAATTAATTATATGTTTAATCCTGGAAAAGGAGAGTTTTAATGATTTGTGTTTCTATAAAAAATTAATAGATGAGCTTGTAAAATTGTCTAAAAAATAATATAGTATAGAAGTTATTTTATTTTTAAAGTTTTTGCCCTGTTAGCTCAGCTGGTAGAGCAGCTCCCTCTTAAGGAGATGGTCGGGGGTTCGATTCCCTCACGGGGCACAATAATAAAAACCGTTGTAAAATGGTTTTTATTATTGTGCCCCGTAGCGAGACAACTGCTTGTCTCGCGTGAGGGAATCGAAAGACTTTTCCATACGAGCGAAGCGAGACGGAAAAGTACCTGCCTATGTAATAGGCGAAAGCGTACCCGCGTTTCCCTCACGGGGCACAAATTTTTGCGAAGCACAAAATTTGTGATTCTTAAACATATCTAAATATATGTTTAAGAAAATCGAAAGACGAAGGCTGACGAGCCGAGTCGGGGTCGCGAGATTTTTCAGTAGAAAAATACTTGTGACCGAAAACGTAATCGCGATTCCCTCACGGGGCACAAAAATTTGTAAATGTATTTGATTTTTTATTTTTAGGAGTATAATTAGAATATGGAAAAATTTAATCTTGAAAATAATAAAGATTTAAAAATAGGAAAAAATGGGCAAATTGATATTGATTTCGAGGGAGCAGAAAAAAGAGAAAGATTAGAAATAGCTGAAAAATATCATGTTCTTCATCCTGAAAAATTAGAAAAAAAGGAAGATAGTAAGTGGTATATAGATAATATGGAAGTTGAATACTGGGATAGTTTGTTTAGTGAGAAAGATAATCCTTATAAAATTGTTAAAGATAACAACCAAGAAATCAAAAAAGAATTTCAGTTGAAAGTTGACCAGCAAACACAAAAACAAAAACCTACAAAAATAAAGCATGGACATAAGCATCATAGAAAAACTCCTGATTCGATGGGTTTTGATCGTTATCATTAGCCCTACATTTTAAAGCCTTTTATGTCTATTTATAGCTTTCCACGTCCATATATCAAAACGCTTGACTTATATAGCTGTTTGTATATAATAGAGCCCACAGTCTGTTTATTCGGGCTGTTTTAATTTCTTTGAAATTTAAATAGGTATGTAAGAATCAAAGCCCGCCAAACTTTATCCAAGTTGGCGAGGCAAGCAAGTAAATAATCAGTATAGGAATATAAAGTATTTTTTCTTTTGTTCCGTTCTATTCGTCACGTGATTAGTGTAAACTAATTTTACGTGATTTTTAAGTAGAGTTTGATCCTAGCTCAGGATGAACGCTGGCGGCGTGGATAAGGCATGCAAGTCGAACGGACTTCATTTTTCCAATGATGAGATTATATCAAGTCAAAGGTCGTTTGAAGTTAGTGGCGAACGAGGTAGTAATACATAGGAACTTCCCCCTAAGTCGCGAACAACTCACCGAAAGGTGAGCTAATACGCGATAGTCTCTCCGGAGTAAAGTGCAAATTTATTTGTTGCGCTTAGGGAAAGGCCTGTGAAGTATCAGCTAGTTGGCGGTGTAATGGACCACCAAGGCTATGACGCTTAGGGGAGCTGAGAGGCTGACCCTCACCGATGGGACTGAGACACGGCCCATACACCTACGGGTGGCTGCAGTCGAGAATCTTCCGCAATGGACGAAAGTCTGACGGAGCGACGCCGCGTGATTGATGAAGCTCTTCGGAGTGTAAAAATCTTTTATGAGGGAAGAAGTTTATTGACGGTACCTCATGAATAAGGGGCTCCTAATCTCGTGCCAGCAGGAGCGGTAATACGAGAGCCCCGAGCGTTATCCGGAATTATTGGGCGTAAAGGGTGCGTAGGTGGTAGTGTTAGTCGTTTGTTAAATCCTCGGGCTTAACCCGAGAATCGCGAACGAAACGGCACAACTAGAGAGTGTGAGGGGTATAGGGAACTCATGGTGTAGGGGTGAAATCCGTTGATATCATGGGGAACACCAAAAGCGAAGGCACTATACTAGCACATGTCTGACACTCAAGCACGAAAGCGTGGGTAGCGAATGGGATTAGATACCCCAGTAGTCCACGCCCTAAACGATGATCTCTAGCCTTTCGGAGTATCGACCCTCTGAGAGACGTAGCTAACGCGTTAAGAGATCCGCCTGGGAAGTACGGCCGCAAGGCTAAAACTCAAAGGAATAGACGGGGACTTGCACAAGTAGTGGATTATGCGGTTTAATTCGATGATAAACGAAGAACCTTACCAAGGTTAGAAATCTACATGAAAGCTCTGAGAAACCAGAGCCCTCGCAAGACTAGTAGACAGGTGATGCATGGCCGTCGTCAGTTCGTGGTTTGAATTGTTCCCTTAAGTGGGGTAACGAACGCAACCCTCGTCGTGTGTTATAAGTGTCACACGAGACTGCCCCGAACTTTGCGCAGAAACTTTAGTAGTCGGACTACTCAAAAGTAATCCGACTACTTAGAAAAGTTTATGCTTAAAGTTCGGGGAGGAAGGGGAGGATGACGCCAGGTCAGCATGTCCCTCTGATACCTTGGGCTACACGCATAATACAATCGCAATTACAACGGGCAGCGACGGGGTAACCCTGAGCGAATCCTAATAAAAATTGCGCCAGTTCGGATTGGGGGCTGCAACTCGACCCCATGAAGTTGGAATTACTAGTAATCGCGGGTCAGATATACCGCGGTGAATACGTTCTCAAGTCTTGTACTCACCGCCCGTCAATTCAAGGGAGCCGGGAGTGCTCGAAATCTCTCCATACGGAGGGCCTACAGTAAGCTCGGTGACAGGGAATAAGTCGTAACAAGGCACGGGTAGCGGAAGCTGTTCGTGGAATAATTCAATTTGAAACCGTTGTGCTTTGCACATGAACTCGACACAAATTACGAATGGTTACGAATGTACGAATTAAATTCGTGTCATTCGCATAAATTCGTGTATTAGTATCGTGTTAGCGAAGCGTAACTTATTGAGTCGATATTATGTGCCTCAATTGAGCACATAATGGACATTGATTTTAAGTCCTAAAAGAAATCTGACAACAAGGGAAAGACCTGATAGGACGGAACAATAGAAAAAATATTTTTCTTGATTGATTTGATTATGAAAAAATACCTCATTAAAGTTTAAATAAAATTAAACAAAAAATCTTCCGATTAATCGGAAGATTTTTTGTTATGTGCTTGAGCCAGCGGGCGCAAAACTCCAACACAATTGCATATGTGAGTGCAGCCGCTGGCTAAAACACACAACGGCTACCGCATAAAGTATATAATATTTTTTATATAATACAAAATCCCTCCGATTGCTCGAAGGGGTTTTGCTATGCAATTGTTTCAATAAAATAATTCTCTATTAATTGTTGGAATTATTTACTCACTAAGTAAAGTATATCAAAATGAAACGATATTGTCAAGTTTGTGTGTTCTTGCTATAATCCTTATGGTTTGTATTGGATGGATACGCTCCGACCCAGGTCAGAGTGAGGAAAGTCCGGGCACATATTTCGACCTTGTGTTGAAAAAACGTAGCGGGTAACACCCGTCGTCCCCGCCCGAACGGCTGACTAGTTCAGTCGGGCAGGCGCAAGGACAGAGTTGAGAACAGTGACGAATCCCGACCTAGGTCGGGGGTGAAACGGCAAAATACTTACGCGTGTGCAAGATCGTGTTCCGATTTCGGTCGGAAAGAATCGCTTGAGGTGTAGAGTAATTTACATCCTAGATAAATATCTATCGCTTTAGCAATAGAGTACAGAACCCGGCTTATAGATACAAACCAAATACATGAAAAACACCTTGTCCAAAGCATGGTGTTTTTCATATGGATTGCATTTCCTCCCCTCCTTACCAAGGAGGGGAATGAGGGGAGGTTCTTAATTAATTAGGAACCTCTCCCCAGCCCTCCCCTTGGTAAGGGGAGGGGGAATCCAAATTCAGAAATTTCTTTTTTGTTTTTTAAATTAGAAAATTTTTTTTCAAAAAATTTCCACTTTTCTTAAAATAAAAAATAAAAAAGTTATCCACAGTTTTTTAGTAAAAAGTATTGCAGTATTCTTGTATATGTTAGATAATATATATGTGAGTGTGATAAATTTTTTTACAAATAATTTTTTATAAATTTTTTGTAAGGTCGTGAAATCATACATCCTTTAAAAATAATTTTTTTAATAAATATATGGCAGCAAAAAAGAAGGCTAAAAAAGTAGCTAAGAAAGGAAAGAAGAAAGGAAAGAAGTAATATTCTTACTTTTAAAAAAAGAAATCCCCTCTCTATCGGGGATTTTCTTTTTGTGTTACAATAGGGAATATATGGGAATAATAAAGAACATAATAGGAAATGAGAGTGGTCGCCTTATAAAGAAATGGAGACCTCTTGTTGATAAGATAAACAGTCTAGAATTTCAGATGCAGAAGCTATCTGATCATGATTTTAAGGTAAGGACTGATGAATTACGATTGAGGATTAAAGAAGATATAAGTCTTGATGATTTACTTCCTGAAGTATTCGCGATGGTTCGTGAAGCATCAGTTCGTGCATTTGGTCTGAGGCCTTTTGATGTTCAACTTATTGGAGGCGTTGCACTACACAAAGGAAATATTACTGAGATGCGAACGGGTGAAGGTAAAACTTTAGTTGCGACGCTACCCGCTTATTTGAATTCTCTCATAGGTCTTGGTGTACATATTGTCACGGTGAATGATTATCTTTCACGACGTGATGCGGTTTGGATGGGTCCATTATTTGCGATGTTGGGAGTTAGCGTCGGAGTTGTTAATTCACAGAATACATCATACATCTATGATCTCTCTCATCAAGACAAAGAAGAAGTAGAAGGTAGTGAATTGGGGTCTTTTAAAGTTCAATACGAATTCCTCAGGCCTTGTTCCCGGACTGAAGCTTATGCTTGTGATATAACTTATGGTACAAATAATGAATTTGGTTTTGATTATCTCCGAGACAATCTAGCTCATAATGTCAATGAAGTTGTTCAAAGGGGTCATTATTACGCTATTGTGGACGAGGTTGACTCTATATTGATAGACGAATCTCGTACGCCTTTAATTATCTCATCACAAGCAGAAGACAGTGAGGATTTGTATTATACTTTTGCTGATATTGCGAAGAAATTAAAACCGGAGGAAGATTATACTGTAGATGAAAAACTACGTGCCATATCTCTGACTGACCATGGTATAACATTGGCTGAGGATTTGCTTGGTATCCACGATATATATACAGAAAAAGGAATTAAATATGTTCACCACTTAGAGACGGCAGTTAAAGCTCGTGCTCTGTATGAGAACAATAAAGATTATGTTGTCAAAGATGGAGAGGTAATAATAGTTGATTCTTTTACTGGGCGCTTGCAACCGGGGCGTCGTTGGAGTGAAGGTTTGCACCAAGCCATAGAAGCTAAAGAGGGAGTAAAGATTGAAAAAGAAACGATAGCTGTTGCCTCTATTACTTTCCAAAATTATTTTAGATTTTATAAAAAACTCTCAGGTATGACGGGAACAGCTGAGACATCTCGCGAAGAATTTCTCAAGGTTTATGGTCTTGATGTAGTCGTTGTACCTACTCATCGTCCTATTAATAGACACGATTATAATGATCTGATTTATCAGACAGAAAAAAATAAATTATTGGCGGTCTCTATTAAGGTCAAAGAGCTTCACGAGAAAGGTCAGCCAGTACTCATAGGAACTGTTTCAATTGAAAAGAACGAACTCCTTTCGGCTTATCTAACCCAAGCAGGAATTCCTCATACTATACTTAATGCCAAAAATCATGAACGAGAAGGAGAAATTATTGCCAATGCCGGACGACTAAGCGCAGTTACAGTTGCGACAAATATGGCTGGGCGTGGAGTTGATATTAAGTTGGGAGGTGTCCCATTTGATAAAGAAAAATATGAAGAAGTAAAAAATCTTGGTGGTTTGTTTGTAATAGGTACAGAGCGGCATGAAGCTCGTCGTATAGACAATCAGCTTCGAGGGCGTTCAGGGCGTCAAGGTGATCCAGGAGCGACTCTGTTTTATGTCTCTCTTGAGGATGACCTAATGCGTATCTTTGGATCAGATCGTATCAAATCAATGATGGCAAAGCTAGGGGTACCCGAAGACCAACCAATAGAAAACAAATTTATTTCCAATACCCTAGAGAATGCTCAGGCCAAAATTGAAGGATTCCATTTTGATTCTCGAAAACATACTCTTGAATATGACAATGTGATGAATCATCAGCGTAAGGTTGTCTATGAGCGTCGTCGTATAATGCTTTCAGGAAATTTTGATGAAATACAAAATTTCCTTAATTCTTTGGTTGTTGATTACCCAGCACTTCTAGAGGTTATCAAACAAAAGAGTTTGGCGTTAGGTGATTCATTGTTTTTTGAAACTATCCGTCGTATTGCTTTGTATACTACCGATACTCTATGGGTAGAGCATCTAGAGACAATGGAATATACAAGGTCGTCAGTGAACTTACGTGCTTATGGACAGAGGGAACCTTTGATTGAATACACGAAAGAGGGTCTACGTTTATTTAGAGAGATGGAAGCCAACTTCAAGGAACAGGTATTTTCTTTAATTAATACTATAAATGCCGATGTTAAAGACAATAGGCAAACTGAGGTGGTTGAAGAACGACCTGAACTCATATTAAGCTCTTCCGATGGTAATGATAACCCTGGAACTATAAAAAGAGAGACCCCAAAAATCGGTCGTAATGACCCATGTTCGTGTGGAAGTGGCAAGAAGTATAAGCATTGTCACGGAAAAGATATATAGCAAATATACTTATAAAATAAGGACATCTATAGGACAAAAGGGGATTATTGTCAAAAGTAGCCGGATGCCCTTGTTTTTAGGGCTTATTTTGACACAGTAATCATATGACTGTCAAGGGATAAAACATAAAAAATCCTTATTATATAAGGATTTTTTATGTTTGACGAGAGCAAGAACTATGTTATAACTATTGACTTTTAGGAGCCGTTGTGCTACTATATAAGAAGTTCCAAGTATATCGTTACAGTGATGGTATATAAGGAATTTTTTCGTTTAATCTATTTATTTGATTATTCAATAAATGTTTAGACGATCCTTGGCACGGCGTTTGGTGAAGCGTAATCACCACCTATGAATAAACAAGAAATTATACGTTATTTGCAGTCAATTATCGCGATTCCTATACTTGCGATAGCGATGCCCCTCTCTGGAGTTGCATCTATCCCAAATTTGACTGCAGTTAATAGTACTCTTACGGAAGAAAATTCTGTGATAATAACACAAGAAGAAGTAATACGTAAAGAACAAGTTGATTTAGAAGTAATACGTAAAGAAAAAGCAGAAGCCATAGATGCATATTTTGCAAAATATGACGCTCCGCTTGAAGGTTATGGAATGAAGTTTGTGATTGAAGCGGAAAAGAATGACATTGATTGGCGTTTACTTCCAGCCATTGCAATGCGTGAAAGTACTGGAGGAATATGGGATTGTGATAAAGCCACTAATAGTGTTTTTGGGTGGGGTTCATGTAAAATAAGTTTTAAGTCAATTGATGAGTCCATAGAAATTGTTACCCGAAATCTTGGTGGTAATAATCCAAATACAGCTCGTCATTATGATGGAAAAACTACTTTACAAATCCTAAGAAAATACAATTCTTATATTAAGAATTATCCTGCTCAAGTCGTGAAAATCATGAAAAAGATTAGTGATGATGGGAAAGAAATAATTTAATATAATATAAAAATGCCCCGCCGACTTTGTCGGCGGGGCATTTTGCTTTATATCTTTTTAAAGGCATTAATCATTATACTTTTCTCTCCATTTCTTTCTGTCACTTTGCCTTGTAGCGCGATGATTGTATCAGGAATTAATATATCTTTGTTTTTTTCAAAAAGACCACTAAAAACGACTGCCTCTATACTATCTGAAAAGTCAGATATTCGTATAAAGGCCATACGATTGTTGTTTTTGGTTGTGACAATTTTCACAGTATCTATTATTGCAGCTATTGTGATTGGAACACCAATCTTTACGTCTTTCTTGACACTTTTTATTAAGGTTCCAAACTTTTCTATTTTTTCCTTATATTCACTAAGAGGATGACCAGAAACATAAAGACCAAGTAATTCTTTTTCCCAAATAAGTTTTTCTTTCATCGTTACTTTTGGTTGTTCAACGAGAGAGAGGTTTGTCTTTATTCCTCCGATAGAACCAAAGAGTGAATCCTGACTTCCACCACCACGTGATTCTTTGTTGAAGGATATTAAAGTCTCAAGATTTCCAATTATCATATTACGCTCAGCAAGCTCATCCATTGAACCCGATTTAGCCAGTGCTTCTACTGATTTCTTATTTAAATTTTTATGATTTATTCTTTCAAAAAAATCTTCTAGCGATTTAAATTTTCCATTTGTTTTACGTTCCTCAATTATTGAATCAGCAATATCAGTCCCCAAATTTTTTATATTATAAAGTCCAAATCTTATAGCACGACCTGTTAATTTATCAGAGCCACTTATCACAGTAAAACCCCCGAAACTTTCATTTACATTTGGAGGAAAAACCTCTATCTTCATTTTTTTACATTCGCCGATAATCTCGGCAACTTTTTCAATATCTCCCGATTCAGCGGTCATAATTGCTGTCATGTATTCGACAGGGAAATTTGCTTTCATATAGGCTGTTTGATAAGCAACCAATCCATAACTTGCAGCATGGGCTTTGTTGAACCCATAAGCGGCAAAAGGTTCAATGAGTGCCCATAATTCTTGGGCCATTTTAGGGGTTATTCCATTTTCCACAAATCCTTCTAGAAGTTTTGTCCTTTGAGCTTCCATTTCTCTCGGAATTTTTTTACCCATCGCTTTACGAAGTTTATCCGCTTCAAGCCAAGAATAACCACCAAGCTTAATAGCAATCATCATAACGTCATCTTGATAAGTTATCACCCCGTATGATTGGTCAAGAATATCTTTCATTCTTGGGTCAAGATATGAAACAAGATTAGAATTGTGCTTACGTTTAATGTATTCTGGAATTGACTCCATCGGTCCAGGACGATAAAGAGCTACCATTGCATTGATGTCGTGGATTGTAGTAGCTTTTAATTCTTTTAGATAATGTGTCATTCCAGAACCATTTAATTGGAAGAGTCCCATTGTCTCTCCTCGCGCTAGTATTTCAAAAGTCAACTTGTCATCAAGTGGTATCTTATCTATATCAACATCTATGTTGTGGATTCTCTTAACGAGCTTAACTGCATCAGCTAAAATCGCAAGATTACGAATTCCCAAGAAATCAAACTTTGGTAATCCAGCATCTTCAATACTATACATATCGTATTGGGTGATTATATTTCCGCCCTTAGGGTCGTATTGAACAGGGGAGAATTCATAAAGTGGACGTGGAGCCATGACAACTCCAGCAGCATGGACAGAAATATGTCGGACACAACCTTCCATTTTTTTTGCTAAATCAATAATTTCTTTCGTCTCTCTTTCTTCTTTGTAAGCTATTTTTAATTCCGGAACTATTTTCATTGCATGCTCAATGGTCATAGGTGTACCTTGAGAGCCAAGTGGAATCATTGAAGAAAGTCGGTCACCAACACTATATGGGTGTCCAAGTGCACGTGCAACGTCTCTCACTGATCCTTTCGCCATCATTGTTCCAAACGTTCCAATCTGCGCGACTTTATCTTCGCCGTATTTTCTTTTTGCGTATGCGATGATTTCATCTCGACGATTATCGGCGTAATCCATATCTATATCGGGAAGTGATGGTCTTTCTGGATTAAGAAAACGTTCAAAAGGAAGTTTGTAAGCGATAGGGTCTACTTTTGTAATACCTACAAGATAAGTAGTAAGCGACCCCGCGACTGACCCCCGGATGTTTGTATATATTTTATTTTCTCGCGCGTATTTGAGCAGATCTCCAACCACCAAGAAATATGTCGGATAACCTTTTTGTTTAATAATACCAAGCTCATATTCCAATCGGTCAGTATAAATGCTTGTTTGTTCTAACTCTCTGAAAGCAAATCCCTCATAAGCTAATTTACGAAGAATTTCATCGGCAGTTGTTCCCTCTGGAATTGGGAAATCTGGGAAATATGCTTTCCCAAGCTCAAGATCATATTCTTCGCACAAGTCAGCAACCATCTTTGTATTGTCAATTGCCTCTGGTGAATCACTAAAATATAGACGAGCAGTTTCCTCATCTATCAAAGAGAAATCATCTTCTGAAAATTCAAATTTAGTTCCTTCTTTTCCATCTGTACCGGTGTTTACTTGCAAAAGTGTAAAGTGAGCTTGATGATCTTCTTGACATAAATAGTGAGAATCCTGTCCGGCGACAATTGGAATATTAAATTTTTTACCTAAAGCTTTAATCCCTTCACGAAGCCTCGCATCATTCTCTACATGAGGATGAGTGTGTATTTCTAAAAAATAATTTTCTTTGCCAAAAATTTCTTGATGTTCTTTTATTAGAGCTTCTGCTTTTTCATTATTATTTGCTAGGACTGCTTGAGAAAGTTGACTGCTCATACAACCAGATAAACAAATAATACCATCATGAAATTCTTGGAGAATTTCTTTATCCATGCGAGGTTTATAATAATAACCTTCAAGATTTGCGATTGTCACTAATCGCATTAGATTTTTATAACCTTGTCTATTTTTCGCAAGAAGTGTCAGATGGTATCTTTTATTATCCACTCCGGGTTCTTTATCTTTTCGTCCGCGTAGAGCTATATAAGCTTCTACTCCAATTATTGGTTTAATATCGGCTTTTCTAGCTTCTTTGTATAATTCAATAGCTCCATACATATTGCCGTGGTCAGTAATAGCCAAGGCATTCATACCATTTTCCTTGCATTTCTTGACCATATCAGGGATTTTAGATAATCCATCCAATAGGGAATAGTGAGAGTGGGTGTGTAGGTGTATAAACTTTGCATTGAGTTCCAGTTTCTCCATTTTTTCAGTATAGCAAATAATGATATAATTTATAAATGGACAAAACTCCAAAGTTTACTGCGAGGATAAATGAAATATTAAAGAATTTGGTTCCTCATAGGGTCAATTGTTTGCAGTGCAAATCAGATTTTGAAATATTAGAAAATGATATTGAGTTTTTTAAGAAATTTCAAGTTCCTCCACCCAAAATGTGTCCAGATTGTCGCAGGCAAAGACGATATGCTTTTGCAAATTACACAACTCTTTTTAAGAGAGACTGTAATGTCTCTAATCATAATGAAAAGATGATTTCTTCAATACCAGAAGGAACAGAATTTCCAGTTTATGATTTTGATTATTATTGGCATGGCGATAGGGATTTGTATATAAATGGTAGAGATTTTGATTTTAATAAAAATTTTATAGAACAATTTAAAAAATTATTTTTAGTTTCTCCACAACCAGCCCTTACTCGTGACCCTACTAGTGTTAACAGTGATTATACAAATTATGGGATACAACTAAAGAATTGCTATTATACTTTTGGTGGAATAAACTCAGAAGAAATTATGTTTAGTGTGTGGCCTTTATGGGCTAAAAATTCTCTAGATATGCTCATTTCTCAAAATACAGATTTATCTTATGAAGGAGTTTTTCCGAATGGGTGCTATAACTGTAATTATGTTTATTTCTCAAAAGATTGTTTAGATTGTAATTTTATATATGATTGCCGAAATTGTTCAAATTGTTTTGGTTGTGTAAACCTTAGAAATAAAAAATATTGTATTTGGAATACTCAATATAACAAAGAGGATTATCTTGAAAAAATAAAAGAGTTTAATTTAGGGGATAAGAAAGAATTAAAAAATTATAGAGATAAATTAGAAAAAATAATACATGATTTACCCATTAGAGCTACTAGAAATGAACATTCTAAAAATTATAGTGGTAATTATATTATTAATTCAAAAAATACTATAAATTCATTTTGGTGTTTAGATTCTGAAAATAATGATTATACAGACTTTGCAGCTCAATCATCTGACAATTATGATTGTTCAGTGGGAAGTTGGACAAGTAATGCTTATAGCACTATTTGTGTCGGTGTTCATTCTTCGAATGTTAAATTTTCTTCCTTAGGTAGAGAATTAAGAGATTGTGAATATATTATGAATTGCAAGAATTGTCAATACTGTTTTGGTTGCATTGGCCTTTATAATGCTAAATTTTGTATTTTTAATAAGCAATATACAGAAGAAGAGTATTGGAAATTAGTAGATGATATTAAGGTCAAGATGTTAGAAAGTGGAGAATATGGAGAATTCTTCCCGTTATCTATAAGCCCTTTTCCTTATAGTGCTTCACTTTCAAATATTATTTATAATATTTCAAAAGAAAAAGTTTTAGAACTAGGTGGGTGGTGGTATGATGAAAAGATAAACTTACCAAAGAATATAAAATTAATAAAAGCAAATAACATAGAACCAGATATAAAAAATATTACAGATGAAATTCTAGATATTGGAATTATAAGTGAAGGGAATGGAAAACCATTTAGAATAGTTAAGGAAGAACTTGAATTTTATAGAAAGAAGAATATTGCAATTCCAAATTTGACTCCTTATGAAAGGATTATAGATCGTTTTAAATATGTGAATAATTTTAAAGTTTTTAAAGATAAATGTTTTAAGTGTGGAATAGAAATTTTGAGTAGTTATGCGACAAATAATGGATTTAAACCTTATTGTGATGAATGTTATAAACAAGAAATTTATTAATGAATAAAGATATTAAATATATTGTGGGAATAGATGAAGTAGGGAGAGGACCGATAGCAGGACCGGTAGCTGTCTGCGCTTTCTTAATTAAAGATAATTCTTTTTGCATAGGTCAGACCTATGCGAAGTTGCCTAAACTTCGAGATTCCAAGAAACTTTCTAAAAAGCAGAGAGAAAAATGGTTTGAGTATTTGAAAGTCGCAAAAACCGAAGGTTTTTGCGATTACGTTGTATCTTTTGTCTCTCCAGAAAATATTGATAAATTTGGAATTGTAAAATGTATTCAAAAAGCTTTGAATGAATCTCTTTCCAAAGTCGCTTCACAGAATCTTCCAAATTTTTCCCGCTTTACCCTAAAGGGCTCCCTGCCCGACAATGCCAGCTATAGGCAGGCGGGCGACACGGATAAAAATTTGGAAGATTCTGTTTCGCTTTCCTCACTTCACGTTTATCTGGACGGTGGACTTCATGCACCAATTGAATACATAAATCAAGAGACAATTATAAGAGGGGATGAACTTCATCCAGTTATTTCTATGGCATCAATTATGGCAAAAGTTTCGCGAGACAGAATTATGATAAATTATGCAAAAGTTTATCCAAAATATGGTTTTGAGCGTCATGTTGGCTATGGTACAAAAGCTCATTACGACGCCATCAAAAAACACGGCCAAACGCCAATTCATCGCAAAACTTTTATTCACTAATAATTTACATTTAAGAAACGGCCGTTCGTTAAATGTAATGTAAAATATATTACACCACGAAATAAAAATAGTGAGGCCTTGCCTAGCGATTTTTTTACCTTGCTTAATACATTTTAAGTGTATATAATCAAATATATTTGTATGAAAATAAATTTTAAAAAACCGATAAATAAAAAAGATGTTTTATTTGTGAATGTTAGTTCTAAAAATAACGATGAGGTTGTTAGGGAAAATGGCGTAAAAACTTTATATTTAAAATGTGACGAAAAAATGACTTTACGTAAGTTTTTTTTACTTGTTCGAAAAATGATAATGATGGCAAAAAGTGTCAAAGCTGAAAAAGTTGCTTTTAATTTTTCTGATTTTAAATTTGATTTTATAGGGATTTCTAAAAATGAACTAGCAGAAATTATTGGCACTCAGCTTGATTTTGCTAATTATGAATTTAATGAATATAAAACCAAAACCAAGGAAGGCTTTCCTGAAGTAAAAGAAATTTTTATTTTAGGTACTACAAAAGAAATAGAAAAAAATATTCTAAAGGGTAATATAATTGCAAAAGAAGTAAACAAGACTCGATCTCTTTCAAATACTCCTGGTGGTGATATGACTCCAAAAATTTTAGCGCAAAAAGCTAAAGAAGCAGTAAAGGGTTTACCTGTGAAGATTACTGTTTTAGGTGAAAAAGAAATGAAAAAAGAAAATATGCTTGCAATATTTTCTGTTGGTCGTGGGTCAGATGAAGAATCAAAATTTATTATTATGGAATATTGGGGGATAGATAAGAAAAATAAGCCAATCGTTCTAGTTGGTAAAGGTGTTACCTTTGATACTGGTGGAATAAATTTAAAACCTTCTTCTTCACTCTTAGGTATGAATATGGATATGTCAGGTGGAGCATCGGTGATACACACTATAGCTCTCGTAGCAAAAATGAAATTAAAAAAGAATGTCATTGGACTTATTCCCTCGGTTGAAAATATGCCGTCAGGAAAAAGTTATCGCCCAGGTGATGTTATTCGTTCAATGTCTGGTAAGACAATTGAAATATTAAATACTGATGCTGAGGGTCGTGTAATTTTAGCAGATGCGCTTACTTATGCGCAAAAATACAAACCAGAAGTTGTTATAGATATCGCCACTTTAACTGGTGCCGCGTGCGTGGCTCTTGGTGAACGTGCTTCTGCGATTTTTACAGAAGATGATGAATTATCAAAATCTTTTGAAAAAATAAGTGAAAGGACAGGGGATTACGTTTGGCGATTACCATTATGGGAAGAATATGAAAATGAAATAAAGGGGAGTTTAGGTGATTGGACAAATATACATAATAAGGATTCTCGTTATGGCGGAGCAATTTATGCTGCAAGCTTCCTGCATCAATTTATTAAAGGTACAAAATGGCTTCACATAGACATGGCACCCCGCATAGTCTCAATATCTGGTGAAAATCTAGCCATAGGAGCTTTAGGTACCCCAGTTAGAGCCTTATTTAAATTTATAGAGGATAGTAAATAATCAAGCATAATATACCTTATTATTAATTGTTTTTTTCATCCTAGTGTTTGAAATTTAAATATTAATTTTATTTTGATGCATGTTCTATTCTTTCAAGCGCTACTACAAAGGCCGTACGGCGAATATCTGTGTTCAATTCTTTTGACCTATTCCAGATAATTTTAGTTTCCTCTTCCATAATTTTTTTCAACTTTTCAAAAACAGCTACCTCTGTCCAATGTTCCTTTTTTAGATTTTGTTCCCATTCAAAAGTAGAGACAGTAACTCCTCCTGCGTTTGCAAGTATGTCTGGTATAATAGGAATCCCTCTAGCAAATAATATATCATCCGCTTCTGGGGTTGTTGGGCCATTTGCGAGTTCAACGATTAGCTTTGCTTTTATATCTTTCGCGTTTTTTTCTGTAATCTGGTTTTCTAGTGCAGCTGGAATTAAAACATCACATTCAATAACGAGAAGTTCCTCGTTTGTAATGTTTTTTGACCCAGGGAAATTAGCGATTTGCCCATTTACTTTTTTGTATTCGTTGAGCTCTTTTATATTTATCCCATCTTCTTTAAGGATTGCTCCTTTTGAATCTGAGATTGCGATAATCTTATGTCCGTGTGCCGATAGAATCTCTGCAGCATTGCCTCCGACATTTCCAAAACCTTGAATAACAATATTGCATGATTCGGGTAAATTTAATTTCTTTCTTATCACATCAAAAACATAAAAACCACCAAGCCCTGTCGCAGTGCCTCGTCCTTCTGAGCCTCCCATATTAATTGGTTTACCTGTTATAACAGCGTTCGTTGTATCTCCAGTAATTTTCGCATATTCATCTACCATCCAAGACATTATTTCTGGAGTTGTATTTACATCAGGAGCAGGAACATCTAATTTTGGTCCGATAACAGGGGCCATGAGTTTGATCCATCCACGGGATAATTTTTCAAGTTCAATTTTTGATAATTTTTTGGGGTCAACCGTTATTCCACCTTTTCCTCCTCCCATCGGAATATTTGCTACCGCGCATTTTAAAGTCATCCAAAAAGCAAGAGCTTTCACTTCATCTATATCTGTATCTTGATGATAACGTATTCCACCTTTATATGGACCACGAGCATTATTGTATTGAACTCTATATCCTTCAAATATTTCAATTCTCCCATCGTCCATTGTGACTGGTATTGCAATACGGATTTCTCTATTAGGTTGCCTTAAAAGTTTGAGAAACTTTTCATCAAACTTTTTTACTTTTGTAGCTCTTTCAAGCTGTAACATCGCATTTTGAAATGGATTATTCATGTCTTTTTATTTATTTATATTAATATTTTTCTATTATACTCTTTTTGTTTGTTTATCTATAATTTCATTTTTTTAGCCTTATTTATTAACAGTTTTGGGGGATAGTGAATGCACTTGACAAAGTACAACCTTATATGCTATAATATACAAATGAAAAATAAAATAACAAAAAATCTAATAATCCTTGGAATAATCATTTTTTCTTTTGCTTTGGCAAATAATGCTTCTGCTGTTACAAATAATTATTATTACTATTATTATAATACTGTACCAGTTGGATCAACTCAAACAAATCCAAATTTAAATTCAAATATACCTAGTTCGTCTACATCTTCAACTTCAGCAAATTCGACTTATGATAACTCTAGATTTTTTATTCCGAATCCAATTCCAGTTCCAAAAGTTGTTACAAAACCTACACCTACTTATAATCCAAATGCAGTTTATGAAAATAGTTCTTATAATTACAATAATAGTTTAGGAGCTTCCGCATACAGTGGTTATAACCAAGCGAATGATAATGGTAGTGGAATAACTGCACTTTCACTTCGCGGGTCTGGTAGTTTTATGCCGAGCTCAATCTGGCAATGGTTAATAGTAATTATTTTAATATTAACCATTATTGTCATCTCTCGAATTTTTATTCGCAAAAAAATATTAGTCCAAGAATTTCATACTGCCACACATACTCATTAATTTACTGTTAAGTATCTACATTTATAAAACTAAAAACCTCTCTGGCTCACGTCAGAGAGGTTTTTAGTTTTGGCTCCGAACTTGGGAGGATGTTCGAATAAGTATTGCAGAGAATTAAAAAAGAGCTTGCCATAAAGACAAGCCCAGTTTTTTTGTTGAATTTTTCATTAACTACTTTCTATTCAGGAAAACAAATCAGCTGAACGAAATATCATGGAATCAATCTCTTCCAAATATTCCTGGTTTTCAGGATTAATCCTAAATTTACTTAAAAGAACATCGTGCTTTTTCTGCATTTCTTTTATCCCATAAAGGAAACAAAATGAAATGATTCGCCGATCTGGCTCTTCCGCTTCAAGAAATGAAAGCAAAGCTTTCTCACTCTCGCTATCTTTTTGCTCAAAGCACATTATTCCAATTTCATTAATGAGCATGCAACTTGGATAGGTAGAATTCGGATTTTCAAGTAGCTCAAGAATTTGATCCAGGGTAAACTTCGTCTGTCTTAACATGATTTCGAGGATTTAATGTTTAGAAATTTGAATTGAATTACCATTTTTACTTATAAGACTTTATACTCATACTCCTTAAGATAAAGACTGTCCAGGTATAGGGCAGTATTATTAAATATACCCTCGTACTTATTAGTATAGTGAGGAATAATCTTAATAGGCAAAATCCCCAACCCCTCGTATATGCCATCCGCACTTGGGCTATAGAAAAGTGTGCATAGTGCATTTGCACCCGCTGATTCACCAGCTACAGTTTTTCCTTCTACGAGTAAATCTTTTAATCCATGGAACTTTTTGAAAACACCCATTAACTTTAGGGTATTTCCACCTTGAATATAGATAACGTTTGATGATTTTACCTGTTCTGTAAAAGATTCTTTATTTGCAATTTCAAAAGACAAATTTTTAGAACCTTTCACTTTGTTAAATTCATCCATAACTCGTTCCGTGGTTTGAACTACTCTTTCAGGGTCTTTAGCAAAAGGTACAATTAGTACTTTGGAGTTGTCACCGACATCTTTTAATATCTCTGAGTAGAATAGAGTATTGTCTTCATTAGTATTACCTTTTTGAAAACCGCCATTAAGTATAAATTTTGATTTCATCTTTTTTTAATTTAATTGTTAGAAATATATTTATTAGGTCTTCTTAATTCCCATAAAGAAACTAGGAGAACCTAATAAAAATTAACAATTAAATAAAATATCAAAGAACTACTATGGTTTATATAGTAGCATAATTATAGAGTTATGTCAATGCTCCGAACTTGGGAGGATGTTCGAATGAGTATTATTAAGTAAATATAAAAGCCCATCAGTGAAGATGAGCTTCTACAGATGGGCTTAGTTTTTTATTCGTCCTGATTATAATAGTATCCAGGACATTGATATGCCTTATCACGCTGTTCACGAACACATCCCATACGATCATCACATGAATTACATAACACTTCTGGGACGGTAATAGTTCCCTTGCGAGTTTTAGTGGAGTAATAAACTTTTACTCTTACTAAATCTTTGCGTAATTCAGGTATGGGATATCCCTCCTCGATAAGTTGCCTAAAATAATTAAAGTCAACTTTTTTTGCTATAACATGTTCCTCTTTTTTTGCTTTTTCAACAAAAAATTCATCAGAAAGGTATTTACTGTTTACTGAAAAAATAAGGTTCCATGATTGGCCACTTCTATCTTCAGCTTCAATAGAATGAATAATTACAGCAAAGTACTTTTCCTTTTCATTTTTGATGACTTGAAAAGGGACCAACCTTTTTTCGGTGCAAAGGCGTAAGCCATCAAACAATTCCTCTCTTGAGGGACCATTTGTAATTTCAATCGTTTTTTCCATCGTACAATGAATTTAAAAAGAACTTTTTCCTTATACATTTTACAGAGGATAAAGATAACTCTGGAGCCATAAGGCAATCTTTCCGTACAGAAAGAACTGCTTATATGATATCACAATAACTTGACATTGTCAAGCAGTTATGCTATACTATCCAGAGTAATAAGTTCTTTTTATAAACCAGAGGTAGATCATACGAAAACCAATGACTTTTGTCTTTGCTTGACCTGTCGTCTATCTCAAAAAACTCAAAATTATGGTTGCTTTAACTGTTTTCGCTTTGTTCTTCGGTACCTTTATTGGCTACTGTTGGGGAAATTCTAAAAGAGGAAAATTGGTAGAATATACCAATGAACTCCCTAATGGGTTTCTGAGAATCCTAAGTACTGATAAGACGTCTTCTGTCTTAGAAGAAGTTGATTACAAGAAAAGAAGATTCTTGGTTTCCACTGATGTTTTTGGAGGAAAGCCAATCAGACCAAAAGATGTCGTAAGAAAAATCAAAAGCGACAGAGAAAGAAAAGATTTCGGAATCCCAGTATTGGGATATCCCCCTCTCATTAAAGTAGAGGAAGAAGATCTTTAAAGAAATTTGCTGGTTTCTCTCCAGTGATTGGTAGTAGCCAAGAGAAAATATAACTCAAGACCCTTATCTTTACAGATGAGGGCTTGTTTATTTTTACCCCACACTCACTACCACTATATATCCCCTATAAAGTTCACAACGTGCATATGTTCACAAAAACAAAAGGCCGTTTCCGATAAATCGGGCGTGCCTTACTATTTTAAAATAATACCTTCAGAATCTATCCTTGGTTATGAGTAACACAATAGAAACAATAGCGAGTAAAAAACCAAGTATTTTCTGAAAAGAAATTCCGCCTGCCATAATTGATTGATATACAGCAGGAATAGCTGTTTGTGCAATAAGCATGATCACAAACAATAAACCGACATTTTGTACTGTTGCTTTGGCGATAACACCATTAAAGAGCAATAGCCCAATTGCGCCAATAACTCCCGCGCTAATCGCAAATATCCAATGGGCCGATGATATTTCCATGGGTTGTGTTAATGAAAAAAGAAAAACACAGATTAGCACTACAAAAGCAAAGACAAAAGAAGCTACGCTACCACTTAAACCGCTTCGGTTCATAAGTAGTGGCCAAATGCCAAATAGCATTCCAGCAATAACGATTTTTATTACATTCATATTGTTGAGTTTTAATAGTTTGTATTTTTTTCTTTCACATTACTTCTAAGAGCTTGTAAAGTCAATAGGAATAAAAAAACCGCCTTTCAAGTATTTCTCCTGAAAGACGGTTAGTCATTGCTACTAAAGAGTATGCTTAATAGACAATGCGTTCGCCTCCCTACGTCGGAAAAGATAAAAACGACGAGTTCATAGGTTCAGCATCCTACCACCAAACCCTGACATCTTTCTACTTTGGGTCTCTTTAATAGAAAAGAAGTTAGTTTTTAATAAATTGTAAATGACCCACAAACAGCTTCACCTGAGACATCATTGTGGTTAAGAAATCGCATGTGCTCCCCATCGTGGAATATATATTCCGTATAACTCGAGGGGGATTCAAGAAAATGTGTGGGATATTTCCCTGGTCCTCCACAATTTGCAGTCACAACTTTCCACGTTTTCCCGTACTTGTCTCGTAATTCAGAACCTTCTTGTAATTTCTGAAACTCTGTTTGACTAATAATACAGCCAGTTTGATTATTACTTGAAGTGACCTGAATTTTGCAAACTGTCTCATCTTCATAGTGAAAAACAAGTTCATGTTTTTCACTATCGTATGTTATTGCAGTTATTCTTTGGCTTTTAAAGGCGCACATTCTCAAGAGGGCATCACCAACAAATTCGTTGTATTCCTTGCCGAAAGGAATTTCTACTTGTGTTATCATCTTATTTATTTTTAAAGGTTTTTACTATTTTCTTTACATTACTACTTTCGCAATGAATTATCAATCTAGGTTCGAACTTCTACTAAGGTAGGAAAAATAACCATTATAAAATATGGTTCAAAATTTTGCTCCACGTAGTATACCAGGTTAGAACCTATTTTCAAGCTAATCCAGGATATGTTTTTATACCAAAGCTATCCCTAGAGTCAGTACAGATAGCATAGTATTTTCAGTTCTATCCCGTACAGTCCCGTTACGTACATACCAACAGTAGCACCCTTGCAACTTTTGACATAGGCGTGGCTTGTTTTGTCAGCCCGATAATTTTTAATACTACACAGGGCTGTATATAATTCTGTTAGCTTCTGGATAACAGTATCGCTAATTTCAAACAGTATCATTATCGCAACTGTCCTAAAGGGGTGTACCCTTGTCTTTCTTGTACCCATTTTTATGAAAAACTGAAAATAGGTGGTGGGTATATTACAGCCGAGTTTTTCGCGCGGCGGGGGGACACCCTCTCCCAGTTGAGGTTTTTCTAGGAATCTTTTTTGGGCTCTGGGTTTACTTCGTCTTCTTTTTTCTTTGTGCCCATTGGAGGCAAAGGCTCCCTTTTTACTTTTGGGAATTTTTTTGGAAAGTGTTTAATACGTAACTTTTCGTGCTTGTCATAAATTGTGTGTGAAGAACCCCAGTTATCATCTGGTCTTAAGAAACTCTCTCCGTATTCAAACCAAGAGCCATTCTTTGCGCTCCTTATATCAACAAAGATATGGGGACATTGAGCTAGTGGGTCACCGAGATTATCTATCTCAATAATTCTCTCATATGGGATAACCGCTTCGGTTTCAAAGTATGCCCTGTTGGCCTTATCAATCTTTTGAGAAAACATATATCCTCGATAATGAACGTCGGTTTCATCCTTGGGGTTATTCCAGTAGTCGTCGTGAATGAGTGCCATATTATATTCATTGCTATAGTCCCATTTCAAAAGCTCCCCAGTTTGAGGGTCAACTTCCTTGTAGGCGTGATATTTGCGAGTAAGAAGTCGAATGCCGTTGTGGTCGTGTCCAACAAACTGATACTGTTTCCATCTCGGCTTCTTTCTGAAATCCTCTATCTTTTCGCCCATTTTTATATATGGATAACTTTCGGCGTTTATGTCTCTTACCAGTACGGTAGTGTAACTCTTTTGACCAATTGCACCCAAGTACTTAACGGTCTTCCTCTTCATTGCTAGTCGAGCCGATATTTCTGACTTTATCGTGCGACGACGTATGATTAATGAGATACCAAAGTAGGCAAAGAGCAGATGGTCATTCTTCGGAAGAACGAGCATATCTTCCAAATCAGCTCTGCCCCACAAGTAAAATTCTTGCACCCCTTTTTGGCTTAATTTCTCTCGAAACAAGTCTCGTGTCTGTTTTGAAAACTCACAAGGTGCAGCAAAGAGTACGCCGTAAGGTACGTCTGCGCCTTTTGGTATCATTTCTTCAAGATATTTTTCTAACTTGGCAGGAGTAATTGTTTTCTCACGTTTGCACTGTATCTGCCAAAGCCTATCTGGACTGGTTTTCTTTGCGCTATCTTTCTCTTCCTGTTCATCATCTTCACTTTCTGACTCTTGGTCACCCACAATTTCAAAACCACGAGCATCATAACCATCGTCTGTGCCAAGACGTCCTGTCGGCTCCAACAAGCGCCAAGTGCGAAAATCATAAGCTAATTGGCGCACCAAATCTTCAAACCTATGTGGCTCAAGGTCTTGGAAAGGGAGAGGGTTTAATGTTCGGGTTGTTTTTGCCATTTCAGGTTATTTTCTTTTTTATCAACTTAACAATGTCATAAAGCCCCTTCAATTCTCCTTTTAGTATTGAGGCATCTATGTTTAGCTTTTTGAAAGAATCAGCAATTTTAACAGAGAGATTGTGCTTTACGTCATCGGTAAAACTAATACCCTCGGCTTCATAGTGTTTTACAACCTGTTGCATTACTGGAGTTTTGAGACTAAGTATTTTTGAAAAAGATGATTTATACTGCCTGCCAATCTCGTTAGCAGCATCTTCTACAAGTTTGAGCGGTAATAAATCTTCCATCGTTTCTGCGCCACTTTTTACAGCAACACTTAAAATCTCTTTATTTACAAGTACTTTCTTCTTTTTGTTGGCCACGATTGCGTTTTTCCCTTCGGTGTCGTTGTCGAACAATGCTATCACATCTAAGCCGTTGTTTTTTAACATATTAGCGTAGTATAGGATTTTCGATGCACCGTGAGCTGGAATAAACACTGATGAGTTGAGATTTATTGAAAACTTGAAACTTTTGAGTTTGTTTATGAACTCAAGCAATACCATTTTATCGAGTAAGCCCTCAACAAGGATATTTTTCTCTGCAATAGGAGCGACATCAGATAATGCAAAACCAAGAGAGTTTCGCAAAAGTTCGTCTTGAAAAATATCTTTTTTACTTAATCTATTCACTATATCAGTATCGTCGTCTGGTCTTCGAATAAGGCGCACACGCTCTGGATATTCTTTGCTAATCATAAAAGGCGTGTGTGTCGAATAAACTATTTGATTATGTTCCGATAGTTCTTCCAGTCGTTCTAGCAAATCTTTTTGTCCACCAGGGTGTAGCTTATCGCCTGGCTGGTCAAAAAGAATGATATTATTTTTTAGCGTTTGTAATTTCGAGCGAAAATTTATTAGAAACGTGAGATACCACTGCAAACCTTCACTACGCTTTTTGGGGTCAATCTGATAACCTTTTTCCTCAACCAGAATTTCTATAAATGCCTCTTTGTAATGCATCGTTAATTTTATATTCTTTCTCTGTTTCCAGGTATTATTTATAACCTTTGTTACTTTACGAGAAATGTCAGTAAGAAAGTTGTGTATATAAACGCTGTCTCTATTAGTAAAGTGTGAAGCAATTTTATCTTCTTCAATACCTCCTAAGCGAAAAAGATTTACAACGGATGAATACTGTTCTTTGATTACGTGAAAAGAAATCGGTACATCTTTGGGAATGTAATACTCATCTGAATATTTCCACAGAAAAACACTTGGAAGAGCATCAAAAATTATTTCTGATATCTTTTTGTATAGCAGGTCATCTCGTTCTTTTTTTTCTACCTTCTGCAACTTTTTATCTCGGAAGAGCTTTGTATTTTTATGATATGTTATTGGCGAAGATGTCCAGTTATTAGGCGCGAGCGATATTGTATTCCCATTCTTTGTCTGTAATTTTTGCTCTACTTCTGAAATGTTTTTATAAATCTCAACATATTGAAAACCCTGTCCGTTTGGCGTGTCGAGGTAGGTTTCGTCCTCATCGTTACCTTCACGCGTTATTGTGATTCGGTTGTGTTTTTCAAAAAAACGAGCGTAACGTTTAAGTTTATCTAGAAGCTCTTCCGACAGCTCAAACTCGTAAATGACATTTGGGAGATAGTTTTTGCGTGAGTATTCGGAGTTTATTTTTGTGTCAGACTCCGTAAGTTCTTTGTCGGCATCAAGAAACTCAATAGCCTCAAGTAAATTAGTCTTGCCACTCTCATTTGCTCCTACAAGAACAGTTATTTTTTCGTCAACATCTAAGCTGTCATCATTGATGGTTCTAAAACTCTGGCATCGGATTGATTTTAATGTTAGTTGCATATCATTATCATTGTTATTTTATTACGACTCACTACTTATGTTTGGATTTTTCTGCGAGTCTTCCGCGCTTGAGGAAATCTTTTATATCCTTATCAGTGAATCGCCACTTGCCCTGTTTCGACCCGCTTAATTTTTTATCTTTCAAATAGCGGAAGATTTGCCGTTCAGAACATTTTAGAAGTTTTGCCACTTCTTCGATGGTGTATATTTTCATAAATTTAATTGTATCTCTTTTGCGCAAATTGGTCAACTTTTGTCATACTGAATTTTTAACTGTGGATAACGTTTTTGTCTTTGCATAACTCTAAATAACACGACATAACGCAACTCCTTATAATTTTCATTGACTAAAAACTCTGATAAATTATAATTAAATTAGCTCTTGAAAAATTAAAGCAAAAAGCAACAAATTGTTTGAGGTACAAGTCGCTGGGGCTCTTCTAGAGGAGACTAGAGATATTTCTTAAATAGTTTAGCGCAGTAGTATCTCTGCCCATAAGGTAAAGAGGAACTACCATTTCAGAATCCAGTTTTATTTTGTGGATTTTGAAATGGGAGCTATCTCTTACAACAAAGAACCGCAAAATAAAAAGTGCGATTTTTTGCTTTTTAATGGCGGTAATCTACTGGGTTTGACGAAGTCCGTTGTTGACTTCGTGGGTCGCCATCCCAGTGGAACCTGCGAGGTCAAGAGCGGACTTTTTATGTTATCGCAAAAAGCGCTCGAAGAATTTAAGACTATCTGGAGCAAAGAATTCGGAGAAGAAATCTCCGACGAATTTGCGACTGAGCAAGCAATAAATTTGCTAGTGCTTTTTAATGCGACGTATAAGTCCATTAAAAACGAATGGATAAAACAATACGACGATGAAAAATCAAAAAATACCACCATATAACACAATTCCGCACTATATTGTGTCGGATTATCGTAGCGGGAAATTGAATATCAACCAGCTTCGCTTGCTTCAGTGGATACGTGCGATAGGGACACCATACGGGATTGCCATTACGAGCTTGGTTGATTTGAACAACGATGTCTTTCCCGACTTGGAGTTGAAAATTAACACAATCAACTCATACCTTATCAAACTCCGTCAGGAGCAATATATCTTTTTTGAACCACGACAGGGCAAAATAGGAACTTTTGAAATACATCTCAATCATTGGTTGACACCTAAGATGGGCTATAAAACGCTTGATAAGTTCTTCCCCGAACCAAAACGATGGGTAGGCGCGGACGGAGAACCAATAGGGGTCAATTCTTTTCCACAAGCAAATCCATCAGAAGTCAGTCAGAAGTTGGGGGAGGAAAATCAGAAGTTGGAAGATATAAAAAACAAGTTAGCAAAACAATTTTCTGGCTACACACCAGAAGACAAAATCAGAAGTCCCCACAACGAACACGATACCGAACATCACATTGAAAATCACGATACGTTAATAAAATCTTCTTTTAAGGGAACGTTGGTGAGAGAATTCAATCCGAAGAACTACGAAGAACAGCGATGTAAAGAAATAGTTTCAGAACTCGGGGATAAGTTTATGAATTCAATCTTAAGTGTCTTGCGAAAAGACGGATTCCGACGTATAGAACAAGCGTGGGGTATTTTTCGAGAGCATAGAGAGGAAGGTAAAAAAATGGATAATCCCGCAGGATATTTTCAGGGCATTATTAAGAAACTACGAGAAAACCGATGAAAACGACACATTCACAATTTAGCACTTTTACACTTGTCAGGGATTGTCAGGGTGCTATAATGATAGCGTACCCCAATATGTTTGCTTTTCAGTGGAAAGCGGCACCTTGCTGCCAATTGCTGAAAAGCGTATTGGGGTACCAGCGGGTGTCGCTTTGCGTTTTGTATAAATTATTTATTAAAAGGTCGCGAGTAAGATTAAATTAGCCAAAATTTATGAAGAAAATTATTTCAATCGTTTCTATCATTGTAATTATTACCGTTCTTTCGTTTGCATTACCAAGTCAAACTTACGCAGTGTGGTGGAATCCATTTTCGTGGTCTTCTGAAAACAAACAAGCGGAAGAACAAGAACAGCCGCCAACAACTGACCAGAATACCGAGGAAACGGAGAAGCAAAACACGATTGCTCCATTTAATAATATTCCATCGTCTGATGCAGAGACAATCGAGGCGTTGAAAATAGAAGTCGCAACACTCAAGACCAGTTTGGATAATTTATATAAAGCTCATAACAGCCTAGTGGAAGACCACAATGTTCTACTTAAATACGTAAATGCAACGGTTTCGCCCAGCAAGAGTGTTAGTGTAATAACCGATAATTCTAGTCTTGAGAAAAAAGTTACCGATTTAGAAAATAAACTCTACAATGTTTGTCGACGGACATTCAGTTCCCTGGGTGGGCTTGGTAGAGACAACTGTCCGTCGTCTGGACTTCTTGGAACGGAAGCTCTTGAGAGTAGAATCAAAAAACTTGAAGGAGGATATTAAAATTAGCAAACTACTATATGAACCAATTTTTAATCTTAATAGGAATCCTTGTAGGATTAGGGATAATTGTCTCTGTATTGGAAAGTAAAAATAAATATATAAAACGGACTGGTGAAATCGTGTTTGGAACGATAGCGACTGTGATTTTAAGTGGTATGGTGACTTTGCTTGTTATGGGGGCGCTTATTTTAACCCTTGGGGCATTCGTTTGGATTTTGGCTTTCGTATTTGATTTGCTAAATTTGCCTCCTGGATTCGAGGATGGGGTATTTTCTCTGCTCCGCCCTGCTTTTTTCTGGGCGAACGATGACTATATTAAGCCGACTCTCTTCGTTCTGTGGGTAATTATCCTTTTCGTTGGTTTCAAGGGAGATTGGGTGAAAAAGAAACTCGCTTGGGTACTATATCGGAAAAGGGCGACACCCGAACCAGAAAAATCACAGCAAGAATTACCAAAAATGAAAAAGGAGGAAACTGTGTTGGATTATTTTCATCGCATACAATCAATAAAAAATAAAGATAGTAAAGACCGAGAGAAAAAACCACGGAAGGAGCCATCTTCATCACCAAAGAGATTATTGATTCCCTTGAGCAACTCGGCAGAGGAAGCTTTGGCGGCGGTAAAAGCTCATTTGTTAGACAACCATAAAACAAAGGGGAACGAAGAAGAATTTGAAGTCCAGGTACGGCTACCACGGGAGACGTATGAACCACAGGAGAAACAGCAGCAGTCGTCTTCGAATCTGTTATCGGAGAGTTCGGACGAAGAAATAGAATTAGTAGAAGGAGATTCGAAAATCAAAGCGTTTCAATTAGGCTCTCCATTTCAAAAGACCAAAGAGGAAAAAGAACTACCCACAAAAAATAATAATCAACCATCACAAAACAATGAAAAAAATTGAAGACAAAAAAATTAAATACTTTTTGTATGCACGAAAATCGAGTGAGTCGGAAGAGCGCCAAGCGGCATCGATTGAAGACCAAATCAAAGAATTAACGAGAATTGCGAAAGATTTTAATTTGGAGATTATAGAAATATTTACAGAGTCGCAGTCAGCTAAAGCGCCTGGTCGCACAGTGTTCAACGAAATGATTAGACGTCTCTATGCTGGAGAAGCAAATGGCGTTTTGTGTTGGAAGCTGGATAGACTTGCTAGAAATTTTATAGATGGCGGTGCCATCATTGACCTGCTTCAAAGCGGAAAGATGCAAAGTATCCGAACCCACGAGAAATTTTATCTTCCATCAGACAATGTGCTAATGATGGCGATGGAGTTTGGAATGGCAAATCAATTTGTTCGAGACCTTTCGGTGAATGTGAAGCGCGGTCTTAAAAACAAAGCAGAGAAGGGTTGGCTACCTGGCATTGCTCCAATTGGATATCAAAGCACTCCTGACCGAGAAAAAGGATTCAAGGAAATAGAAATTGACCCTGAGCGCTTTCCGCTTGTTCGTCGAATCTTTGATTTAATGCTCACGGGAAATTATACTGCTCCGCAGATATGGAAGATGACAAAAGAATGGAATCTAACAACCATCAAGCGAAAGAAAATCGGCGGTCATCATCTCTCAAAGAGTGGAATCTACGCTCTTCTCGCAAATCCTTTCTATTATGGACGCTTCGAATATCCTGTCGGTAGCGGAAATTGGATACAAGGAAAACACAAGCCGATGATTGAGGAAGAAGAATTTAATCATATTCAGAGAATGCTAGGAAAGAAAGGTAAGCCGTGTCCCAAGACTCACCTTTTCGCTTTTACAGGAATGATGCGTTGCGGTTTTTGTGGAAGTTCTATTACTGCTGAAACAAAAACGAAGAGACAGAAAAATGGAAATGTTCACGAATACATTTATTATCATTGCACTAAAAGAAAAAATGAAGCTTGTGTAGAAAAATCTGTGGAAGTAAAAAACCTTAATGCGCAAATAGATGAACTTTTATCTCGCATCACTATTTCCGAGGGGTTCAAGGAATGGGCAATAAAATATCTACACGAAATAAGAGAAAGCGAAGCTGAAAGCCAGGAAACAATTCTTAAAAACAAAAATAAGGAACTCGAGTCGGTAAATACCCATTTATCTAAGCTCATACTCGACTACACTTCTGCTGAAAATACTGATGGAGGTATTATGTCTGCTGACGAACTCAAAGCAGTAAAGGGAGGCTTGCAGAAGCGTAAAATTGCCCTTGAGGAAGAATTAACGAAAGTAAATATAGAAAAGGACAAGTGGTTAGAATTGAGCGAGAAAACATTTAATTTTGCAAGATACGCTCGTAGTTGGTTTGAACAAGGCAATAACGATACCAAAAAATCTATACTAAACTGTCTTGGTTCGAACCTCATCATAAAAGACCAAAAACTCAATGTTTTACTGCATCCTTTCTTCTTGAGTATCTTTGAAGAGAAAGATAAGGTGGAAGCAAATTTTGCTTCTGCTCGAACCTCCAAAAACCTTTTATCTGAAAGACAAAAAGTTAATTTAGACCCAAAATACAAAACATTGCTCCGTGGGTAGGGATCGAACCTACGACCAATCGCTTACACTTTATCTCCTATTACTAGAAGTGTGGACTATATCATCTCCATGTTCATAATTTTATGAATTTAGGAGCAAGGCGCTTCCCATCCGATTATTACCGGAAAGTACTCCCCGAAAGGATAGTCTCTACACCTTCCTCGATTTTGTGTCGAGGCTTGGCTCGGGATTACCCTAGGCTAAATCAATTATAAATAATTGATCGCCCGAACTTTTGTTTTCAAAAGTTTTTAGGGGCTTCCCCGAATTCACCTTGTTTTTCATCCTACTTTTCAATAGAAAGCTGCGTAAATTTTCTTTCCACAGGCGATCGCTCTACCGCTGAGCTACCACGGAATGTATCTACTTATAAAGTAGATGTGGTTATAATATCAAAAAAATATCCAAAAAGCAAAGTAAAATGATAATATAAATATGGAAAGATAACCTACCCACAAAAATTGCTTTTTTTTATAAATAGTTGTATAGTTAGAACATTAACAATAAGCCTATATATTAATTATATGTTTTGTTGATATTATTAATAATAAAAAAATAAAAAATATGTTACAAGAAAAAATTCCTTCAATATTTACTCTTACTCCGGAGTATCAAAGTGCTAATTTAGAATTTACAGAAGCTATGGAAAATCCAAAGCTTGATTTAGGTGAAAAACTTAAAAAGCTTGAGAATCTTGCAGATCAAATGGGAACGAATCCTCAGAATATTAAACATTTTAATGATACTATTTTGGAACGCTGGGTTAAAATTAAAAATCCAGAGCTTTATAAAGCTTACCAAAATACTGTATTAGAAGCTGCATAAACTAAATTAAAAAACTCACAAGAACCATTCTTGCTAGGTTCAGAAAAGTAGGCAGACCAAAGAATGGTGGCTGACCCCAATTCCAATTCCCAATTCCCAATTCTTCCAATTCTTGATTCTTGGAGCCTGATTTCAAGCCTTATTTTACAAGGCTTATTTTTCCTGCCTTAGTAGAAGTTCGAACCTATTGACTTTACAAACTGAAAAATGTAATGTAAAGAAAAATATTCACATATAAATAATTATTAAAATGGAAGAAATTCAGAGCTTTAGACCTTGTGAAATAAATGTTGAAAAACCGACATTAATTCGCAAAGACCAAAATGGTATTCAGGTTTGGTTACAATGGTTTGGTGAAGCAAGAGAAGAAAATTTGTCTCATAAACAATTTCTCTTTCCAATCAATGCTAACATTCAAGACTTTTTCTTCCAGCCAGAAAGTTTTGAAATAATAATGGTTGGTCCTGTAAAAAATTGGCCAGAAAAAAAGATTGTAAATTATTTGGCCGAAAAACTAGGAGGTGAAAATAAAATAATTATTTATTTCATTTCCTCTAAGTTTGGGGTTGATGATGGTAATGGTGGAACTATTCCTGTCGCGGGGGTTTTGCCACTGAACATTACTTTGATAGATCCAAATTATGGGATAATAAATCCTAAAGAATTTTTTAAAGACTCAGTTCGCCTTGAAGCTATCAGAAAATTTCAGGAAAATTAAATTGCCTGCCAAAAGAAGACCCTCCTTCTCTCGGCGGGTTTTTTTTGTGAATATGTGCACATTGTGAACTTCCTAGAAGGGTATGTCTACTTAGTTAGGATAGTTATTCGAACATCCTCCCAAGTTCGGAGCTTGACTTTTTAATTAAAATATGCTATCATCATAAAGGTAGTAGTTCTTTGGAATTGGGATTTTGTGTTGTATTAGTTGGATTATTTTTGTTTCTAAGGTTTAAAGATGGAAATAATTCAATTAATTTAAACTAAATCTTTTATGAAAACAAAAGTAATTGACCTCAAGCCAGTGTTTTTAATGAGTAATCAGGATTTTATTAAAAGCATACAAAAATGTTTTGACATCCTTAATGTTGTCTTAAAGATTAAATCTTTGGTTTCCCATAATCCTCTTTTTATAAAAGAAAAAAATGGAAAAATATATGTCGGCTACAAACCTCTTTCAAAAGGAAAGACCCACTTTTTTTCTAATGAGTTTATCAATCCGGAATATGATCTGGCCACTAGAATCGCTATTATACAATTGGCAATTTTTGAGGAATGCAAAGAATATGACTGTTATAAGGAAGTTCCAATGCATGGCGCTCCCGAAGAAGGAACAGACACGTTCTTCAAATTTGTTCTCAATAACACTGAATATACATATAAACTCTGGTATGCTTAGTGTTTGGTAATTAAATTGTTAAACCCACTCTTTTTGATTGATCGGGTTTTCTTTTTATCTAAGTATAGTAAGTTACAAGATAAGATAAAAATGATAGAATGGATTTATGAAAGATGATGCATTGTTTTGTATAGGGCAAAAGGCATTTATTGAAAAAGATGGAAAAGTATTAGTTCTAAATGATCCTACTGAGGGGTTAGATTTTCCTGGTGGAAAAATACAAGAAGGAGAAGCTGTAGATGGTGACAGGACTAGTTTGATAAAATCTTTAAAAAGGGAAGTAAAAGAAGAAACTAGCTTGGAGATAGAAGTTAATGATCCTTTTGCTGTTTGGTATCATGAGTTTAGTGATAAAGGTCATAGAAACTATGGAAAAGTAGTTTATCTTGTAGGATTTAAATGTAAATATGTTTCAGGAGAGATAAAATTAAGTAGTGAGCATGATAATTTTAAGTGGGTAAATAAAAATAATTACAAAGATGTTGATGATGATAGTGATTATTTTGATATATTAGAAAAATATTTTACTAAATAAAATATGGTTATAGACATAGAGCTTACTTTGAATAGGTTTGGGTTTGGAAAAATTTCTGAAAATAAATTTCAATTCTTATTTTTTAGATTTTCTAAATGGAAAATTCCAAATAAATACTCTATTTCTTTTGAAATAAATTGGCGAAAAAAAGAATAAATTTCCCCAAGAACTTTACTTACAGCTAGTATAATAACTAGCTTTTTTGTTTGACATTTTTGGTTTTTTGATGTAAAATCTCTTTAAATATTAAAAAACAAAAAAAATGAAAAAATCGGTCAAAAAGGCCAGTTTTTTCTCTGGCCAGGTTCATAGACTTCTGAATAAAATTTTAAAAGGAATGAAAAGAAGAAAAGAAATTTATTCTTTTACTTCTGTCTTATCCCAGTTGGGAGCAAAAAATCTATTGGCTTCTTTCAGGGTTTTTACTTCTGAAAATAGGTTTTTTGAGATTCTATTTAAGGAAGCAATTACTTTCAGCCCATCACACGGAGCTGAAGTAGGGGAATGTTATGGATGGAAAGTGGTGATTTTGTTAGGCAAGAATTATACTGCCAAAAAAATCAATTATATTATATTGAATGAAATTAAAAGTAGAAGAGTTGGGCAAAAGGTGGAAGAATCATGCCGTAAAGCTATTCAATACCTTATTGATCACGATGAAGAAGTAGGGTCCATTATCTTCTCTATAAAGATTTCAACCGATACAGAAGACAGGGACTGGAAAATTGACCTTTTTTTGGAAACACAAAAAGGTAATGTTCCGCTCCAAATAAAATCTAGTCTTATGGGGCAAGTTTCTCATAAGATTAACGACCATAGAGTTACATCACTAGTTTTTAAGGAGAAGATGGAAACTAGTGAATTGAAGGATAAGATTCTTTTGATTTGCAAATCTTATCCAAAAATTATTGAACATTTGTAAAGGGGCTTCTTGTATTTTATACAGAAGCCCTTTTTTTTTAATAATTATTTAATCATTTTAGGTTTCCACTTCGTTCCAAGTGCGGAGCCTATGGGCGAGGCAAGTTCTGAGCCTCAAAATAAACCTTATAAATCAAGGCTTATTTTTCCTACCTCAGTAGAAGTTCGAACCTGATTGACAGATTAGAAAATTTATTGATATAATTACCAAAACATTGAAAACAAGTCCTATTTTTGTATTTCTTTTTGGTCAATAAAGTTAAATTAAAATTTATAGTAAATTTTAAACCATTAAGCAAAATATGAATTTTAGGCAAGAAAGGAGGAAAAGCCATCATGAAACCGGGGATTATAAAAAAGGTAAAAAAACGCGTCAAAGTACGCATAGGAAAAGGAAGTTGTTGTATCTGCGATTAAGTAGAGACGACTGTCAAAAATAGGGGAGAATATTTTTTAAAAATTCTCCCCTATAAATATTTTAGTTTATAGATTTAAAAAGGAGGTTAAAATGGAATGTAAATTTGAGACACCTCTTTTGGAAGTAGAGATTAGAGATACCATCTATGAAATAGAATTTGGTCAAATCCAACTCGAAATTACAGGAAGGTGTAATATGAATTGCCAACATTGCAGAGCAGATCATCAACTTAGGCGGGATATGCCAATTGAGCAAATCATTAAAATTATCAGGTTTGCACGCCAGTTTAGTCCTAACTATAAAGAAATTATTATTTCTGGCGGAGAACCTTTAATTCATAAAAATATTAATGATGTGCTGAAGCAAGTGCGTACTAATGGGGGTGAGTTTATTACCCTGACGACTAATGGTTCACTATTAACTAAAGAACATTTAAATTTGATTCGAGATTTATCTTTTCAACGCTTTGTGCTTTCTGTAAGCCTTGATAGTCTTGATTCAAACCAACACGACAATTTTCGTTGTTATGATGGAGCCTTTTTAAAGGCTGTTGGCTCTTTACGTTTAGTAGCTGAATATAATTTACCAAACCTTGTTGCTTCAATGAGATCAACAATCCAAGCTTCACAAATTAGTGAAATGGAAGAAATGGTAAACTTTGCTAAAAACATTGGATGTAAAAGAGTTAGCTTTTCTGCAATTCATCCATCAGGGAAAGCTATCAAACGCGAAGATCTCTGGATGAATAAAGATCAAAAACTAGCTTTTATTAAGGAAGTTTATCGTCTTAAATTATTATTTCCTGAAATAAATGTAACCACAAATGATCCATTAAAATGTTTAATTCGTGGGAAAAATGATTTAGGTAAAGAGAACGAGATAGTTTTTGATGGTTGTGGTGCTGCGGCTATTACTTTCAATGTGAATTCCGACGGAACAATGACCCCATGTGCACTCTTAAACATTCCAATGATGAATGTTTTTCCTTTAAGTATTAAAGAAATTACCAAAAAATATCAAGAAAGTGAAATTGTTAAAAATATGTTAGAAATGAATCTTAAAGGGAAATGTGGAGATTGTAAGATCAAATATCAGTGCGGTGGTTGTCGTGCTCGTGCTTTAATCCAAAATGGAGATTATTTGGGTGAAGATCCTCATTGTTGGATATAAGTTTTATAAAAATATATGGTCGTTTTTAAACGACCATTATTTTTTTATATGATATAATATAAAATATGAATATTTATTTAAAAAAATTTATAGATAAAAAATTTAAAATAGTTGGTAAATCTCTAGATTTAGGTGCTGGTAATTTTTTTGATGTTGCTTGTTTAAAGCAATTAGGTTGGAAAAGCAAAGGGGTTGATCTTCGAACAGGAATCGACCTAGAAAAACGCTTTATTTCAAAAAATAAACCATTCGATTTGATTTATTCAAACTATGTAATACATAAAATAAAAAATAAAAAACAATTTATTAAAACGATTTATGTTAATTTAAAAGAAAAAGGTTGGCTTTTTATCCACACTTTTGATAAAACTGATGTCAATAGTACTTCAAATTTATCCAGTGATAATTTGCAAGAACTATTGGAAAAACAAGGATTTAAAAAAATTAAAATAAAGGTTTTTAAATATTATGACAATGAAGATGGACATAAGCATTGGCATAAAATCTTGGAAGCAACAGCCCAAAAATTAGTTTAGATAAAGACTAAGAGTCTGATTTTGATATAGTCAGTCTTTTTTAATACTCATTTGAACATCCTCCCACGTTCGGAGCCTATGGGCGAGGCAAGTTCTGAGCATTTATAGGTATTACGAAATATTGTGGTATAATTTAAATATGAAAAATAATAAAATTATATATATTGTTATAGCTGTTTTAGTTATCGGTGGTGGATTGTTTTTCTTTTTAGGTAATAAGGGAAGACAACAAGAAAATAAAACTAATCAAGAAGCAACAACGACGCCGTCAACTGCATCTCAAGTTTCGCTAGATGATAAAACAATGGTTGATTGTGGTCTGGCAAAAGACCCTATGTGTTTTATAAATAGAATGAATGAATGTTTACCGGTAACTGTTAAAATGACAGGGTCAGATAATACAACAAACATAGAAATGATTGTACTAGGAGTAGAAAATGAAGCATGTCATTTCCAGAGAAAAATAAATAATGTCATAGACCTTGATTGTTTTTTCCCAAAAGGAACTATGAATGGGAATACTCTTGACCAGACCTTTGGGAATGATAAAGGTCTGCAAAAAGTAGTTGATGATGCTTGTAAGAAGGGGTGGTAATTAAGACCAATATTTTAGCCATATTTTATAATGGTTATTTTTGGTACCCTATATAGATTACGAACTGTGATATAATTTACATATGAAAATTGAAAGTGATATTTTTGTAAATAATAGCAGTATTCCTATCGAATATACTTGTGACGGAAAAGGAATACAACCCCCGCTTAAAATATCTGGTGTGCCAGCAGAAGCAAAAAGTTTAGCGCTTATTGTTGATGACCCTGATGCCCCGAGTGGAGATTTCGTGCATTGGATAGTTTGGAATATTGACCCTAATATATCTGTTATTGAAAACAGCAATGTTTCCACTGGCGCAGTAGAGGGTTATACAAGTTTAAATAAGTCGGGCTTCGTTGCCCCTTGCCCTCCGTCTGGCATCCACCATTACAATTTTAAACTTTATGCCCTTGATACTATCCTCTCAATTCCGAAGTCCTCAAATAAAGCCGACCTTGTTCGGGCTATGGATAAACACATTATTAACAATGCAACCCTTGTCGGTTTATACGAACGGAATAAAACACAATGAATAAAAAAGAACTCATTAAAGAACTTGAAGATAGGGGAATCAGAGAAGAAATACTAAAAGTCATAGAAAAAGTTGATAGAAAAGATTTTATTTTGGAGAAAAATTTAAATGAAGTTTATGAAGACCACCCTCTTTCCATTGGATACGGGCAAACGATAAGTCAACCATATACTGTAGCTTTCATGTTGCAGGAGCTTGAGCTAAAAAAGGGTGACAAAGTTTTAGAAATTGGAACGGGTAGTGGATGGAATGCCGCTTTGATTTCCGATATTATCGGAGAAGAAGGAAAAATTTACAGTGTTGAAATTGTAAAAGAACTTGCTGAAAAGGCGAAAGAAAAATTAAAAAAATATAAAAATATTGTTGTTTTAAATACAGATGCCTCGCATGGGCTTGCCGAATATGCTCCATATAATAAAATAATTTTAACCGCAGCCCCAAAGAAAATTGCTGAAGAGTTCAAAGAACAACTAGCTGATGAGGGAATTTTACTTGCACCAGTGGGAGAACATATCCAAAAACTTATAAAAATAACAAGAGAAAAAAATAATTTTACAGAAACAGAAAATGGAGATTTTGTCTTTGTCCCACTAGTAAGCGGAACAGGGAACTGTATATATTAAATTTCCACTCCAGACAAAGAGCACCAAAATTAACCTTTATAACACAAGACTTATTTTTTCTACCTTAATAATAGAAGTTCGAATCTTGTGATATAATTAAAATGTATGAACAAAAAATTTATTATAGCGATGATTAAGGTTATTACTCTTTGTATTATCATTTTTGCAGTCAGTACTTTTTTTATTTATGACGTAAAAATTATTGGCTGGGTTATATTTGCTTTAGGATTATTATGTCTTGTTTCTCTAACTCTTTTTAATATTTTAATAAAAAACGTATGGCCAGATATTATATTTGGTTTGATTGATAATGGTATTTTAGCTATCTTAGCAGTTATTGGTGGAGCAATAGCGGGTGTAGCTGGTGCAATTATTGGTGGTGTAGTGGGTAATGCAATTACCGATGGAATTGCTGGTGTCTTTGAAGGCCATATGGCAGAAAGATTAAGAGAAAAGAAAATATCTGAAGAGAGAACGACACTTGGTTCAGCTATAGGAAAGATGGCTGGTTGCCTTTTAGGAGCTGGAGTAGTATTGATAATAGCAAACTTTATTAACCCTTTATTTATTCTTAGATAATGTTATAATTAGTATTATTAGTTAAACAAAAAATTAGAAGGTTCTCTTTAGTTTTATTTTTAAAGTAGTATAATATAAATATGAGTAAAAAATATATAATTGTGGGCTCAGTATTATTAGTTTTGGTTTTGGTCGGAGTGGGTTATTATTATTGGAAAAGCAAGACACAAAAATCGGCCACGGAAGTCGCCGGGGACGTTTCTGTTGGTGTTTTGCCTGCAATGGATTCAGGTGCAATTAATCCTTTGGAAAGTGCACAGAGCGCGAATCCTTATGATAAAGCCAATCCTTTTTCTAGTATAAAAATTAATCCTTTTGAATAATTTTAAAAATATTATGAATAAAAATATATTAAATATATCTATTATAATTATAGGGATTTTAATCTCTGGAGTTATCGCTAGTTCGTCAATTGTTCAAGCAGAAGTTTCATCTGCTTCAGAAATTTCCTATCCTATTACTGAATTAGGAAATTGTGCGGACAAAGCAACGTGTAAAGTTTATTGCGACGAACCAGCAAATGTAGATGCTTGTTTGAGTTTTGCTGAAAAGAACAATATGATGTCAGGTGAAGAGGTAACATCAGCTAAAAATTTTAAAAAAGCAGGAATGATTGGTCCAGGTCAATGTAAAGGTAAAGATGAATGCCAAAAATATTGTAGTGCGCCAGATAATATGGATGAATGCATAACATTTGCTGAAAAAAATGGATTAATGTCTAGTGATAAATTGGAAAAGATAAAAGGTCAGGCAAAAAAAGTTAAAGCTGCAATAGCTAAAGGGATAAAGCCACCAGCTTGTTCTAGTCCAGATGAATGTTCTTCTTACTGTTCAAAGACGGAACACATGGAAGAATGTATCAATTTTTCTATTGAGGCCGGTATTATGGATGAGCAGGAACAGGAAGATGCGGAGAAAGTTTTATCAGCAATTAAAGAAGGAATTCAACCACCTGCTTGTGCTGGTAAAGATGAATGTGATACTTATTGTTCCGAAACGAAACATATGGAGGAATGTTTAACATTTGCGATGAAAGCAGGAATGATGACAGGAGAAGAAAAGGGACAGGCACAAAAAACTATTAATGCCATAAGAAATGGTATTATTCCACCTAATTGTAAAGGGGAAGAAGAATGTAAAACTTATTGCGCAGAAGAATCTAATTTGGAAGAATGTATTACGTTTGGAGAAGCGATTGGAAAAATTAAAAAAGAAGATATTGAAATGATAAGGAATAGTGGTGGTAAAGGTTTTGGTCCTGATGGTCAAAATAATGGAGGTGGTGAAGGACAGGGTGGTCCTGGTAATAATGGCGGAGGTGGTGGACAGAGCGGATGGAGTAATGGTACTGGAAATGGTGGTGGAAATGGAGGGCCAGATTCTCTAAATCAAGGCGGTAAAGGTGGTGGTCAAGGTCCTGGTGGTCAAGGTCCTGGTGGTCAAGGCGGACAAGGAATGGGTGGCCCTAGCGGTCCTAATGGTGGCGGTCCTGGAGGTCAAGGTGGCCAAGGAGGTCCTGGAAATAATGGCGGGGGTGGGGGACAGAGTGGCTGGAGTAATGGTACTGGAAATGGTGGTGGAAATGGGGGGCCAGGTGGTCAAGGTGCTGGAGGCCCTAGTGGTGGTGGAGGTGGTGGAGGTTCTGGCGGCGGCGGTGGTGGACGCTAAGTAGTAATTAAAACTTTTATATTTAAACTTCTGTTATTATAGGATAGATTATTAATTAATTTTTTGCCGCCTATGTTACTAACTATGGCGAGCCAAAGTGATATATGACTCTATACATAATTCTCGCTGTCGTGTTTGTTATAATTGTTTCTGGTTTGAAAGTTGTAAAGCAATATGAAAGAAGTGTAATATTTTTTCTAGGGAAATGTACAGGGACGAGAGGCCCAGGGCTCATATATGTCGTTCCAGTTTTTGAACGTATGGTGAAAGTTACAATGCGTACTGTGACAATGGCTGTGCCTTCTCAGAAAATTATTACTAAAGATAATGTCTCAATAGATATCGCAGCTGTGGCTTATTATCACGTTGTTGACCCAGAAAAATCAGTTATTGCTATTGAAGATGTTTTTAGTGCTGTAAATCAAATTAGTCAGACAACAGTTCGAAACGTAGTTGGACAGTTCAAACTTGACCAGCTTCTTTCTCAAACTGTTGATATAAATATGCAAATTAAAAATGTTATTGATTCTCATACTGAGCCATGGGGAGCAGAAGTTACTGCTGTTGAAATAAAAGACATTTTTCTTCCAGAAAATATGCAAAGAGCTATGGCGAAAGAAGCTGAAGCCGAAAGGGAAAGACGTGCAAAGATTGTCGCAGCCGAAGGGGAATTCCAAGCAGCAGAAAAATTAGGCCAAGCAGCAGATTTAATTTCTAAACACCCGGTGGCATTGCAACTTCGTACTCTCCAAACGATGGCAGAGATTAGCGTCGAAAAAAATTCCACAATTATTTTCCCAGCTCAATTTATGACGACAGTTGCAGAAGCAGTAAAGATGATAAAAGGGGATAGTTAGATAATTTTACAAGTTTAGGGTAGAATAAAAAAGTATTATTAATTAATAAAAAATACCGCCTACGTTTATAACTATGGCGAGTCAAAGAAATTTTATGGCAAAAAGAGCTACTTCGCTTCATCCACATTTGAAATCAAAGCATTCTCATAAAACAAAAAAACGTCTTGCAGTCAAAAAAGTTATGCTTAAGAAAAAAGCAGGGAAGAAAAAAGGTAAAAAATAACTTGACAACAATACCAAAATATTATATACTCTTGATGTAAGTTGTATTCTCATTGGTTTCGTCGCTATTTAGCGCCTAATATAATGTCTTATCCTTTGTGGTAGTCTTTATGGAAATCAAAGGATAGTTCCAGTCCGTCTTACTTTTATATTTATAGATTGGGAAGATATTATGTATAAACAAAATAACCGAAGCACTAGCTCCGGCAGGTCATCTTTTTCTTTTAGTGGTCAAAAAAATAGCTACAGAGGTCATTCAAATAATCGGTCTCAACCGAAAGGGCGTTTTGGCGGGACATCAATCCATCCATCACGTTTCGTATGCAAAGCTGACCCCATAGTGGAATCTGCTCCGTATGTTCCAATACACAAATTTGAACAATTTAAAATTAGCGATGCAATAAAAAATAATATTGCGAAGAAGGGTTATGTGACTCCAACTCCAATTCAAGATATTGCAATCCCTCATGTCCTTTTGGGGCGAGATGTAGTCGGAGTTGCAAATACAGGGACTGGGAAAACGGCAGCGTTTCTTATTCCACTTCTTGATAAAATTGTAAATAATCCACGCGAAAAAGTTTTAATAATTGTCCCGACTCGAGAATTAGCAATGCAGATTAATGGAGAATTATTTGATTTCAAGGGGAATCTTAGGATTTTTTCTGTCTGTTGCGTTGGTGGAATGGGAATTTCAAATCAAATTTATGGTTTACGACGACAGCACAATTTTGTGATTGGAACACCTGGGCGTTTGAGAGATTTGGTTGACCGAAAAGTTATTCATTTGCCTGAGTTTAAAACAATCGTGCTTGATGAGGCAGATAGAATGCTCGATATGGGCTTCGTAAATGATATGCGATTTATTATGGCCAACATGGCGCCGAATCGTCAGACATTGTTATTTTCAGCAACCATCACAAGTGAGATTGATAAATTGATTAAAGAATTTTTGACTAACCCTGAAAAGATTTCGGTTAAAACCGGAGACACCGCGCGAAATGTTGAGCAAGATATTGTGCGTGTAAGAAGTGGTCAAGATAAAATTGGTTCACTTGAATGTTTGCTTTCTAAAAAAGAATTTTCAAAAGTTCTGATTTTTGGGCGTACCAAACACGGTGTTGAAAAACTTTGTCAGATATTAGTTAAAAGTGGTTTTAAAGCAGAATCTATTCATGGTGATAAAAATCAAGGAAGACGTCAAAGCGCGCTGAAAGCTTTTCGTGAAAACCATAGTCAAATACTTGTTGCGACTGATGTCGCAGCACGAGGTCTCGATATTCCAAATGTAACTCATGTTATCAATTTTGATATTCCGGCTACTTATGAGGATTATGTTCATCGAATCGGTCGAACCGGCCGTGCCAATCAAGTTGGAGTAGCACTTACGTTTGTCAGTTAAAACTAAATTTAAAAATGGCTCAAAAGCCCCTTCAATAAGACTATTCAGAGATACGCCATGATAAGACTATTTGGAATTTTTTTCCTGTGGTATAATAAAAAGACATGGAAAATTTTAAATTTATACTGTCTTCGATTTTAATTGTAGTTTTATTAGGGTTTGCTGGTTATTGGGCGTTTTCTACTATTGAATCAGGGAGTACTCATGTTGATAGTCAGAAACAAAAAGAACTGGAACAAGAAAATAAAAACCTGACAAAAGAAGTGACTGACCTCAAAAAAGAAATTGGTCTTTTACAAGCCGACAAAGAGCAAGCTCTGGCTGATCAAGTACAGGCAAACCTTGAAGCTGAAGCAATTAAAATACCAGTTGCTACCACTCTTACTCCAGCAAAACCTACGGTTTCAAAAAATCAAAGTTTAATAAATGAATTACAAAAACTTGTTGATGGTAAAATTTACCTTAAATTGAAATCTCAAGGCCCTGCTGTTGGAACAGTTCAAAAGTTTTTAAATATTTATAACAAAACTTCCAACAAAATAGATAATGATTATGGGGCAAGTACAAAAACTACTGTCTTAAATTTTCAAAAAGCTCAGGGTTTAACAGCAGATGGAGAAACGGGACCTAGTACATATAGTAAAATGATCAGCTGGCTCAAGAGTCATTAAAATTTGACTCAACTTGAATATAGAGATACAATTATAAGAAAGATTTTTTGTCTTTATAGCACTCTTGTTTGTTATAAATTATAAAAAACAAGAGGAAAGACAAAAAAGGGGTGCGCCCGCACCTTTTAATTAGTACAGGGATGATTCTCATAGAGCTTGGCTCCCAACCAAGCTCTATTTTTTGGTTATTTTTTATGATATTATATTTAGTGTAATGAATATAGATAATTTACCCATTTTATTATCATTGTTTCCTTTTCTAGTTTTTCTTTTTTTGTTGTTTGTAAAGAAAGTACCACTGCTTTGGACTTCTATTATAACGCTCGCTATATACACAATCCTTGCTATTTTCTACTGGCAAATTTTTCCATCATTTTTATACACATCTTATGGAAAAGGGTTTTTTGTGGCGCTTGATATATTTATAATTATTTTCGGTGCAGTTTTTTTTCTAGAAATATTAAAAGATTTAAAAATTATAAAACACATATCTTATTATTTGGGAGGACTCTCAAAAGATTACAGAATACAAATAATTATTATTGCGTGGTTTCTTGAATGTTTTATTGAGGGAACAGCAGGTTTTGGCACTCCAGCTGCAATCGCTGTGCCTATTTTGATCGGGCTTGGGCTCACCCCGATAAAAGCTTTAGTTGTGGGTCTTTTAGGGAATAGTGTTCCCGGTGTTTTCGGAGCAGCAGGAACACCGATAAAAATGGGATTTGTTGGATTAAATACGGCGCTAGTTCCTCTATATTCAGCACTTCTCAATCTTGTTGGTTTTATTATTCCTATTTTTATGCTTTGGATTATTACAGCTGGTAGGCCAAATAGAAAAAAGGAGTTTTTAAGCGCACTACCGTTTGCTATATTTTCTGGTTTAATCTTTGTGGTGCCATCACTTGTATTTGTTTCTTTGGGGCAAGAATTCCCATCAATTTTAGGTTCTTTATTTGGTTTGATTGTAATTGTAATTTCAGTAAAGTTTGGATTCTTAGTTCCAAAAGAACAATTATCTCTTGTGGAAAATAAAGAAGAAGAGAAATCTTTTATGTCACCATTTAAATCTTTCTTGCCTTACATTATTCTTATCATATTATTGATTTTGGGTAAAATTGTTTTAGGAAAATTGGGACTACCATTATCTTTGGGTTTCAATCATACTTTTAGTTTATTTAATCCCGGTTTTATTTTTATAATTACTGGCTTGTTGGTTGTTCTAATTTGGAGAGAAAAGTGGAGATTTATTTATAGCTCAATAAAGAGAGCGTCTAAGGGGGCAGTTCGTCCGTTTTTTGTTGTTTTTTCAATGCTTGCAATGGTTCAAATAATGATAAATTCTGGAAATAATTATTCAGGATTACTTTCTGCAATTAGTCTCATGACCAAGAGTTTTGAGACGACACTACTTCCTTTCTTTGCTCCGTTCATTGGAGCTTTTGGTGCCTTTATGACTGGGAGTGTGACTGTTTCAAATATTATGTTTGGTCACTTATTTAGTATGGCTTCTACAAATCTTTCTATGAATACTAGTCTAATATTATCTCTTGGAGTAGTTGGAGCTGCTGCGGGTAATATGATAGCGTTAGCGGATATATTGACAGCTGAGGCAGTGACAGGAGTGAAAAACGGAGAAATACACGTGCTAAAGGGAGTTATCGTTCCTTGTATTACTTATCTTTTCCTTCTTGGGGTTATAGGATTTATAATTTTAGGATGATATAATAGAATTATATGAGAAAAATACTTAAGGCAATTCATAAAGTACTTGATGAGATAGAAGACAAAACTAGAATTAAATTGGTTCATCATCCAATAATTTATGCTTTTATTGGTAGCGTTGGAATTGTTTCAATCTGGCGAGGAATTTGGCATATTTCAGATGATTGGGGAGTTTCTAGCTGGGGGTCTTTGATTTTTGGTTTAATAGTTACTGTTTTAACGGGACTTTTTGTCTCATTTTTTATTGGAGAAAATATTATTATTTCTGGACTTAATAAAGAAAAAAGACTTGATGAGAAAACAGAAGAAGAAATACATAAGGAAAGGACTACATTGACTGATATACAAAAAGATATAAAAGAAATTAAGGAAATTCTTTCAGAAAATAAAAAACAATAATATATTATTTACGAAAGGGTAATTCAATAAAGAAGGTTGTGCCTTCATTTAAGCCATTTGATTTGGCATATATTTTACCGTGATGTCTTTTTATGATTTGTTTAGATAGATATAATCTCAATCCCATTCCATCTGTATTCATAAGCTTGGCTTTTTTATTGCGATAGAATTTGGAGAAAATCATCATTTTGTCTATTCTATCTAATCCTATTCCCGTGTCACTTATAAACAATATAAGTTTTTGGGGGTTGGAAATACAATCAATTAAGATTTTACCATCTTTTTTTGTATAGGAGATCGCATTTTCTATTATTGTATCAATTACAAAAGAAATTTTATTCAAATCTAAGGTTAAAAGAGGGATATCGGCAAATGTAGAAACTTGAAAAATAATATTTTTTTTATTTATTTTATCCCGATATTTTTTTATAGATTTTTCTATAATTTCTCTTATTGAAATTGCCTTAAAAAAATACCCTGAAGTATTTTTAATATTCTTTATACCAGTAAGGACTTCTACAATATTTAATATTCTGTTAGCCCCGTTATTTATATTTTGTAAGTACAAAAATTTTTCGTTTTGGGGAAGATTTTTTTCTAATTCTTTTGCATGCCACAGTATACTTGTAAGTGGAGTGCGGAATGTATGATTTATGATAGAAATAATTTCCTCCTCAAGTTTATCTTCTTTTATTATAAAAGTTATATATTTATAACAAATATAAAGAATACTTACAAAAAACACTGCTGGGATAATCCACTTAGGTAAGTTGTAAGATAGTATCATCTGCTCATTTTTCAACATTAAGAGAAAGATTACAATTATATATAGTACAGAAAATAAAATTTTAATTAATCTTTGTATTTTTTCCATAGTTATATTATAACTCTTTTTCTTGCTATAATCTAGGTATGTATATTAAGGTAAAAGTACAAGCTAATGCAAAAAAAGAAAATATAGAGAAAAAAAGTTCAGATTCTTATTTTATTTCAGTTAAAGAGAAAGCCGAAAGAAATTTGGCCAATAAGAGAATTTGTCAGATTGTGGCATCTTTGTTTGGTGTATCGATAAAAAGTGTTAGAATTGTAAATGGACACCAAAGTCCAAATAAAATATTATCAATTAATTTAGTCTTTTGAGATTATGAAAACAAATATTAAAGCAACGAATATGGAGTTGACGGGTGCTATTACTGATTATGTGAACAAGCGATTAGCGGGGATAGAGAAGTTTGTAAAAGGAGGAGAAGAAATGATTGCTTATATAGAAGTGGGGAAAACAACAAATCATCATAAGCGAGGAGATATTTTTAGAGCTGAATTTAATATAGAGATATCAGGGGCTAAATTTTACACTTTTTCTGAAAAGGAAGATTTATATACAGCGATAGATGATGCAAAGGAAGAAATAGTCCGCCAGATAAAAACCAATAAAGATCGTAGACAAACTCTTTTCAAAAGAGGAGCTTCAAGTATAAAAAAAATGCTAAAAGGAGTATCAGACCGTAATCCTTTTACTTCTAAATATTAATTTTGTCTCAAAAAATCTTCGTAATTAATTTCTTTTTTACCTTCAGGAGTGACCCTTTTAATGATAAATAGATTATTCTCATATACAGCTTCCTTTATTTTTACTCGTATTTTTTTGTTGTGCTTTGTTACAAAGAAATATGTTCCTGGCCAACCGTAAAATGCACGATATTTGTTGTAAATTTTTTTCGGATTACCATCTATATCTATTTCCCCATCTTCTTTATTTATCTTGGAACAGTAGGTTGCCTCTTTTTCATCTTGCACTTTAGGAGTGATACTTTTATTTATAATTTTAGGCATAATCTCACAAAGTAAATTTCCCCCCAGATTTATTAATTTATTTTTTAAATCTTCTTTTTTTTCATTTATATCTATGGATATTTCTTTCGTGGCTAGTATTGGGCCACTATCTAATTTATATGCCATTTGCTGAATACTTACTCCTGTTCTGCTATCTCCATTTAAAAGTGATGCCTCAAGAGGGGAAGCGCCTCTCCATTTAGGCAGTAAAGAATAGTGAATATTTATTGTTCCTAGTGTTGGTATATAGATGAGGGCTTCTGGTAAAATTTTTCCATATGCGACAACCACGTAAAGATCTACATTAGTGGATCCACGTGGCAGGTCATCACAGGATAGATCAGCAATGAATTCAGGGGTAATTTTTTCTGGTTTAAGGCACTCAATGTTATGTTTTTTTGCCCAGAGAGAAACAGGGCTAGGAGTTAAGTGTAAACCTCGCCCAGCTGGTTTATCAGGAGAAGTGATAATAAGCGACGGCATATAGCCATTATTTTTTAATATATCGAGAGTATTACTCGCTATATCCGGAGTTCCAAAAAATGTAAATTTTAATTTTTCCATATTTTTTTTATTCAGCAAGAATTTCTTGTAAATCTTTTGCTTTGTCTATAAAAAGTATTCCATCTAAATGGTCTATTTCATGTTGGAATATATGGGCAAGTAACCCAGAACCCTCTTTTGTGAATTTCTTGCCATATTCATTATATGCTTCAATAATTACACGTGTTGCTCGTCGAACTTTCCCATATAATGGTCTTACCGAAAGACATCCCTCAGTCATAAGTTTTTTATCTTTTGATATTTTCTTGATGATTGGATTTATAAATATTAAATTTGGTCCTTGTTTTTTATTTAGGTTTTTTTGTTTACTTAGTTTTTCTCCTTTTATAAAATTCTCATCAAAAATTTTACTAGATATTATAAATAATCGTAAAGATACTCCTATCTGAGGTGCTGCAATAGCCACTCCGTCATATTGTCCATCAAGTGCTTCGTTCATATCGGCAATAATTTTCTGTATCTTTGTTTTTGTAATACTTTTAATAGGTATTTCTTTTGATATCTTGCGTAATATCTTATCCCCATTTTGAAGAATTATAGCCATCCCAGTACTAAAATTTTAATATTAATTTATTATTCATTCGACTTTTATTCCTTGTATTATCCCCCTATTTAATTTTTTATAATCAAAAATTTAGTACGGGACAAGTATTTTTATTTTAAATTTTTTATATATTCTAGCAACTTAGGAAGTTTTATCGTTTCTTGGCATCTATTACTCATATCTCGGAATATAACAGAATCTTCCAGTGCTTCTTTCTGTCCAAATATAATAGCGTATTCCATGCCGAGCTTTTCTGCTATGGCTAACTGTGCTCCTAGATTATCTTTTGAGATGGATTGAGCAATAGAAACCTTACCCTTTCTTAGTATTTCAATAACATTTAAGGATTTTAATTTAGCGTCAAAACCAAGTTGAATGAAATAAATTTTAGGTTTTTTGATTATTCTTGGTGTTAGTTTTGCAAACCAAGGAGCTTCTACTATTCTATCTACTCCGATAGATATACCAACAGCAGAAATATCTTTTTTACTACCAAGTTGTTTTCCTAGATAATCATAACGTCCTCCACCTGTGATAGTGACTTTCTTACCCGTCTCTTTGTCTTCTTGCATTATTTCAATAACTGTCCTTGTATAATAAGAAAGTCCTCTTACAAGACATTTGTTGATAGTATAAGGTATATCCATTTGTTCCAAATATTCTAGAACTTCTTTGAAGTGTTTTTTGCAATTAGGGCAAAGATGCGAAATACTTTCAGGGGCACTTTGATTTAACTCAATTGTTTTTTCTTCTTTTGAATCAAGAATTCGAAGGGGATTTGTTTTTAACTTTTCTCGGTCTATTGCTGGAAGAATACTGATATTCTTTTTATAGAAAGAAACTAATTCCTTTATGTATCCGTTACGACACTCCTTATCCCCAATGGAATTAATGTCAATAGAAAGATCTATTGCTCCAGCTTCAGTAAGTATTGTCCAGGCTGTTTTAATTACAAGAGCATCTAAAATACTTTTTTCACTTCCAATTACATCCATATCAAATTGCCAAAATTGACGATATCGTCCTTTCTGGGGATTATCATGGCGGAAAACTGGTCCATAGCTGTAAAACATTACAGGCTGTGGAAGGGCTTGCATTCCATGTTCAATGTAACTACGCATTATGCCTGCTGTGTGTTCAGGACGGAGCGCTAAATGGTCTCCACCTTTTGTTTTTAGAGTGTACATTTCCTTATCTATAATGTCAGTTCCTATTCCAATAGAAGAAGTGAAGACATCCTCATATTCTACTATTGGTGTTTCTATTGGTTTAAATCCATAATATACAGCAATTTCTTGAGCCTTCTCAAAGAAGCCCTGGAATTGATAATATTGAGTGTCAATTATATCTCTCATTCCTTTCACTGAAGATAATGGTCCTCTGTTTGTTTTTTTCTTTTCTGTCATATTATTTTAATTCTTTGTAATATCCTGGTAAGTAAGAAATTTCTTTGAGAGGAAGGAGTCGTAAGTATGCTCTGCCTGTCATTAATTTACGAGGTAATATTCCCCAGACACGAGAATCAGAGCTTTTATTCCTGTTATCTCCCATTACAAAGAATTCACCTTCTCCTGTTTTATAAGAAGTGGTTGTATTAAATTGCTCATCTATATATGGTTCTTTTAATGTAAAGCCATTTGGATTTTCCTTGTTTATGATAATTACTGTGCCATTATTTATTGATATTTCTTCATTTGGCATGCCGATAATTCTTTTTATAAAGAATCTTTTTGGGTTATTTGGGTAACGGAAAACGATAACATCACCACGATGGGGATTACCAATTATATAAGATAGTTCATCAATTATTAAATATTCTCCATCATGGAAAGTAGGGAACATTGATTCTCCACTCACTACAAACGGCTGAGCGATAAACATTCTTATTGGAATAACTATAATAAGTGCAATGATTGCAAACTTAAAAAGATCCCAAGCACTCTCAAGTCCTTTTTTGAGTTTTGTTTTTACTGGAGTGTCAACGTTACTAATTTGGTTATTATCTTTTTCCATATAACTCATATTTTATCACATAAATAGTATTGACAGGATAGGAAAATATGTGTTGTGTTGAGGTGAATTAAATATATTGTATGAGCCAGAGTCTGGAATAGTCCTCTCAGAGGGTACGAAAATTTTTTGCTAAAAATTTTCTCGGTTCTCGCGCCGTCGCGCTCCAAAGCCCCTCTGATAGGACTATTCCAGACTCTGGCTTTCTGTGGTATTATGAAAATATGATGTTAATTGTTGGATTAGGAAATCCAGGAGAAGAATATAAAATTTCGCGACATAATACGGGACAAATAATTGTTGAAAATATTGCAAGTAGTAATGATTTTTCTGAATGGAAAAATAATATGAAATTAAAATCTCTTTGTGCGAAAGGTGAGATTGGAAAAGAAAAATTTGATTTTATACTTCCTGAAACTTTTATGAATAATTCAGGAAATGCAGTGGTTCAGCTTATTGATAATCCTAAAAAGCTCAGAAATTTGATTGTGATTTATGATGATATAGATTTACCCTTTGGTAATTTGAAGATTTCTTTTAATCGTAGTTCGGGTGGACACAATGGACTTGAATCAGTAATAAAGAAAATTAAGTCAAAGAAATTTATTAGAATTCGTATTGGAATTTCGCCACTAACTCCCTCGGGAAAATTACGAAAGCCAAAAGGAGAGAAGGCAGTGTTGAAGTTCTTGCTCGGAAAGTATAAGGAAGATGAATTAAAAGAATTAAAAAAGATTTCAAAAACGGTGGCAGAAATCATTATGGTGATTTCTGCCGAAGGAAAAGAAAAAGCGATGAGCGTCTATAATTAAATACTAGAACCTGCTTTTGCGTCTTCCAAATACACAAGAGTCATTCTTTGATCTTTAGCTTCGAATAATGTTATTTGGAAATTATATGTTTTACCTAATTCAAGTATCTTTTTTAATTTTTCTTCTGAACCAAACCCTGAATTATGTACTAACCCTGCAACACCTTGCTTGATAGAAACAAGCGCGCCGTGTTTATTGAATTTAATGACAACCCCGGAGACAATATCTCCTTTCTTGAGAGTGTTTTCAAATTCATTCCATGGATTTTCTTTTAGAGCTTTAATTGAAAGAGATATTTTGCCATCTTTTATTTCAATTATTTTTGCCTTAACTTTATCTCCAATCTTAAACATTGTTCGTGGGTCTTCTACTAACCCCCAATCAATTTCAGAAATATGGACTAGTCCCTCAAGGCCCTCTTCTAATTTTAAGAATATACCAAAGTCTACGATTCCCGCAACGACACATTCTAATTCATTACCGACGGTGTATTTACCAACAATTTCTTTTCTTTCTTCTGGATTATTGTCTTTCTCTGAGAAGATAAGTTTACCTTCTTTTGGTAGAGCTGAAATCATTACGACATTTATACGTTTACCGATAAGTAATTTTAGCGCTTTTAATATTTTATCTTTATCAGAATCTTCTACGCGTGGATAGTGGTCACTCTTTAGCTGACTTGCAGGAAGAAATCCGGCAATACCTTGCCATTCCAAAATAAGTCCACCCTTGTTTGCTTCTTTGATTGTAAGTTCAAGAGCTTCCTTTGATTTAATGATTTTCTCTGCTTCGTTCCAGATGAGAGCTTGTTTTGCTTCTTTGAGTGATAATTCAACATAACCTTCTTCATTGTCAGTTGAAACAACCTTTGCTTTAACAACATCACCAATATTTACTTTCTTGATAATATCTTTCGCATTTATAAACTCTCGTCCGTAAATAATACCGGTACCGAATGGTGCTAGGTCAATATAAACAGATGATTTTTGAATTAAGATCACAGGACCTTCGACGAGTGCATCTACTTGAGGTGGAAGCTCTGCTCTATCCAACATTTTACCGATACTAGAAAGCTCTTTTTTTGCATGTTCTGCAATGTTTTCTATTATATCTTTGTCTTCTTTTTTCATAATAATTTGTTGCTAGGTCTTGCCTAGCAAATAAAAAAACCGCATCTTGCGGCGCAGTTGAAGATCTTTTTGTTTCTATAAACTAAACACAAAAAGGGTTAACCTTCAAACCGAGCTTATAACAGGTTTAATATATCACAAAAGGGAATATCTTGCAAGCCAGTTCAGATAGGGGCTTAGCCCCTATCTGGGGAATTTAACTTGTAGTATAATAAAAATATGAGCATAAGAAAACAACCTTTAGTAACAGGGGAAATGTATCATATTTACAATCGCGGGGTAGACAAGCGAGATATTTTTTCAGATAAAAATGACATTTATCGTTTTATTGAAAGTATTAAAGAATTTAATAGAATAGAAAAAATAGACAGTCTTGCAAATCTAAGAAAAATAAAATCAAATTCTCAGATAGGGGCTAAGCCCCTATCTGAAGGACCGTTAGTAGAGATTATAGGATATTGCCTTAATCCTAACCACTTTCATTTTATATTAAGACAGTCAAATGATAATGGAATCACTAAATTTATGCATAAACTTCTAGGGGGATATACATCTTATTTTAATATTAAAAATTCTAGATCAGGGTCTCTATTTCAAGGAACTTTTAAATCACAAACTATAACTAATGAAGATTATTTTAATAAGTTAATAGGTTATGTTAACAAAAACTATCAAATTCACAGTATTCCAGAAAATAAAAATGATTTAGTTTTTTCGGGGGATTATGAATATGAAAATAATAAATTCAATATTATTTCTAAAAAAGAAGGGGAAAATATTTTAGAGGTTTTTGGAGGTGTAAAAAAATTTAAAAAACATTGTGATGAAATAGTTTCTATTGTTAGAGAGGAAAGAGGTAAAAAATCTTTACTTGAAGATGAAGATTTGAATGTAATTATAGAAAGTCTCCCAGATAGGGGCTAAGCCCCTATCTGAGAGATTGGGCGTTTTTGAGAGTTTTACGCTTTGATGTTTATAAATTATTTGATATAATAGTAGTATGATTATCACATATTTAGGCAAGCAATTCTTCAAAATCGGACAGGGAAGTTTGACGGTGGCTTTTAATCCTATAAGTAAGGATTCTAAATTCTCTTCTTTGGCTTCTCATTTTGGCTCTGATATTGCCCTTTCAACTGTAAATCACCCTGATTATAATGGCTTTGACAATGTGTCTCATGGAGATACTATTCCTTTTGAAATTAATGGCCCTGGGGATTATGAAATTAAAGATATTTTTATAAAAGGAGTCATGACTGAAACAACGCTCTCTGGCAAAAAATATATCAATACCATTTATTCTCTTTCAATTGAAAATATTTCTTTGTGTTTTCTGGGGGCGATAATGGATGAAAAATTAAGCTCAGCTGTTCTTGGCCAAATAGGAACTCCTGATATATTATTTATACCAATTGGTAATAATGAATTACTTAGCCCAATAGAAGCATACAAACTCGCTGTGACTCTTGAACCAAAGATTATTATTCCAATGGATTATGACGAAAAGACATTGAAAGCATTTCTTAAAGAAGCCGGACAAGAAAAAGTAGTACCAATTGAGAAGCTTACAATAAAAGCAAAAGAATTAGCAAGTCGTGAAGGTGAGATTGTCGTATTATCATCATAATTTTTTTTATTTTAATTTATGCGTAAATATATAAAAAAATTACAATCTAAATCGGAAAATACTCGCAAGCAAATACTTGTCGGGTCTCTTATCATTTGTATGTCTTTTGTTTTTCTAATCTGGATAGGAAGTTTAGGATACAGGTTTAGCAATAAAGAAACTTCTGCACAAGCAAAAGAAGCCATAAAACCATTTGCACTTTTTGGGAAAACAATTTCTGATACATATAATAATGTAAGTGCAAGTGTTGGGAATATATCATTACAATTAAAAAAAGAAGAATCAAAAACAGAGATGAAGACAGAAACAAAACAGCAGATAGACCTTATTCCAGTAGAATATCAACAATAATTTATGGCTAAAGAAAAAGAAGAAGAAATAAAAGATAAACATATTAACGTTGTTTCTGTGGACATAAGCACAGAGATGAAAGAATCGTTCATAGATTATGCTATGTCAGTTATTACTGACCGTGCGCTTCCTGATGTTCGTGATGGATTAAAGCCAGTTCATAGACGTATTTTATATGCTATGTATGAAATGGGGTTAACACACCAAGGACGCTTTCGCAAAAGTGCGGCCGTAGTCGGAGATGTGCTCGGGAAATATCATCCACATGGAGATGTCGCAGTTTATGACTCTATGGTGAACATGGCCCAAGATTTTTCTTATCGTTATCCTTTAATTCATGGTCAAGGAAACTTTGGTTCTATAGATGGCGATGGAGCTGCTGCGATGCGTTATACAGAAGCTAAAATGTCCAAGGTTTCATCTCTATTACTTTTAAATCTAGAAAAGGAAACTGTAGATTTCCGACCAAATTACGACCAGACCCGCAAAGAGCCAATCGTTTTGCCAACTGCCGTGCCAAGTTTGATTTTAAATGGCACTCTCGGTATTGCCGTTGGAATGGCAACTAATATACCACCACATAATTTATCTGAAGTTATAGATGCGACTGTTCACTTGATAGACAACAAAGATGCTACAACTGAAGACCTGATGGAATTTATTAAAGGACCGGATTTTCCAGTCGGTGGTGTCGTTTATGGTCAGGCAGATTTACTTCATGCTTATTCTACTGGACGCGGAGGAGTAGTTACTCGTGGTGAAGCGGAGATAGTTGAGCAAAAGAGTGAAACTTTTCAAATAATAATTACCTCAATCCCATATCGTGTAAACAAATCCGCGCTTATTGAATCAATCGCTCTTCTTATTCAAGAGAAAAAACTTGAAGGGATAAAAGGACTTCGCGATGAATCAACCAAAGATATTCGCGTAGTTATTGACCTCAAGAGTGGAGTTTTCCCACAAAAAGTTTTAAATTATATTTACAAGCATACTCAACTAGAGCAGTCATTTAATTTCAATATTGTGGCATTAGTTGATGGAGTTCCCCAGACCTTATCGCTCAAAAGTTTGCTTAGTGAATTTATTTCCCACCGCGAGATTGTGGTTCGTCGTCGAACTGAATATGATTTAAGAAAAGCCACAGAAAGAGAACATATACTTTTGGGACTCAAGAAAGCACTTGACCATATAGATAGGGTTATTTCTGTTATTCGAGCATCAAAAGATACAATAGTGGCTAAATTAAATTTGATGAAAGAGTTTAAGTTTTCTGAAATACAAGCAATTGCAATTCTTGAAATGAAACTTCAGAAGTTGGCAGGGCTTGAGCGTAAAAATGTAGAACTTGAATTAAAAGAAAAACAAGAATTAATCAAAGAATTAGAAGCTTTACTTGCAAGCCCCAAAAAAATGATGACTGTTATTTCAGATGAACTCAAAGATATAAAAGAAAAATACAGTGATGTTAGACGTACTCGTATTATAAAAGGAGGGGTAAAAGCAATTAACGAAGAAGATCTTATTCCAGAAAAAGAATCGGTTCTAGTATTTACCAAGGGTGGCTATGTCAAGCGAACAGACCCATCTGAATATCATACACAGAAACGTGGTGGTGTAGGGGTCATAGACATAGAACCAAAAGAAGAAGATTTTGTCACAATGCTAATATCGGCAAATACTCATAGTGATTTATTATTCTTCACTAATTTGGGCAAAGCATATCAGATAAAGATGTATGATATTCCAGAAGGAAAACGTGCGACAAAAGGTAAGTCCATAATGAATTTCATTTCTTTAAGTGCTGATGAAAAAGTGACTTCTATCTTACCGATAGATAAAGAAACAAAAAAGATAATAGAAAATTTAATGATGGTCACTAAAATGGGCATAGCTAAAAAAGTCGGAGCGGAAAGCTTTAAAGATGTTCGTAGAAGCGGTTTAATTGCGATTAAACTTGATAAGGAAGATGAGTTACAAGCAGTTCTTGCCGTAGCAAAAGGGGATGATGTTGCGCTCGCGACAACTTTAGGGCAATCTATCAGATTTAAAGAAACAGACGTGAGAGAAATGGGACGTGGAGCAGGAGGTGTCAGAGCTATTAAGTTAGGCAAAGGTGATTTTGTTATAGGAGTGGATAGGGTGCCTCGCGGAGAAATCAAACTTTCTATTCTTACTTTGAGCTCAAATGGTTTTGGTAAAAAAACTAATATAAAGGAATATAAGACCCAAAAACGGGGAGGTTCTGGTATCAAAACGGCGAAAGTCACCCCAAAAACAGGCAAGCTAATAGTGGCAAAAATAGTTGGGGAGGAAAATGAAATTATTGCAGTGTCTCAAAAAGGGCAAGTAATTCGAGTAAGTTTGAGTTCTATTCCTACTTCTGGCCGTCAGACTCAAGGAGTAACTGTGATGAAGTTAAGAGGTGGGGACAATATTGCATCAATTACGTGTTTGTAAAAAAATAAAATATTTTATGATAAAAATTCCATACTACGAAAACTCATATTTTGCTTTACATAATTTTTCTGCTCATTCCATTAAATACAATGGCGTTATTTATACAACAGTCGAACATGCATTTCACTCAGTAAAATTTGATGATGAAAATATAAAGGAGGAAATTAGAAAGGCTAGAAGTCCATTTGAAGCTTATGAATTAGGGAAGAAATATAAATCATTTAGAAAAACAAATTGGGATGAGATAAAAGTGAGTGTTTTGTATGAGATAATTACAGAAAAAGTTAAGCAACATGAAGAAGTTAAGAAAGTACTATTATCTACAAATAAAGAGGAAATAGTTGAAGATAATCCAAACGATGATTTTTGGGGTAATGGAAAAGATGGTAATGGTCAAAACCAAACTGGCAAAATTTTAATGAAAATTAGGTCAGAGTTAAAATCTTGATCAACCATGGTTATTTAAAGTAAAACTAATTTGCAATAAATATACAGGGGTGGATTTATTGCAAAATAAATTTGTTTATAATAGTATGTAGATATGTCTGAAATAGAGAAAGAATTAAGAAAAGAAAGAAAAAAGACAAATATACAAAAAATTATTTTAAGCTCTATTGCTACTGCTGGAATATTAAGTGTTGCACTTCTGGCACCCAATGCACTTCAAGTATTAAAATCTCTTGGTTTAGATAAAAAATTGAAAAATTTTAGAAATGATACAAATCGTTCACTTTCAAGACTCCTATCCTCTGGTTTAGTCGTCTTTATTGAAGAGAATGGGAAAAAATATTTAAAACTTACCGAAAAAGGTAAATTAAAATTAATACGTCTTGAAAAATATAATTTTAAATTTAAAAAACCAAGAAAATGGGATAAAAAATGGCGAATAGTGATTTTTGATATTCCTCAAAAAAGAAGATTACAAAGGGATAATTTAAGATTCACTTTAAAACAAATTGGATTTATAAAATTACAACATAGTGTTTGGGTTTATCCATATGATTGTGAAGACCTAATTACTTTATTGAAATTAGATTTTAAAATAGGTAGGGAGATTCTATATATTATTGCTGATAAAATTGAAAATGATAAGATTTTGAAAGAGTGTTTTAAATTATAAGAATAGGGGATATTAGATTATAAAATTTGTTACAATAAATCCACAGGGGTGGATTTATTGTAACAGGGAAATAAAAAAAGGGAGGTTTGTTGATAAAAGTTTATACACATTGCTTCTTTTTTTAATTGCATATGATATAATATATATATGTTTACTAATCCAGAACAAAATATTTTACATTTAGGACTTACAGAAGGAATGCGTGTAGCAGACTTTGGCGCAGGGACGGGTTTTTATTCTAAGGCGGCAAGCGCAAAAGTAGGATATACAGGTAAAGTTTATGCCATAGAAGTACAAAAAGATTTAGTGAAAAGGCTTGAGAGTGAAATAAAAAGTTGGGGTATCTTAAATATAGATTGTATCTGGGGTGATATAGAAAAGAGAAATGGTACAAAAATTTCTGACCAAAGTGTGGATGTAGTTATTGTGTCCAATGTCTTATTTCAAGCTGAAGACAAGCTTGGGCTTATAGATGAAGCTAAACGTGTTTTAAAGAAAGGCGGTAAGGTTCTTTTGATAGATTGGAGTGATTCGTTTGGAGGTATGGGGCCTACAACGGAGAGTGTTGTGACGGAAAGTATGGCAAAAGAATTATTTGAGAAAAGAGGATTTAAATTAGAAGAAAGTATTTCCACAAGTGCCCATCATTATGGTATAATTTTCAAGTATGAGTAATTTCCAGACAATTTTAATCGCAATCTTTTTGTCTTTTTTTGTTTTTGCTGTTTTGATATTCTCGGGAGTTATTAAAATGGGCAGGTCACCTAGTAACAATAGCCCTCAAGGCAAGATTGTTATCTGGGGGATTTTTCCGAATTCCGCATTAGCAGGTGTGCTTGAGTCTATAAATTCAAATAACGATGGTTTAAGTTCAAGTTATGTAAAAAAAGATGCATCTACTTACCAGCAAGATTTAATAGAAGCATTTGCAAATGGAAAAGCTCCAGATTTATTCATCATAACTCCGGATATGCTTCTAAATAATGATAATTTTATATATAAAATACCATATGCCAGTTATCCCCAAAAGACATTTACTGATTCATTTATTGAAGGAGCAATTATTTATTTAGATGGACAAAATGTTTTAGGTTTTCCAATCGTTGTTGACCCTATGGTTTTATATTACAACAAAGATATTCTTACAAATGAGGGTATTGTTTATCCCCCAAAAAGTTGGGATGAATTATTTAATCTTAATCCTTCTTTAACAAAAAGAGATAACAGTGGGAAAATTTTTCAAAGCATGATTGCTCTTGGTCAATATAGTAATTTGAACAATGCCAAAGATATACTCGCGACATTACTTATTCAAAATAATAATAATATAATAGAAAGGGAAAGTGATTCTAGCTATATTTCTACTTTGAATAATAACCCATCAAAAACGTCTGTTTCCCCTATAGAAGCGGTTCTTAAATTCTTTGTAGAATTTTCCAATCCATCAAATACAGCTTACTCTTGGAATCGGTCGCTCCCTAATTCTTTAGACATGTTTACAAGTGGTAAGCTTGCTTTTTATCTAGGTAGAGCTAGCGAATTGTTTAATATCCAATCAATCAATCCAAATTTAAGTTTTGATGTAACTCAAATTCCACAAATAAAAAATTCTACAAACAAACGTACATATGGTGAAATATATACAGTCGTTGTTAATAAAAATTCTAGTAATATAACATCAGCATTTGGGGTGGCAGGAATGCTAAGTCAAGGGGAGAATGCCAAGAATTTAAGCATATCTCTATCACTCCCACCCACCTCTCGAGCTCTTCTTGCTGATAAACCAGTTGACAATCCATATTTGTTCACGTTTTTTGATTCTGCTCTTATCTCAAGGTCTTGGCTTGACCCAGATAAGGGTAAAAGTGATCTAATTTTTAAAGATTTAGTAGAAAACATATTATCAAACAATCTGTCGGTCAGCGAAGCTATTAGGAAAGCCCAAGGGCAACTTGAGCTTTTACTTAAGAAATAATTATGTTTAAAAAAACACTACCATTTATTTTAGGATTTATAATAATTTTTACCCCCCCTCTTTTAGTTTTAGGGGCAGGTTTAGTTCCTGATTGTAATATGGGGGAGATGATAACTGTACCTAGCCATACAGAAGTGATAGACGGTAAAACTGTAACTATTCCAGAAAATTATCAATACAAAAATCCATGTAATTTTAATGCACTAATGGAATTAGTTAATACAGTTATTAATTTTATACTTGTCAAACTCGCGACTCCATTATTTGCTCTTATCCTTGTCTATGTTGGCTGGCTATATCTTAGCGATATGGGCAGTGCAACAAATGTTACAAAATCCAAAACAATTTTAAAAAATGCTTTCATTGGTTTTGTTATTGCTCTCGCAGCTTGGCTTATTGTAAAAACCATTCTTCTTAGTTTGGGTTTTACCGGCCCGATGTTTTTGAGCTAGTTATTATTAATTAATCCCGTACGAAGCGTTTATGGCTAATAACGGGAAGTAAAAAATAAAGTTATATTTATGTCGAGTTTATTAAGTTAATGTAAGTAACGGAAATGTAAACATTTCCTGCTTCGTACGGGATGAAAATTTTCAAAACAAAAAAATATAGTATCCTCTCAAATATTTTAAAATATAGTTTTGTTGTTATGTTTATGTTTATGTTGATTATCCCCGTTCTATTTGTAAATGCAGAAGTGTGTGCTGATGGAAGTGTTAAAACTGTTTGTCCAGACGGAGGTGGTGCAAATACTCCTGATGGAGGGGGCACAAATATCACAACCAAAATAGATAACCCCCTAGGACCCAAAATAACAGATATTCCTTCTTTTATACAAGAAGTTATAGTCATAGTTCTTACTGTTGGAATTCCAATTATTGCTCTTGCTATTATTTATACAGGATTTCTTTTTGTGGAAGCTCAAGGTAATCCTGAAAAGCTTACTAAGGCCAAAAAAGCGCTTCTGTACACTCTGATAGGTGGAGCATTATTGCTTGGAGCGTTCGTTATAGCGAATGCTATTGGTAAAACGGTCGATGAGATTAAAAGTACAACATAATATATTATATGAATACAATGATTGCTTATGCAGTAGAAAATACAACTGTTGGAGGTGTCGCTTGTGATGTTGCAATAACAAATTTAACTACTCTTATTAATTTCTTTACTTGCACAATAATGAAAGCAATAGTTCCTTTGCTCGTTTCTTTGGCTATGGCTGGGTTTGTTTATGGGGTCATAAAATTTTTTATGAATCCCGATAATGAAGAAAAACGCAAGAATGGGAAAAGTTTTATGCTTTGGGGGGTAGTTTCTTTATTTGTAATAGTAAGTATTTGGGGATTGGTCGGGATACTCTCTAATACGTTTTTAAAGGGGGATATTCCAGTTATGCCTTCGCTTCCAGAACCAATAAGGTAGCGTATTGTATTTTTTATTGATATAATGTAATAAGTACGTTTGTGTTTAGTTTTATTTCCTACGGTCGGTGGGATTTAAAAAAATTATTATTAGGTCGTTAATTTATAAAGTTTATATTTAATTTTTAATTTATGAAAAAAATTATTTCGTTAGGTTTAGTTTTAGGTGCCTTTCCGTTTTTTGTTTTTGCGACAGGAGATGTTGGCAGTATTATATTTCAGATAACTGGTTACATTAATTTGATTGTTCCAGTATTAATCACAGTAGCTATTGGTTATTTTATTTGGGGAGTGATTCAATTTATCTCTTCTTCTGAGGAGGAAGCAAAAAAGAATGGCCGTACAAAGATTATCAATGGACTTATTGGACTCTTTGTTATTGTTGCTTTCTGGGGAATAATTGCTGTTGTTAGAAATACTTTTGGAATAACTGATAGTAGTGGTACGGCAGGTTCTGACGTAATAATACTTCCATAATAATACGTTAGAATTTCTCAATATTAAAATATATGATTTTCCAAATTATACCAGTTGCAGAGGCAAGTATAACAACATTAATGAGAAGTATTGATAAAGTAATTATTAACCCTCTTATTGTTTTGTTGTTTGCTCTTGCTGTGGCGTTTTTCATTTATGGACTTGCAGAATATTTACTATCTCCAGATAATGAAGAAATACGTAAAACAAGCAAGTCCCGTATGCTTTGGGGAATAATAGGAATGTTCATAATGATTGCAGTTTTTGGAATTATGGGTTTGATTCTTAACACTTTGGGTGAGAAAAATATACAAGTTTATCCTAGTGGGGATTATGAAATTGGGAATCTTAAGTAGTATTAAGAATTTGGTAAAAAAAAGCGTCTCACTTCTGTGAGGCGCTTTCTATTTATGAAATTACAATTTTTTGAATTCACATACGACGGTAATTTCCTCGTCGTAGAAATAAAGATCAAAATAGGCAACATGTTTACCTGCATCATGGTATTGTCCGTCACCCCAAATTTCTTTTGGACCATTTTGGGCTTGATGATAGTATTTTTTGCCACCACCAGAACATGTGTAACTGTACCCAGAAGGAACATCAACTTGCTTCACCTCACCTTTTTTTAAAAAGTAATGTTTAGTGAATCTACTCGGGAGAGTATCTACACTTTTACTTTGTATTTGAGCTTTTGTAGATGATTCGGCTTCAATTTTTGCCTTTTCTTTTTTCTCAGCCCTTTTATTTTTACAGGATTTAAATCCAGAAAGAACAAAGAAAAGGAGAACAATTGCTATAAAGCCGGTCCAAAGCCAGCTTTTCAATTTTTGGTCATTCATGATTTACCTCCTTTCATTATTGATGAAATCAAATCTCCTAATCCGGCAAAATTGCCGAGTGAGCCATCATAAATGAATCCTTTACCATCCTTAATCATTTTCCACTTCATGATAAAGTTCAAACATTCTCCTATTGAGATATCAGGTTTGGATACTTCAAGAGCTTCCTTTAGTTTTATAGCCTTTTTAATATCTGTTTCTACCTCATAGGTTTCAGATTTCCGCTCATTTTCTTCTCTCTGGAAAGCAATGTCTGCTTTGTAAATTTCATTATTTGGGTCTGGGCTAACATCCCCAATCGTTAATCTTTGGAGATAAGCTCCGGTTTTAATGATCTTGATTTTGACATTTCCTCGCTGGAGATTTTCAAGAAGAGAAATTCTTACCCTGATTTTTTCTTTCAGAACATTGACATTGATATCTAACTCCTTAATTTTCTCTGAAAGTCTTTTCCACTTCGAGTCCATTTCTTTATCCCATTCTTTATCCCATTCTTCACCATCTCCCCATTGCTTTCTAACAATGGCATTAGGTGGATCTTTTTTCCGATACCAATCTAATAAAATAGGAGTAGGAATATCTTCGTTAATCAATTTTAGATAATCAAAACCCTCATCAATATTTTTACCTTCTGGATTATTAGGATCTTGACATAAGGCTTTGACTAGAAAATCAATTGTCTGCAACTTAGCTGTTATCATCTCTTGCCAAGTTGTCGGACCTTCCTCTTTGTGTCTTGAGTATTCACGCAATCTTCCTTCTAAAATGTTTGCGATATGTGCATCAACACCTTTATCTTCTCCGATGTTGATATACTCTTCACATGTTTCATCATCAATATTCCAAGCCAGAGAAATGGGAATTTTTATGTCCACATTGTCAGGCGTTAAAATTTGTTGAGGATTAAGCTCTCTCTGTCTCCGTTCTTTGGAGATAAGAAGAATATCGTAGACTATTCCTTTTAGAAAGACCCAATTAAGTCCCTCTCCTAAAATTACTGCCTTCTTATCTGTTGTCCAGATTTTTTTACCCAATCTAGTCATAAGACCAATATGGGGAGGCTTGTTAGTGATAGTTACAATTCCCTGAATAATTAATCCACCTGATAAACAGGTAGTTAATAAAAGCATAATACTTATATGCGGAATTCCCGCAAATAAGACTATAGTACTGAGAGCAAAGATAGCTATCGATACTATTAATGGAGTTTTGTCGTCTTTTTTCATGATATTTAGTTTTTAATGAATATTTTATTTTGCTTAGATTATATCATTATTATATATAAAAGTCAAGGGGGCTAAAAATTAGTTCAACAAGTAAGTGCAACACTTTCACTAAACAATAAAAACGACCCTATAAGGGTCGTTTTTATTGTTTTTTCTTTATTGAGTGGGAGTTTCAGGAGTTGGACAAGTACAAGGTTGATTGCCACAAACAGGGCATTTTTCTTCGTTCATATTATTAATTAATTTAATAGTAATTAAATGGAGAGATAAAAAGACTAATTAGTATCTACCATATCTTTTGAGTATAAACTAAATAAGTAAAAAAAGACAGCAAATAAATCTGAGGAAATATATTTTTGTGACCCTAGGGGGTTGGAATTGAAATCAGATTGTGGAGAATATAAGGGGATTTAAGAAATTGAGTATAAATTCAGACTATTGACTTATATTATTAGTAGTTGTATAAATATGATATAAAACTAGCTCTTTAACAATAGGTTTCCTTTTCGTCGCCAGACACAAGGTTTCAATACTTTGTGCCTGGCGATGATGAACATTTCTAGGTCTATACTAATGTTGGTATGGATATTCGGCGGAGAACGTCGAAAAGGAGAAATATTATGGAAGCAATTAAAATTATTATTTTGATGATTTTTTTATTTTTATTTCTTTTTATCTTTTTTTTAATTCTAGTTTTTAATTGGATAAAAGTAACTAATTTTTTATTTCCTTCATTAAAAAGGTGGAGAGAGAAAAAGTGGAACAAAGAAATACAAGAGATAAAAGATTACCAGAAAAAATCAGACGAGGAACATAAATTTATCCAGCTTAGAACTAGTTGTAAAGATACATTTGGTTTTGAATTGGAAACAGTCAACGAAAGTGGCAATCAAAATGAAGTTATTCGAATTGTTAATCTATTAGCTTATGAAACTTCTGAAGCATGTGTCAAGCAAAATATGGAAAACAGAGGAAAAAAAGTTAAGAAATATGTTCACCCTAAAGATCAAAATAATCTATTCCCCGATTTTATATCATGGGATACAGTAGTACAAAGAAGAAAAATTTCTTGGGCAGAAACGAGAGAATTAGCTTTAAAAATTGTTCCAGAACTGAAAGACCAAATGCCTCACTTTAGTGAGTTTGATCCTTTAAAGAGTTATAGTGCAAAACATCTTCTCAAAAAGAAAATGTAAAATTAAGTAATTAAATTATTAGCATATACTTCGGTGTATGCTAATTTTTTTATTTCTACCGGGATTGTGAGTACACTTATTGAACCTTATCTTAGGATCACTTAGATATGCTTCGCATTCTAGAATAGTGTAGTCACAAGTTACTAAATCTTTTACTTCTTAAAATCGTAAAAGATGTAAGTACTCGCGACTCCAGCTCGGCAATTTTTCTACTGAAAAATTATGCTTGCGCTTTCACAAAAGCGAAAAAGACTGGAGCAGTCCAGTCTTTTTGAATTCACGCTTTTGTGACCCTACTGGGAATTGAACCCAGATTACCGGCTTGAAAAGCCGATGTCCTAACCGTTAGACGATAAGGCCCTAAAAAATTTAACAAAAGCATTGTAGCATTTTTTAATTCAAAAACAAAATTTATAACCATATTATTTTGTGATATAATATCTAAATGATCAAAAAACAAATTGCTTTAATTGTGCTTGATGGCTGGGGATACAGAGAGGATAAAAAAGATAATGCCATAGCGCAGGCGCACAAGCCTATATTTGATAATATTTGGAATACATGCCCGCACACTACACTTAAAGCTTCTGGATTAGCCGTTGGACTACCTGATAGACAAATGGGTAATAGTGAAGTTGGACATATGACAATAGGTGCCGGTAGAATTTTGGACCAAGATTTAGTAAGAATAAATAAAGCTATCTTATCTGGTGAATTTAAAAATAGTCCTGCTCTTCACACTTTGTTTGAGCATGTTGTGAAAAATAATTCTACTCTTCATGTGGCAGGGCTCGTGTCTCCGGGTGGAGTACATAGCCACATGTCGCATCTATTTGCATTTTTGGAAAATGCGAAAGATTATGGGATTAAAAAAATTGCGATTCATATTTTTACCGATGGGCGTGACACACCATCTCAAGCAGGAGCCGGATATATTAAACAGCTTGAAGATGTTATTGAGAGACTAGGTGTAGGCGAGATTGCTTCCGTCTCTGGGCGATTATATGCGATGGATAGGGATAAACGTTGGGAGCGTCTTTCTAAAGCAGAACAAGTAATATTTGAAGGAAAAGGAAATATTTGTGATATAAAACCATCTGTTTATTTAGAAAATTTATATAACACGTCCATTAAGTCGGATGAATACCTAGAGCCGTTTGTTTGTCAAAATAAAGAAGGTGGCACCTATACTTTAAATAAAAATGATGGATTCTTTTTATTTAATTTTCGAGCCGACCGTATGAGAATGCTTACAGAAAAAATAGTAAAAAAATCAAAAGAGGATAATATTTGTTTAGTGACAATGACAAATTATGGTAAAGAATATAAAAGTTTAATTGTTTTTCCTCCGGTAAAAATAGAAATAACTCTTGGAAAAATAATTAGTGAAAATGGTATGACTCAAGTTCATATTGCCGAGACAGAGAAATTTGCTCATGCGACTTATTTCCTAAATTGTGGAGAAGAAACTCCATATAAAGGGGAAGAACAAATTCTTATTCAAAGTCCAAAAGGGGTATTTACTTATGATTTAGCTCCAAAGATGTCAGCCGAATTAGTTGCGGATGAAGCAATAAAACAAATAAAAAAAGGGACAGATTTTGTATTTATAAATTTTGCGAATGCAGATATGGTTGGACATACTGCCAATGTTCCTGCGATAATAACTGCAATAGAAGAAGTAGACAAACAACTTGGACGAGTACTTGAAGAGCTTCACTCTAATAATGGTATTGCCTGTGTTACGGCTGATCATGGAAATGCTGAAATTAATATTGACCCTATTACAGGATTAAAACATACTTCTCATACTACTGATCCCGTACCATTTATAATGACAGATAGTAGTAAGGAGTTAAAAGAAAAAGGGGGTTTAATAGATGTAGCCCCTACCGTTTTAGACTTATTTGACATAAAAAAACCAGAAGAAATGACCGGAGAAAGTTTAATTATGTAATTTTAATTAGCTTGATAATCATAGTTTAATTCTGTATAATCAAAAAGTTTATTGGGAGGGTTGGCAGAGAGGTTGATTGCACCGCTTTCGAAAAGCGGAATTCTCGAAAGAGGATCACAAGTTCAAATCTTGTACCCTCCGCCATCGTAGTAGCATGCGCGGTTAGCTCAGTTGGTAGAGCGTTCCCTTGACGTGGGAAAGGTCATAGGTTCAAATCCTATACCGCGTACTATGCAAAATACACAAATAATTATTTTAGCAGCGGGGAAAAGTAAAAGAATGGAATCAGATGAGCCCAAGGCACTTGCCATGCTTCGTGGTAAACCATTTTTGCAACATATTTTAGACACGCTGTCGCATTTAAATTTACCCATTAAACCGGTTATAGTTGTTGGTCATAAAAAGGAACGTATTTTTGAGGTAATAGGGCGTGATTATAATTATGCTCACCAAGAAGAACAACTTGGAACAGGTCATGCAGTTATGTCTGCTAAAAGTTCTACTCACCCAGACCACAAAATAGTTGTTGTCCTTTCTAACGACCAGCCATTGATTTCAAAAGAAACAATTCTAAAAATAATTGAAACTCATAAAAATAATAATGCTGTTATTACATTGGGGACTGTAGTATTACCTGATTTTAAAGATTGGAGAGCAGGGGCATATTACTTAGGCAGAATTGTTAGAAATGAAAATAATAAGGTTGTTGGTATTATTGAGTATAAAGATGCAAGTGAAAAAGAAAGAGAAATAAAAGAAATAAACTGTGCTATGTATGCTTTTGATTCAGAGTGGCTTTGGGAAAATATAGATAAAATAAAAAATCAAAATGTAGCTAATGAATATTACTTAACGGATTTAGTTAAATTAGCAAGTGAGGAAGGGAAGATAATAGAAGCTGTTCAATTAAAAAATATAATGGAACTTTTCCAACCAAATTCAAAACAAGAATTAGAAATCCTTGAAGGAATACTAGCTAATCAAAATCTGTAAATAATAAAATCAAAACGAAAACAAATAGTCTTATCAAAGGGGCTTTGGAGCGCGTCGGCGCGAGAACTGAGCAAATTTTTAGCAAAAAATTTGAGTACCCTTTGAGAAGAGCTATTTGTTGTAGTTTTGTGTAATTTATTTATTTTTATGTATCCAAATGTAGACGTCTTCGAGGGCTTTGACTGCGTCGCCAGCGGCAATATTATTTTGGTGGTATCTACCATTCGTACAATCACCCGCGGCCCATATACCAGGGACTGATGTCATTTGCGTCATTGGGTCTACTACAATTTTACCAATTTTATCCATCTCAACGACATTTTTTACAAAATCAACATTTGGTGTTTGCCCGATTTCTACGAAGATACCCGTTGTTGGAATTGTACTTTCAACTCCTGTAATTTTATCTTTATAAGTTAGAGAACTCACAAACTTATCACCATCTACTCTTATTATTTCTGCATTTGTTATTGCTTTAAATTTAGGATTTTCAAAAATTTTCTTAATGGTTATTTCATCGGCTCTGAATTCCGCACTTCGGTGTATTAATGTTACGCTTTTACAATAGGCGAGGAGTTGAGCCGATGTTTCAAACGCAGCATTGCCCCCTCCTATAACAAGTACATCTTGGTCTGCAAATAAAGGGCCATCACATGACGCACAATAAGTAATGCCTTTATTTTCAAACTTGTCAGCATTTATAGCAACGAGCTTTCGTCTACCACTACCTGTCGCAATAAGAACAGCTCGTGAAGTAAATTCTTTCCCTGACTCAGATTTTATTGTAAATATTTTATTGCTTTGAATAATAGAAATAATTTTTTCACTTTCAATAATATCTAAATATGATCCCTTATAATAAAGAACATGTTTTTTTAAATTTAAAGCAAGATCTATCCCCGAAATTTCAGGTGTCCCAATCCAGTTATATATAAGCTCTGAGACTATAGACTGTCCCCCAAATTCATTGGTGATAATAGCAGTTTTTAGTTGTTTGCGAGCAGAATATACTGTAGCTGCAGTGCCTGCTGGCCCTCCACCTAATATAATTAAATCGTACATAGTAGTTATTTTATACTAAAAAATCAAAAATTCATAATAAAAAAATAGGGTCGTCCATAAAATAGCTCTTCTCAAAGGGTACGCAAATTTTTTACTAAAAATTTGCTCGGTTCTCGCTCCGTCGAGCTCCAAAGCCCCTTTGATAAGACTATTTTATTTCCTCCCTCTTATTTCTTATTTCTCCTTAGAAATGCTGGAACGGTACTCCAGTCATCAGTATCATCGATAAATAAATCATCTTCTACTTTTTCTCCCTTTTTTATATAATCTGAAGATCCGTTTTTTGTTTCATCTTTTTTAACAGCCTGCAATATTTCCTCTTTTGTAGAGTTTACTATAGTTTGCTCCGTGCCTCTTGCTTGCCCCATTTGGAAGAGTGATCGCTTTGGCATATCTGTAGGAAAACCAGTGGCGATAACAGTAACTTTCATTTCTCCTTTTTTAAGTTTCTCATCTCGGATTGTTCCAAAAATAACCTTAGCATCTTTATCAATGGATTCGGTAATAACTTTTGCGGCTTCTTGAATTTCGTGGATAGTTAGATCATCTCCACCTGAAATAGCAAACAATACTCCTCTTGCTCCAGAAATAGATAGGTCAAGAAGAGGGGAATTAATTGCTATAAGTGCGGCTTTCTCGGCACGTCCTTCTCCTGCGGCAATTCCAACTCCCATCAATGCGCTTCCTGCATCAAACATAACCGCCTTGATATCAGCGAAGTCAACATTTATTATACCGGGAGTTGTTATTAATTCGGAGATACCTTCAACGGCCTGCTTGAGGACTTCGTCACACATAGCAAAAGCTTGTCTGAATCCGACATCTTTTCCTGAAATGACGATAAGTCTATCATTAGGAATAACTAAAATAGCATCAACTTCTTTTTCAAGTTCAGCAAGTCCAATATCTGCAATTTTCATTCTTTGATTTCCTTCAAAAGAAAATGGTTTAGTAACAACTGCGACTGTTAGAATTCCTTGTTCCTTTGCGGCTTGAGCAATAATAGGGGCAGCTCCGGTACCAGTCCCTCCTCCCATCCCGCAAGCGATGAATACCATGTCAGCTCCTTTTATGACATCTTGTATCTCGGCTTTAGTCTCTTCTGCAGCACGACGACCCACTTCTGGGTTCATTCCTGCTCCCAATCCATGAGTGAGATTTTTCCCCAAGTGAACTTTTTTTTCTGCAAGTGCGTTATGTAAGTCTTGAGTATCTGTGTTCATTGCTATGAACTCAACTCCTTTAACTTTAGAATTAATCATATGATTCAAGGCATTTTTTCCTGAACCACCAAGTCCGATGACTTTAATTCTGGCGAATGATTCAATCTCTGGGTTTATTTTAGGCATATATTTATTTATAGACAAAAGTCTTCCATTAATAATAAGTTTATGTAAGTACATAATAGCAGAAATCAAGAAAAAGGGAACATATTGACATATATCTTTTTTATTGTCTTATATTGTTAAGGAAGAAGCTGAGAAAAGATAGATTTGAAAAAACTTTTTACTTCTTTTATATTTCCTCCAACAGAATTATTGGATTGGTCGTTTGAAAATTCATCACTTGATGATAGTGCAAGTCCGAGTGCTGTGTACCAAGAGTTGTCACGAATTTTAAATTTATTATTCAGAGAATAATCTGCGGGACCAACTCTAGCTGGAAGTTTTAATTGCATACGAGCAATTCCCTCTATGTTATTTATGGCGGAACCTCCACCAGTTATTATAATTCCAGCAGGGAGAAGTTCATTGCGTTTGAGACGTTTTAGATTGTTGCCTACAAGTTCAAACATATCATTAAGTCGTGCTTCAACAATTTCATCTACTTTTTTCTTTGAATAATCTCCTCCTGTAACACTACCAAGTTTGATACTCTCTGCTTCTTCAAGAGATATCCTAAGCCCTAAAGCAATATCTTTTGTAATATCCATACTGCCAATAGGGAATACCAGGACTGATATAGGCAAATTATTTTCAAATACAGCGGTTGATACTGTCTCTGCTCCAATGTCCACAAGGACACACCCAGCTATCTTTTGTTTGTTGCTGAGAAGTATATTTCCAGTTACTAGTGGAGATGCTATTATTTCTTCTATGTTTATTTTAGCGAGCGAAAATGCTGTAATGAGATCTTCTACGTTTTGTTTTAGGCAAGTTATAAATAGAGTTTTAACTTCTAATTTAATACCGCGCAAACCCTCGGGTCTGGCATAAATATCTTTCCCGTCTAGTTTGTATCCTATTGGAATAGTGTGAATTATTTTTTTATTTAATATATCAAGATTCTCTTCGCTATTAGCTATGACTTTTGCTACATCAAGATTGGTTATTTCTTGGTCTGCCTTTGAGATTATGACTGAACCAGTTGAGACTGTTGAGCTGAGACTGATTCCACCTATGGAAACATAAGCTCTGCGAATTTTTATTCCTAAAATATTTTCAGCTTGTTTGACGGCCTTTTTAATACTCTCGGCAACAGCATCTACATTTGTAATATAATCAAAACGCATTCCTTTTGTTTCAGACGTTCCTGTGGTCAGTATGATAGGTTCATTTTTATTTTTATCAAAACCCATCACTACAACTTTTGTAGATTGTGTACCTATGTCTATGCCGACTGTAGTGTTATTTTTTATCATGATGAAGAAAAAGAAAGACAATCTCTTATGAAAAAATTTTAAGATATTTTCTCTCCTGCCTCTCCATTATACTACTATGTTCGAAACCTTTCAAATGTAACATTCCGTGGATAACCAAGTATTTTAAAAATTGAGGATAAGACATCTCAAAAAGTAAGGCGTCCTTTTTTACCTTGACGGGGTCAATGGTAATTTCCCCTGACATTTTTGAAAGTGGAAAAGAAAGAATGTTTGTTGTTTCATTTTTTCCTCTGTATTTTTGATTGATTTGTTTTTGTTTTAAAGAAGAGAGAAAACTTATTCCGAGCTCGTATTTTTCTCCTAGGATTTTATTTTTAATAGATACAAAAGGCAAGCTTGGAAGCTTGCCTTTTGTATAATTTTTAATTGTACAAAAACCAGTGTCTGACATAAATGTTTATTTGTGCCCTCTCTTTTTGAGAATCTTAGTTACTTTACCTAATTTTATAAGTTTTTCTTGATTTTTCTGACGAATTAATCTCTTCAAAGTAGCTCTCTTAATCTTAACTTTAGATTCAGTTCTTTCATTATATCGCTTACTTTTGACTTTTTGAATAATACCTGACTCTTGTACTTTGCGAGTAAACCGGCGGATAAGATTCATATTGCTTTCATTTGCATTTTTCTTTACTTCTATAACTGTAATCATGGTTGTTATATTATCATATACTTATAAAAAAGACAAACAAAAAGCCCAGACATACGTCCGGGCTTGTTCGTTATTCGAAGAGCAATGCTTACTTTGGGCTCTCCGGTGTTGTTACCGAGGCTCCAGCTTTTTCCAGGTCGGCTATGTTAGCATTGTGGTATTTCACCACGAGCTTAGCAGCCAATTCAGGATACATCTGGTCTTTCACCTTTTCGTCTGTGTAAACGACCGGGTGGTTTTCTCCGGCGAGCTCAAGACTGGTGAATTTACCGATTTTTTTCACTTTGCCGGGAGCGCTGACGAATGCATTTTGGCAGAAACTAGCGATCCAACCAAGCTCAACCCATTCCTGCGTATCATTGTTCCAGTTGAAACCGACAAGGACAGTTGTTTTGTCGAGACCAGTTATGGCAAATCGATCGTAAGATAATGCCATTTTAACAGCACGGGGTTTTGTGGTTGCGATGGTTTTAATCACAAGGTCGGGCATCACACCTCTTTCTCCCATAGCTGGATGATCAGTTAGCTTTTCAATCAAATTGTCTTCGGTAATAGCCTCGCCGATTGGATTGTTATTCTCCAACCATTCATCTGTTACTTTTTCCGGAGCGATGATCGGGAGCTGGTTTTTGAGCTTCTCAATTTGAGCGTCTCTGATCGCTAATCTGTTATCCAATGAGGAAATTCTTTCGAGGTAATGATTAATCAAAGCCTGAATTCTTTTGTTACATGCTCCCTTATCTTCTTTGCGGAATTTTCGGGAACGGAGCCAGACAAACAAGAAAATTAAAGTAGATAATCCAAATCCAATACAGAAGAAAATCCAAGCCGGAGAAACTTTTTTCTCGGAGTTTGTCTTGGTAACTACCGGTGGCTGAGCTTCCTTGGGAACATTTGCTTTAGTCCTATTCACACTCGGCAAAGTAGGCCTAAATGCATAGTCGCGATCCCTTTCGTCAAGGAATTGACCAACTATGCTGGTTTCCGTTTCGCCCGGCAACACTTCGTGCTCAAATATATCTTCAGCATCAAGCTTGAATGCAAGCAGTTGATTGGGGAAGATTGAATCGGGGTTCGTTACGCCTCTTTCAGCGTTAATTCCTACCGATCTTGCGATAATATTCGCAATTTCAGTTTCGCGTTTAGATACATCCTGGCTGAATGCCAGAGTCATGCCCACAACGAGCACAAGCGGAAGATAAAAAAACTTTTTCATCGTTCTTAAGTATTAATTTAACAAAAAACACATATATTCAATTATTCAGTAGAACTCTATCATATAATTGACAAAATGTCAAGGATGTGTAATCGTAAAATGAGCTAGGCAAGACCTAACTCATTTTGTAATTTAAGAGTTTTAGAGTAAATCCTCCGGGTCAACATTTATAGAAAAAGATAGAGGAAGGTGAGATAATGTCTCGTAGAGAACTTCATCTATTTTTTTCTCCCCATTTTCTATTAAAGGCCAAAAATCAGGATTAACTTTGATAACTGTGTTTGTAATATACTGACCTTTTATTTTACTGATGAATGCACTAAATATTTGCGGTTCATAATTACTTAATAATTTTTCAATAAAATTTCTGGCCTTTTCTGTATCAGGGGCTGTTCCCTCAAAAGTAATTTTTATTAGTCGTTTAAAAGGAGGATAGCCAAAATCACATCTCTCTTTCAAGTCCTCTCGACAAAGTGGAAGGACATTGCCACTGATTATATATTGTAGAATTTTATTTTCTGGCATGCGTGTCTGAATTACGAGATTATTGGTAGTTACATAATGTAGCTTTTCTATAATGTGTAATATTTTTTGTGTAATGTTGAAACTGGGTATTGAAAAAAGACCATCAAGTGATATCACTGCGCTTGAGTGAATTTCATCTTGTAGATAAGAGAATACCATTTCAGTTCCGATTAATATACTTCCTGGAGTTTTGCTAAATTGTGTTATGGCGTTTTTTGCTTCTTTTGGAGTCGGTGTTGCTTCTTTGTCTATTTGGATAACTTTTACCTTGGGATATAAGCTTTTTATCTCCTCATAAACTTTGTCTGTTCCAATTCCAAGTGGAGTTAAATTCCAACTTGAACATTTTGGGCAACTAATTTCTGTTTTTTCTTTACGACCACATTTATTGCACATAAAAATTCTTGGGGTTGTAGATTTAGTTGCAGTTATTTGCTTCGTGCCATATAAGACAATGGGAGTAGAGCAAGAAGGGCATAAAAGAGTATTACCACAATCATTACAAACAGTTATAGGAGCTAATCCTTTACGAACAGAAAATAAAAAAACTGATTTATTTTTTTTAATCGCCACATCAATCATTTTTTTTGTTGTATTAGAAATTGTTGTAAAAACTTTTTTACCTTTTTCATTCACTTCTTCTTTCATATCCACAACAATTTGACGTTCTGTTTGAGGAAGACGATATAAGGGAGATAATATTTCTCCAAGTTCTCCTTGTTCGTGTCTATATAATGTCTCTGGACGAAGTAGTGTGTCTCCCAAAATTAGTTTTGTTTTTTGAATTGAAGATAAAACTTCAGCAAAACTTCTTATATCTATGTAAGGTCTTGCGATTTGTTTGTATGTGTCAGAGCTTTCATGTTCTAAAATAACTGTTTTTATATCAGAGCGAGGTATAGACATAAATATACCAGTACCAATAATGAGAATGGGGTGAGTTTCACTTATCGCAGAATTATACATATTTACCAGTTTCTTTTTTGGCATATCAGAGTGAAAAGTAAAAACGTACTGTTCTATTCCCTTGGCAAGTTCTTTATTGAAATGGTCTATATCATAATGGTTTGGAACACACATAAAGACGGATTCTTTCTTGGCAAATGCTTCTCTGATAAGAGTGCGATAAAAAGCTAAACGATCAGGTTGAACTGCTTGGAAAATTAATTTTTCATGCTTCGCCTCGCCGGAGCCTTGTGCAGAGGCGGGTTTCGCCTCGCTTTCATTTTTACCTTCGTTTTTTTTGAGCTTACTTATATTCTCAATAAAAACTGATGGCAAGAGAGATTTAATAACAGAACCAGTATTACTAACTGTATATTTTTTAATTTTTTGACAAGCGATGAAAAAACTTTTATTGAAAGGTGAATCACCTTTTATTTTAATTATTTTTTTTAATTGATAGTCGGCATTTTTGATGTCAGATTTTATATCTCTAGCTTCCTCCATATTAATAACAATTGCATCAAAAACTCTAGATCTAACCGGAATAGAAACAATACTTCCAATAGGGATATCATTTGCGGAGAAATAAGATAAATATTCCTTTTGAGCTCCTTTTTGTATTGGTATAACAGTAGCGATATACATATTTATATCGTACCATATAGATATAAAATAAACACAATTTCTGAATTGATAATTTTATGCTATAATCACTTTGTTTCTATACATAATTATGTCTATATTTTTTAAAAAACTAGGGATAGATCTAGGCACGGCGAATACGCTGGTATACCTTCCAAACAAAGGGATTGTTTTAAACGAGCCTTCTGTTGTTGCAGTATCAGAGCAAGATAACACTATTCTAGCAATCGGGATTGAGGCGAAAGACATGATAGGTAAAACACCTGAGAATATTATTGTGTATCGTCCTATGAAAGATGGTGTTATCGCTGATTACAGAGTGACAGAAGCAATGCTTCGATATTTTATTACTAAAACTCTCGGCAAATATAATTTATTTAAACCAGATGTGATGGTTTCTGTTCCAGCCGGAATTACTTCAACAGAACGTCGGGCAGTTGTTGAGGCAGCAATTAGAGCTGGAGCAAAAAATGCATACGTTGTGAAAGAGCCGATACTAGCAGCTATTGGTGCAGGTATTCCTATTCAAGAATCAAAAGGTTATATGATTATGGATATAGGAGGAGGAACGACTGATATAGCGGTTATTGCTCTTGGAGGAATAGTGGCATCAACTTCTGTAAAATGTGCAGGGGACAAGATAGACCAAGCTATTACTGATTATATTAAGAAAACTTTTAATCTTGCGATTGGAGATAAAACTGCGGAAGCTATTAAAATAAAAATAGGGGCAGCAGTCCCACTTGAAGAAGAATTAACTATTACGATTAAGGGACGCGATTATATCCAAGGTCTTCCTCGTACAGCACAAATCTCTACCAATGAAATAGTCAGAGCTATAGATAAAGAGTTACGCACTATGATTGGGGCCGTTAAAGATGTTTTGGCCCTTACTCCACCGGAATTAGCAGCAGATATTATAGATGATGGAATAATTATGACTGGTGGGTCAGCACTGCTTCGAAACATGGCTGATTTGGTTTATCGTCGCACGGGGGTAAAAGCTCGTGTTGCCGATGAACCTCTTTTATGTGTTGCAAAAGGAACAGGAGAAGCACTCAATCATTTAGATACTTACAAGAAAAGTATTTTAAGCAAAAAATAACCTAGCCAAAAGCTATCGCATTTAGGTGGGTAAATCTTTCATGTTTGAAGAAAAATTCCCTAAAAATTTATATCATAGTTATGTAATAGAAGGAGAGCCGAACAGAACAGCGACGGAGTTGCTTAAATTTTTGGAAGTTCGTGGTGAAGTAGAAAGTCAGAGTCCGGATGTATTATGTCAAGTTTATGAATCGTTTACAATGGACGATAGTGGAGAAATTAAAGATTGGCATAGCAGACTTGGTATAAGTAAAAGTAAAAAAATTTGTATCTTAGCTACCAAATTTATAAATCGTGAAGCAGAACAGGCACTTTTAAAAATAATAGAGGAGCCAGCAATTAATACACATTTTTTTATAATTGTTCCAGATGCTTCTCTTTTATTAGATACGATTATATCTAGAACTCATGTAATAAAAATAAAACAACCAGCCGATATTGATTTACAAAAATCTGCACTTGCTTTCTTATCATCAACACCCAAGGATAGAATAAATAAAGTCGCCTTAATTATTAAAGAAAATAAGGACGAAGAAAATAGTGGTAAATTAAGGTCTTACGCAACTATTTTTATAAATGAGCTGGAGAGTATTGTTTATCAAAAATTCAAAAAAGACAAAAATAATCAGAAAATTATTTTTGTCTTAAGCGAATTACAAAAAAGCCGAGAATATTTAAGTACCCCAGGAGCTTCAGTTAAAATGATTTTAGAACATTTAGCACTTGTGATATAATAAAGTGGTTAATAATTTGTTCCGCTTTAAATTTAAAAAATATGGTATACAACACACAAAATTTTAAAATTGAATTAAAAAAGATTGAAGAATGGTTAGGCAAAGAATATTCACAAGTCCATACTGGGCGAGCAACTCCTATGGTATTAGATAGTATTCTAGTTGAAAGTTATGGAAGTCATATGCCGATAAAAAATGTCGCAGGGATTACAATAGAAGACCCGAAAACGCTTCGCATTGCTCCGTGGGATAAAAATCAAATTAAAGATATTGAAAATGCAATTAATGCTTCAAACCTTGGTTTGTCTGTAGTTTCAGACAGTGATGGAGTTCGAGTAATTTTTCCAATGCTCACCACTGAGAATCGTACAAAGCTCGTAAAAGTTTTAAAAGAGAAATTGGAAGATGCTCGTATAAGTGTCCGAAAAGAACGCCAGAATGAAATAGATAAATTAGCTGACTTATCAGAAGACGAAAAGAAAAGAGGTAAAGATGATATCCAGAAAGTGGTAGACGAGTCCAATAACAACCTAGAAGCGATATTTAATAAAAAAGAAAATGAAATAATGAATTAGGAGATGAACATAATTATTTTCATCATTATTTTACTTGTGCTTGTCGTTTCCCACGAATTTGGGCATTTTATTGTTGCAAAGATGAATAAGATAAGAGTAGACGAATTCTCTTTTGGTTTCCCCCCAAAACTTTTTGGTAAAAAAATAGGGGAAACAACTTACAATTTTAATCTATTGCCTCTTGGCGGATATGTGAAAATTTTTGGAGAGAGTCTTGATGAAGCTGATTTTTTAGAAGTTGGATTTTTAGACAAAGGAGAAACTCCAGAGAAAGTTGAAATGTCAAAAAGAAGTATGGCCTATAAGCCCAAATACATTCAAGCAATGGTTCTTTTTGCTGGGATTACGATGAACTTACTGGTAGCATGGTTGCTTCTTTCAATTGGCTTTATGTCTGGCCTTCCTACATCAGTGGGTAATGCACCCAAAGGAGCAATTATTCAAAATCAAGCTCTTACCATTACAAGTGTACTCGCAGGTTCGCCCGCAGAAATTGGTGGAGTTAAGGTTGGAGATAAAATTATATCACTTGATACTCCTACAGATTCAACTCTTCTTTTATCTTCAAATTTGGGAACTGAAAGCGTTCAAACTTTCGTAAAAACTCACGGTGGCGAAAAAGTAAACCTATCATTAATTCGTGGTAAAGAACCAATGAATGTGATTGTCGTACCAGAGAAAAGCAAAACTGGCGATAGTGTAATGATTGGTATTTCTATGGATACGATTGGGACATTGAAATTGCCAATACACAAAGCGATCTGGGAAGGAGCCAAATTAACTTGGGATGTGACAGTTGGAACTGTCATTGGGTTTTATAATTTGATAACAAGTGCTGTTGTTGGTAAAGCAGATATAAACTCTCTCACTGGTCCAATAGGGATTGTTGGAGTTGTTGGTGATGCGGCAAAATTTGGATTTATTTATCTACTTTCATTCACTGCACTTATTTCAATCAATCTCGCTGTTATAAATCTCGTCCCATTTCCAGCACTTGATGGAGGACGATTGCTATTCTTATTGATAGAAAAAATTAAAGGTTCACGCATCAAACCAAAAATCGCAAATACAGTAAATGCAATTGGTTTTGGTTTACTAATGCTTCTAATGGTCATCATAACCTATCACGATATTGTGAAATTGCTCTAAAATTACAACACAAATTAAAATTTTAGTAGTCGGACTACTAAAATTTATTATTTTACATTTTAAAAAATATATGATATACTACTAATACATTTGAACGCCTTTTGGCGATTTTATTTTATGGAAATTAGAAATATAGCAATAATCGCCCACGTGGACCATGGAAAAACCACTTTGACTGACCAGATGATGAAGCAATGCGGAATGGTGAAAGAAGGGGTTACCATGGATTCAAACGCTCTTGAACTTGAGCGTGGTATTACTATATATTCCAAAAACACTTCAGTAATTTATAAAGGAAAAAAAATAAATATTGTAGATACTCCAGGCCACGCGGACTTCGGTTCTGAAGTTGAGCGTGTTCTTCGCGCGATTGATTCTGTGCTTCTACTTGTAGATGCGCAAGAAGGTCCAATGCCTCAAACTCGCTTTGTTTTGAAAAAGTCCCTTGAGTTAGGACTTAAACCGATTGTTGTAATAAATAAAATAGATAAGCCAGCCTCAAACCCAGCTCGCGTTCATGATGAGATACTTGAACTTTTCTTGGAGCTTGGAGCTACTCAAGAACAAATTGATTTCAAATATTTATACGCTATAAGTCGCCAAGGAATAGCAAAATTAAAACTTGAAGATGAATCCAAAGATTTAACTCCTTTATTTGATCTAATACTTTCTGAAGTTAAAGAAGCATCTGTCGATAAAAACGCTCCTTTTCGGGCGCAAGTTTTTAATCTTGGCTATGATAACTTTTTGGGGCGTTTGGCTATCGTTCGCGCTTATGCTGGGTCTATTAAAACTAGCTCTCAAATTATAGTAAAAGATACTGTTGGTAATTCTCGTAATGCTCGCATTTCTAAAATATTTACTTTCCAGGGGATAGATAGAAAAGAAGTAAGCGTATTAAATACTGGAGATATCGCTATTATCGCTGGAATTCCCGATGTCTATATTGGAGAAACAATTTGTGATGATATAAATACGCAAGCTCTTCCCTCTATTGATATAGATGAACCAACAATTTCCTTAAATTTTTTAGTAAATGATTCTCCTTTTGCAGGTCGTGAAGGTAAGTATGTGACGGGTAGACAAATAAGAGAGCGTCTCGAAAAAGAACTTGAAATGAACGTTGGTCTTCGAATCAACTTTGATGTTCCAGATGAAGAATTAGGAAAAGAAGCCCGCCCGAACGACGCAGTCGGGCAGGGATTTCTTGTCTACGGACGTGGTGAATTACATATTGCAGTACTACTAGAAAATATGCGTCGTGAAGGATATGAGCTCCAAGTTTCTCAGCCCCACGTAATTATAAAACCTGCCCGCCCTCACGAAAGTTCGGGAGCAGGCGGGGAAGAAAAAGTAACTATGTTGGAGCCGTATGAAGAAGCAACCATTGATGTCAGGAGTGAATTTTCTGGTTCAGTTATAGAAAAATTAACTGCGCGCCGAGGAATTATAACAAATATGCATGAGAAAGAAGGAATTGTTCGAATGTTGATAGAGATACCCACTCGAGGATTGCTCGGATATCGTGGACAATTTATTGTAGATACTAAAGGTGAAGGAATACTTGCTTCAAGATTTATTGGATTTAAAAATTATGCAGGAGAAATAAAAAAGCGAGATGTGGGGTCTATGACTTCAATGATTAATGGTAAAGTTGTTGCATTCTCACTTTGGACTCTACAAGAAAGAGGAACTCTGTATGTAGAGCATGGAGATGAAGTATATGAAGGAATGGTTATTGGAAATGTTATAAAAGGAGATGAATTGACGGTTAATCCAACAAAAGGGAAACAACTTTCCAATATGCGTTCTTCAGGCACTGATGAAGCAATCAATGTTAAGCCACCATATAAGTTGTCTATTGAGCGAGGACTTGAGGTTATGGCTGAAGATGAATATCTTGAAATTACACCCCAAAATACTCGCTTACGCAAGAAGCTTCTAACGGAACAAGACCGATCAAAATCAAAAACAGCTAAAAATAAGTGATACATTTATAAGGTGAATAATAAGGATTTAAATTAGTTGACTTTATTTGATAGTAATGATATTATGGCAAATAGATAATTAGTTAGGTTAAATTTTAATTCAAATGGCTAATACAATCACATTTAAACCAAAACAAGTTACTAAAAGAATGCTTTCAGGTCTATCACCACGCGCTCATGAGGTGATTATTAATCGTTTCGGTATTACCGATAATGCAGAACGTAAAACACTAGAAGCAATAGGTCAGAAATATGGCATTACTCGTGAGCGTGTTCGTCAGATAGAAAATACAGCTCTGGTTTTTATTCGTAAATCAGAATTTTTCAAGAACGAGAAAGAAGTTTTTGAAGAATTAAAGAAATTAGTGCATACCTTAGGAGCTATTATTTCGGAACAAGATTTACTCAATCATTTATCTAAAGATAAATTAACTCAGAATCATATAAATTTATTTCTAACTCTAGGGAATGATTTTACTAAACACAAAGAAGATGAGAATTTTAAAACTCGTTGGAGTGTTGATGCTGACATAGCAGAACAGATTCACAAGTCATTGAAAAATATTTATGAAGGTCTTTCGGATGATGAGTTAATTTCTGAAGGAGAACTTATCGCTCGATTTCTTGAAGAAGTCAAAGATTTATCTGAACAATATAAAAATGAAGAAATCGCTCGCCGCTGGCTTTCAATGTCCAAGAAGATTAGTAAGAATCCATTAGGAGAATGGGGAAAGTCCACATCTTCTAGTATCAAGACCCGTGGAGTAAAAGATTATGCATTTTTGATGATGCGTAAACATGGTAGCCCAATGCACTTCAGAGAAGTAGCAAAAGCCGTAGCTAGTACTTTTAATAAGAAATGTCACGTAGCGACTTGTCATAATGAACTTATAAAAGACCCTAGGTTTGTCCTTGTAGGAAGAGGAATTTATGCTTTATCGGAATGGGGGTATAAGACAGGAGTAGTTCGCGACGTTATCAAAGAACTCATAAAGAAAAATGGTCCTATGTTAAAAAATGATATTATTGACCAGGTTATGAAAGAAAGATATTTAAAGAAAAATACCATTTTGGTTAATCTACAGAATTCAAAATATTTCAAGAAAAATAAGACTGGACAATACACAATAGTTTAAAAGAAGGAAAACCTCTCCGATTATGGTCGGAGAGGTTTTCTTTTGTAGATATGGTATAATATGTCATATGCAGAGAGGTGTAATTGCAAATATTATTATAGTAATAATTGGTATTATTTTTATAGCCATATTAATCGGATTTTTTAATAAACCATAATATTATATGATAGATAATTTTTTTGCTACACATAATTTTAATTTAATACAAATAATAATAGCTGGCATTGGTTATTTAATGCCACTTCCTTTGGCATTTATTGCATTCAAATTATGGCATCACTACAAGCAAGAGCGTTTTATAATGAATATAAAATGGGTTTTACTTGAAATACAAGTACCACGCGATGTCATAAAAACCCCCGCAACCATGGAACTTATTTTTTCTAATGCTTTTTATCACAAAAGTATAAAGGGGTTTTGGGAAGAATATATGATAGGTGCTCCATGGTTATGGTTCTCACTTGAAATTGTTTCTATAGACGGAAGAGTCCATTTTTTTGTTCGAACTCCAACTCGTATACGTGACTTAGTAGAAACACAAATATATGCACAATATCCACAAGCCAAAGTGGTGGAGACAGAAGATTATGTTTGGAACATACCTCAATATACAAAAAATGGTGGTTGGAATATGTGGGGTTGTGAATTTACCAAGAAGAAAGATGATATTATGCCAATAAGAACATATAAACAGATAGAAGAGATGAAAAGTGGAACCAAAGAAGAATTTAAAGTTGACCCTATTACTCCGACAATAGAATATCTCGGCTCACTTCCAAAGGGGCAACAAGTTTGGATTCAGATAGTTATAAGGCAAAATATTAAAAAGTACCATAGTAAGATTACAGGTAAACATATTAGTTTTGAAGAGCATGCTGAAGAGTATATGAAAAAGCTTCTTGAACCATATACAAAAATTGGTAAAGGGGGTGGAGTTGGAGGAATAGATTCTATGGAAATACGTCCACCAGGTTTTCTTGACCTTTCTATCAAACAAATGACTTCAAATTTAGGTCAAATTCATTTTGATTGTGGAATACGTCTAGTAACATTAGCAGATAAAAAATTATTTTCTGATGAACAATTTAATAGTTTGAGACGTTCCTCTCGTCTTGTCTTTCGTCAATTTGCTCAGCCGTACTCCAATGAATTAGACCGTATCAGCTCCACCCAGTTTGATGCTCCTTGGTCTGACCCGACAGGACTTGCATTAACTAAACTCAAAAAACGCATGCTTGATTTTTATCGTTTGAGAACATTTTTCCATCCGCCTATTCAATATGCTTTTAAATACCCAGCTGTATTTAGTGTGTTTTTTCCTTCAGGTAAACCTCAGATTTTTGTGCTTTCCAATGAGGAGTTAGCCTCTCTTTATCATTTCCCAGGTATGGTTTCAGAGACTCCAAGCTTCAAGAGAATAGAGTCAAAGATTGCAAAACCACCTTCAAACTTGCCTGTATAATATGCGTATATCAAATATATTCTTAATTTTTTGTTTTATTACCTTATTTTCATTTTTCTTTTTATCTACTCCTTCGGGAAATAAGGATATAATTTTTCATGTAGCATCTCGGCAATCAATAAATTCTATTACTCAAGAATTAGAAAATAAAAATGTTATTCGAAATGATTTTACTCTAAAAGTTTTTATTCAATTATTGAAGTCAGGAAAGGGTGTCATCGCGGGCGATTATTTGATTAAGAAAAATTCTCCAGTGTGGATTGTTGCTTGGCAGATAGGTAGAGGACATCATAAAATGAAACCGATTAGGATAACTATTAGAGAAGGTCTGACAAATGAAGAAATCGCTGTTTTACTTGCAGGCAAATTAACTGGTTTTCGACAAGATTTATTTTTATCTGGTGTAGAAAACAAACAGGGATATCTATTTCCAGATACATATTTCTTTTTTCCATTAGATACAGCTGACGAAATCATAGAACAATTATCAAATAATTTTAAAAAAAGAATTGAAAATCTTTCTCCCTCTATAAATTCAAGTGGTAAAAATTTATCTGAGATTATAACTATGGCTTCAATACTTGAAGGTGAAGCCGGTGGAGAAGAAGATATTGCAATTATTTCTAGTATTTTATGGAAAAGAATTTCTATGGGAATGTCATTGCAAGTAGATACAGATAAATCTACTTATACCACAAATGGATTGCCCACTAAACCGCTGAATAATCCCGGATTATTATCTATAAATGCAGCGATAAATCCTATAAATTCTTCTTACTTGTATTATCTTCATGATAAAAATGGTAAAGTACATTATGCTGTGACTTTTGAAGAACATAAGCGTAATATAGCTAATTATCTTAAATAATCCGCCTTCGCATAAAACTACGGCAAGACAAGTCCGCCAAAATTTTTACGAAAAAGATATGGTGATTAAAAATAATAAAACAGTATTTATTGGGGTTTCCCCGAATAGAAGAGTACTTCCTACGGGGCAGGCAGGCGGAGTTAAGCCTACTGTTTTTGTTGGTGTTTCAGGAGGTGTTGACAGTTCGGTTTCCGCGGCCCTTTTAAAAGAGGCTACACCAAAAAATTTTAAAAAATTTTTTGGTCGCCCGACCCCGAAGGGGTTTAGAGGATACAATGTAGTTGGGGTTTTTATTCGTACTTGGACACCGGATTTTATAGAATGTACTTGGAAAAATGAGCGTCGTGATGCTATGCGAGTATGTGCGCATCTTAATATTCCTTTTTTAGAATGTGATGCTGAAAAAGAATATAAAAAAAGTGTGGTAGATTATATGATTGAAGAATATAAAAAAGGTAATACTCCAAACCCCGATGTAATGTGTAATCGAGAAGTTAAATTTGGAGTGTTTTGGAAATTTGCACAATCTCACGGGGCAGATTTTATTGCCACGGGGCACTATGCACGCAAATCTCCCCTCCTTGTGGAGGAGGGGGTAGGGGGTGGTGATCCAAAAGAATTACCACCTCGCCCTGCGGGCACTCCTCCTCGAAAAGGAGGAGAGGAAATGCATAAATTACTAAAAGGTATTGACTCATCCAAAGACCAAGTTTATTTTTTGTGGACTTTAACGCAGGAAGATTTGTCTCATATTTTATTTCCCATTGGACATTTAAAAAAGACAGAAGTTCGTAAACTTGCAAAGAAATATAATCTTCCAACTGCGACGAAAAAAGACAGTCAGGGTATTTGTTTTCTGGGGCTACTTGATATGAAGGATTTCTTGAGACACTATATTAAATCAGAAAAAGGGAATGTTTTGCTTGCCCGTCACGATAGTGAATTAGGGAATGAAAAGGGACCTGCCCGCCCTCACGAAAGTTCGGGAGCAGGCGGGGAAATAATTGGAAATCATAATGGCGCGGTATTTTTCACTCTTGGAGAAAGACATGGATTTACTCTTAATAAACATTCCGAAAATGATGAACCTTTATATGTAATATCAAAAGATATAAAAAATAACACCATTACTGTTTCCCCTAGGCCTTGCCTAGGGGAAGAAGACGAACCACATAGGACCGTCCTATGTAATAATGCAAACTGGATTTCAGGTATACCAGAAAAAGATAAGGTGTATATAGCTCAAATTCGTTATCATGGAGAGTTTTTAGATTGTAAAGTGGTCGTCACAGGTCAGACCTGTGAAATAACTTTTGATAAAAATGTAATTGTTGATAAAGGACAATCAATAGTTATTTATGATGGGGATATTTGCCTAGGGGGTGGTGTGGTAATTTAAATTTTTTGGTATAATATACATATGGAAAATTTTTTAAGCATAACAACAATAGATATTATAATTCGTCTTTTTGTCGCTTTGTTTTTGGGTATGATTATTGGGACTGAACGTGTCTGGGCACATAAGACAGCAGGAATGCGGACATATGCACTTGTCGCTATGGGCTCAGCTTTGTTTGTAATTATTTCAAACGAAATGGTCAAGTATTATACAGGATTTAGTGGACTAAACCCCCTAATGATTGTTTCTCAAATAGTCGTTGGTGTGGGTTTTATTGGAGCCGGTCTTATTTTTTCCAAAGATTCAAAATTAATGGGTCTCACAACGGCTACTGGTTTGTGGGTTTCGGCAGGGATTGGTATGGCTGCTGGTTTTAGACTTTTTAATATTGCAATAATTGCAACAGTTCTTACTTTATTTATCTTTATAATTTTGTGGTTTGTGGAAGAACAACTTAAAAAATCAAAATTTTTTAAAGAGAATAATGTACAGGATGTAAATTAAATCTAGATGAAAATGCAATCAAGTGAGATTCGTAACAAGTTTTTAAAATTTTTTGAGAAAAGGGGACATGCCTTTGTTCCTTCGGCGTCGCTTGTAACCACCACTGAAGCAGGTGCTATGGATGCAACTCTCTTTAATACAGCTGGTATGCAACCATTTGTGCCTTATCTTTTGGGTGAACCTCATCCTATGGGTGTGCGTTTAGTCAATGTGCAAAAATGTTTAAGAACTATTGACTTAAGTGAAGTTGGTGATACTACTCACAATACATTTTTTGAAATGATGGGCAATTGGTCACTCGGAGATTATTTTAAGAAAGATGCGATAACATGGAGTTACGAATTCTTGACTTCAAAAGTTGAAGGTTTAGGTCTCGATGTAGGTCGCTTATATGTGACTGTTTTTGCTGGTAGTGAAAAAGTTGAGCGCGATAATGAATCAGTAGAAATTTGGAAGTCGCTTGGTATTCCCGAACATCGCATTTATTATAAAAGTTCAAAATCAAATTGGTGGAGCGCAGGGCTCAATTCTCCAGCTGGTCCTAGCACTGAAATGTTTTATGATATTACGGGGAAACTCGGAGACTTGACCCAAGAAGAATTTGAGAAAAATGAAGAAGAACAAAAAGTTATAGAAATATGGAATGATGTATTTATGTCATACCGACTTGTAAATGGTAAAATTGTGGGAGAGCTTCCACAGAAAAATATTGATACTGGCGCTGGGCTTGAACGTATTACCACGATGGTGCAAGGCAAAAGAAGTGTTTATGAGACAGATTTATTTTTACCTATCATTAAAAAGATTGAAGAATTATCGGGATTATCATACGGAGATAAATCTGATGATGAGTATATAAAAAGTGGAGAAAAATGTTTTGTTGATACAAGAAAGAAAATCAGAATTGTGGCTGACCATGTCCGTACGGCAGTTTTCATAATCGCTGATGGTGTGTTGCCGTCAAATACTGGACGAGGTTATATTCTTCGCCGGATTATTCGCCGAGCAGTACGATATTCTGATTTGATTTCACTTAAACATGGTTCACTTCTTGCACTTTCTGAAATAATAATTGAAGAATATAAAGATGCATACCCAGAGCTTTTAAAAAATATAGATACCATTAAAAAAGAAATTGAAAAAGAAGAAAATAAATTCCGCCTCACTCTCGAGCTTGGAATTCGTGAGTTTGGAAAAGGTGCCGACCCATTTATTTTATTTACAACTTATGGTTTTCCCATTGAGCTTACCGAAGAACTAGCCAAAGAAAAAGGAATTAAAATTGATCTAGACGATTTTAAAAAGAAAATGGAAGAGCATCAAAAACTTTCTCAGACTTCATCTGCGGGGATATTTAAAGGAGGGCTCGCAAATCACAACGAAAAGACAATAAAACTTCATACCGCTCATCACTTACTCCTAGCAGGATTACAGGCCATAGTTAGTCCAGATATAAGACAACGTGGCAGTAATATTACCGAAGAACGTCTACGGATGGATTTTGTGTGTGACCATAAACTCACAGATGAAGAAAAACAAAAAGTTGAAAATTGGGTAAATGATAAAATACAGAAAAATTTAAACGTTATATGTCGAGAAATGCCACTAGCCGAAGCAGAAAAAATCGGAGCTCAGATGGAATTCGGAGCAAAGTATCCAGAAACTGTATCAATATATTTTATAGAAGATAAAGATGGCAACCCAATATCAAAAGAATTCTGTGGCGGGCCTCATGTATCAAATACTTCTGAATTAGGTCATTTCAAAATCCAAAAAGAAGAAGCTGTAGCTTCGGGTATCCGTCGCATTAAAGCCATACTTGTCTAATTTTCCACAAATTATTGAGCTTTTTTATTAATCCTGTAGTATAACCCCGTAGCAGAATTTTGTAAAAATTTCACTACAGGGTATAATATAAGTACTATGGGATTTTTATTTGGAAAAGAAAAAAAGGAACACATTGTTGCAATTTTTGATATAGGGTCAGGAAGTGTTGGCGGGGCTATTGTACGTATACCTACAGATGATAAGGGGGTGCCTGCGATATTAAAATCTGTCCGTAATGACATAAAATTTCATAAAGATAAAGATTTTAATTTTAATTTATTTATGAAAGATATGATTTTAGCACTTGGTGGAGCAGCTAATGCTTTATATCAAAAAAAAGCTGGCGCGCCAGATGAAATATTTTGTGTACTTGCATCGCCATGGTATTTATCTGAAACTAGAATTATAAAAATGAAGAGAAAAAAACCTTTTATTTTTACAAAACATTTGGCAACTGAATTAATTCAAAAAGAAATATCTGGCCTTACAGAATCTTATAAGGATAAATATGGTAGCTTAAATACTTCTCCTGAATTGATAGAGCAACACACTATGGCTGTGTCACTCAATGGATATGCAATTGAAGACCCACTAGGCAAGAAATGTGATTTTCTTGAAATGAATATGGTGATGTCTTTGGTCCCTAAATTATGTTTAGATGAAATACGCGAAACCCTATCAAAAACATTTCACCACACAAGTGTCAGTTTCTCTTCTTTTACAGTGGCTACTTATTTGGCAGTGAGAGATAGATATGTAATTCCAGATTCATATCTATTGCTTGATATCAGTGGAGAGATAACAGATGTTGGTATTGTTACAAAAGGAGTTTTAAAATCAGTACTATCATTTCCTTTTGGAAAGAAAACTTTTTTCAATTATATGTGCACTAAACTAGAAATTGAGTTACGCGATGCGCAGGAAATTTTTAAACTTTATAGTGAAGGTAATCTTTCTTCTGAATTTAAGAAAAAAGTAATTCCTCTTTTTGAATCAATTGAAAATTCTTGGGGTGAAGCTTTCAGACAATGTATAATCACTCTTCCTCGAACACTTATTCTTCCTAGCACCATATTTTTAACTGCAGATAATGATATAAAAAATTGGTTTGCTGATGTTTTAAAAAACCAAGAATATATTCAATCTATGGTTTCTGGTAACAAGTGCACTGTGGTAACTCTAAATGGACCTGAGTTTTTAAATATGTGTAATATTGAGGAGGGCGCATGTGATCCATTTTTAATGATAGAAGCCATAGCGATAATGAGAAAAATGGGTAAATAATATGGCAAGAATTATTTTAGAAGATATAAAACTAAAAAAGGAAAAAAAACAAATCATCATTAAAAAAGAGGTTCTATCTTCTAATAGACAAAGATTACAAAGAACACCCCAAGTAAAAACCAAATCCAGAGTATTAAATAAATATGTCCTTATAATTTTCATTCTAGTAATTATTATTGGGGGAATTTATTGGGCTGGAAATTTCTTTCAAAAAGCGGATATAACTTTAACTTCCAAACATCAACTTATTACTTATAATAATAAGCAATTTACCGCTTCAAAAAATTCAAATGATAATGCAATTGATTTTGAAATAATGATTACTTCCGATAAGAAAACAAAAAACATTATATTAACAGAGCCAAAAGATGTATCAATAAAGGCCACGGGGAGTATAACCTTATATAATGAATTTAGCATTACCCCCCAAAAATTATTAGCAGGAACATTTCTTTCAGATAGTAGTGGTAAGGCATACAAGACAGATACCACAGTTATTATTCCGGGATATAAAACAGATAGTAGTAAAAAAATAATTCCTGGACAGATAGTTGTCAACATAAGTTCTTTTCTTGCAGGAGAAACTTACAATGGATCTACGGCAGATTTTTATATAAATTCTTTTAAAGGAACTACAAAATATAATAAAATTTATGGAAAATTAAAAAGCCCACTTGTAGGGGGTGTTTCAGGGTTGGTCTATACATTAAATGATAAAGATAAAATCAATATTGATAAAATTGCGCAATCTTCTTTTAAAGGAGATTTATCTCGACAAGTTCTAGCACAAGTTCCACCTGGGTATATATTGTATCCAAATGCTATGACCTTTTCTTATAAGATAGGAGATAATAGTGTTTTTTCTAAAACTCCGGAAGCAGAAGTTCTGATTGAAGGAGTTTTGTCTGTTGTTTTATTGAAAGAGAAAAGTCTGCTAGATAATATAATTAAAGTTTCTCTGCCAGAAATTAAAGGAGAAGAATTGAAAGAAATTAAAATTCCAGATTTAAGTAAACTTTCTTTTAGTTTTACCAACAAAGACCAACTTATCACAAAAGATATGAATTCGCTCTCTTTCTTTTTTACAGGTGAATTAGATGCTATATGGAATCCAAACAAAGAATTGCTCAAGACAAAATTAATAGGAATCTCTAAAAATGACGTTTTGCCAATCTTTCGCCTTGACCCCGGAATTTCATCCGCACTCGTCAAAATATTTCCACCATGGCAGAAATATATTCCAAATGACTTGTCAAAAATTAATATTATAGTTGACGAATAATTCTTTTTTTGTTATACTAAACAAGCATTAATGAATCAAAAAGACGACAAAAATATTGTTATAGGAACTGTTACTGAGGCTCTTCCTAATACTCTTTTTAGAGTTGATATAGGGAATGGGAAAATAATTATTTCTTATCTTGCTGGTAAAATGCGTATACATAGGATAAAAGTATTAGTTGGAGACAAGGTTGAAGTACTCCTTGATCCTTATGGTGGTAAAGGTAGGATCGTTAAAAGGAATTAGGCTTGCCCCCACACCTATATTTTTATAGTTTTCAACGCAGGTTTTAACCTGCAATAAAAATATAGGTGTGGGGGCTTGCTTATTTTATTAAAGTAGTGTATTATGAAAGGATATATGCTTACGTAAAAATACAGGGTGATAGCCCTATATTTTTCTTTAGCATTTAGATAAAGCATGAAAATTAGATCTGCAGTTAAGAAAATTTGTACGAAATGTAAATTGATTAAGCGAAGTGGTCATCTTCGTGTTATTTGTTCTAATCCTAAACACAAACAAAAACAATAATTTTATATGAGAATTTTCGGTATAACTATTCCAAATAATAAACATTTAGATGTAGGTTTAACATGCCTCTATGGTATAGGTATCTCTCGCGCCAGGAAAATTTTAGCTCAAGCTGACATTGCTCGAAACATTAAAGGTGATGCTCTGACTGTAGAACAAGAAAACGCAATACGAAAAATAATAGAAACAATGTCCATAGAAGGTGGACTTAAACGTGAAGTTGCTTCAAATATAAAAAGATTAAAAGATATTAAAGCATATAGAGGGGTAAGACATATGCGCCGATTACCTGTTCGTGGACAAAGAACAAAGACCAATTCCCGCACAGTCAGAGGCAATGTTCGTAAGACTATGGGTAGTGGTAGAAGAAAAGCAGAAAAGACTTAAAACCAGGTTACAGGGAATAGGTTATAGGTTATAGAGATTAATTCACTATAACCCATAACCTACCAAAATTATATGGGAAAGATAAAAATTATAACAAAAAAAGAAGAAGAAACGGAAATCTCTGAAAAGGTGATAGAGAATACTCCGAAACCAGGCGTGAAAGTTCCAAAGAAAAAAATTGTTTCAGGTACTTTACATGTAGAGGCCACTTTTAATAATACAAAAGTTGTTTTATCTGACAAAGAAGGAAATACTTTATTCTGGACTTCTGCTGGGGCCTTGGGGTTTAAGGGAGCCAAAAAGGGCACACCTTTTGCCGCCTCGAAAGCTGGCGCTGTCATAGGAGAAAAAGCTAAAGCACTCGGGGTTAAAGAAGTTGATGTCAAAGTAAAGGGAGTAGGTAGTGGTCGTGAGCCTACAATTCGTGCTTTTATGGCTTATGACATAGATATTACAGGAGTTAATGATGTCACTCCAGTTCCTCACAACGGACCAAAACCTAAAAAACCAAGAAGAGTATAAATACTTGAAAAATTATGAAACCTGTTAAAAAATATAAAATTGGGAGAAGATTAGGTTCAGGTGTGTTTGAAAAATGTCAAACAACTAAGTTTGCTATGTCAGAAGCGCGTCACGCTAAAAATGCAAAAAATAAACGTCCCAAACCCCTTTCTGGTTATGCTCAGCAATTTATAGAAAAACAAAAGGTTCGTTTTATGTATGGCATAAGTGAACGTCAATTCTCAAATTATATTAAAGAAGCTGTTGCACATAAAGGTACAACGGCTACCGAATATCTTTTTGAATTATTAGAAAACCGATTAGACAATGTTGTTTATAGATTGGGTTTGACTCACTCTCGTCGTCTTTCTCGTCAAATGGTTTCTCATGGTCATATTACTGTTAATGGAAAGAAAACAACTGTAGCGTCTCAACGTGTGAAAGTTGGAGATATAATAGCAGTCCGAGAAGGAAGCAAAAAGAGCGTACTCTTTTCCGATATGGTTAACAAAATGAAAGAATATACTTGTCCAAACTGGTTGACATTTAATGCAGAGAGTCTTTCAGGAAAAATACAAGGTAAGCCTAAAAATATTGAGGGATATATAGACCTCAATACAGTGTTAGAGTTTTATAGTCGTTAAGAGTAGCGTATGGTTAATTTTTAATAAATAATAATGAAGGCCTACAGTCTTCCAAATATCATATATCTATGTCTGATTTAAATATTATATTACCATCAAAATTATCTATTGTCTCTGAAGCAGACAATAAAGGTGTCTATGAGATAGATGGTCTTTATCCTGGGTATGGACACACCTTGGGTAATTCACTTCGCCGTATTATATTGTCATCTTTAACAGGTGCTGCCATTACATCTTTAAAAATAGATGGAGTAGACCATGAATTTTCAGTTATTGATGGAGTAAAAGAGGATGTTATTACAATACTTCTTCATCTCAAACAAATTCGTTTTCGTTTAAATACTGATGAACCTCAAACGGTTCGTCTTCACGTAAAAGGTCCTAAGCAAATCACAGCAAGTGATATAGAAGTAGGAGGTCAAGTAGAAGTTTTAAATGGTGATTTATACATTGCAGAAGTTACTGGTAAAAATGCTCTTTCTATAGAAATGACGGTGGAAAAAGGTTTAGGATTTCTTCCAAAGGAAATGCATCAAAAAACAAAAAACGAAGTAGGAATTATATCTCTCGATGCAATATTCACTCCTATTCGTCGCGTAGCTTATGAAGTTGAGAATATGCGTGTTGGTGATAAAACAAACCACAATCGTCTACGTATGACAATCGAAACTGATGGAACACTCTCTCCACGTGAAGCACTTGAAAAAGCTATCACAATTATGGTAGAACAATTACAATCCATTGTTGGTTTTACTATTTCTCATAAAACTATTGAAAAAGAGACCGGGAAAGAAGAATCAAAAAAGGATGAAAAAGAAGAATCAAAAAAAGGAGAAAGTAATGAGTTTACAGATATATTAAAAACCAGGATTGATACTCTTGATTTATCAACTCGCACACTTAACGCTTTAACTGATGCAAATATCAGAACAATAGGAGGAGTAGCAAGAAAGAAAAAAGAAGATTTATTAGAAATTGAGGGAATCGGTGATAAAGGTATCCAAGAGATCAAGAAAGTTCTCGGAGTGTACGGAATAACCCTAAAATAATTAAGAATTAAGAATTAAGAAATATGCGACACCATAATAACATTAGAAAATTTGGAAGAACTAGAAGTCAACGCAATGCCTTATTGAAGGGTCTTATGCTTGCGCTTATTGCTCATGGAAAAATAGAAACTACAGAAGCTAAGGCTAAAGAACTCCGTCCTGCAATAGAAAAAATGATTACAAAGGCAAATGTTGGAACTCTTGCCTCACGTCGTTTAGTTATTTCACGTTTATACAATCTTACTGCCGAAGCAAATAAGTTAATCAATGAGATAGCCCCAAAATACAAAAATCGTACAGGTGGTTATACTCGCATTACCAAGCTCCCACGTCGAGGGGGAGATGCAAGTAAAATGGCAGTAATAGAGTTTGTTTAATTAGTAATAAGTAATTATTAAAATGGCTACTACATATACAATTGATGCGAGTGGGAAAGTATTTGGTCGTGTTGCAAGCGAGGTTGCGAAGAATCTTATGGGTAAAAATTTACCAGATTACACAGCAAATAAAGTCGCTGATGTAAAGGTCATAATCATAAATGCAAGTAAGACAAAAATGACAGAACGACGCATGAATGAAACTTTACACGAAAGATACTCTGGACAACCCGGAGGTTTTAAACAAGAAACAAATGCTAAGATTTTAGAGAAAAAGGGATGGATAGGTTTGTATGAATTAGCCGTCTATGGAATGTTACCATCAAACAAATTAAGACCGCTTATGATGAAGCGTTTAATAATAAAAGATTAATAAATATATTATGGAAAAAAAAGCAACAAAAACAACAAAACCTGCCCGCAGTGCTTCGAGCACAGCTCGTGCAGGCGGGGAAAAGAAATATGTTAGAGCTATTGGTCGTCGTAAGACAGCTGTAGCCGTTGTTCGTCTTTATAAAGCAACAAAAAATTCATATTCTATAAATGGAAAAGATTTAACCGAATATTTTAAAACAGCTGACTTGAAAAAGATTGTAACTTCTGCATTTGAAACAGCCGTACCAGTAGGGAAATTTGAAGTTGTTGTCACAACCAAAGGTGGTGGAATTCATTCACAAGCTGAAGCGGTTCGCCATGGTATATCCCGCGCATTAGTATTACATGATGGAGAACTTCGTCATGTTCTTAAGAAAGCCAAAATGCTTAAACGTGACCCTCGTCAAGTTGAACGTAAAAAATTCGGGCTCAAGAAAGCAAGAAAGTCACCGCAGTGGTCTAAACGATAATAAGAAAAACTCCCCGTTCCGGGGAGTTTTTTGTTAGGTGTTGCTTTAATTACAAAAAGTTGTACAATTTTAAGAAACTAAAAATGGAGGGTATTATGAGTCATGAAATTGGAGTTGATATGAGGTCTGATTCTGAAAAACAAACCTCATTTTACAAGGGGATAAAAACAGTGCAAAAAATAAAGTGTGGCACAAGCGGATGTGAATATGAAAGTTCTTATCGATTCCGCATTTGTCCCCATTGCAAAAAAATCGATAACTTGTATGAAAAACCTACCGCAAAAGAAGGAGTGTCTGACCCCGAACTTGAGGGATATAATGGGTTCATACACAAATAACATTTACAGGAGACAATTTCGATGAAAGTGTCTCCTGTTTTTAATTTTGCAAAATTGCATATTTTTTGTATACTAGTATCAATATGGATGAAGAAGAAATATCCGCCTCCGCTAAAAGCTACGGCGAGACAAAGGAAAATAAAATTGCAAATGAAGAAGATGAAACTGGTGAGAATTTTATTGACCTTGATGTTGTTGAGAGTACTGAAGATGGGGAAGAATTACCAGTGAAGGATGTCACAAAAAAACTTCGCCAAGAAATAAAGAAACTCCAAAAAGAAAAAGAGGAATATTTGACTGGTTGGCAGAGAGCAAAAGCTGACTATATCAACCTCCAGAAAGAGCTCGACCTCGTTCGGGTTAATGTTTCAATTTTAACGAGAGAAAAAATGACAGAAAAATTATTGCCTACCCTTGATAGTTTTGAGATGGCTTTCGCCAATAAAGAACACTGGGAGAAAATAGATAAAGATTGGCAAGATGGAATTACTTCTATTTATCAGCAATTTATATCAGGGCTAGCCAATTCTGGAATTGAAAAAATAGAAGAGGCAGAAATTCCATTTGACCCAAATATTCACCAGTCAATAAGCGTGACTGAGACTAATGATGAATCAAAAAATCACACCGTAGAAAAAATACTCCAAGTTGGGTACAAAATAGGCGAGCGTGTTATCCGCCCAGCGAAAGTAACAATTTACGATTATAAGAAATAATAGTCGTTCCGCAGGATTATTAAAATTATTCGCGTTTTACCCAGAGTACTGGGTCCTACGCGACTCATAATTTAAACAATCCTGCTTCACTAATTATTTACACGATGAGAGAAATTCTTTTTTGGTGGCTTCGTCAATTTTATCCGTTACAATAATCATCATTTCTGATGTGAGGTTTAAATCTTTTTTAATATTTATAAAAAGATGCTCATATGGATATATTGAAACCCAAACAGAATTTTTTATACAAATAAATCCAGCTTTTTTAAGAAGATATCGAAGAGCTTCGCGTTCGCTTTTTCTTTCTTCAGGAAGGTCAAGAATGATTATTCTCCAATAGCCGTCCCAATTATTAGAAACAAGAGCTGTATCATCATCTAAAGCATTATTATTAAGACGCTTTTTACCCTCTTCTGATAGTCGGAAATATGGTTGGTAGTCCGACTGGAAACACTCTACAAGCCCGTCTGACGCTAGATTCTTTATAGAACGGGATATTGCATATTCTGGCCTATTTTTGCTTGTATAGACGCCTTTTATTGTATTTTCAACCTCTTTTTTAAGAGAATCGAAAGAAACTGCCTTTTTTCTGGCTAGGGTTTTGAAAATTGCCTTCTGGATTGATGATTTTTTCTCCATGTTGACAATTATATCACTATAATATATATTACACAATAATTTCGTGGTCACGAAATACTTGTCAAAAATAAAAGATGAGTATATAATTGGTTTAGATTCTCCTCTTGAGGAGTACCCGTAGGGGGAGGTGGAGTATTCAAATGCATCCACCCCGGCTTTCAGCCACCCCTCAAGAGGGGAATTAATACAAAATTATTAATAATTAAAAATAGCCGCCTACGCTTGAAGCTATGGCGAGCCAAAGAAAAATATATGGCAAAAATCATAGGTATAGATTTGGGTACAACAAATAGTGCGGTCGCAATAATTGAAGGTGGACAACCAAAAATTATAGAAAATATAGAAGGTGGTCGTACAACACCATCAGTAGTTGCTATTACCAAGAATGGTGATCGAATGGTAGGACTTTTAGCAAAACGCCAAGCAGTCACAAATCCAGAAAATACTGTTTATGGGATTAAAAGATTTGTTGGTCATTTATATGATGACCCAGAAATAAAAAAAGATGAAAAAACTATTCCGTATAAAATTCAAAAAGGTTCAACTGGAGGTGTGGAAGTAAAAATGGGTGATCAATGGTTTCGTCCAGAAGAAATTTCAGCAAAAATTTTAGGAAAAATAAAAGCCGATGTTGAAGCAAAGCTCGGAGAGAAAATTACAGAAGCAGTTATCACTGTTCCTGCTTATTTTAATGATGCTCAAAGAAAAGCAACCAAAGATGCTGGAATTATTGCCGGGCTGAGTGTTATGCGTATTATCAATGAACCTACTGCTGCCGCTCTTGCTTACGGGTTTAATAATAAAAAAAATGAAAAAATAGCTGTGTACGACTTTGGAGGTGGAACTTTTGATATTTCTGTTCTTGAAGTTGGAGATGATGTTATTGAAGTGAAATCTACTGATGGCGACTCGCACATGGGTGGTGAAGATATTGACCAGAAAGTTGTAAAATGGATTGCTGATGAATATAAAAAAGAATCAGGTATTGATGTTACAAAAGATATGCTTGCTCTACAGAGATTGAAAGAGGCGGCAGAAAAGACAAAGCATGAACTTTCCACAACCATGGAATCAGAAATAAATATTCCATTTATTACTTCAGACGCCTCAGGTCCTAAGCATTTACTTTTGAAAATGACTAGAGCAACTCTTGAATCATTAGCCGAAGAATATATCACTCGCTCAATCGAAATAACTAAAAGGGCATTTGAAGCTTCGCCATTTAAGATGAATGAAATTAATGAACTAATTCTTGTTGGCGGACAAACCAGAATGCCAGCTATATACGAAGCTGTTAAGAAATTGTTTGGACGTGAACCAAATCGTTCAATCAATCCAGATGAAGTTGTCGCACTCGGTGCTGCAGTTCAAGCAGGGGTTCTTCAAGGAGATGTTCGTGACGTTCTACTTCTTGATGTTATTCCATTATCTCTTGGAATTGAAACGTTAGGTGGAGTTGCTACTAAATTAGTTGACCGCAATACCACTATTCCAAGCTCAAAATCGCAAACATTTTCTACTGCGGCCGATAATCAAACATCTGTAGAAATTCATATTACTCAAGGTGAACGCCCAATGGCCTCTGATAACAAATCTCTTGGAAGATTTATATTAGATGGAATTCCTCCAGCACCACGTGGCATGCCTCAAATTGAAGTTACTTTTGATGTAGATGCCAATGGAATACTTAATGTTAAGGCGAAAGATAAGGCCTCTGGCAAAGAACAATCTATTCGTATTGAAGCAAGTTCAGGGCTTACTGAAGCAGATATAAAGAAAATGCGTGATGAAGCGGAAGCACATGCTGGAGAGGACTTAAAGAAAAAAGAATTGGCAGATGAGAAAAATACAGCTGAGATGATAATCTTTACAGCCGAGAAATCATTAAAAGAATATGGTGATAAAGTTCCAGCAGAAACAAAAACATTAATTGAAGAAAAGTTAGGAGCTGTTAGAACTGCAAAAGAAGGGTCTGATATAGGAGCAATCAAAACTGCTATTGAAAACTTAACGACAGAACTTTCTAAAATTGGTGAAATAATGAATAAAGCAAATCAAGAAGCAAGTGCAAATGCAAATCAAAATCCAACCCCAGAAGAAAAAGGGGAAGAAATAAAAGATGCGGAAGTAAAAGAAGGGGAACAAAATAAATAGAGTCGTTTCGCAGGATTATTAAAATTATTCGCGCTTTACCCAGAGTACTGGGGCCTACGCGACTCATAATTTCAACAAATCCTGCTCCACTCTTTTAAATTATATTAATATATTCCATGCCTAAAAATTATTACGAAACACTTGGAGTAAATAAAAATGCTTCGAAAGATGAGATAAAAAAAGCATTTCATAAACAAGCTCATAAATATCATCCTGATAAAAATAAGGGTGATGATAAAAAGTTCAAGGAAGTAAATGAAGCTTACCAAGTTCTTTCTGATGACCAAAAACGCTCTAGATATGATCAATTCGGCTCTGCTGATGGGCCCTCCTTCGCCGGAGGCTACGGCGGGGCGCAGCAAGGATTTGGAGGTTTTGACTTCTCAGGGTTCCAAAATGGCCAAAGTTACGATATGGGAGACCTTGGTGATATCTTTGGAGATTTTTTCGGAGGTGGTATGGGGCGTGGAACTAAAAATTCTCGTCGCGGGAGAGATATTCAAACAGAGATTGATTTAACTTTTGAAGAATCTATTTTTGGAGTAAATCGCAGAGTTTCAATTACAAAACAAGCAACTTGTGATATTTGTAAAGGAACTGGTGGAAAAGTTGGAACAAAAATGAATACTTGTAGGACTTGTAATGGACAAGGACAGATTCGTGAGATTCGCCGTTCTATTTTAGGGTCATTTTCTACGACGAAAATTTGTGACATATGTCTTGGAACTGGAAAAATTCCATCGGAAAAATGTTCAAATTGTCATGGAGCTGGTGTATATAGGAAACAAAAAGAAATAGAATTAAATATTCCAGCTGGTATTAATAATGGAGAAATGCTTAAAATGTCTGGTGCTGGGGAGGATATCCAAGGAGGGCAATCTGGCGATTTATATATAAAAGTAAAAGTCAAACCACACCCATTATACAAACGCGACGGACTCAATTTAACTATGGATTTACAGATTAAACTCACTGATGCCCTCCTTGGTATGACTTATAATTTAAGAATATTAGAAGGGAATACAATAGAAATTAAAATTCCAGAAGGAATAAATCACAATGAATTACTTCGTGTGCGTGGCAAAGGTGTGCCATCTAGTCGTGGACGAGGAGATATAATTCTAAGAATAAAAGTGAAGATGCCATTAAAACTTTCTCGTAAATCAAAAGAAATAATTGAAGAACTCAAGAAGGAGGGTGTATAAAATCAGACAGTGCCTAAAGCGCTATGTAGCGCTTTAGGCACTGTCTGGAATTCCTTTACATATTTCACATTTTTGCTATCATTGGTAATATTATTATTTATTGCGGGCAAAACAATTTTGCTTGATATAAAGAGATGAATAAAAGTTCTAAGGCTGCGAAGAAGCTCTGGAAGATTGGTTCTAAAGATTTCAACACTCAATATTTTGATTACAATAAAGAGGGCGATCTAATTATTAAAGAAGGACATAATATTTATAACGTTCGTTATTTAGCAGAGAAATTCAGCACATCACTCGAAATTCTTATGCCTTTTGTTATTGAAGAGAGGTTAGAAGATTTCTTGGATTTAGTAACCGCCTTGTCAAAAAAAGTAGGATATAAGGGAAAATTCTTTTATCATTATCCGATGAAAGTAAACCAAAGTAAGGAAATAGTAATGGCTGTTGCTGGCGAAGGTGCTCATCTTGAAACATCTTCATACAATGAATTATGGATGGTTAAGAAAATGCTTGAACAAGAAAAATTTAATCCAAACATTCGTATTCTTTGCTCTGGACCAAAAACTAATAATTATATAAATTTAATAGATGACCTTCAGCATAAAGGTGTTAAGATTTTCCCACTCATTGAAGGTCCAAATGAATTAAAATTTTTACAATATTCAAAATATGATGTGGGCATTCGTATAGATATACCGGTAAAAGCAAGTTCTCGTTGGAACAAAGCAGTAGATAGGTTTGGTTTTTCCGCTAAAGAAATTTTAAGTATGGGCTCATTTAAAAATTTAAAGATTCTTCACTATCATATTGGTTCACAAATTGAGAAACTTTCAGATGTTCTTATCCCTATTAAATACGCCCTCAATGTTTATTTCAAACTCAAAGAGAAAAATCCTTCACTTGATACACTTGACATTGGGGGTGGAATGCCGATTCCTTACACCAGAGAAAAAATTTATCGTATAGAGAACTTAATGGAGAAAATTTTTAAACTTGTGAAGTCAGAATCAGAAAAAAAGGGAATGTCACATCCAAATTTAATATGCGAATGGGGAAGGTATATGGTAGCCCCCGCGCAAATAACAATTTATAAAGTTATTGATACAAAAAGAATAAAAAGTAAAAAAAGTCCTGCCAAGAAATGGTACGTTATAGATGGAAGTTTTATGAATGACCTTCCGGACACTTGGGCGATTGACCAAAAATGGGCTATTTCCCCAGTAAACGATAAAAGAGATGGGAATTTGAATGAAGTTTGGCTTGCAGGGTCTTCTTGTGACTCAGATGATATATATAAAGGGCTGAATGGAACAGTAACTCTCCCTGACTTTGATACAAATGGAGATAATGATGGAGGGTCAATGTATATTGCGGTATATGATACAGGAGCGTATCAGACATCACTCGCAGCTCAACACTGCATGCTTTCTTCCCCTATGAAAATCGTAGTAGAAAATGGTCATATTGTAGTGGCTCGTAAACACGAATCAGCTGATGAAGTTGGAAAAAATTTTGGCTGGTAGTAGAATATAATTAATAATTAATAATTAATAATTAATAATTAATAATTAATAATTAATAATTAATAATTAATAATTAATAATTAAGAATTAAAGCGAAACAAATTATTTTATGAATACAAATTTAAACACATTAGAATTTATTCTAAAAAATTATAAGAACTTCAATGCTCGCGCAACGAAAGACGCGATGATTTCATATTGGCGTCATATTGAAAAAGGAGGCAAAATGTTTTGGGCTATGGGAGGAGCCATGTCTTCAGCTCAGCTTGGGATTACTCTTGCTCCAGCAATCAGGAATGGATTAATTTCAGGAATGTCTGTGACTGGGGCTAACCTTGAGGAGTCATTGTTCCGTCTCGTTGCCCACAAGAGCTACAAAGACTTTCCTGATTATAGATATTTTACAAAAGAAGATGATACAAAGATTTTAGAAGACCGTATGCGACGTGTGACAGATACAAGTATTCCTGAAGACGAAGCATTTCGTGTTGTTGAAAAACAAATTGTTCCTACATGGAAAAAAGCTACAGTAGATGGGACAAGAAAATTTTGGCATGAATACTTTTATGAACTTATCCAATCAATTGATAAGAGTAAACACGAAGGAAGAGCAGATGAATGTTGGTTGCTTGCTGCAGCAGAGAAAAATATTCCAATAGTGGTACCTGGTTATGAGGACTCAACATTTGGAAATATTTTTGCTTCTTATGTAAAGACCGGTGAATGTAGTGCAAATATTGCTAAATCGGGTGTTGAATACATGGTGGCATGGTACGATCAGTATCAAGATTTGTCTAAGGATAAAGGAGTTGGACTTTTTCAAATTGGTGGAGGAATTGCGGGTGATTTTCCAATTTGTGTTGTTCCTTCTATAAAATATGATTTAAAAAAAGAAGTAAAACCATGGGCTTATTTCTGCCAGATTTCAGATTCTACAACTTCTTATGGTTCATATTCCGGAGCAACCCCAAATGAAAAAATTACTTGGGATAAGCTTACGAAAGACACTCCGATGTTCGTCATTGAATCAGATGCTACTATTGTTGCCCCACTTATACTTACGGCACTTCTTGAGTGTAAAGCAAATCCAGGTGGAGCTAATAAATTAATAGAACAAATGGGTTAGGTTTGAAATAGCTTTTCTCAGAGGGTACACCAATTTCTTGGTAGAAATTCGTTCAGTGTTCGCTCCGTCGAGCTCACAAGCCCCTCTGATAAAACTATTTCAGACCTAACCCTCAATACTATGAAAGGTAATAAAGAAAAAAAGAAAATATTAGAAGAAAAAATTTCAAAGTTTAATCCCAGTGATAGTGGAGCTCTTCATCATGGAATTTTTGGATTACCATTTAACCCTGAAGAATCAAGGGTTATTTTGGTTCCGGTGCCATGGGAATCCACAGCAACTTATGGCGTTGGAACCGCCTTGGGACCAAAAGCAATTTTAGATGCATCGCAGCAAATTGATCTATATGACCCGATAAATCCCGATGGTTGGAAAGAGGGAATTGCTATGCAAGATATTCCTTCTAGTATTTTCTATAAAAATCAACAAGTTAGAGAAAAAATTTTAAAATATTTTGAAAAATATATTGAAAAAGATATAGATAAAGGATTACAAGATGAAATAAATGTAAGTTGTCTTGAGCTTAATGATTATGTTAAAGAAACCACCAGAAAATTTTTGGAAGATGATAAAATTGTCGGATTAGTTGGAGGGGACCACAGTGTAATTCTTGGATATCTGAAGGCGTTATCTAAAAAGTATAAAGATTTTGGAGTACTTCATATTGATGCCCATTGTGACTTAAGAAATGCTTATCTTGGACTTGAATATTCTCATGCCTCAATATTTTTTAATGCTTTAAAGATAAAAAATATTTCTAAATTAGTCCAAGTGGGAATTCGAGATTTTAGTCATGCAGAAAATGATTTTATAAAGAAAGAAAAAAATAGAATATCTCTGTTCACAGATTATGAAATCAAAAAAGCAGTATTTTCAGGAGTAACTTTGAAAAAAAAGTTTGATGAAATTATTAAAAAACTTCCTAAGAATGTCTATATTTCTTTTGATGTTGATGGGTTAATGCCATATCTAAGCCCAAACACTGGCACGCCTGTCGTTGGTGGATTTACAATAGAAGAAATGGTTTTCCTATTTGAGGAAATGATAGCTTCAGGTAGAAAAATTATCGGTTTTGATTTGTGTGAAGTTGCTCCAGGAAAAGATGGCCAGTGGGACGGTAACGTCGGGGCAAGAATCTTGTATAAATTGTGTTTATTGACACTCAAAAGCCAAAAAATAAAATAAAAAATTAATTTTGTGATATAATTATCATATGTCATGGTTTTTTATTGCACTCGGGGCTCCATTTTTATGGGCAATTGTAAATATTGCTGACCAGTATCTTGTTAAAAAATATGCTATTGGGCACAAAGGTTCAGGTGGGCTTGTGCTTTTTTCTAGTTTGATTGGGATTGTGAAGAAAATGGTTTGGATTTATCAAAAACAAGAACATGTATAAAACCAAGCAGGACACACTGTGGAACTTGTCCTTGTTGTTGGGATAGAAGAAGATGTTATTTATTAGCAGGAATTAATGATAAAACTAAGTATTTGAAACCATACCCCAAAAAGTCTAGTGGATATTATTAAGATACAATAAAATGAATAAAGAAATAGAAATTAAAATTGAAATCGATAAGAAACTATTTATATATTTTACAAAAGGTAAGTCTTTTCAGTATGAAAAAACTTATGGTTATTTTACTGACAACTATGAAAATATGGGGAGGGGAGTTTTTCCTAGAATTAAAACTATGGGTAATACCTCTTTAGTTTCAGTGAAGGTTAAGATAAAAGAAACTAAAATGTTTGAAAGAGATGAATATGAATTTGAAATAGAAACGCACAAAATAGAATCTGTAAGGAGTATGTTTAGAGTTTTAGGATATTCAATAGAGCACATTTTTGAGAAAAAACGTTATAAATTAAAATCCATAAATGAGTGTGAATTTGTTGTGGATGAATTACCTTTTGGTTATTTTATAGAGCTAGAAGGAGAAGAAAAAAATATCGAAAAATCAATTGAAGAATTAAAACTACAAGATAATGAAAAAATAAATGGTGCATATCTTAAATTATGGGAAAAATATAAAAAAGATAATAATTTATCAGGTGAGTGTCTTTTTTCTTAAATAATTTATGTTAATTTATGTAGCAGGAATACCGGGTGTTGGAAAGACTACTATAATCAAAAAACTAGTGGAGAAACTTAATTTAAATAAACAGAAATCCGAGTCTGTAAGTGGCTTACCAATATTATGTAAGCTTGCTGGAGATAATTCAATCCGTATTTAAAGAGCATAAAATAGTTGAAATAGATTGTTCTAAAATAATTTATGGTGGCGGGGGACTTCATTGTATTACAATGCAACAACCAGATATTAATCTTAATCTTTAGGTGTTAATAATATTTTCGATTGACATTGCAATAAATGATATTGTGTTGTATAATTGAAACAAATAACAAAGTTTTAAATAAAAATCTTGTACCATGAAAACTACAAATTCAAATCAGATTGTCCTTACAGGCATTCGTCCAACAAGCAATCTTACGATTGCAAACTATATTGGAGCTATAATGCCAATCCTTGCTTTCCAAGAAGAAGGACTAAGACCCTATGTTTTTGTCGCTGATATTCACGCACTTACGGACAATGAACCGGAAGTGTTAAAATATGGTGATGAAATATTAATTGACCTATTAGCCGCTGGTGTTGATCCGGTAAAGACAATTGTATATAAACAATCGTCTATTGCTAATGAAATCGGTGTGTTGACACTACTGCTTGCACGTCATGTTTCTGTTACAGAGTTATTGAGATTACCTACGTTAAAAGAAAAGGTAAAATCAGATAATGTTGAAAATGCAAATGCGTTACTTTTGATGTATCCCGTGATGATGGCAGCCGATATTCTTGTGCAAAGGGCAACCACTATTCCAGTCGGAAAAGACCAGACTGCTCATATTGAAATAGCCAGAAAAATTGCAAGGCGTTTCAATAAAGAAGTGGGGGATATTTTCCCTGAACCTGTAACTCACGTTATGGATATGGTAAAAATATTATCTTTACGTGGAGAATCAAAAATGAGTAAATCAATACCCGAAGATGCTATTTTCTTAACTGACACTCCAGATAAAGTAAAGGTTAAGATTAAGCGCGCACAAACAGCCATTGCTGGTGTTATGTCAGATAATTTGGAAAGTCACATCACACTTATCAAAGCAATTTGTGATGATGCCAAAGTACTTGAAGATGTTGATTCCATTATAAATGCTCACATGAATGGGCAGAGTGTAATGGGTGATTTCAAAAAAATTTTCACTGAAGTTGTGATAAATTTCTTATCCAGTTTTCAATCAAAAAGAAAAGAAATTATCACAAACAAAGAGAAGTATCTATCTTACATACAATTGAGTAGCAATATTGCTATTTTTAATGCCAAAGAAACCATGAAAATGGTTTATGATGCTTTAAAATTGTAGCAATTCTTATCTTGCAAAATTTGCTAATTTATGCATAATAAGATTAATTGTTGCTTTTAGGTCTTTTTAAGGGAGCGTCGGTTAGTGGCTAAACCAATGGTCTCCAAAACCATGACCGAGGGTTCGAGTCCCTCCGCTCTCGCGCATTTCATTAATTTGAATTATTTTAAGAAAACCCCTTACTTTTTTATAAGCAAGGGGTTTTATTATTTTTTGCAATGAATTTTTTAATAAACTCTTAGTAATCCAAAAACTTTCAATTTAATCTTGTCTCTTATTAAACGAAGATTTTCAAGTGATGTTTTGAAAGGGTCTTCAATCTTCCAGAAGGAAACCATGGAGTGTTTTTGTTTTAGTAAGAAATCAGGACAATCTTCCTTTTTGCAAAGAACAATTATTTTGTCCGAGGCCATTACCATTTCCTCTGTGACAAGTTTTGCTTTCTTTGAAGAAAGATCTATACTTTCTTCTTTCATTACTTCTAATATCTCTGGTGCTAATGTTTGCCATCGTGCTGGAGTGGTAGGATCAACTCCTGCGCTTGAAGCATCAGATGAATGAGTAAAGGCATTATAATAACCTTCGGCAATTTGGCTTCTGCCTACATTACCATGACAAATAAATAATATTTTCATTTTATTTCTTTTTAATTTTTCTTCTTTATATCATAATTTATTCTTTAAGTAAACGCTTGCATATTATATACTAGTATGCTAGTATATAGTTAAATCAGTTTTTTAAATAAAAAGGAGTTCAATTATGGAAAATAATTACATTAAATGCCAATGGATAGAAGGTGACTTCTATTTTCAGTTGGATAAAACAGTTCAAATTAGCATAGTTGCTTATGAACATTCATTGGGAATACCTGCTAGGTTCTGTATGGGTTTAGTCCCAGCAATCGCTTTATCAAAACAACTTGAATCAATAGCAGTTGAATCAGTTATAAGACTGATTGACCCAACTAATATTGCTAACTATTGTAATGGTTGGAAAGTGAAAGAATCACAGTTCAAAAACGTAATTTCCGAGTTTTTGAATAACCGCAACGTTAATTTTTTCTTTGATGAAGCTGAGCAGATGTCTGAAGGTGCACTTGAAATTTTGGGCGCAATTGGACAAGAGCTTTCGTTCGCAACAGATACAATGGTTATTGACATGATTCAAAGGATTAAGGAATCAGGAAGAAAACATGGAGGTGAGTTGGGTGCCCAAAATGCCATTTTGTATATGGTGGCGCATCCGTTTTCTTGGCTTGATATGTATCACCCCTTAATTTGGAAAAAGAACTATACTTCAAATGAGTATCAGTTTGTTAATTTAATGAGTAAATCTGAATCGCGATTTGCATTAGTTCGGAAATTTCTTCAAGAAAGGAGACCTGATTTATCAACAATAATCAATTCTACTGATCTTTATATGACTGTATGTGACACACCATGTTATATACCGTTAGAAGGAGAACCGACATTCATGGATCTGACACTAAACGGATATGATTGGTGCCTTAAGCACTACCGGGAAATTAAGGGTAAGAGTGGAAATCACCGGCGTGCGTTCAAAGATTTTGAATCGCTTATTGGATTTAATAGTTTCTAGAAATTTAACCCAAGACCTCAGTAACATCTGGTTTTGGGTTTTTTAAAAAAAATAGTATAATAAGAAAACAATGAAAATGAAAACATTAGGAATTCTGGGCGGAGTTGGTCCGCAAACCACATCAAAAGTATATTTATCTGTTATTGATTTAGTTAGAAAGAATGGAAAAGATAAATATCCACCTATATTAATATATAATTTACCCTTTCCTTTTATTATAGAAAATGAAGCGATTATTCAAGGTATAAGTTCAGAAAAAATGCTCCCATATCTTATTGATGGATCAAAGATTTTAGAAAAAGCGGGAGCTGATTTTGGTATACTACCTTGTAATACGTTACATAAATATATCTATGAAATTCGTGAATCTGTACGATTCCCTTTTCTTAGTATTCTTGAAGAAACAGTTTTAGAATTAAAATTAAAAAAAATCAAAACTGTCGGAATATTGGCCACAGAAACTACTATACAAAGTAAAATATATGAGAATATCTTAAAAGAGAATGAAATAAATATTCTATATCCCTCACAAGAGGAACAGGAGATTATAAATAATATTATTGTTGAATTACTCAATGGGGGAAGGAGTGATTTGTACACTCAAAATATTGAAATGATTTGTAATTCTCTCCAAAAAAAAGGTGCAGGTAATATTTTGTTGGCTTGCACAGATCTTCAATTAGCTATGGTAAATGTAAATAGCCCTATTGCTGTCATAGATACCACTGATATTTTGATAAGAGCTTCAGTACGGGAATTACTTAAAAAACAATAAATAAATCTTTTATTGTAAAAATATGAAAAAAATTAAAAAATATATAATTAAGACCATTATAGATATAGGAAATAATCCAGTACTGCTGGATGCTTTTTTGACTGATTTATTAACTCCTGCGGAATATATTGAAATAAAGAAACGTTGGGAGATTGTAAAAATGTTAGATAAAGGTGTAAATCAACATGAAATAGCCGAAAAGCTTCATGTTGGGATAGCGACAGTGACACGAGGGTCAAGAGCTTTACGAGATTCAAAAGGTGGTTTTAAAAGAGTATTAAAAAACCACTCCAATTAAATTAAATTGAAGTGGTCTATTTTCTAAGCATTAAATATACTTTTTTCATACAGAAACAATATCGGAAATTAATAAATCAATTGTTTCTTTTGTAACATGTTGCATGACAATGACATGTGCTCGTGTATCTTCTGGGGCATTAGTGGAAAGTTGCCACTTACTAACGATTTTTTTGGGTGGCATTTTGAATGTAACAATATTGGAGTTTTTATTCAACCAAGGATTATAATTGATCCCCTGAAGTAATTTACTCAAATATTTTGCATTTTCAATACACTCAATAGCTTCTTTTTTGAATCCATCCATTCCTTTATTTTCTATAAGTGCCCAAAGAAACAGTGCTAATTGGCCACATCTTGATCCTGAAATAGTTGTATCATGGCCTGCGATATAACCAACAAATTTACCTTTAGGTTTTTCTTTTGCAAGAAAAATACCAGAAGGAAAAGGCACTCCAAAAAATTTATGAGATGAAACAGAAATACTGTTAATTGGCTTACGAGCGTCTAATTCATGTTCAACACCCAGAAAAGGAAGAAATCCTCCAAACAATGCTGCATCACAATGAATATAAAACTTTTCATGTGATGTTTTCTTTAGAATGTTTAAAACTTCATTAATACTATCTGTAGCTCCATCGAAAGTAGTTCCTATTGTTAAATTTAAAATAGGTGGCTTACTTTCATTAGATAAATGATAATACAGATTGCTGTAATTCATCTCACCATGGCCGAGAACCTTAATTTCCGTGTAAGGAACATTAAGAATTGTCGCATTTTTCCTGATTGAATAATGACCATCTGTTGAATATACCACACCATCTGGGTATTTGATTCTTCCCATCAGTAAGCCCATTAGGTTTCCTTCTGTTCCTCCAGAAGTAAGGTATCCCCAAAATTTTTCAGGGTCAGAGTCAAAATTATAGAGCTTACGAAAGAATTCCAACGTTTTCCCTTCATATTCTTTTGAGTCCATTCTGTAAGCTCCTTTTTCATTAGGATCACCACAATTATTAATAATGAGATCAAAGAATTTATACAATTCAGAAAAATCATTATTTAAGTTCCCTGGATAACCCACCATAAATGGTGCGTTAGATTGGAGACGCCAATAAAACCTTTGCATCTCATCGGGTAAATTTATCTTTTGCATTTTTGTAAGTATTTGTTTTTTATGGCAATATTGCCTACTGGTTTTGTTGATAATAATACTATGTTTATTTATTTTAGTCAACATACTGTTCAGTTAACCATACGAAATAATGTAGAGTAGGTTAAATAAATAATTTTTGTGGTATAATAAACATATATGGAATTTGATTATAAGACGATACTCGGAATTGTTGCAGGAGTTGTTGCTTTTAGTGCTTACATAGTTTACATAGTTTCTATCCTTAAAGGAAAGACAAAACCCAACAGAGCAACTTGGTGGATTTGGGCGTTTATGGGCTTTGTTTTAGCTCTTAGTTATTATTTTTCTGGAGCTGAAAATACTGTTTGGGTTCCTATCGTTGAATTTATTGGACCATTATCAATAGCAATTCTTTCTTTAAAATACGGAGAGGGTGGATTAAAAAATAAAACAGATATAATCTGCATGGCTGGGGCACTTATCAGCGTTTTACTTTGGATTATATTTAACAATCCAGTAATTGCTCTTGTTACTAATCTTGCTATTGATTCTTTTGCTATTATACCAACAATTAAAAAATCATACCTGCGACCAGAGGGGGAAGATTTTTGGGCGTGGTTTGGCACTGGATTGGCAGATAGTTTAAATATGTTTGCTGTTGAAAAATTTACTTTTGCAATTCTTATATATCCTATCTACATGCTTGTTTCTGACCTTATAATAATTTTCATACTTCTTTTAAGAAAAAAGAGTATAATGAAAGATGTGAGCTTTCTCATAAAGCATGATTAAATTATGAAAATATATATTGGAAAAAGTAAATTACATGGTAAAGGAATTTTAGCTGGAAGAGATATAAAAAAAGGAGAAATTCTATTTATTATAAAAGGGCTTAAGCTTAATTTTTTAATTAATAATAAAGAAAAAGCTAAAATAGCAGGACTTAATTGGATTGGTTTTGGAAAAAATATATGGGTAGATCCAATAAATTATGGTTTCTATATTAACCATTCTTGCAATCCAAATTCTGCCATTAAAGGAAGGGTTACAATCGTTGCTATTCGTAATATAAAAAAAGATGAGGAAATAACTTTTGATTATTCTTTAAGCGAAGCTGATATTTTCTGGCACATTAAATGTTCTTGTAGTTCAAAAAATTGTAGAAAAACTATAAAATCGATACAATTTTTACCTTATAAAATTTTCAATAAAAATATATCTTTTGTGCCAAAATATTTTAAACAAGTATTCAAAAATTTTAACATATCCAATTTTGAAAATAATGATGATTTTAAAGATAAATGGATTAATTTTATAAAAAAAGATTTTAGTGTATAATATATTAAGTATGATTGATAATAAATCTAAAATTTTCTTCGGGGTTTTCTTTTTTCTTTTAATGATATCAATTGTTGTTACTTATTATCATTATATAATAGCGAAAGACTTTGCTGTTTTTACTGATGAAGAAGTATTTAATGAATTATTATTAGAGGAATAATTAAATGGAAACATCGATTCAAACATTTATGGAATTATGTCAATGGGATACCGCGAGATTTTTGATTTTTTCAAATAATGTATTTGGAGCACTGATTTATTATTCCCACTTTGTGGCAATAATTTTATCTCTCATTGTAGGTTTTTTTGTTTTTTTTAGAGATAAAAAATCTCTAATCAATAGAATATTATTTTTTATAATGATTTCTTTTTCATTATGGGTATTTTTTGACCTTATTCTTTGGGCAAATGAGAAAAATTATTTGATAATGTTTTTCTGGTCAATGATGATAATTGTGGAACCTCTCATTTATGCCTTATGCGTTTATTTTATAGATGTTTTTATTAACAAAAAAGACATCAGTTTTAGAAAAAAATTAGGCATATTTTCTTTATTATTACCTATAATTATTTTACTACCAACAACGTTAACACTTGTTGGATTTGATTTGACAAATTGTTATAGAGAACCAATTGAAGGTTTTATGGCTACTTACTATGTATATATTATTGAAATTATTTATGCTCTTTGGATTTTAGTGTTCGCGATTAGAAAATACAAACAATCTATTTTGGATAAGAAAAAACAGATCGTGTTTATTACATTAGGAGTAGTTTTATTCTTATTGAGTTTTGTTTCCGGAAATATTATTGGGAGTTTTACTGAAAACTGGACAATAGCTCAGATTGGTCTTTTTAGCATGCCCATTTTTGTGGGATTTTTAGCTTATGCTGTAGTAAAATTTAAGAGTTTTAATATAAAATTAATGGGAACTCAAGTACTTGTATTTGCTTTAGGTTTCTTAGTTTTAGCTATTTTATTTATTCGTAATATTGAGAATGTTAGAATTGTTGTATCTTTTACCTTATTGTTTGTTATTGTTCTAGGTTATGCTCTTATAAAATCTGTTAAAAAAGAGGTGAAGCAACGCGAAAAATTAGAGGAGCTTAGTACTCAACTTGAAAAATCAAAAATGCGTTTAGAAGAAACAAATCTAAGTCTTGAGGTGGCTAATGAAAAATTGAAAGGTCTTGATAAATTAAAAACTGAGTTCGTTTCATTAGCGTCTCATCAATTACGTAGTCCCTTAACTGCCATTAAGGGTTACATTTCAATGATTTTGGATGGTGATTATGGAGAAATCAATCCAAAAGCTAAAGAAAAAATGGAATTAGTGGCGGAATCTAGTAATAGTTTAACTTTAGTTGTTGATGATTTATTAAATGTTGCAAAGATTGAACAAGGTGGAATGAAGTATGAAATGGCTAAATTTGATTTTGGTGAATTAGTTCTAAATACTGCTAAAGAGTTATCAATTACCGCAGAGAAAAAGGGCTTAAAATTAATTTGTAGTGTTCCACTTGATCAAAAATATTTTGTTAATGGTGATAAAGATAAACTTAGACAAGTTCTGGTCAATTTGATTGATAATTCAATTAAATATACTAAAGAAGGTCAAATAGAAGTCAATATACACCTTGAAAAAGGAAAAATCATATTATCTGTTAAAGATACTGGAGTTGGAATATCTCCCGGAGCAATAGGAACTTTATTTGAAAAGTTTTCTCGTGGAGATGGAGGTAAATTAAATACCGGCGGGTCTGGACTTGGTCTTTATCTAGTTAAAGAAATCGCTAAAGCTCACAATGGGCGTGCTTGGGCCGAATCCGAAGGCGTCGGCAAAGGTTCAACATTCTCTGTTGAACTTGATGAGGCAAATTAAATTTTTAGTAGTCGGACTACTAAAAATTTAATTTGTGTTGTAATAATTATTTTACGAATTAAATTTTAGAAATTTTTGAGCCGGAATCGGTATCTTTTATTTCATAACCCAGTTCTTTTATTTTCTTTCTAAGCTCGTCGCTTTTAGACCAATCTTTTTCTGCACGAACTTTTTCTCTTTTTTTTGCTAATTCATTTATTTCATCAGGAATAATTTCTTCAGTAATATTTCCTAAATTAAGACCTAAAACCTTATCAAAATCTAATATTGTTGCTAATTTATCTTCGTTTGAAATTCCATATTTGAATATTTCTCCAACAGTAGCAATGGCTTTGGGTATATTTAAATCATCATTAATACTATCTAAAAATCTCTCTTTAATCTCCATATTCACAGTACCTATTGTTGTTCCAAGAATTTTAATTTTATTTATTAAATTATTATAACCATTTAATGCCGCAGTCTCTATGTCAGAATTCCACTCCATCTTCTTTCTGTAGTGAACACCAAAAGTTGCAAAGCGATAAACTAGTGGGTTAATATTTTTATCTATAAATTCACTTCTAAGTGTTAAAAAATTACCTGTACTTTTAGCCATTTTTTCACCATCTTTGAGATTCATAAATTCTCCATGCATCCAATAGTTTACGCATGGTTCTTTACCTGTGAAGCTTTCTGTTTGGGCTATTTCATTTGTATGGTGAATATTGATATGATCAACACCACCACAATGAAGGTCAAATTGCTCTCCAAGGTATTTAACGCTCATTGCAGAGCATTCTATATGCCAACCTGGGAATCCTGTACCCCAAGAGCTTTTCCACTCCATTTGGCGCTTTGTGTCCTTAGGGGAGAATTTCCATAGAGCAAAATCTGTAGCATTTCTTTTCTCTATATTTATTTCTACCCGAGCACCTTCTTTTAAGGCCTCAATTTTTTGATGGGAAAGTTTATTATAATTTTCAACTTTTGATGTATCAAAATAAACTCCATCACTTGTTTTATAAGTAAAACCTTTCTTCTCCAAAGTTGCTATCATTTCTATCTGTTCTTTAATATTATCGGTTGCAATACAAAAAATATCTGGATAAATAATATTTAGATTTTTTAAATCCTCTTTAAATGCTTCCGTGTAAAATTTTGCTATTTCCCATACTGTTTTATTTTCTCTTTTTGATTCTTTCTCAATTTTGTCTTCACCCATATCACGGTCTCCGGTTAAATGACCAACATCAGTAATATTCATGACATGCTTAACGTTATATCCATTATAAGAAAATACACGTTTTAATATATCTTCAAACACATAAGTACGCATATTACCCAGATGGGCATAATTATAAACAGTTGGCCCACAAGTATATAGACCAACATGACCCTGTTTAATTGGTTCAAAAATTTCTTTTTTTCTTGATAAAGTATTAAATATAACTAAAGACATATAAATATTAAGATTATAGCCACTAAAAATATAATAGACAATAGGGTTAATGATTTCAATTTTTTATTATTTTTTATAATTTGCTTTTTAAGACCTCTTATTTGAATGTCATTTGCTACTAGTTGCTCTTGTAAATTTACATATAAGCTTTTTAATAGATAAGCAAATAATAATTTATTATTTTTTATCTCTAATTTTTCTTCTATGGTAGTGTCTATCTCCAAATTGTTTAGAAATTCATGTAAGGCCTGTATTGGTCTATCGTGAATTGTTAAAACAAAATTGTCATTAGTAACAAAAACTATTTTATCATTAATAATCTTATTTTCTCCATGTAAAATTTGCGGGAAATAAAGAGAAGTGAAGATAAAGTCAGAATATAACTTGGTTTTAGTTTCTTCGGTCTTTGCCCGCATTTCTTCCTCGATAGATGAGGGAATATAATATTCTTCTACGATATAAACAAGTTCTTCTTCAAGAGGAGATTCTAAATCAATCCAAGTTAGTTCTTTATGACTATATTTTGATATCATAATGCTTATTATACATTCTGGCTTGCAATTTTGCCAATTTTTGTGTAATATATGTCTTATCTAAAGAATCCCGTCAATTTAATGATTTCTTAAGATAAAATAAATATGCCTAAAACCACTACTACAACAAAAAAAATAAAGACGGCTAAATCCAATGCAACTGGATCGAAAGAATTTGCCGTAATTTTCACGGGCGGTAAACAATACAAAGTCGCTGTTGGTGATGTATTAAAAATTGAAAAAATAGAAGGGGATTTCAAACTCGGAGACAAGGTTATTTTTGATAAAGTTCTTCTAGTTGATAATGGTACAGATACAACCATCGGCACTCCTTATATCGCAAATGCAACAGTTGAATCGCTATTTCAGAAACTTGGTAAAGGCAAAACAATAAGCGTAGTTAAATACAAACAAAAAAGTCGTTACCTAAAGAGAAATGGCCACCGTCAACCATTTGTAGAAGTAAAAATTTCTTCAATAAAATAAAAAAATCCGTTTTGTAACGGATTTTTTTATTGTCTATTTAAAAGGGCGTTTTTTATTGTTTCTCCGTCGGAATATTCAAGTTCGGTGCCGGTAGAAAGCCCGCGCCCAAGGGAAACAACTTTAAATTTATATTTGTCTTGTAGAGGAAACATTTTTTCTCTTAGATACATGTCAGTGTGTTCTCCTTGTGGATTTAAAGATAAAGCAATAATAATTTCTTTTAGGTCATTATTTTTTGCTTGGTTTTCTATTGTATTCAATAATTCTTTTAGACGAAGGAAACTTGGAGTTTCTTTTGTTACGATAGAAGCAAGTCCTCCAAGGATAAAATACATCCCGTCATAATTTTTACTCTTTTTAATATTTTCATAATCGGCGTCCTTCTCAATAATCAAAAGGGAAGTTCTATCAGTTTTTTTATCTTTACATACATCACAAAGTTGGTTACTTTCTCCCTGAAAGAAAAGAAAACATGACGGGCATTGATGAATTAAATCTTTTAGAGAAAGAATATTATCTCCAAGTTCTTTTGTATAATTTGGGTTTTTATGAAGCAAGAAATAAACAAAACGTTTCGCTTGACGTTCTCCTATACCCGGGAATTCCTTAAAGTATCTTGCTAATTTTTCTATTGAATCATTCATTTATTTGTTAGTCGTGAGGTCTTGCCTCACGATGTTTTAAAATCCTCCTATATCTTCCGATGGCGCACCAAAACTAGACCCTGATTTATCTATAGACATAAAGGTTGTGGATTTCTCATCAAAGTATAAGCTAATTTTACCGACTGGCCCATTACGATGCTTTTCTATCAATATTTCTACTATATTTGTCTTTTCACTTTCGTTTTTTCCTCTATCTTCTCTATGAAGGAACATCACAATATCGGCATCTTGTTCAATAGACCCAGAATCACGCAAGTCAGAAAGGCGAGGGCGACCACCACGAGATTCAACCGCACGATTAAGTTGTGATAACGCAAGAACTGGAACATCAAATTCTTTGGCAAGGGCTTTTAATGACCGAGAAATTTCAGTAACTTGGTTGACCATATTGTCATAATTTCGGGATGTAGACATCAATTGTAAATAATCCACAATAATCAGACCGAGCCCATGTTCTGCTCTTATACGACGACAAACTGAACGCATCCTTATAATAGAATTTCCAGCCATATCATCAACAAAAATAGGAGCCTTGGATAAACGGTCAAGAGAATCACGAATTTTAGAAAATTCACCTTCTGTAGATAAATTACCAGTTCTTAAATTCCAAGCGTTTACTTTAGATTGAGCGGCAAGTAATCTATCTACCAATTGCTGTGTACTCATTTCAAGAGAAAAGATAACAGTAGGAGTTCCATTATTTAACGCTGCTTGGCGAGCAATATCAAGAGCAAGAGTAGTTTTTCCCATAGAAGGACGTGCCGCTAAAATAACAAGGTCTGACTTTTGAAGACCAGAAAGATATTGGTCCAAGTCATGAAATCCGGTAGGCACCCCACGTAGTTCTCCTTTATTTTCATGAAGTCTTTCTAACCTCTCCCACGCCTCAGGTAAACTATCTTTAAGAGGAGTGAACGCATGTCCACCTACATTACTGTTTATACCCATCATTCTTTTTTCAGCTTGGTCAAGAATATCAAAAACATCTTCTACTTCTTCGCGAAAACCAAGTTCTGATATGTGGTCTCCGGCTTCTATTATTTTTCTTAGAATATATTTTTTGTTTACTACGTCAGAATAATATTTTATATTTGTAGAAGCAGGAACAGAATTTGTTAATTCACTCAAATAGCTACTTCCACCTATTTGATCAAGTAATCCTTTTTCTTGTAGTTTATGAGACATAGAAAGTATATCTATCGGCTCACCCTTACTTGAAAGGTCCAACATTATTTTATAAATTTGTGAGTGTTTTGTTGCGTAAAATGAATCTGGGGTTATTATGTCATTGATTTCATGAATTGCCCCAGGGCGAAGCATGATAGAGCCCAAAATAGCTTTTTCAGCGTCAAGGCTTTGTGGAGGGATTCTTAAGTTAGATTTTTTGTCTGTCATGAGAGCTATTGTAGCATAATCCTAAAAGTCTCAAAGTCCGTTTTTTGGATAAACCCCTACACTAATATTTTTCATTATTATGCTTTTTCAATAAAAATCTAATTAAAACTCTAAAATATACTTTAATAATATAGATTTGAATAACTACTTTTAAACATAATAAAAAGCAATGAAAATATAAGTGTGGGGGTAAAACTGTGGGTAATATGTGCAAAACTATTTGTTTTTTGGTATTATATAGAATATGAAGAAAAAATTACTATCGGGAATACAACCATCTGGAACTATACATATAGGTAATTATTTTGGGGCCATAAAGCAGTTTGTTGACCTCCAGGATAATTATGATTCTTTTGTATTTATTGCTGATTTACATGCAATAACAACAATACAAAATAAAGAGGATTTATCTAAAAATATCTTAGATGTGGCTTTGGATTATTTAGCTTGCGGACTAGACCCTGAAAAAGTTTGTTTATTTAAGCAGTCAGACCTGGCAGAAGTTACAGAACTTGCTTGGTATTTTAATTGTATTACAACAATGCCATATTTAGAAAGAGCTACCGCTTATAAAGATGCTCATATGAAAACCAAAGAGGTGAACATTGGTCTTTTTGATTATCCTATTCTTATGGCAGCCGATATTTTAATACAAGATGCCGACGTAGTGCCAGTGGGAGCAGACCAAAAACAACATGTAGAATATGCACGTGATACAGCCCAAAAATTTAACAAAATATATGGGGAAACATTCAAATTACCTGAGCCCTTAATTTTGAAAAATGTGGCTATTGTTCCCGGTATAGATGGAAGAAAAATGAGTAAAAGTTACAAAAATACAATTCCACTTTTTGGAACTGATGAAGAAATCAAAAAAGCAGTAATGAGAATTGTTACAGATTCTAAGGGTACAGACGAGCCGAAAGATCCAGATACCTGTAATATATTTGCACTCCATAAACTTTTCTTAAAAGAAGATGCTTTAAAAATTTTACATGATGAATATACAAAAGGGGGTTTAAGTTATAAAGAATCAAAAGAGATGTTGCTTCTAGAAATACTTAATCTCATAAAACCAATGAGAGAAAAAAGAGAAATGTATGCCAAGGATTTAGACAAAGTACGCGATATTTTGAAAGAGGGAGCAAAGAAAGCTAAAACAATAGCTCTCGAGAAAATGAATATTATTCGTGATAAGGTAGGAGTAAAAATATAATTTATGAAATATATAATTATTTTGGTTATTGTTATTTTAAATCTGGTCAATGTTCCACTTAATATGCTTTATATAAGAGTTCAAAAGTGGTATTTACCTATGTGGCATAAAGATAGAGTTCTCTATATTACATTTGCTCCTTTTTATTGGATTTTGGTTGGGCTAACATTTTTGTTTGGTTTTCCTGTAGAGCAATTAACAAAATTGGTGCATTAATATTAATTAATAAAATATATTTTTATGATAGGGCGTATATATATAAAAGATTTAAATAATTTTATTGGGAAAGAAGTTATAATCGCTGGCTGGGTGGATGTTCGCCGAGACCAAGGGAAAATGATTTTCTTGGATTTTCGTGATATGACAGGCAAAGTGCAGGGAGTTATTTTACCAAGTTATACAGAAACACTTGAGGTTGGAAAAACACTACGCAATGAGTTTGTAGTTAAAGTAAAAGGTAAAATAAACGCGCGCCCAGAGAAAAATAAAAAAACTGGAGTTTTAAATGGCAATATAGAATTAGAGATAGCCGAAATAGAAATATTAAACCAAGCTATTACACCTGCCTTTGATGTAACAACAGATGGAAAAGAAGTCAGGGAAGAAAGTAGATTAAAATACAGATATCTTGATTTGCGTAGATCTCGCATGCAAAAAAATATTCGTAATAGACACAATGTTGTTAAATTTATCCGTGACTATTTAGATAAAGAAAATTTTGTAGAAATAGAGACACCAATACTTTCAAAATCAACTGCCGAAGGAGCTAGAGATTTTATAGTGCCATCTCGATTAGACCAAGGAAAATTTTATGCATTACCACAAGCTCCTCAACAATATAAACAGCTTTTGATGGCGAGTGGAATAGAGAAATATTTCCAAATGGCAAAATGTATGCGTGATGAAGATTTACGAGGAGACCGCCAACCAGAATTTACACAACTTGATATGGAAATGAGTTTTGTCAGTCGAGAAGATGTAATGGCAATCAATGAAAATCTTTTAATTGAAATTATTCAAAAATTATATCCCGAAAAAGAAATACAAAAAATCCCATTTCCAAGAATATCTTATAAAGATGCAATGGAAAAATATGGGAATGATCGTCCAGATATAAGAAAAGATAAAACTAACCCAAACTTACTTGCTTTTTGTTGGATTATAGATTTTCCATTTTTTGAAAAGGCCAACGAAGACAATAATCCACAAGCCGAGGGAGAATGGACATTTACCCATAATCCATTTTCTGCTGTCCAACCACAATTTCACGATGATTTATTAAATAAAAAAAATATTTCAGGAATTCTTACAAATCAATATGATATTGTACTTAATGGTTATGAAATTGGGGGTGGTTCAATCAGAAATCATGAACCAGAAGCACTTCTTGCGGTTTATGATATCATGGGAGTTAAAAAAGAAGAAGTAGAAAAAAATCTTTTCTATATGCTCGAGGCTTTTCGTTCTGGAACTCCTCCACATGGAGGTATTGCTTGGGGTTTTGATCGGTTGATGATGTTACTTGAAAATGAACCAAATATCAGAGAAGTTATGGCTTTCCCTAAAAATGGAGAAGGAAAAGATTTAATGATGGAATCACCATCAGTAGTTTCAGACAAACAATTGAAAGAACTAGGAATACAAATAACAAAGAAATAAATACTTATGGAAGGAAATAATTATGTCAGAAACCGCAACACAGTATCAAATTAAACAGGGAACTTTTGAGGGGCCACTTGAGCTCCTGCTTTCGCTTATAGAAGAGAAGAAACTTTTTGTGAATGAGATATCGCTCGCCGAAGTCACCAATGATTATATTGCTCATATAAAATCTCTCTCTGGTGTCCCATCTGAAAAGCATATCGCCAATGTTTCCTATTTTATTCTTATCGCTGCGACTTTGATTTTGATTAAATCAAAATCACTACTACCCAATCTAACTCTAACTGAAGATGAAACAGAAAAAATTACAGACCTTGAAAATCGATTAAAATTATACAAAATTATAAAAAACGCTAGTATTGAAATAAATAATAATTTTGGGACAAAAATAATTTTCATGCCCAATGAGCGTATTTGGAGTGAACCACTTTTTTCTCCAGACCCATTGATTACAACGAGTAATATAATTCAATCAATAACAGATGTTCTTAATCATATTCCTAAAAAAGTAGAGAGATTGCCAGAGATAGAGGTTAAAAAAATAATAAATTTAGATGAAATTATAAATAATTTAACAGATCGAATTCAAGAAGCCATGAATCTATCATTTAAAGAATTCACACAAAGTCATGGAGCGGAGAACCAAGAAGAAGCGAAAATACATGTTATCGTTTCCTTCTTGGCTATGCTAGAATTGGTCAGAGAAGGGATAATAAATGTTATACAAAACTCATCTTTTGGAGATATTAGTATTAACAAACAATTATGATGGAGTTAGAATCAAAAATTGAAGGATTGCTTTTTTATAAAGGTGAAGATGTCCAAATTAAAAAATTGGCGGAGCTTTTGAATATTTCCATAGAAGAAATAGAAGAATCTTTGAAAAAATTGGAACTTTCTCTCGTAAATAGAGGACTTGTTCTTGTCCGTAAGGATGATTCAGTTGTCTTGGGAATTACAAGTGAGTTAAGCCCTTTGATTGAATCAATTCGTAAAGATGAAATTACCAAAGAACTTACCAAATCTTCTCTTGAAGCATTATCCATCATCTTATATAAAAATGAAGTACCCCGTAGTGAAATAGATTATATTCGTGGAGTAAATTCGAGTTTTATCTTACGCAACTTACTTGTCAGAGGTCTTATAGAAAGAATAACTGACCCTAAAGATAGTAGACGTCTACTTTATCGTCCAACTTTTGATACATTGTCATTTATGGGTGTTACCTCTATAAATCAATTACCAAACTATGATACCGTAAAAGCACAATTAAAAGAAGTTCTTAAACAAGAAGAAAACCATGACTAACGCTTTAAAAATTTTCTTACCAGCTGTAATAAGTTTTATTATTGGTATACTCCTTACTCCTCTCGCGACCCATTATTTTTATAAATATAAAATGTGGCGCCGAACTTCTCGAAATAATAATATTTCAATCGAAAAATTAAATGGATTTGCTAAAATTCATGACGAAACAGCTGAAATTTCTACCCCACGAACTGGAGGAATGATAATTTGGATTTCCGTGATTCTAACACTAGCTGTTGTCTCTCTAATTGATATTATTTTCCATAATATTTTAACCGAGAAATTATATTTTATTAGTCGTAACCAAACACTCCTACCTTTTTTCACTTTAATAGTTGCCTCTCTCGTTGGACTCGGAGATGATTTCTTGCAAATTTTTGGGAAAGGTAAATGGATAACCGATCCAATAGTTTTACGGTACATAAAAATAGGAATTATTTTATTACTGGGTTTCATTATTGGTTTATGGTTCTATGTTAAACTTGGAGTTACAGAACTTTATATTCCTTGGTATGGATTTATTAATCTAGGTTATCTCTTTATTCCATTTTTCATTTTTATAATGCTTTCACTTTGGTCAACGAGTGTGATTGATGGAGTAGATGGTCTTTCTGGTGGAGTACTTGCCTCAATATTTATGGCTTACACTCTTATCGCATTCTTTAACAATCAAGCCGACCTTTCCGCTTTCTGTGCTGTTATTACAGGCGGAATCCTCGCTTTTTTGTGGTTCAATATTCCGCCGGCGCGTTTTTTTATGGGAGAAACTGGGATGATTGGGCTTACTGTCACATTGTCCGTTATAGCATTTATGACTGATACGGTTTTACTCTTGCCGATTATCGCATTTCCACTTTTTATAACATCATTATCTGACGTAATTCAAATAGCTTCGCGAAAATTCCGCAATGGTAAAAAGGTTTTTTTATTCGCGCCACTTCATCATCATTTTGAAGCTCTTGGTTGGCCTAAATACAAAGTTACTATGCGTTACTGGATTGTAGGTATAATAACGTCAGTAATAGGAGTTATCATTTCTCTTATTGATTAGAAAATGAGATGAAAAAAAATAAAATAGATAAAATATTTTTTGGAATAGTTATTGCACTTGTGGTAATAGGATTAATTTTCTTTACCTCTGCTTCTTTGGGTATTTATGCTAAAAATGAAACTAAATTTTACGGAGTTATATTAAGTCAATTTGTCTTTGGTTTTTTGGGGGGATTAATAGCTTTATTTATTGGATTAAAAATTCCTTACAAATCATTTAAAAAACATTCTCTTATTCTTTTCATTATATCTATTATTTTAACGGCACTTGTTTTTGTTCCTGGAATAGGACAATCACATGGTGGGGCCAGAAGATGGATAGATATTTTGGGGTTTTCTTTTCAACCAGTGGAATTTCTAAAGATTGGATTTATTATCTATTTTGCAGCTTGGTTGTCGTGGATAAAAGGAAAAGTAAAAGGTCCACTTTTTAGTATTTTGCCATTGCTCGTAATGCTCGGAATAATTGGTGCTGTTTTAATCAAACAACCAGATATAAAAAGTATCATACTCATCACCATTACCGCTACAATAATGTTATTTGTATCTGGTGCACCGTTAAAATATATTTTAGGAATTGTGGGTGTGGCAGTTATCGCTCTTGTGATTCTAGTATCGTTTAAACCATACTTAAAAGAGCGAATTAATACATTTTTTAATCCAAGCGAAAATAGTCGAAGTTCATCATATCAATTACAACAATCTCTCATCGCTGTCGGCTCTGGTGGAATTATGGGGAGAGGTCTTGGCCAAAGTATTCAGAAATTTAATTATTTACCTGAACCTCAAGGAGATTCTATCTTTGCTGTGATCGGAGAAGAAATGGGATTTGTGGGCTGTGCTATTTTAATCTTTTTATATTTATCTTTTGCACTACGGGGTTATCGTATTGCTCTACGAAATGCGCCAGATTCATTTGCAAAATTACTTGTCATTGGCTTCGTCACTATTATTACAGTCCAATCTTTCATGAATATTGCTTCTATTATAGGCGTCTTTCCTCTGACCGGAGTTCCTCTCGTATTTATTTCTCAAGGAGGAACAGCATTGCTTCTTTCACTTGGTATGGTGGGAATAATTTTAAATATTTCTCGTTTTAAAAGTAAACCAATACTGGAAAGATAATAAAAAATAAGCTATTATAAGGATATGAATCCCGTACGAAGCGTTTATGGCAAATTTCTGGAAGTTACATATAAGTTTTATTTATGTCGAATTTAATTAATTAATATAAGCAACGGAAATGTAATCATTTCCTGCTTCGTACGGGATGAAAATATTACTTACAGGGGGAGGAACAGGGGGGCATTTTTATCCTCTTATTGCTATAGCTGAGAAGCTTGTTGAAGTTGCAGATAAACAAAAGGTTATTGATCTTAGGCTTTACTATATGTCAGACACTCCGTATGACAAACATATGCTTTTTGAAAATAATATAACTTTTATTCAAATACCAGCAGGTAAGATGCGAACTTATTTTTCCATAAGAAACTTTTTTGACATTTTTAAAACAGCTACTGGTGTTTTCTTTGGTATTATTAGTATGTTCTTCATTTATCCTGATGTTGTTATCTCAAAAGGTGGTTATGCTTCGTTTCCGGCAGTTCTCGCAGCTAAATTATTAAAAATTCCTGTTATAGTCCATGAGTCAGATTCATATCCAGGAAGATTAAATGTTTGGACTGCAAAATTTGCTTGGCATGTAGCTATCTCTTGGCCTGAAGCAATTGAGTATTTACCAAAAGAAAAAACCATTTTGACAGGTCAACCAATTCGTAAAGAAATTTTACACGGTGACCCAAATGGCGCTTTAGAATTTTTCAAACTTAGTCCTGACTTACCAATAATTCTTGTATTGGGTGGATCTCAAGGAGCAGAAATTATAAATAATATTATAGTGGATATTCTTCCTGTATTACTTTCTCAATATCAAATAATTCACCAAACAGGGAAAAATAATATTAGGGATATTTTATCTCGTTCAAAATTACTTATGGAAAATGACCCTAATATTGGAAGATATGTGCCAATGCCTTATTTGAACAATTTAGCTACTCGTATGGCAGCAGGTTGTGCAAATCTTGTAATTTCTCGTGCAGGGTCTTATATTTTTGAAATTGCATCATGGGGAATTCCTTCAATTATTATTCCAATCACAAATTCAAACGGTAACCATCAGAGGAAAAATGCCTTTAATTATGAGAGAGTAGGGGCATGTGAAGTTATAGAAGAAAATAATTTATCTTCTCATTTACTTGTTGCAGAAATAGATAAATTACTTTCATCACAACAAAAACTTGATAAAATGAAAGAAGGCGCTTTGGCTTTTGCATCTCCAGATGCAGCAGAAAAAATAGCTCAATCAGCCATAGACATAGCTCTTACTCATGAAAAACAAAACTAGCATGAAGAATTCAAACAAAAAAATTGTTACTCGTTTTGCACCTAGTCCAACTGGATTTTTGCATATTGGTGGAATTCGTACAGCTTTGTACGCTTGGGCTTATGCTAGAAAAAATAATGGTAAATTTATTCTTCGTATTGAAGATACCGACAAAGCTCGCGAAATTGAGGGTTCTATTGAGCATATTATAGAATCATTAAAATGGATTGGGATTGATTGGGATGAAGGTCCAGATATTGGAGGGCCCAATGCTCCATACAAACAATCAGAAAGAATTGATTCATATCTTAAATATGCAAAAATTTTAGTAGACAAAGGTCTAGCTTATGCTGACCCATATACAGAAGAAGAAGTTGAAGTTTTCCGTAAAAAAGCAGATGAAGAAAAAAAACCATTTTTATATCGCGACCATAGGCCTGAGAATCCTCCGACTTGGGATGGGTCACAACCTCTTCGTTTCAAAGTTACAGATGTTAAGAGTTATGAGTGGGAAGATTTAGTTCGTGGACACTTAAAAGCAGGTCCTGAAGCATTAGATGATTTTATTTTAATAAAAAGCGATGGATATCCAACATATAATTTTGCTCACATTATTGACGATTTAGAAATGGGAATTACTCATGTGATGAGAGCTGATGAATTTATTTCTTCTACCCCAAAATTTCTTTCTCTTTATGATGCTCTTGGTATAGAAAGACCAGAATATATTACATTGCCTCCAATAATGGGGCCAGATGGAAAAAAGAAGTTGGGCAAAAGAGATGGAGCTAAAGATTTCTTAGAATATAGGAAGGAAGGATATTTACCAGAAGCCATGATGAACTTTTTAGTATTTATTGGCTGGAACCCAGGGAGTGATAAAGAAATCATAACCCGCGAAGAATTTATAAATCTTTTCAACATAAAACAAATTCACATAAGTGGAGGTCAATTCAACGAAGAAAAATTGGATTGGATAAATAAGGAGCATATTAAAAAACTTTCCCAAGAAAAACTTGAGAAATATGTTTTTGAATGGCTTCCAAAAGAATTACAGATTAAAAAAATAATTCCAGTTATAGTAGAGCGAATTTCTAAATTTGGAGATATAAAAGAAATGCTAGAAAAAGGAGAACTGGATTTCTTTGTAAATCAACCTAATTATGAAAAAGAAAAATTAATATATAAAAACGCATTCCCAGAACAAATTTCTGTTAATTTACAAAAAGCGATAGATGGATTAGGAGAAATAAATGAAAATGATTTTAACCATGAAAACATAAAAGGTGTATTAATGATGTTAGCGTTTAAAATCTTGCCAAGAGGAGAATTACTTCATCCTGTAAGATTTGCACTTACAGGATTAGATAAATCACCAGACCCATTTATTCTAGCCGAAATCCTTGGAAAACAAGAAACAATTGCTCGTCTAAATAATGCAATTAAAATATTAAAAATATAGTGTATAATATAAGATATTAATGAAAAAATTAGTATTTTATATCATTTTAATATCATTTTTTGTTTCTATAATACCTGCTCAAGTTACTGCTTTGACGGCAAATGACGTGCGACAGCAAATAGAAGATACAAATAATCAAATAGAAGCTCTGGACAAAGAAATAGCACAATATCAAGCTCAAATAGCAGAAACCAGCGCACAATCAAATACACTAGCTAATCTAATTAAAGAATTAACTCTAACCAGAAATAAATTAGTAGCGGAAAGAACTCAAATCCAGAAAAAAATTACGGCAACCGGTTTGGTCATTGAAACTCTTTCCAACAATATCAGCGACAGAGAGAAATCTATCGCTATATCTAAAAAATCACTCAGCCAAATGATTAAAGATTTGAATCAAAACGACAATATCCTTGTTATAGAAAGAATCTTATCATTGGGTAATTTTACTGATTTTAGTCGTGAATATAATGATATTCTTACTTTAAATGAGAAAATTAGAGAAAATATAATAGATATATCATTAGAAAAAAAAGAACTCCTATCTTCTAAAACACAAAAAGAAGATGAGCAACAAAACTTAAATACACTCAAAAAAGATCTTACTCAAAAAGAGCAAGTCGTAGTAATAACCAAAAAAGAAAAAGATTCTCTTTTAATTGCCACCAAAAACAAAGAAGCCGAATATCAAAAAATACTAGCTGAACAAATAAAAAGAAGAGATTTTTTTGAGAAAGCAATAGCGGATTATGAAGCTCAACTTCAATTTATTCTAAACCCAAAATTAATACCTAAAGAAGGTTCAGGAGTTTTATCTTGGCCTCTTAATTCTATTTTAATAACTTCTCCTTATGGTGCAAGGTGGGGAGCATTTCATTATGGAGTAGATTTTAGAGCATCAATAGGAACCTCTGTGAAAGCCATGGCAGAAGGGGTTGTAGAAGACACAGGAGATACAGATATTGATTGCAAAGGTGCATCTTTTGGAAAATGGGTTTTTATTAAATATAATAATGGTTTATCAAGTACCTTTGGACACCTTTCGGTTATATCTGCAAAAAAAGGGCAAGTTGTAAAGGCAGGAGATGTAGTTGGACTTTCTGGAAATACCGGGTCCTCTACTGCGCCACATTTACATGTTGCAGTGTATGCATCTCTTGGAGTTAATGTAGAAACGGTCCCTAGTAAAAGTTGTGGCGGTAAAATATTTACACAGCCAATAGCCGCACTAAATGCATATCTTAATCCAATACTTTATTTGCCTAAAACTACAGCGAGTATGTATAAATAATGACAAAATTAATTTTAGATAGTATAATTATGTTATGAATGACAACGAAAAAAAATCAAGGTTACATATACATATTGGAGGATTAGTTATTTTAATAATAATTCTTTTGATTTTATTTAAGGTGGATATTATGTCAAAAATACAATCTCCTCAATTTCAGAAAAATATTTCTTACGTAGAAGAGCAAGTAAAAACCTTTTGGCAAAAATATGTTTCAATTCCAATAAAATCTAAAACAGGGGATTTGTTTATAAATTTTACAAATAAAGGTCTTCAACAAATACAAGACAATTTTTCTAAGAATATATTAAAAACACCAAGCACGGAAGATATAGAAAAAGCGTCAAATTAAAACAACTCATAGGCATATTAAAAGAATTTGTGTTATACTATAGGAGTGTTTAGACACGGGAACAACGTCGAAGTTTCAAGCAAAAAATAATCAAACAAAAAATCGTATGATGACAGGAACAATCAAAACTCTTACGGATAAAGGATTTGGATTTATTGCTCGCGAAGGCGAAGTAAAAGATCTTTTCTTTCATTCAAAGGAGCTTGTTGGTGTTACATTTGATGAACTCAAAGTAGGCGACGCCGTCTCTTTTGAAGTTACTGAAAGTGAAAAAGGACCAGCCGCTACAAAAGTATCTCTTGCGTAGCTAAAACAAAAACACCTCTCACTAATTTAGTGAGAGGTGTTTTTGTTTTTGACTAAACTTATACTTAGTGATAAAATTTAAGAAAATATAGGAATTTAATAAAATAATAATAAAGGAGGTAAAAATGCCACAAAAATCAACTAATAAAAAAAGGATAAAATATCCACCGATTGATCTTAATAAATCGACAAAAATTGAAAAGCTTTTTGAGAAAGCTCAAAAACGGAACGAGCAATCTGAAAGAAACAGAAAAGTTGATCCGAAGTTTCGGTTTGAGGCTGAGGTCTAAAACCAATAAAAAATTAAAAATCACTAGTTTCGGTTAGTGATTTTTTATTTTGTGCCCGAGGTGGGAATCGAACCCACATCCCTTACGAGACACGATTTTAAGTCGTGCGCGTATACCAGTTCCGCCACTCGGGCAATGTAAAATATATAACTTCTAAATAATTACATAATTTTCAAAAAATTACAAATTTTGCTATACTCTCTGTATGACAAAAGAGTATTATACAACCATAGGTCTAGAGATTCACGCTGAGTTGAACACCAAATCCAAGATGTTTTGTGGGTGTATTAATAACCCCGATGAGAAAACACCCAATGTAAATATTTGTCCTGTTTGTATGGCTCATCCGGGAACTCTTCCAGTTATCAATAAAAAGGCCGTAGAGAGTGTAATCAAAGTAGGGCTAGCTCTTGGGGCAAATATAGCCGACTTTACAGAGTTTGACCGTAAGAATTATTTCTATCCAGATATACCGAAAGCTTATCAGATTACTCAATACAAATTCCCAATTGTCTCTGGGGGAGAATTAAGAGGTGTTAAAATTACACGAGTCCACCTTGAAGAAGATACTGCAACATCCAAGCATGATAGAGGCAATTATTCACTCGTTGATTTCAATCGTGTCGGAGTTCCTCTCATGGAGCTTGTTACCGAACCAGTCATCCATTCTGCAAAGCAAGCAGGGGATTTTGGACGTGAGCTACAACTTCTTTTAAAATATCTCGGGGTCTCTGAAGCCAACATGGAGAAGGGTGAAATGCGAGTAGAACTTAATATTTCAATATCAGAAGATCCAGTTAAACTAGGCACAAAAGTAGAAGTTAAAAATATTAATTCTTTCCGAGCAATGGAAAAAGCCGCCGAATACGAAATCAAAAGAATGACCGAATTATTAGAAGCTGGCAAGAGAAATGAGATTGTTCAAGAAACTCGTGGATGGGATGAAAATAAACAGTCCACATTTTCCCAGCGTACAAAAGAAAATGCAAACGATTACAGATATTTCCCAGACCCAGATTTGCCAAAACTATTTTTGAGTAAAGTTTTTGATATTAAAAAAATGAGAAGTGAACTTCCAGAACTTCCAGAAGCACGAAGAAATCGATATAGAAATGATTATGGAATTAAAGATGAAGATATAGAAAGTTATATAACAGACCAAGAATTAGGAAAATATTTTGAAGAAGTAGCCGAATTTTTTCAAGGTATTTCCTCGCGAAGTGAAACGGAGAGAGGTGATTCCTTAGAAAAAATTCGCCTTGCTTCAAATTACATAACATCAGATTATTTAGGACTAAAGAAAATACATTTGGAAGTTCAACTTCCAAATGTTAAAAATTTTGCTGAATTAATACAAATGGTTAGTGATGGAAAAATCTCTTCTCGTGGAGCTAAAGATATCCTTGCTATGATTGTTATAAAAGATGAATCACCAATGAAAATTGCCGAAGAAAAAGGTCTAATCCAGAACCACGACGAAGGAGCACTTAAAGAAATAGTTCAAAAAGTCATAGACGCGAATCCTGCCGTTGTCGCCACTTATAAAGGAGGCAAAGAAAACGCTCTTATGTCTTTAGTTGGACAAGTTATGAAGGAATCTAAAGGCAGTGCTAACCCTGCTCTTGTTCAGAAATTATTAAAAGAATTATTGACTTAATATGAAAAAAATTAAACTCGGTAAATATAAACACTATAAAGGGTATATTTGCGAGGTTATTGGAATTGCCAAAAATAGTGAAGATTATAATGAGGAATTTGTGGTTTACCACCACCCAGATGAAAAAGGCGAGGATCAGCTTTGGATACGACCAATTAAAATATTTAAAGAAAACGTCGAGACAGAAAATTATAAAGGTCCTAGATTTGAGTATTTAGGTTAGTCTTCACTAATAATTATATTATTACAACACGAAATTAAATTTTAGTAGTTCAACTACTAAAATTCTACCTCTTCTTTCCTCTTTAATGTTTCTTTCCATGAAGACTGAGCAAATTCTAGATAATCTTTTTTATTTTTAAAATTAGATAAAACTATTTCTTTATTACACAAACCTTTTACTTCGTCTTTTGTGTATTCTTCTAGGCTTGATTTACTAAATTCTGAAATCAAATTTCCATTTTCATTTCTATTATTAAAATTTACATAGGCACTTAAATTAAGAAGATAATTATTATCTTCTATTATTTTTGACTTGAATCTCCCTTGAAATAAAACACCGGATCTATCATACTTTTCATTAAAATATCTAGTATAGCCACCGACACGTTGCATAAATTTTTCAATACCATTATCAACAAGAGGGGAAAGAATGAGATGAAAATGATTTTTGTTTATACAATAAGCAACAATGGAGACTAGCGGTTTTTTAGTAGTTGAACTACTAAAATTTAACTTTTTCTTTAAATGTTGTTGAAATATACTTTGAATCGGATCAATCACATTAAATTCAACAAGACTTTGCATAAATCTTTTAAGGTCTTCGTTGTCTAAAATAATATTTCTTCTATCCGAACCTCTATTATAAATATGATAATATTTTCCTACTTCAAAAATATGATCTCTCATAGGATTATTATACCACATTTATAAATTTTAGTAGTTGAACTACTAAAATTTTGTAATTTATGATAATAAAGTGATATAATAGAAATATATGGAAAATATAAAAAAAATAAGAGTAGCTATTAATGGTTTTGGGAGAATTGGTCGGGCATTTTTGAAAATTGCTTGGAAGAGAGATGATATTGAAATAGTCGCGGTGAATGACCTCGGCTCAATTGAAAGCTTAGCGTATTTACTCCGACACGACACTGTTTATCGAGATTGGGAACATCCCGTGCGAATTGAAGATAATTCTAACGGGACAAGTAAGTTTCTTATAATTGATGAAAAGAAAGTTCAGTTCATTTCAGAAAAAGATACAACCAAACTTCCTTGGAAAGATTTAGGTATTGACGTTGTGGTTGAGTCAACTGGTCTCTTCACTTCTTATGATAAAGCAAAATTCCACATTGATTGTGGAGCTAAAAAAGTTGTAATAAGTGCACCATCAAAAGGTGCTGAAAGCACAGTCCACGGCGAAACTATTCTCTTAGGTATTAATGAAGAAAAATTTGGCTCTTGTGATATCACTTCAAATGCTTCTTGTACAACTAATGCAGCAAGTCCACTCATCGCGATTCTCCATGAAGCAATTGGAGTAGAGAAGGCAATTTTAAATACAGTTCATGGATATACTGCAACTCAAGCTCTTGTTGATGGGCCAAGTAAAAAAGACCTTCGCGAAGGTCGTGCAGCCGCTTGCAACATCGTTCCAAGCTCAACTGGTGCTGCTATTGCAGTAACTGAAGCTTTTCCAGAGCTTACAGGACTATTTGACGGTATATCTATCCGCGTCCCGGTTCCAGCAGGTTCAATTGTGGATATTACATTCATTGCAAAAAGAGATACAACAAAAGAAGAAGTAAATAAAATACTAAAAAAAGCATCCAAAGACCCACACTGGGAAAAACTATTTGCAGTTACAGAGGATAATCTTGTGTCCTCGGATATATTAGGCGAAAGTCATGCTTGTATCGCAGACCTAGAAATGACTCGCGTTGTCGGAGGTAATCTCGTAAAAGTCCTCGGCTGGTACGATAACGAAATGGGGTATACATACACGCTTGTTGACCATGTAGTTAAAACAGGATTAACTATTAAATAATTTTTCCTTTAAATACAAAAGTAGTAGGGCCACGTAATATTATGTGGCCTTGCTCGTTTTGTGATAGATAAAGTTTTCCACCTGGGAATTCTAAAGTTATTTCTCTGTCAATTACATAGGACGGTCCTATGTAATCTTTTATAAGAATGGCAAAAACTGCACAAGCGCCGGTGCCACAAGCAAGCGTCTCCCCACAGCCACGTTCCCAGACTTTGACTTTGTAGTAGTCATCTTTTATTTTTTCAACAAATTCCATATTTATTTTATTGGGGAAGTGCGGATCGTTTTCTATTTTAGGCCCAATTGATTTTATATCTATTTTATCTAAATTATCAACCATTGTTACTGTATGCGGATTCCCCATAGATATACAATCAAAAGTAAAACCTTCTAGATTGATGGATTCGCTTGGGAAATCACAGCTTTCAAAAATTGGTGTTCCCATATTTACGGAGAAGGTGCCATCAGCATTTACTTTGATGTTTTTGATTCCAGCTCGAGTATCTATATTTAATTCTTTTAAATTAGAATCCTGCTCGCCGGTGAGGAGGGTTGTTTGCTCTAAAAAGAATTTGGCAGTACACCTTGCTCCATTCCCACACATTTCGGCTTCTGTCCCATCGGAATTATAATAATTCATAAAACAATCTGCTTTGTTTGATGATTCGAGTAATATTACTCCATCTGCTCCAATACCAAAATGCCTATCACAAATGAATTTAATATAATCGGGGGTAAATTTAATTTCACCCTTTAAATTATTTATCATTATAAAGTCATTACCTGCACCGTGATATTTGTGAAATTCAGTCATGTGTATATTATAACTCTTAATGTGTTTTAATAAAAATACAGAATAATAATGTTCTCGAGGGAACCCTTGCGCAGGCCGACTGGGCCGAGCAGAGCAAAATTTCAGCAGAAATTTATGCGTGGTGAGTCCGAGAATATTATTATGGAGTATTTTTATTATTTGCTATAATATAAATATGGTAATTTATATTGGCAGTGACCACGCAGGTTACGAGTTAAAAGAAAAACTTAAAATATTTTTAAAAGAGATAGGTTATGAAGTTATAGATAAAGGTGCTTTTAAATTGGATAATGAGGACGATTATCCTGATTTTATTGTTCCAGTAGCCGAATCTGTGGCCTCCAATGAAGGAAGTTTTGGAATTATCCTAGGCGGAAGCGGTGAAGGTGAAGCAATGTCTGCCAATAAAATAGATGGAGTTAGAGCCACAGAATACTATGGAGGAGACCCGGAAATTATAAAAGTTTCTAGAGAACACAATGATGCCAATATCTTGTCACTCGGTGCTCGATTTGTGAATGAAGAAGAAGCTCAAGAAGCTGTCAGATTATTTCTTGAAACAAAATTTTCTGGCGATGAACGACACATTAGAAGAATTAATAAACTAGAACCTAACAACTAACTACTAGAACCTAATTATTTATGACAGAAATAACCCCCGCAATACTTGTAAAAGATTTTAATGAACTAAACGAAAAATTGGCTAAATTTGTCAATATAACAAAAATGGTGCAAATAGATATTTGCGATGGTAAATTTGTGCCGTCCACTTCTTGGCCAATGCATCAAAGCGATAAAGAAAGTGTAGAGAGAATTTTGGATGAAGAAGAAGGAATGCCTTTTTGGGATAGCTTAGATTTTGAATTTGACCTGATGGTAATGAACGCTCACAAGCGGTTTGATTTCTTTGCTCGTCTTGGAACCAAAAAAATTATTTTTCATATAGAAGCTGAAGAAGAAAATAGTTTTAAGGAATTTCTAGAATCACTAGACCCATATTTTAAAGATAATGTTGATATTGGAATTGCTATCAATACGACGACAGATATAGAAAAACTGGAACCATTTATAAATCATGTAGATTTTGTGCAGTGTATGGGAATAGAGAATGTTGGATTTCAGGGCGAACCATTTGACGAGAGAGTGTTAAAACAAATTAAAGATTTAAGATTAAAGTATCCGGAATTAAAAATAAGTGTAGATGGAGCTGTAGATGAAAATACCGCACCACTTCTACTTAAAGCCGGTGCAAATAGATTAGTAATGGGTTCAACGTTACTTCAGAGTTATGACATAAGAGAAACAATTAAAGAGTTTGAAAGTTTATAATTATTTATTATTTTGTTACAATAAAAGAAGATGGAAACATTGACTGATGAAAAAATTAAAGAATTAAAATTAACTGCAAATAACATTCGCAAGAGTATTATAGAGATGCTATATGAAGCAGGAAGTGGTCACACGGGAGGTGCGCTTGGAATGGCAGATATTTTTACATTGCTTTATTTTCACACATTAAAACACGACCCAAAGAATCCTCTTTGGGCTAATCGTGATCGGCTCGTCCTTTCAAATGGTCATATTTGTCCCGTGCTGTATGCAACCATGGCCGAAGCCGGATACTTTCCTAAAGAAGAACTCAAAACTTTGCGTAAATTTGGCACGCGTTTACAAGGTCATCCACATCGTGAATATATGCCTTGGCTTGAAACCTCTTCTGGTCCACTAGGTGAAGGTTTTTCACAAGCAGTTGGTATGGCAATCGTTGAAAAAATTTATGGTGAGACAAAAAATATTTATGCAATATTATCTGATGGGGAACACGATGAGGGGAATACATGGGAGGCAATAATGCTCGCTGGTAAAGAAAAACTTTCTAAATTAATAGTTATTGTTGATAGAAATCATATTCAAATTAGTGGAAACACTGAACGAGTTATGCCACTTGGTAATTTAAAAGAAAAATATAAAACATTTGGTTGGAATACTTTTGAGGTAAATGGGCACGATTTTTGGGAAGTTAACAATGCTATTTATTTAGCTCATAGAAATAAAATCTCTCCTTCAGTAATAATCGCAAATACTATCCCCGGAAAAGGAGTTAAAGAATGGGAAAATGATTATCATTGGCATGGAAAAGCACCAAATAAAGAAGAAGCCGAAATGGCACTTGGGGAACTAGATGGTAGGTTATAGGGAATAGATTATAGAAATTCAAAATACAATGTTGAATCAAAATTTAAAACTTAATACGAAAATATTTAATGACAGTGTTGAGAAAGTTTCTACTCGTCAAGGATTTGGGGAAGGGCTATTAAAAGTAGGGGGAGATGATGAAAATATTGTTGCTCTATGTGCCGACCTAACAGAATCCACCAAGACCAATCTTTTTGCGGAAAAATTTCCCGAGAGATTTATCCAAGTTGGAGTAGCCGAACAAAATTTAGCTAGTACGGCAAGTGGAATGGCCGCTATGGGTAAAATTCCTTTTATTACTTCTTATGGAATATTTAATCCCGGACGTAATTGGGAACAAATTCGCACAACTATTTGTTACAATAATCAGCCAGTTAAAATTATAGGTTCACATGCTGGACTTTCCGTTGGTGCGGATGGAGGAAGCCATCAGGCATTAGAAGATATTGCTATCACACGAGTAATTCCCAATATGGTTGTCATTTCGCCCTGTGACGCAATAGAAGCAAAGAAGGCAACAATTGCCTGTGCTTTCACAAAAGACCCTACATATATACGCTTGGCTAGAAATAATACTCCAATAATCACAACAGAAGATACTCCTTTTGAAATAGGGAAAGCACAAATAGTTTTTGTTCCAGAAATCGGGTTAGCACATGTTGGAATTATTGCTACAGGTCCAATTTTATACAAAGCAATTATGTCCGCTCGTGAATTAGAGAAGAAGGGAATTAAAGTAAAAGTTATGAATTTATCTACTGTCAAACCATTAGACGAGAATGCCGTTATAGCGTTAGCGAAAGAAACAAAAGCAATTGTGACAGTAGAAGACCATCAGATAGCTGGCGGTATGGGTAGTGCCGTTGCGGAATATCTTTCACAAAATTACATAGTTCCGATTGAATTTGTGGGTGTACATGATAAATTTGGCCAATCAGGGACTCCAGAAGAATTGGAAAAACATTATGGATTAGATATTCCTAATATAATAGAAAAAGTTGAGAAAGTAATAAAAAGAAAAGTTTAATTATTACTTATTTTTTGATTTAATTTATTTTTCTTATCCTCCAATAATTGTTTTTCTATTGTCAAATCAATTATTTCGCCATCTAATTTTTCAATTTTTTCTGTATCAGAATAATTTGCAGTGCCTAAATTTATACTATCCATTTGAATTTTTAAATCACTGATATCCTTTTCTCTTTGTTTAATTTCCTGATTAATTTTTTTAATTTCCTGATTTAGTTCTTCTACTTGCTTAATTAGACCAATATCAGTACCGGGATATTTTTTTTCTAATTTTTTTGAATGTTCAAATAATTCTTCCATATTTAATTTAATTTAACCGGATTACAGTCCACCGGAGCATTTTTAATATATTCTTCTATTTCGTCTCTATTTAGAAGTCCTTTATGTGGACCAACATACATCATTACTGAAGCGGCATTTGCTGTACCCCATACTAATGCATTCTTTATTTCCTTCCCCAAAGATAAAGCTGTTATAAAAGCTCCTGAAAAAGCATCTCCAGCCCCTGTGCTTTCAACTGGAGTAATGGGAAAAGATTTCATAAAAAGCACTTCTTTCCCGTCGTATGAATAAGCTCCGTCTGCATCATCAGTAATCACTACAATTTTAGGGCCAAGGTCATATATCCCGCTCATTAATTTTTGAATGTCTTTTTCTTTAGTTTTCAAAATTCTTTGAGCTTCATTGTGATTACATAAAAAAACATTTGTCCTTTGATATATATCCTTAAGTGCATCTGCTCCTAGTTTAATTTGAAAAGTTCCAGGCTGAAAAGCTAATTTAACTTTTGTATGCCTTTTCAAATAATCCATTATTTCATTATGAAATGGCAATGAATTCTCACCGAGAGAGCTTAAATAAATCCAAGCGGGGGAATGATATTCTTCTGATTCTTTTGTCTTTGTCCACTCGTATTTATATTTTTCATGTTTTGTTAAAATTGTATGCTCTTTTTCATACCAAAGAACGTAATGATAATTGGTTAATTTTTCTAATTCTTTCTTTATGAAAGTTGTATCAACTTTTTCTTTTTTTAATACATCTAAACAATTAATTCCATTTTGGTCATCACCGATATTTGCCATCAGAGCGGATTTCAACCCTAGCCGACTTGCGGAAACTGCCACATTGGAACTATTCCCAACAGCGAAGCATTCCTCTGCTGATTCATAAGGAATTTTACTCCCAAAACTAAGGCACAATTTACAATGTTCTCCTTGTAGGTCACAATTTTCTTCCGCGTCTTTAATTTTAATAAAAACATCAGTTGCTATGTCTCCAATAGCTAAAATATCTATGTTCTTCATATTAATATTGTATCATAAATATGGTACAATATTAACATGATTAAAACTTTACGAGAATATATAAAAGAAGCTGAAAAAAATAAGACTGCAATTGGGCATTTTAATGTTTCAAATATTGAGGCCTTGCATGGTATTTATAATGTAGCTAAAAATTTATCCACCTCTGGAGGAACTAATGTTCCCATTATTATTGGTGTATCAGAAGGTGAAGAAGAATTTATCGGCAGAGATGAAGTCGCCGTATTAGTAAAAATGATTCGCGTAAGAGACGATTATCCGATTTTCTTAAACGCTGACCATCATTACACATTTCTATCTGTCAAAAGTGCACTCGATGCGGGATATGATTCTGCAATTATTGATGCAGTTAAATTACCCCTAGAAGAGAATATAATTCTCACGAAACAATGTGTTGACTACGCAAAAGAGTTAGAGCAAAAGGAAGGACGCGATATTCTCATAGAAGCAGAGCTCGGATTCATTGGTCAATCATCAAAATTACTTGACGCTATTCCTGATGGAATATCAGAAGCTACTATGACCAAGCCCGAAGATGCAAAATATTTTGTAGAACAAACAGGAATAGATTTACTCGCTCCGTCAGTTGGAAATATTCATGGAATGGTAAACGGTGGTAATCCACGACTAGATATAAAAAGAATAAGAGAAATAAGAGAAACTTGTGGAGTACCTCTTGTTCTTCATGGAGGTTCAGGAATTGCAGGTGAAGATTTCACAAGTGCTATCAAAGCTGGTATTTCTATCATTCACATCAATACTGAAATTCGTGTAGCGTATAAAAACGCCCTAGAAAAATATTTGGAGGAAAACCCAAATGAAATCGCTCCATATAAAATTCTCGCTCCTGCAGTGGAAGCGATAGAAAAAGTAGTGGCACAAAGATTGAAACTATTTAATGGAATGTAGTTGCAAAATAAGGATTTTGATGTTAATATTGCATCCATGAATACATTAACCGCAACAAAGCGAAGTAAGACAGATAAGTTAGGATTTATACGAAGTAACGGTATGATTCCGGCTGTTGTCTATGGCGTTCGTGTGGAAAACACTATGATTTCCGTTCCGAGCGTTGACTTTGAGAAAATATTAAAAATCGCAGGTGAGTCAAGCACTATCGTTCTTGAAATAAAAAACGAAACGACAACTAAAGATGCAACAAAAAAAGACCTGTCTGCCGACAAGGCGGGAACATCTCAAAAAATAGACGTTCTTATTCATGACATACAAGTTGACCCTGTTAAGGGAAATCCTCGCCACATTGATTTTCTTGCTATTGATATGAATAAAGTAGTTGAAGTAAATATTCCTATTGAATGGATCGGATTAGCTCCTGCCGAAAAAGATAGTTTGGGTGTTCTAGTAAAAGTTCTACATGAAGTAGAAATTGAAGCTCTTCCAAAAGACCTTCCTCACAATGTCGTTGTAGATGTCTCTGTCCTCCTTGCTCTTGATGACCAGATTCACGTAAAAGAAATAATTCTTCCAAAGGGAGTAAAAATAATAACAAATGGAGATGAAGTAATAGCTCTCATCGCTCCTATCAAAGAAGAAGTCGTAGAAGAAGTACCGGTTGACCTTTCTGCAATAGAAGTTGAGAAGAGGGGTAAGAAAGATGAAGAAGGAGGTGCAGAGGGAGAGGTAGAAGTTGCTGAAAAGACAGAAAAAGCTAAATAATATACTTTTTACTGACAAAAGCTCCCTTTTAATTTATAGAAAGGGGGCTTTTGTGTTACAATAGACCTATGAGTTTTTATATAAGAAAACGTTTTTCTTTTGTATTCATTATCATAGTTATGATAGGAGCTCTTGTTTATCAAGTGCCTATAATCAGAGCGGGTGTAATATTAGAAAATGCCCAAGCCGATAAGGCTAGACTTGAAGCAGAGCTAGTAAATTTAGAACAAGAAATAGCAGCCAAACAAAAAGAGCTAGATAGCCAAAAAGGTCAATCAGTTTCTATATCTCGCGATATTTCTATACTTACCTCACAAATTGCAAAGTCAAAATTAGACATAAAAGCCAAAGGTTTAATAATCCAAAAATTAGGTGGGGAAATTAATGTAAAAAATAAACAAATAGAGGCCTTATCCACCAAAATAGAAAAAGAAAAAGAATCATTGGCCCAATTAATAAGAAAAGAAAGACAGATAGATAATATTTCTATTGTTTCTTTGATATTATCTCAAGATAATATATCTGATGCTTATGGAGATATAGACGCTTTTGCATCAATTAAAAGAAGTATTCAGGCATCTGTAAACGAGATTAGGGGTGTTAGGGTTTTGACAGAATTAGAAAAAAAGAATCTTGAAGAAAAGAAAAACCAAGAAACCGATACAAAATATGAATTAGAAAGCGCTAAAGCAAAAGTTGAACTTAGTGAAGTTGAGAAGCAAAAACTTTTAGATATAAGTAAAGGTAAAGAGGGAGAATACCAGAAAGTTCTCAATGAAAAAACCAAAAGGCGTTTAGAAATTCTTTCCGCGATATTTAATCTTGTTGGTGGTTCAACAAAAATTAATTTTGAAACAGCTCTTACTTATGCAAATGAAGCCAAAAACAAAACAGGTATTGACCCAGCGTTTTTACTTGCGATTTTGACACAAGAAAGTAACCTAGGAGCTAATGTCGGTCAATGTTATTTAACTGATATAAAAACAGGAGCAGGTGTTGGTGTTAATACTGGTAAAATTTTTTCAAATGTAATGAAACCTATGGGATTATCCGGCAGAAAAGGAGACATTGATGATTTCTTTTCTATCACAACATCTCTTGGTAGGGACCCATATAAAACATTAGTTTCTTGTCCAATTGTTGGAATTTCTGGTTATGGTGGAGCTATGGGTCCTGCGCAATTTATTCCTTCAACATGGTCAGGATATGAGAGTCGTTTGAAAAATCTTTTAGGACATGATGCTGACCCATGGAATCCAAGAGATGCATTTATGGCATCATCAATGTTTTTGACTGACAAGGGAGCTGTTGGAAATAGTGCAAGCGCTCAATCGAGAGCTGCTTGTGCTTATTATGGTACAGGAGGAGCTTCTTGTTCTTATAGTAATAGTGTAATGAAATTAAAAATAGGTATCCAAACAAACATTGACCTATTGCAAGATTAATAAAATCGTGATAATATCGTAAAATATATGAAAAAAGATATACACCCAAAATATAATAATAAATCAGAAGTAACATGCGCATGCGGAGCTAAATTTGCAGTTGGTTCTACTATGGATAAAATAAATGTTGAAATCTGCAGTCAATGTCATCCTTTTTATACAGGTAATGAAAAAGTCCTAGATACAGCTGGGCGTGTAGATCGTTTCAAAAAGCGCGTTGCTGCTGCTTCTAAAAAAACAAAAAAGTAATCACCACCCCCATACCCCCTCCTCCGAAAGGAGGGGAGTTTTGAATTCATTTTTCCTCCCCTGCTAAGGGGAGGTGGCTGAAAGCCGGAAGGGTCTGACCCCCTCGTCCTACGGACACTCCCCCTTAGCAGGGGGAGAAAAAACAAACCGTATGCTATAATATTTTTATGCAATTAGATTTAGAACAACTTAAAAAAGACAACAAGACAAGCTATTTCGCGGAAGAATATGAGCGTCTTTTGGGTGAAGAAAAAAAAGTAAGTGATATGGTGAGCGTTGATAAAAGTTTGCGAGATTTAGCCGATGAAGAATTACAAAATATTAATTTTCAAAAAGAAGCCATTGAAAAACAGTTGGATGAGATGATGAAGAGAGAGAGTGAAGAAGAAGAATTTTCCAATGAAATAATCTTGGAAGTCCGAGCTGGAGCCGGCGGAGATGAAGCTTCACTTTTCGCATGGGAGCTTGCTCATATGTATGAAAGATTTGCTGAAATACAAAAATGGAATTGGAAAATAATAAATGAATCATCTAATGATGTTGGTGGATACAAAGAAGCTAGTTTTGAAATAAAAGGAAAAGATTGTTATAAACTTCTAAGGTACGAAACAGGAGTCCATCGAGTTCAAAGAATACCCCAAACTGAAAAAAATGGCAGGATTCATACTTCTACTGCATCGGTTGCAATATTACCACTCCGTAAAAAAACAAAAATAGTAATAAATCCTAGTGATTTAGAAATAGAATATTCACGCTCAGGTGGAGCAGGCGGGCAAAATGTAAACAAAGTTGAAACGGCAGTTCGTCTTATACACAAGCCAACAAGGTTAGACGTCCGTTGTACTACAGAAAGAAGTCAACTTGGAAATAGAGAAAAAGCTCTTATGATTCTTTCTTCAAAATTACAAATGCTCAAAGATGAAGAGGAAGCTAAAAAATATTCAGCAGACCGCAAAAATCAAATCGGAACAGCCGACAGGTCAGAGAAAATCCGCACATATAATTTCCCTCAAGATAGAATCACCGACCATCGTGTAAAAAAATCTTGGTCAAATATACCAGTTATTATGGAAGGGAATATCAACAAAATAATAGAATCACTAGCTTTGGGGGTAGTGGGGGAAGTTGAGGAAGAGTAAAAAGTAATTTGTAAAAATACTTAATTTATTGTACAATTTCACTGAAATAAGCTCTATATATTTATGAAAAAAAGTGAAAAAAGGTTACACAGAGGAATAGTTCTTCTGGTGATCGGTTTAGTTTTGTTGTTTGTCTCTTTGATCGTAATGATTGATATGACAACAGTAAAAGTGATCCATTTCAACTGGGGTTCCAACTACTGGGGAGGATGGACTAAAGATTTCGTTTTTATCGCGGGATGCAGTGTTCTGGGAATCTTATCCCTGATTGCATGGCTAAAACGTTCTTCGTCGAATTAACAGGCCAAAAGCCCTCTTTAATGGTTAAAATAATACCATAAAAAGAGGGCTTTTCTTTTTATGAGAAGGTAGTACAATTATATTTGTAAATGAGAATGGTTGAAATTTATTACATTATTAATTTAATATATTTAAAACTAAGTTTTAAATATTAAAACATATGTTTGAAGGACTTAAAAAGAAAGTAGAAAAAGCAGCTGTTTTAACTGGTATAGGTTTAGCTACAGCGGTTGCTACAGGAGAGGCTCAAGAACAAAAAACAGCTGAAGATGTTTTAAAAGATGATGGTCATAAAATTGGGATGACTCAAACTGGTCAAGAAAAGACTGCTGACGCAAAAACAAATACAACAGCGTTTTACCCAGAAGAAAATACCCAGAATTTAGATCCAGCTGCAAAAATCGAAAGATTGTACAAGTGTAGAGACGAATATCTAAAGTACATGAAAGATCCTACATACAAACAACGATTAACAAAAGAAATGTATGGGGACCAAAAAATCGATGCGTCAAAACAAGAAAAGATTGATTCAGAACTTAGCAACAGAGAAAAAATAATTAAAAATATTTTACTAACAACAGCTGATGAAAGCAAGCCGGATTCGGTACAAGCTGAATATATAAATTTTCAATCGAACATGTTAGAAACTAGGTTCAGAAATGTGTACTATTATTTATCTGGCATAGTGTCTAATCAATATAGATTTGATGATAGCCCATTTAATAGTATACGAGATAAATATATTAACCCTAAATATTTTAATTGGAGGAATGAGGGTAATTGGAATAATACTAAATTAAAATCAACATTTAATGATTTAAGAAAAAAAGCTGAAAAGCTTGGCTACATTTCAAACAATGTTTTTAACATGGATGATTATCCTGAATTAAAAAATGACCGCAGATACAAAGAATTAAAAGATCAGTTGGAACTATCAGACGAAAGCATTAATATATTGATGGGGTACATAGCATAAAAGATCTATTTTTACATGGATTGAATAAGCGAGGCCGAAGGTCTCGCTTGATTTGGTATTTACTTGTTATGAATTATGGTAAATTTATTCAATTTTTAATTTATGAATTAAGGATATTTTAGAAAATATGCCGAATTTACCCTCAAAAACGCTTGACATTTATATTTCTTTATGCTATACTGTAAAAAGCAAATCGTTCTTTAATAATGTTTTCATTTTGAGGTTAATTAGGTTTTAATTCTTGTCTTTGATATTTAGATTAGATATTAAAGAAAAGAATTAAAACTAATAATTAATAAAAACAAAATGAAAACAAAATTTTTTTTGCCGTTCTTATTATCGTGTTTGCAAGTTGTGGAAGGTCAAAAATTATGAATGAAGGGTATCGCATTGAGGCGATATCCGACAAGGTAAATAGCCTCAGAGAAGAGGCTGATCCATACAATTTTGCATTTGAACAGCTCTGCCGATATTTAAGAGGCGAGGACCAAAACGCTCCGGAAATTCGACTCAAAATGATAAAAAGCGATTCAATCCCGTTCTACGAGGTGAGGTTGGACGTAGAAATTCGGAAATTCCAGGCCATGCTTGCCAATTTTAGGCAACATCATGACCTAAAAGAAACAGATGGGCTGTTGTTTTTCAGGATAAACTACCAAAAAAATTGGCAGTGGGTGCAAAACATAAAATAAGACCGAAAGCCTTGGGCAAAACCAGGGCTTTTTTTATACTTTTTGGTTCTTCAATGACTGTTTATGGTTGCTATTATTTTGTATATCTGTTATAATTGCCCCCAGTAGTTAGCAAACGTTTTGGTCTTAGTTTCATTCTTCGTGTGTAAACATTGAGGTATGTAAATGAAATCAGCTATGCGATTACATTTATAAATTAGTTTTCTTCGATTAGTGGATATGAAAGTATCGCTATGAGAAGCACATTGTCATATATGGCAAAAAAGTTATATGTTGGCGGTCTTCCTTACAAGGCTACTAACGATGAGCTTAAAGCTCATTTCAGTGCTGCAGGAGCGGTCGCTTCAGCAACAATTATCATGGATAAAATGACTGGCCGTTCAAAAGGTTTCGGTTTCGTAGAAATGGAAAACGATGCCGATGCAGCGACAGCTATCTCAATGTTTGATGGTAAAGATTACGATGGTCGTAATCTTACAGTAAACGAAGCTCGTCCTATGGAAGAGCGTCCACAAGGTGGTGGAGGTTTCCGTGGAAACAGATAATTAACTTTATCTAAACAAAAAATCCCCAACTCGAAAGAGTAGGGGATTTTTTGTTGCACGACCCACATATTTTTGGTATAGTATAAGGGTAGTTTTGAAAAACTGCCATTTTTTGTTGTTATCCTGCGTGTGTAGTTCAGTGGTAGAACGCTGTCCTGATAAGACAGAGGCCCTTGGTCCGATTCCAAGCACACGCACAGCGAGTGAGTAAGCAAACTTCTTTGCTTACGTCTTGGAATCGGAAGACTTTTCATTATTGAAAATTGAAAAGTACCCGCGACAGTAGGGCGAGATAAGCGTACTCGCGATCCAAGCACACGCACAAGGTTTTTTAAGCCTTTTACATTTTATGGATGACAATAAAGTTCAAGAATTATGGTATATGCCGGCGATAAAAATGTTTGCCAACATTTCTGGTTGGATTGCTGGGCCAATAATCATAGCACTCATTGTCGGAAAGTATTTAGATAAAAAATATAATAGTGACCCTTGGTTTTTTATAGGACTTACCGTAATAGCGTTTGTGATTTCAATCGCCGGAATAATGAAAATATTAATGAAATATTTAAAAGAAATAGAGCGGGAAGCTAAAGAAAAGAAAGAAAAGGGAAAGAATAATTAAATATTAAAGCTTCACAAATTATATTCTAAAAAAGGTCCTCGGATGAGGGAGGACGAGGAGCCAGACCATTTTTTATAAAATAATTTGTTCCGCTTAATAAACAAAATGGAAACAACGACAGAATTTAATGATATTCAAATAGAAAATAATCTAGATCAACCAACTCAGGTTGAATCACAACCATCACACGAAGCCACTTTATATGCCGAACCAATTGCTCACATCGGCCCACTTCCAATAACAAACGCGCTTTTCACTAGCTGGATTGCCGTCGTTTTAATTATAATCATTTCAATTTTTCTAAGACGCAAACTTCGCGAGATTCCCAAAGGCATTCAAAACTTTTTCGAAATCATTCTCGATGGTGCATTATCTCTTTGCGACCAAGTCACAGGAAGCCGTAAAATCACAACGAAAGTATTTCCACTCGCAATCTCTGTCTTCTTCTTCATACTTATAAACAACTGGCTAGGAATATTGCCATTTGGTGGATTTGGTCTTGTTGAAAAAGGTGTAGGTGAGTCAGTATTTATCCCATTTATCCGAAGTGGAACGGCAGATATCAATACCACTTTGGCCCTTTCTCTTATGGCAGTTATCGGAGCTAACCTTTTTGGTATCATTTCTATTGGTATCTGGAAAACATTCAATAAATATGTTAATCTAAAGGCGCTTGCGGGGATTGTGACGAAAGTCCGCCGTGAGCCGACGGTCCTCGTCGTTGCCCCTGTGACTTTCTTTGTAGGAGTTCTTGAGCTTATCGGCGAATTTGCAAAAGTCGCTTCACTCTCGTTTCGTCTCTTTGGTAATATTTTTGCGGGTGAAGTTTTATTAGTATCAATGAGTGCTCTTTTAGCTTATGGACTTCCGATACCATTTCTATTTCTTGAAATATTTGTCGGTTTGATTCAGGCATTCATTTTTGCAATATTGATGTTAGTATATTTTACAATAGCAGCGCAAGACCACGATGAGCATGAAGAGCATAAGCCTGCCCGCCCTCACGATGGAGCAGGCGGGGAGCATAGGCATGAAGAAAAATTAGCAACATAAAAAGAATTGCTAAGTTTTATTTTATTATCAAAAGTCGAAAATTATTATTTAAGGTCTGCCAGTTAGTGGAATAAAAAATATGGAAATAGGAATTGGAAGTCTTGCAAAAGCAATAGCGATCGGTGTCGGGGCCATTGGTCCTGCAATCGGTATTGGTATGATTGGAGCAAAAGCCATGGAAGCAATTGGTCGCAACCCGGAAGCATCTGGAAAAATTTTAGTTCCTATGCTTATTGCATCAGCATTTGCTGAAGCTATTGCGATTTATGCCTTGGTCATTGCATTCTCAATCAAATAGTATTTTGAAGTTCGATGCTCCGGCTATGGTCGGAACATCGCGTTCTGAATATTATTTCAGAGATCATGGATCCCGTACGAAGCTTTTATGGCTAAAACGGGAAGTAAAAAATAAAGTATTATTTATGTCGAGTTTATTAGGTTAATTTAAGTAACGGAAATGTAAACATTTCCTGCTTCGTACGGGATGGATTCACTTATCACAACATTTCACATAGATTGGAAAATCATTATTGCTCAAGTTATCAACTTCGGAATTGTATTCGTGGTTCTCTACATGTTTGCTCTTAAGCCATTAAAGAAATTGATGAGCGAAAGAGAAGAAAAAATAACCAAAGGAGTTACCGATGCCAAAGACAACGCCGAAATGATAGTGCAGACAAAGAAAGAATATGCTGAAGTTATAAATAAGGCTCGCACAGAAGCTCATACCATTTTCCAAGAAGGCAAAAAGGAAGCAGATGCTAAAAAAGCTGAAATGCTAGAGAACGCTAAAAAGGAGGTAGATACTATGATTCAAAGTGGCAAAAAAACTCTTGAAAGTGAAAAAGTTAAAATTATTGAAGAAGCCAAGAAAGAAATTGTTTCTTTGGTAGTTCTTGCAACTGAAAAAGTTTTAAAAGATAATAAGGATATTGAAATTAACGAAAAAATAGTTAAGCAGATAAACAATATGTAATATATGGCGAAAATTTCCACTAAAAACATAGTTTCCGCAATACACGAAATGACCAAAGGAAAGGAGGGTCATGAGCTTAATATGGCAATACAAAATATTACTGATTACTTAGCGAAGAAAAGAATGATACCAAGAGCCGGAGAGATATTGAAAAAACTAGAAGAAACGATAAACAAAGAAGAGGGAATTGTAAAAGCAAACATCACTTACAAAAATATTCCGACAAAAAAAATAAGTGAAGAGATTGAAGAAATATTGAAAAATAGATATAACGCAAAAAAAATACTGGCAACAACGAATGAAAATGAAGATATGCTAGGAGGAGTTAAAATAGAAGTTGGAGATGAAGTAATTGACCTAACATTAAAAAATAAAATCAATCAATTACAAAATTATTTAATTACAAATTAGTCGCCTTCGCTTTTGCTACGGCGCGCCAAAGAATTTATGATAAAAAACACAATTGTAGAAAATTTAAAAAGACAGATCGAGAAATTCCAAGCTGATACCAAGGCCGAAAAAGTCGGACATGTTATTGAAGTTTTTGATGGTATTGCAAAGCTCTCTGGGCTTTCAGATATCAAGGCCTCAGAAATGGTCACTTTCCTAAACGGTGAAGCCGGCGTGGTTCTAAACCTCGAAGAGGACTCCGTTGGGGTTATTATTCTTGGCGACTTTTCTAAAATACGTGAAGGGGATGAGGTTAAAGCCACAGGCAATATTCTTTCTGTTCCTGTATCAGATTTACAAATTGGCCGAGTTCTAAATGCACTTGGAGCTCCTATTGATGGGAAAGGCGCAATTAAAACTGACAAAAGAAACCCAATAGAAAAAGTTGCTCCAGGAGTTATCACTCGTCTTTCTGTTTCGCAAGCAGTGCAAACTGGAATCAAAGCAATTGACGCTCTTATTCCTATTGGCCGAGGTCAACGCGAACTTATTATTGGAGACCGACAAACTGGTAAAACTGCAATCGCGATTGATACAATTCTAAACCAAAAAGGCCAAGACCTAATCTGTGTTTATGTTTCCATTGGTCAAAAAGATTCTAAACTTCGTAAACTTCAAACTCGTTTAGAAGAAGGTGGTGCAATGGATTACACAATTATAGTTTCAGCTGGAGCTTCAGAACCAGCTTCACTTTCTTATATCGCTCCTTACACTGGAGTTTCAATTGCAGAATATTTTATGGAGCAAGGAAAAGATGTTTTGATTATTTATGATGACCTTTCCAAGCACGCTGTTGCTTATCGTGAAATTTCTCTTTTACTTCGCCGTCCACCAGGTCGTGAAGCTTTCCCCGGAGACGTTTTCTATTTGCACTCTCGCTTACTAGAACGCGCCTGTCGAAGAAATAAAGAATATGGTGGTGGTTCAATCACAGCATTACCAATTATTGAAACACAATCGGGTGATGTGACCGCTTACATTCCAACAAATGTTATTTCAATCACTGACGGACAAATTTTCCTTGAAACCGACCTCTTTTATAAAGGAATTCGCCCTGCTGTAAACGTTGGTCTTTCCGTCTCTCGCGTTGGTTCAAATGCTCAAATCAAAGCTATGAAAAAAGTTGCTGGGACTTTGAAACTTGACCTTGCCCAGTTTCGTGAACTTGAGGCTTTCGCTCAATTCGGTTCAGACCTAGATGAAAATACAAAGAATCAGCTTGAGCGTGGAAAACGCGCCGTCGAAGTCCTTAAACAACCTCAATACGCACCAATGGCTATAGAAGACCAAGTTGTAACTCTATATGCTTTAACTAAGGGTTTTATGGATGATATTGCTATTGATAAAATAAAACTCTTTGAGGAAGGATTGATCGAATACGCTCGCAAAAATGCCAAAGTATTCTACAAAGAAGTTATGGAAACCAAAATGTGGACCGACGTCGGCGAGGTAGAATTAGTAAAAGTAATAGGAGAGTTTAAGGGAAGTTTTGCGTAAGAGATTATGAAAGAATTTTTTAAATCACCATTTTATATAGCCAGTATAATTTTCACTTCAATTGGATTATATACAATTTTTGTTTTTTATGATCATTTCTCTATTCCTGAGTCATGTAAGTATGAATATGAGGAATATCTTTGTTTGCCTTTCCCATTTTGGATTCCGTTAATATCATTTGCTTTCGCAGTAATTTTTTTTCTTGGAGGAAGAAATTATATTAAACAAATAAATAGAAAATAATATGGCAAGTACCAAAGAAATTAAAAAGAAAAATATCACACTATTTGAAGGAAATAAAGTCCGTCGTGTTTGGCATGAGGACAAGTGGTTTTTTGTTGTTGAAGATGTAGTTTTTGCCCTTATTGAATCAAAAAATATAAAGGATTATATTAATAAACTTAGACAACGAGATCCGGAATTAAGCAAAGGGTATGGACAAATTGTCCATACCCTTGACGTGCAAACAAAAGGTGGTATTCAATCAATGAATTGTGCTGACCTAGAAGGTATTTTCCGTATTATACAATCAATTCCATCGCCAAAAGCTGAACCATATGGGAGATATTGAGCTCATACTTACAATGCTTGCCGAAGCAACGACAACTAAACTTTCAGTAGACCGTGATTCAAAAGGTTTTAATAAATTAAAAAATGATGCAAAAGAAGGAGGGGAAATAGTTGGGGAAACACGCAAAAAGATAGAGAATCGTTCTGGTAAGAAAATTTCAACAAATAAGAATTTTTTGAATATTAAAAATAAAAAATGATTAAAATAATAAATATGTTAATATAAATTTATGGCATCAACCAAAGAAATTAAAAGAAGAATAAAGTCGGTGAAGAGCACAAAGAAAATCACGAAAGCGATGGAGCTTGTTTCTGCGTCAAAAATGAAGCGTGCTATATCTAAAACTTTAGCCTCTCGTCTTTATTCATCTTATTCTTGGGAACTTTTGACTTCTATTTCTAGACGATTAGAAGAAACAACAAATAAATTCTTCGTAGAAAATGCTAATAAAGAAAAATCTTTGATCGTCCTTATCACTTCCAATCGCGGTCTTTGCGGAGGATACAATTCACAAGTGATAAAGAAAACCATTGCCAAAATAAAGGAAGAAGTTTCCCCTAGGCAAGGCCTAGGGGAAAAAGTGGATATTGTTACTGTCGGCAAAAAGGGCGACAGCGCAATGCGCAGAACAGGCCAAACAGTTGTCGCAACATTCACAGATATGCCCGACAATATAACACTTCGAGATATTATTCCTCTTTCAACTTATCTTACAAATGAGTTTAAAGATGAGAAATATGGAAAAGTTTACATTGCATATACTGATTTCGTTTCTGCCTTAACCCAAAAGCCAAAAATTAGAAAAATTTTACCAGTATCTAAAGAGGAAGTTAGAGAATCAATAGAAGAATCCGCCTCCGCTCCAAGCTCCGGCGTGACGAAGGAAATCCCATACTTGTTTGAAGGGGATACAGAACAATTACTCGGAATGCTGGCAGAAAAATTGGTTCGAATGCAAATATATCAGATGGTCCTCGAATCAAATGCCTCGGAACAATCTTCCCGTATGGTTGCAATGAAAAATGCGTCGGAAGCCGCCGGAGAAATGATAGATGACCTAACTCTCGTATTTAACAAAGCTCGCCAAGCAGGAATCACAAGAGAAATATCAGAAATTAGCGCGGGGATGGCAAGTGTGAATTGAGTTCCTCCCCTCCTTACCAAGGAGGGGAATGAGGGGAGGTTCTTAATTAATTAGGAACCTCTCCCCAGCCCTCCCCTTAGTAAGGGGAGGGAGAAATACAAAAATTTTATTATTAACATTATTATTAAAATTAAATTACTTATGAAAACAACGGGAAAAATAAAAAGAATAATCGGTCCAGTCGTAGATGTCACATTTGAGGATGGTGTGCCAGATATTTATAGTGCTCTATCTATCAACAATAATGGCAAGATTATCATTCTTGAGGTTGAACAACACATTGGAGAAAATACTGTGCGAGCTGTTGCCATGGATTCAACTGATGGACTTTCTCGCGGAATGGAAGTCATCAATACTGAAAAACCAATTTCCGTACCTGTTGGCGGAATTACTTTGGGGCGAATGTTCAACGTTTTGGGTGAACCAATTGATGGACTACCTTTTAAAGATTCGGGCAAACATCTTCCAATCCATCGTAAAGCTCCAGATTACGTTTCTCAATCCACTAAAGTTGAAATACTTGAGACAGGTATCAAAGTTATTGACCTTATTTGCCCCGTTCTAAAAGGAGGAAAGGTTGGTCTCTTCGGAGGAGCAGGAGTTGGTAAAACCGTCGTCATTACAGAATTGATTCATAATATTGCGTCAAACCATGGAGGATATTCCGTTTTCGCTGGAGTTGGAGAAAGAACTCGTGAAGGTAATGACTTATATCATGAAATGAAAGAATCCGGCGTGCTTCCAAAAGTTGCCATGGTCTTCGGTCAAATGAATGAGCCACCAGGAGCGCGTTTACGTGTTGGTCTTTCAGGATTAACGATGGCTGAATATTTCCGTGATGAAGAAAATAAAGACGTCCTTCTTTTCATTGATAATATTTTTCGTTTTACTCAAGCGGGTTCTGAAGTGTCTGCACTCCTTGGACGTATTCCATCAGCTGTGGGTTACCAACCAACACTTGCGACAGAAATGGGAATTTTACAGGAAAGAATTACTTCAACAGTCGCAGGGTCAATCACATCCGTTCAAGCTGTTTATGTGCCAGCCGACGACCTTACAGACCCAGCTCCAGCTACAACATTCTCTCACCTTGATTCTACTGTCGTCTTAAATCGTTCACTTACAGAAATTGGTATTTACCCAGCCGTTGACCCGCTTGATTCATCTTCTACTATTCTTGACCCAAATATCGTAGGAAAAGACCACTATGAAGTTGCTCGTGAAGTACAACGTGTCCTTCAGCGTTATAAAGATTTGCAAGATATTATTGCAATTTTGGGAATGGAAGAATTATCTGATTCCGATAAAGAGCTTGTGGCTCGCGCAAGAAAGATTCAGAGATTCCTATCTCAACCGTTCTTTGTAGCGGAACAATTCACTGGTACGAAAGGACAATATGTTCCACTTGTTGAAACCATCCGATCATTCAAAGAAATTTTGGAAGGTAAGCATGACGATAAATCCGAGAATGATTTTTATATGAAGGGAGCAATTTAATTAATTTCTCCCCTCCTTACCAAGGAGGGGAATGAGGGGAGGTTCTTAATTAATTAGGAACCCCTCCCCAGCCCTCCCCTTGGTAAGGGGAGGGGGAAATAAAAAACATATGTCAAAAAAATTACAATTAAAAATAGTCACACCTGAAAAACTAATTCTAGAAGAATTAGTTGATTCAGTTACAATCCCTACTACAGAAGGGGAGATTACAATCTTGCCTGACCATATTCCTCTTATCGCATCACTTGCATCTGGAGATATTGTCGCTATTACAGATGGAGAGTATGTGCCTATGGCTGTCGTCGACGGATTTGTGGAAACAAAAAAAGAAAATGATTTAACTGTCGTGACAATTCTCGCTGATTTTGCTGAACATATTGCACTAATCACCGAAGCTGAAATTGAAAAAGCAAAAGCAAAAGCTGAAGAACTTAAGAAGAAAGCTGAGAATAATGAAATCGTTGACTTTGAGCACTTTGAATCAGAACTTGAACGTTCATTAACTAGAGTCAAAATAGCGGATAAATGGAGAACTAAGAAATACAGAAAATAACCATCTAGTATACCAAAAGCACTAAAATAGCCCTATAATAAGGGCTATTTTAGTGCTACATCCCCACACAAATATTAATATTGGTGTGGGGATTGACAAAATGAGTGTTTATGTGATATAATATAATCAAATCAATAAACAATCAGTCATGAAAAAAATTGAATTCTTTTTAGACGAGAGAACCGAAACTATGTCACAAAAATTGTTCAAATTATGGAAATATTTGAACATTGCATACATTGCATATTGGTTAATGTTTGTCCTCGGAAAAGGGGACAAATGGTACGCATTTAATGTGAACCACCCAGTTATATTGGTAATCGGAATTTCGTTCATAGCTACATTTGCAGTAATTGTGATTTGGAGGAAGAAATTCCAGAAAAAATAGCATTAGCCCCTGTACTTCGTGTACAGGGAGCTCTTTGTTTTTAATCCACGCATCTAACTTCAAATTAATTTTTATGTTATACTTTAAGAAATCAAAAATCAGTTCAAAATGAGAAAAATTACATTAATTCTTGTAATCTCTTTTGGTCTCGCCATCGCTGCTTTCACAGATACTATTGAAAAAGCATTTGACAAGAAATGGGAGTGGGCTATTCTTGCCTTCGTAATACTGGCAATATTCATCCCAATTATTGCTGTATATTTACGGAAACTAAAAAACTGCGACGAGAAAGACAAAAAGAATAAACATTAACCCCCAGAGACTAATCTCGGGGTTTTTTGTTTATAAATTTATAAATTTAAAGGGCAACCGAAGTTGCCCTGATTTATCACTTTAAAAATTCTTTCGAAAACAACTTAAGCAACTCCTCTCTTGGAGTTGAATCAAGCTCCGCTATTTCTTTTGGATATTCTATACGCTTGTCATAAAATATGGAAAAATTATTAGCAATCTGGGGATAATTTCCAGAAATAAATTCAAATGTTTTTTCCTTATTTCCAATTGACAAAGTAATTCTTTTCCCATCGGCCTGGAAAAAATAGACATAAAAAGTAGCAGAACCATCTAGACCTTTGTTGTCTATTATTATCCCTGTCATTTTCATTTTATTAATTTGTTTATACTAGAACTATCTAACTCAAACTTATTATATTCCTTCTGTGTAAAATAACAATGAAGAAATTTTTGATATAATGTAAAAGTGAATAAGAACCCTAAGGCAAAACTAAATGATCTATTAAAAGATTTAAAACAAAAAGAAAACAAAGAGAAAGCGAAAATTTTGGCTGGGTTTTTCAAAACAGGCCCTGGTCAATATGGTGAAGGGGATTTATTTCTGGGGATAACTGTCCCCGAATCTCGCAAACTCGCTTTGAGGTATTCAGAGCTTCCACTTTCAGATATATCCAAACTTATCAAAAACAAATACCACGAAGCCCGACTCGTCGCCCTCCTAATCCTCGTCCATAAATACAAAGTTGCCTCTACTTTGCATAGGTCTGACCTATGCAAAACTATTGCTGATTTTTATTTGAAACACACTAAATATATTAACAATTGGGATTTAGTAGACCTTTCAGCTCATTATATTGTTGGGGATTATTTATACTCCCACCACCTCGCCCAACGGGCACTCCTCCTCAGGCAGGAGGAGACTAAATACAGGACGGTCCTATATGGTTTGGCAAAATCGAAGAACCTTTGGGAACGCCGAATCGCTATTATTTCTACATTTGCATTTATATACAAAGGGGAACCAGAGTGGACTTTCCACTTAGTCAAAATGCTCTTAAATGACTCACATGACCTTATCCATAAGACCTGCGGTTGGATGCTTCGCGAAGTAGGGAAACGTGTGTCAGAAAAAGAATTGACAACTTTCCTAGATATCCACAATACTCAAATGCCTCGCACAATGCTCCGCTATGCTATTGAACGACTCCCCAAAAATAAAAGGTTTTATTATCTAAATAAATAATACATTATAAAGGACATTACTACATAATAATGTCCTTTATAACTATTTGTCCTTTATAAACTCTTATTAACTTCTTACGGGATTGTCCTGTAAAACTTGCTAAAAATAAAAAAATGTTTTCTAGTGTTTTTAATAAAAAGTTCACAAATAAAAATCTTTGATACTTGACATAAATCAAATTATAATGCATTTTGGGATAAATCTTGACATAAACTACATTCGGTATAATCTGGGGGTATATGTGTTCTTGTTTTTAGACTTCCTTTTATTAATAATAAATCCTCCTAAATTCAATTAAGGCGGATAAGTAAAATATATGATTACCCAAATGAGAACTTTGAATCTCAAATTTATTGGGACGATATTATTCGTTATAACCTTTCTAATTGGCGGTTTTTTTGTCAAAACTACAAATGCGGAGGTCGTAGATACAGCACGATCTTTCAATGTTTCTTATTCATTATCCCCAGTAACTAGCTTTCCTAATAACGATGGCGGATTAACTACAACGGTACTTATTGGATGTGTCCCTCAGTCCGGAGACATATATGATATCAATACAGGAAAGCCTTGTGTGTATATTACTAAAACAGTACTTATTGGATGTGCAGTCGGATCTGGAGATTTATACGATATAAACACTGGAAAACGTTGCACTAATGAAACAATACCTGTACGAATCGCATGCGCAGTTGGGTCTGGAGATTTGTTTGATATAAACACTGGAAAACATTGTATTAACGATACTTCCATAGTGATAAATAAAAATATATCAGCCAAAACTGTTGCGAAAACAATACCAAATATAACTACTACCACTAAAACTGTAGTGACAGAAAAAGCTTCAGAACTAGTTACAATACCAAATGATTTAATAGAAACATTACCTACAGAAGATACTAAAAAGCAACTTTCAGGTAGAAAAATGATTGGAAATAGTTTGGATGCAAGTGTAAAAAAAGTCGGCTCTATATTTACTGGCCCTATGTCTATTTGGATAATCTTATTAATTATCTTAATTCTTCTAGGAGGGGGATATGGAATTTATAGTTTTACAAAGAAAAATAAAAAAGTAGAAGTAAAAAAGATTATTACAGAGCCGATTATTCAACATAAGCCTATCACACCAGTTACTCCAGCAATTACCTCCGAGCCGAAAACTACCAATCCTCAAATACCTCTAAACATCCCCAACAATCCTAATCCACAAGGACCAATTATTACAAAATAAATAAGTTTTTACTCTTTGAAATAAAAATGATACAAATTCTGCACCTGCAGAATTTGTATCATTTTTAGGTTTAAAATTTTTATCCACATTTTTTGTTGAAATAATATTAATTAAATGTAATAATAAAAATGTGTAAATTAAATTGTTTTTGTTTTTGGTCATTTTTATTAATTATTAAAAATATAAGCTAGCTAAAACTTGTTACAACAATGTCTTAACTAGCAAAATTAAATATATGTTTACTCAAATGAGAAATCTAAATCTCAAGTTTGTTTCTTCGGTCGTATTCGCCATTACTTTTCTAGTCGGCGGATTTTTTGTAATCAATAATGCAAAGGCAGCAACTATAACCCTATATCCTAACGGAATTGGTAATTTTGATGATTGGACATTGGGGACATCGTCATCTGTTACGAAATTTAACGCTGTTGGAAGTAGTGATACTAATGACAATTCATATATTAAAGAGACTACTGATGATCAAGCTCAAACCTTTATTATACCAGGATCAAGTTTATCTGTTGGATCGACGATTAATTCAGTAACTCTAAATGTAATTGCTCGTAAATCAGAAGGAATTGCAAATATAAAACTGAGATTAGAAAACGGAAGTTTAAGCACAAATGATGGACCAACTAATGAACTCATAGATACATATATAACATATAGTCGTATCCTAACAACAAACCCCTTTACTAATCTGGCTTGGACATTATCAGAAGTAAATTCTTGGACAACTAATTTTGGTGTTTTATATTCTGATATTGGCACAAATAATGGTGGTAGAGTTACTCAAATTTCAGTTGTTGTTGACTACACTAATGAAATAACACTTTCTAGTATCGCAATTACCACTCCAGCCACTAAACTTTCTTACACAGTTGGGGATTCATTAGATATTTCAGGATTAGTGGTTACTGGAACTTACAGCGATGATTCTACTTCAGTCGTAACACCTGATAGTGTAACTGGCTTTAACAGCTCAGCCCCTGTTACTGATCAGGTTTTGATTGTTACAGTTAATAATAAGACAATAACTTATACAGTGACTGTAACTTCTGCATCTGATGGAGTAGCAACAGCATTCAATAATATTTCAACAACTCTAACATCGGCTGGTATTGCAAATAATCTAAATACAGTTACAGGTTCAAATTATACAAATTTCTCGGGTTTGTATTTTGAAAAATCAATTGATGGAGTGAAAATGGGGAAGATAACATTTACTTCTGCGTTAGATTTATCAAAGGATGCAACAAAAACTTTCTTACAAAACTTGGGCACTAAAATGGATATGGCCCAAGCTGGAATTATAGGTCTTGATTTTTCAGATAATACTCCAGATATTTTAACAGATGATCCATCTCTTAAAGGTGTAAGCGCAACAATTGAATTTTACGGGCTTGATAAACTTGGTTTTGATGCATCTTCTACCTCGGATGAAATCAATGCAAAATTAATTGCTTATGATGATGATGAAAATATATTAAATATGTCAGATCTTGTTGATACCCCGGGAATATACACTCCTCCCGTTGGTGTTTGCGAAGTTGGCGGAGTATGTTATGTCTTTTCCGTTGATGTTAATCACTTTACTAAATATAAAATTGATAATGCTACGGAAACCACTCCCAATATTAATGGTAACGCTAATCTAGGGGGAAACACTACGGGGGTTGTTATTACCAATCCTGATCAAGCGGTTACTGTTACCGTTGGAAGTGGCACAACTAATCCAACAATCGATGTTAGTGCATTCATTAGTCTTGTGGAAGGAGAAAAGACGGGAACATTGCCGGAAATTAACATAGCTTCTGATGTAGCAGATGTTGCTATTCCCGATAATACGATTGTGACCGGTCCGGCTGATTGGAACGGAGTTATTGATGCCCCAACATCAGGCACACCAGCAGGGGGAAATGCACCAGCTGGATTTAATGTTGGCGATACTGTCATTTCAATTGGTTCTGACAGTGGGACATTAGTCTTTGATAAACCCGTAACAATATTACTTGCAGGAGTTACAGGCACTGTTGGTTATAGACCAGCTCTATCAAATACTTGGCAAACAATAACTAACGTATGCGGTGGAAGTTATAATACACCCACTGCGCCAACAGCACCTGGTGAATGTGCTATCAGTAATGGCACTGACACTAAAATTGTTACCTATCACTTCACAAGTTTTGGGGGACTCGATGCCGTTTCTCATTCCAATAATAATGGTAGCAGACCAGCAACCCTAGCCGTTTCTGCAATTACAACTGTGGGATGCAATCCTAAATCTGGTGATTTATATAATGTAAACACAGGAGAGCGTTGTGCTAATGATACTTCTTTTATTAATCCTATACCCACCACAAATGTTAATGTAATAAATAAGGTATCAGTCAAAACTACTCCCAAACCCAAACCTACACCTAAACCAAAAGAATTAGTGGTAGAGCCAATACAATCAGTAAATGAATTAATAGAGACGTCAGTTGAACAAGAAACTCCTGAAAATAATCTCACTGCAAGTGTAGGAAGAGTAAGTTCATTAATAACTGGACCTATTTCTATCTGGACAATCTTATTAATTATTGTAATTCTTTTAAGTGGAGGATATGGAATTTATAGTTTAAAGAAAAATAAAAAACAAAAAAAATAAAATAATTAAAGATTTTTTGAGATAAAAATGTTAGAATCTTAGAATGACCCAAGAGCAGGCCTTTTTAATAATGAAAACTGGAGTGAATATTTATCTGACTGGAAGTGCAGGTAGTGGTAAAACATTTCTCTTGAATAAATATATTGTGTATTTGGAAGACCATAATATTCCCGTGGCAGTTACTGCTTCAACGGGTATCGCTGCGACTCATATGAACGGCATGACTATCCACTCGTGGTCAGGAATCGGAATAAGAAACTTTCTGGATGAAAAAGGGTTCCAACAATTGGAAGAAAAGAAATACCTTTGGAAACGTTTTGAAAAAGCGCGCGTTTTAATAATAGATGAGGTTTCAATGCTTCATGCTAGTCAGCTGGATATGGTTGAAAAAGTTTGCCGAAGATTCAAAAGAAATGATAAGTCATTCGGAGGATTGCAAGTAATACTTTCTGGCGACTTTTTCCAATTGCCACCAATAAACAAAGTAGGGAATGAACCCGCCTCCGACGGAAGCTACGGCCCGCTTCGCCAAAGCTCCAGCGAGGCGAGCGAGGCAAAGAATGAAAATGGTATGGTTTTTAATAGCAAGGCTTGGCAAATATTAAATCCGGCAATTTGTTATATAGAAGAACAGCACCGCCAAAAAGACGACGTTTTGACAGAAATTTTGAATACAATCCGCACTAATAGTACCGAAGAAAGACACTATGAACTTTTGAGAAGTCGTATTGGGGCTAAATTAAAAAATGAAGTAAAAGCGACTAAACTATATACTCACAATATCAATGTTGACGATATAAACAACATTGAACTTTCACAAATCAAAAACGAAGAAAAAATTTCCCATATGACTTCATCAGGTCCTTTACCACTTGTAGAACTACTTAAAAAAAGCTGTCTTGCTCATGAAAAATTGAAATTAAAAGTAGGGGCCGAAATAATGTGCATCAAAAATAATTTTGAGGAAGGGTACGTGAACGGTTCGCGTGGTAAGGTTATAGGTTTTATAGAAGAAAATGGAAACCCAATTATAGAACTTTATAATGGTAAGAAAATAAGTTTAAAACCAGAATTGTGGGCAATTGAAGAAGATGGGAAGATTAAGGCTTCAGTGTCTCAGATACCACTTCGTCTTGCTTGGGCTATCACAATACACAAAAGCCAAGGGATGTCACTTGATAACGCCGAAATAGACCTCTCTAAAACTTTCACTTATGGTATGGGTTATGTTGCGCTTTCAAGAGTACGAACGCTTGAGGGAATAAGCCTAGTTGGATTTAATGCCGATGCACTTCAGGTGGACCCGAAAGTTTTGGAACAAGACCTTGATTTGAAAAATCAAAGTTTCCATAATGAACTCTTGTTTAAGAAATTGAAAAAAGACGAGCAAGAAAAATTGGAAGTTGATTTTATCAATCGTATGGGGGGCAACCTTCACGGAAGTAGTAACAAAATAAAAAGAGGGAATATTAAAAATACAAAAATTCCAACAATTTTAATTACAAAAGAATTATTGGATAGAGGGATGAATATAAAAGAGATAGCTAAAGAAAGAAATTTAGTAGAAGGCACAATAATCAGCCACACAGAAGATATTATAAAAAAATATCCTGAAACAATTATTACACATATCAGACCATCACAAAAAAATATAGACCTAGTTAAAAAAGCCAATAACAAATTAAAAGGGGATGCTAAAGGAAAATTAAGTCCAATCAAAACGATTTTAGAAAGAGAAGGTCATAATATAACATTTGAAGAAATACGAATAGCGAGGTTGTTTATTTAAATAATAATATAGAATAAATATAATAGAAGTGAGTTTAATAAGTAAATGCAAAAACTTGCATTTTGTGTGTTTCCCCCTAAACTACGCTATAGCGTAGAATGTGGGGAAATGATTTAAGAAGAAAAGATACTATTAGGTGCGTAGTGCTGCGTTTACTTATTGAACTCACTTAAATTACACTTAAATGGTATAATAAAAGTATGTGAAAAATACATATACTACAATCAGGCAAATTATTATCTTTATCCTTATTATTGTCATTATTGGAGCAATAGTTTTAAGTGTTAACCCTAAAAAAGAACATGTTATAGTCCCAGAGGATAATACAACTATAAATAACGGAAATGAGAAATTATTTGCTGAAAAATATATCACAGATAACATAGGTACTATCGCAACCAATAAACCAGTTCTTGGTGGTTCTTGGTATGTTGTATTTATCATTGTAAACCCTATAACTCACACAGGAGAGGTCACATACGAAGATGGGCATATTCAAAGTAAGGCAAGCATCACATATTTATATCAAGAAAATCCGCAAAGTATTACAATTACAAAATGGGAGACGAGGGAATAATATATAGTCGTTTCGCGGGATTATTAAAATTATTCGCGCTTTACCCCATACTTACAGATAGAGCCTTAGACTCTATCTAGAGTCTAAGGCTCTATCTCTTTATCGGTATTTCTCGCGCCAGTTATAATCTTCTTCTTCGTCGTCTTTCTTATCTACAATAGGAGTGCCACATTTTTGGCAAACCTCATCATAAGAACGCAGTCCACAACGAGGACAAACTGGCTCTTTTACTTCAGGTTTTTCTCCATCGGAACCATATTTATTATTTATATCTTCTTCGTCCATTTTTATATTATAATTGATTTTTAAATTTTTGGAAATAGTATATAATATAAATATTATTAATAAAAAGCTACACAAATTATATTCTGAAAAAATAAAATTTGTTTCGCATTAAAAACTATATGGCAAAAGGAGATGGGCATAGAAAAGAGGTTAAGAAACCTAAAAAAGTAAAGAAGTAGTTTCTATAAAAAAGCTACATTGAAATAGTCTTATCAAAGGGGCTTTGGAGTGAGGAAGCGAATACTTGGAGCTTCCGCAAGACCTTTTGAGATATCTTTGTAATCAAAGTATCCAAAAGGTGTACTGTTCCTGTAAGGAACGACGGTATACCCTTTGAGAAGAGCTATTTCAGTGTAGCTTTTTGCATAAATTATATATATGTTGGAAAATCATTATTTTTATTATATAATATAAGGAGTATGGATAAGGATAAAAAAATCACAAACATAACAGCCGAGCAAATTCTTGATTCACGGGGGAACCCTACACTTAAGGTGTCTGTGTATGTAGGTGATATAGTCGGAAGTTTTGAAGTTCCATCAGGCGCAAGTACTGGTAAATATGAAGTATGCGAACTACGCGACGGAAAAGATAGTAAAAGTGGAGTTTCAAATGCTATAGAAAAAATAGAATCTGTCATAAAAAAAGCGTTAGTAGGTATAGATATAGACCAGCAAAAACAAATAGATGAGATTATGATAAAACTCGATGGCACACCCCAGAAAACAAATCTTGGAGGTAATAGTATAATAGGAGTAAGTATTGCCGCTGCTAAAACTGCTGCCAAAGTGAGAAATATGGAAGTTTACGAATACCTTAAAACTCTAGCTCTCATAACTCCATCTCGTAAAGAACCATTTTTATGTTTTAATCTTATAAACGGAGGCAAACACGCAGCCACAAAATTAGCTTTTCAAGAATTTCATATTGTTCCACAAGTAGAGACATCAAAAGAAAGTGTAGAAATTAGCCGAAACATCCAAAATAAATTAGACGAAATTCTAGAAAAAGAGTTTGGAGTAATTACCAAGGGAGATGAAGGTGGAGTAGCACTAGATGTAGAAGATGTATTTACACCACTTACATTAATGAAAAAAGTTGTTCTAAAATTAGGTTATAGCGACAAAATTAAATTTGCTCTTGATGTCGCTGCCAGTTCTTTTTATGACTATGATAGAGATGTGTATAAATTTATGGACCGAGATTGGACTAAAGATGAGATGATAAATCTTTATGGAAAAATTTGTGCTGATTTCCCAATGATTTTTATAGAAGATCCATTTAATGAAGAAGATTATGAGGGCTTCGCTAAACTTCAACAAAAAATTGGAGATGTGAAATTGATAGGAGACGATCTTACTGTCACCAATAAAGATAAACTAAAAAAAGCTATAGATAAAAAAAGTATAAGGGGTATTATTATTAAACCAAATCAAATTGGCACACTAAGTGAGACGCTTGATACCATGAAACTTGCTCGTGATAATAATATAGATTGTATTGTGAGTCACAGAAGCGGGGAAACGATGGATGATTTTATTGGTGACCTAACGTGTGCTTTTGGATGCTTTGGTATTAAAGCAGGTGCACTAGGACCTCGAGAGCGAAATGTAAAATATGAAAGAATTATTAACATAACAAAGCTACATTAAAATAAATATATGGAATCCATAACAAAAATAATCGCAACCATAGGACCAGTTAGTAATAATAGAGAAACTATTACCGAAATGATAAAACATCATATGGATATAGCTCGCTTGAATTTCTCGTGGGGTACTCACCAGTGGCATGGCGATATTATAAAAAATATTCGTGAAATTGCTAAAGAGAATAATTTATCTATTCCTATTATTCAAGATTTATCTGGACCAAGAGTTCAAAAGGGTGATGGACATCATTTCGGTGGAGAGAATGGAGAAGAAATAATTACAGAAAAAGATGTGGATGACTTATCTTTTGGAATAGAACAGGAAGTAGAATATGTGGCCTTGTCTTTTGTCGGCACAGCCCATGATGTTATTAAATTAAAAGAAATTATAAAAGAAAAAGGAGGTAATCAAAAAGTTATATCCAAAATAGAACGTAAGTTGGCATATGAAAATTTAGATTCCATTATAAAAGAATCAGATGGCATAATGGTTGCGAGAGGGGACTTAGGTAATGAATTTCCACTTGAAGAAATTCCTTTCATTCAACATCGTATTATACAAGAATGCAAAAAAGCAGGAAAAATGGTTATTGTTGCCACTCAGATGCTTCTATCTATGGTAGATAGTCCAACTCCAACTCGCGCTGAAGTTTCAGATGTTGCCTATGCAATACTTGATGGAGCTGATGGCATTATGCTTTCAGAAGAATCAGCAAAAGGGAAATACCCAGTGGAAGCAGTAGCAATGATGGAGAAAATTGCTTTGGTCGCAGAAAAGCACAAAAATAAAGATATTAGTATTATTTAATTTAATAAAAAGCTTCACAAATTATATTATGAATAAACAAATTTATATTACAAGAAAAATTCCAGAAGCAGGACTTAAGTTGTTAAGAGAAAAAGGAATAACTTTTGATATGGGAATATCAAAAGTTCCTCCGACTAAAAAAGAAATTATAAAAGCATTGAAGAAAAAACCTTATAACGGTGTTATTTCTTTTTTAACAGACCATATAGACGCGGAAGTTTTCGATGCTTGTTCAACTGCCAAAGTTTTTGCCAACTTTTCTGTTGGCTTTGATAATTTTGATTTAGATGAAGCTAAAAAAAGAAATATTTGTATATCAAATACTCCAGGAACTTCAGCCACGGCCGTAGCTGAGCATACAGTGGCTCTTATGCTTGCTCTCACAACTCGTTTGGTAGAAGGCGATAAATTTATGTGTAAAGGTAAATTCAAAGGTTGGGATCCAAATTTATTTATAGGGACAGACATGAAAGGAAAAACAATTGGACTAATCGGTGCTGGCCAAATAGGAACCGAGGTTGCTAAAATATTACATTATGGTTTCGGTTCAAAAATTATATATAGTGACATATCTCCAAACCCAACACTAGAACAAATAATAGGGCCAGCAAGAAAAGAAACTGCCGAGATTCTCCGCGTGGCTGATATTGTATCTCTTCATGTTCCATTACTTCCTACAACCCACCATCTCATAAACAAAGAAACACTTGCCACAATGAAAAAAACTGCATTTTTAATTAACACATCAAGGGGTCCAGTTGTTGATGAAAAAGCATTAGTATATGCACTCGAAAATAATATTATTCGTGGGGCGGCATTAGATGTCTTTGAATTCGAACCCAAATTATCTAAGGGGCTTATAAAATTACCAGATGTAATTATTACTCCTCATATCGCTTCAGCTCGTCAAACAGCTCGCGATATGATGGCCGAAATTGCCGCGAAAAACATCATTTCAGCTCTTGAAACAGGAATAGTTATCAACAGTGTTATAAAATAGATAAAACCCTTATTAAATATACTCTTAATAAATAAGGGTTTTTTGTTACTTGTGTTATGAATAAAAAGGTATAAAATTATCTGTATGAGAAAAAATATAAAATATAGTGTATCGTCAATTATTATAATATTATCATTAATGTTAGGTTATGTAGTGTACGCAGAAGAAAATGAGGGGGTAAATAATGAAATTAGAAATAAAATAAGGGAAGTAAAAGGCGAATTAAAAACTCCCAAAATAGAGGTTGAGGAAGAACAAAATGAACTTAAGGACGATGATGAGATTAAGGATGATGAAGAAGAAATAAAAGATGAGTCAGAAAACAAAAGAGAAGAAGTTAAAAATCAAATAGAAAAAATAAAAACTGAACTAGAGCTAAAAAGAGAAGAATATAAAAATCAAATGGAAGCTGTTCTAGAATCAGTAAAAACAAAAAGAGAGGAATTTAAAAATGGAATTGAATTAAATAAAGAAGAAGCTAAAATAAAGATTGAAGCAATGAAAGCGAGTTTCAAAGAAAGTCTTAATAAAATAAAGGATGAAAATAAAAAAATATCTGCAGAGAAAATTGTAGAGACAATTCAAGCTTTAAATACAAAATTTACAGATCAATTTTCTAGCAAAATAGATCAAATTGAAAATGTACTTGTAAGTATAGAATCTCGTATTACTAAAGCAGAAAGCATGGGCTTGGATTTATCAACTGTAAAAACCGAAGTAGAGAAAGCAAAACTTGCTATAACTGACGCGAGAAGTGCTGTGTCGGCTCAATCAAAAAAAGTTTATAGTGTAAATGTCACAAGTGATTCAGCTCTCAAAGCTGAAATGAAAACTCTTCGTGATACATTTAGTAAAGATATCAAAGCGTTACGAGAAGTGGTCAAATTAGCTCATATTGCAGTAAAAACTACTGCAACAACACTGGCTCAAATTCCAAGGATAGATGAGAGTGGTGTAGTTTCTACTAAAGTCGAAGATAATAATACTAATGACTAAATATATTATGAATAAAAAAAATAATTTAACTATTGTAGCAGTCATCGTTATCATTCTTGCGGTTATAATTATAATCGTTTTGAAAAATGGTAATCAAAAAATAGAACCACAGCCATTAAGTCAATCAGACATTGAGCTTAATCAAGCTGTAAAATCTGACACTACAAAATCTATAACCGATAACATTAATAGTATTAATGTAGAGGATACAACTAGTGTAGATTTAGTACCTGTGGACCAGGAATTACAGAAACTTTAATTTTTGAATTTATAAAACTCTTTCTTGGTATAGTTTTAGAGTATAATGATATGTATGCCAGAGCCATTAGCATCCAAAATTAGACCACAGAATTTGACCGAATTTGTAGGTCAAGAGCATCTTGTGGGTAAAAATAAACCTCTTTCTATTGCTATAGAGCAAGGACATGTGTTTTCATTTATTCTTTGGGGACCACCTGGAGTTGGTAAAACTACATTGGCCAAGATTTATGCTAAATCACTAAATGCCGACTATCATGAACTTTCGGCTGTTTCTGCGGGTAAAGATGATATTAGGCAGATTGTAGATTCATCATCTAAAGGGAGCGGAACACTTTTAGGTCCAAAAATTCTTTTTCTTGATGAGATACATCGCTTCAACAAAGCTCAACAAGATTTTCTATTACCTTATGTTGAGAGTGGACGATTGGTACTCATTGGTGCAACAACAGAGAATCCAAGTTTTGAAGTTATTCCTGCGCTACTATCCCGTTTGCGAGTTTTTGTTTTGGAAGAACTATCAAGTGATGAGATGAGAAAGATTATTAAATCTACCGGTTTCAAAATTAAAAAAGATGCGATTGATTGGCTTATCTCTATGTCAGGCGGAGATGCTCGTCAAGCAATCGCGATGATAGAAAATACTTCTTCACTCTATAAAGAAATAAATATTGAAAATTTTAAAAATACTCTTCAGTCAAAATTTTTACGTTATGATAAGAGGGGAGACGAGCATTACAATACGATAAGTGCTTTTATAAAAAGTATGCGAGCTAGCCAACCAGACCCCACTTTATATTATTTGTCAAGAATGATAGCAGCGGGGGAAGATCCAAAATTTATTGCTAGACGTATGGTAATTTTTGCTAGTGAAGATATTGGATTGGCCCAGCCAACAGCTTTAGTAGTGGCCAATGAGGTCTTTAAGGCCGTAGAAACAATCGGATATCCAGAATGTGGTATAAACCTTGCCCATGGAGCAGTTTATTTGGCTCAAGCCAAGAAAGATAGAAGCGCTTATGAGGCCTTTAGAATGGCCCAGGAAGACGTTTTAAGGTATGGGAACCTACCAATACCACTTAATTTAAGAAATGCACCTACAAAGCTTATGAAGGAATTGAACTATGGAAAAGGATATGAGAAATATACAGATAAGAGTTTAATGCCTGATAAATTAAAGAATAAAAAGTATCTTAAGAAAAAGGGGGAATAAGTAATTAAAATATATTAATAAATTATTTAAAGATTAAATATAAACGAAGTGAGAGCCATATTTTACGACATAACATGTTGCAAAATATGGCTAATCTTTTACGACATTATAGTTTGTCCCAAACTTAATGTCGTAAAAGATATAATGTGCGACACTATGCTATATTTTAAATACAGCCATAAATAGCTCTTGACACTACCCTATTGGTGTATAAAACAAGATTACTGATTATTTGAAATACAAAGATTGAATGCGCGGATTTGATTATTATAATCATTTATTTTTTGTTTTATATCTTTTATTAAATTATTATAAGTATTTATTAAACTATTATATGTATTAATTTGTTCAGAATAGGTCATCCCCTCGTATAAAACCCTCTTATTTATCATATCGAGTCGTAAAGTAAGATTTTCTTCCATTTCTTTTATTTTATTTTGGTCAAGGCCAATAACTCCAAAAAGAACTTGGTCGATAATTGGACAGATACTTCTTGGTGTACCAAAATGCTGAACTGCCATCCAAATATCTTTACCTTCAAAATTACCCTTGCCCACAGCCACACCAATCTCAGTATAATGTTCGTTTAGAATATTCGCACGATGACCAACACTTGCCATCCATGCATCAACGAGAGATAAGTCATCTTTAAAGTTTCCTAACGCCAAATTCTCTCCAATTAAGATATATTCATACCCAACTTCTTCCCCTAAATCTCCCACACCTATACCCTTTGGAGATACATGCTCAAAATATTGACTAGTAAACATATCTTGTAATTTTTTCTCTGCTGATAAATCTAATTTCTGATTCTCTGTTAACAGAGGCAAGTTACCATTTTCATATCTTTCTTTATTAGTTAGTTTGATAACATTATCCTTGGATAATATTATATTACTATTTATATTTAGAAAATTATTAACAACTCGAAGAGCTCCGGGTGTATCAACCTTACCTGGTAATTGTACTTCTTTTTTTTCTATTAAGTTAATTACTAAACTCTGATTATTTTTATTTAAATAAGAATAAACTTTATCTATGGCTGATTTAATATCGTCTTTTATAATAAAAAGAGATAATACTACAAAAATAATTATAAAAATTTGATAAAATTTTTTCATATATTATTTACACGTAGATGACATATTATATCCGGATTTTTCTGCATCCTCTGTCGTACTAAACCAAACCTCATTTTCTGGTTTAATACGCTTAGCTCCACTGCAACCTAAACTGTAATACATTTTACCATTTTTTGAGGCCACATACCTCTTTTCTGCCAATTGTGTAGGTTGTGTTGAAGAAATTTTACTATCTTTTGTGTTTTGGTTTTTTAATAAGTTTTCTGTTTCTGTTATAGTTATATTACTATTACTATTTTCATTAAAACTATTACCTACAGAAAGTCTTCCTAAACCAAAGGAACTAATCCCCACCCCTACTATTATAAATAGAAACAAAATGGTTAATTTGTCAATACCAATTTTGCTCTTGATTTTATGTATTAAATTAGGTATACTCATACAGTTCAATTATAAATTATTCAAATGTAGTTTGCTAGTACCTAAAAGCTAGAACCTACAACCTAATTTTTATGGCACATAGAAAAGCTGGGGGTTCGGCCAAAAACTTAACAGATTCAAATCCAAAGTATCTCGGTACGAAGCTTTATACTGGGGAGAAAGCAAAGGCGGGTTCAATTATCGTTCGTCAACGCGGGACAAAGATTCTTCCTGGAAATAATGTAGGACTTGGAAGAGACCACACACTCTTTTCTCTAAAAGAAGGAATTGTTAAATATGGAACAAAAAGAAAAATAAATTTTAACAGAACATTTTCAATTAAAAAAATCGTCCACGTTATATAGCTTCTATTATTATTTCACACTCCCCTCTTTTATCACCTTTTTTTATGGATACTGTATAAGGACCAAGATTTTTAATATGATCCATGATTAGTGAACTTTCATCAATATTAACTCCAGAAATTTCTTTAATAGCTAAAACTACATCTTTGGGTCCAACTGCTTTAAATAAATGACCTTTCTCGTTTGCCTTGGCTTTTATTGTAATAGTCTTACCACCTACAGATGCAATTAAATCAAAGAACGATTTCATTTCTTCTTCTTTTTTCTTCTCCGTTTGTCTTTTTCTATCTTCTAACTTAGCAAGTTCTGCCTTGGTCGCAAGGCAAGCTAAACCCTTAGACAAAAAAACATTCTGAGCGTATCCTTCTTTGAAATCTTTTACATCATATTTATTGCCAATTTTTGGTATATCTGTAAGCAAAATAATTTTCATGTTCTTTATTTAATTTTTAGCTGATAATATTTCAACCGCTTTATCCATTTGAGGGTCCTTTTTGGCATCATAATCTTTTTGGGTAAGCGGAATTTCTATATCTGGCTCAAGCCCATCTTTAGATATCGAAACCCCATTGGGTGTATACCAATTTGCGACAGTGACCTTGAGAGACGTATCATCTGTAATCTTTACAAGTTCTTGAACCGAGCCTTTACCGAAAGTTTTCTCCCCTACTAGAGTTGCAATGCCATGTTCACGAAGTGCACCAGCCAAAATCTCAGAGGCAGAAGCTGACCCACCATCTACTAGTACCACAAAGGAAAGTTTATCATTAAATAATCTTGGACCGTGACTTCGATAAATTTTTGGGTTACTTCCATCACCATTATCTTCACTAAGAATTACTTTTCCCTCATCTATAAACCATGACCCAATATTTACAGCAGAATCTAAATATCCCCCTGGATTACCACGCAAATCAAGTATCAATTTATTAGATTTAGAATTTATAAATTTAATAAGCGCATCCCTAAACAAACTAGCTGAATTTTCTGAAAAACTATAAAACTTGATAACAAAAATTCCATCAGAACGCAATTCTGTGTCTATCGTTGGAATTTGTATTTTTTCTCTTGTGATTACAAAATCACGTGTTTTATTTTCACCAAGGCGAAGAATTGAGAGAGTAACAGTAGTCCCCACAGGACCACGAATCAACTCTATGGCTCCGTCTATCGTCATATCATTAGTATTGACTTGATTAATTTTTATAATTTTATCCCCTGCCTTTATGCCAGATTTCCAGGCTGGAGTATCTTTCAAAGGAGCAATGACTGTCAGTATTTCATCTTTTACCCCAATTTCTGCGCCTATCCCCGCAAAAGATCCCAATATTTCTTCATTAAAAGATTTATTCTCTTTGGGTGGGAAAAATACAGTATAAGGGTCTCCAAGGGATGATGCTAAACCTGATATAGCTCCCCAGACACGATCTTGATCCTCAACTTTCTTGGCATATATAGATTTTTTATTTAGGGTATTCCACACTTTCCAAAAAGTACTAAAATCAGCAGTAGTTTCTACTTGTGGATTTTTATTAATTACGGATGTAACTTTTTCTATTTCTGGTCGATGAGAATATCCTATATAAATACCCAATCCCAACACTCCCAAAACAATAACCAGAGAGACTATTACATATCCTAACCTTTTTAAATTTTTAAAAATTTTAATTTTATTCATGATTCTTTTTCTAATGCAGACAGCGTATATTTATTGCTTGGGTCCCATAGCATCCATGAGTTTAAACCATTATCATATACAGCTTTTATTTCGGCTTTAATCATATCTTCAGTATAAGTAGCCCCTAAGTCAAAATCTTGTAACCACGGACGAATTTTGGCTATATTTTGACCACTACTTTTTGTCTTAGCCACAGCGCTTATAAGAGCTCTATTTATAACTTCATAAGGGTAAAGTGCCGGATTCTTGTACCCTGCGTGCCCTGGAGGATAATGAGACGGATACACCATAGGACAAAGAAAATCAAAGTATGGTATGGCCTTCTCCCAAACCTGACCTATTCCCATGTCATCCCCTGTTTCAGTCGTTAGGCCAAAAAGATCTCCTGATATTGGTATTTTTTCATCTTTTTTAATTTCTTGTGAAAGATATTTAAAAAACTCCTCAATATTGTCAGCTCTAGTTTTACCACTAGCTAAATTATAATTGATGTCTTTCATATTTCCATCCGACGGATATCTTATATAATCAAAATTTATTTCATCAAACCCCTCTTTATAAGAATTTAAGGCAATAGATAAAATATATTGGTAAACATTTTTATTTGTAGGGTCTAGAAACGACAAACCCTTTTTATCTTTCCATACCTCCCCGTCACTAATTTTTTTTATTGCCCATTCTGGTTTTAATTTTGTTAAATATGGATCTTGAAATACAGATATTCGGCCAATAATATAAATATTTTTAGAATGAAGTAATGATGTAAGTGTTTGAATATTTTTTATACGATTTTCAGAACTGCCAATTTTTTGGATTTCAGGATTATCCATATTAAAACTAATGCGTCCAGTAGAATCTTTGATGTCTATTACTACAGCGTTGAGTTCTGTATCATCTACTATCTTTACAAGAGAGTTACGAAAATTTTCTGACCCAGCTACCCAACCAGACATATAAAGAGCTCGGACATGCTCTGGTGTTTTTATATGAGTTACAGGAATATTAGAAACAGGAATTTCATCTTTTATAAGATTTTCCTCTCTTGAAACATCAACATCACTTTTTAATACATTTTTATCATTGTTGATATTATTAGATAAATCTTGGCCTTTTTTATATTCTATATTGTTACTAAAAACCTTTGGTAGGTTATAATAAACAGCTACCCCACATATTACAAATGCAAGGCTGATAAGAATAAATCTTGCTGTATTTTTTTTAAATGACATATTTATTCCCCACTTCCAATATTATCTACAAATGTTTTACTGTGATTTATATCTTTAGACAAACGAGCTTTAACTTCTAGGTAAAATAAATAAGCAAGATACATAATAGCCAATCCTGTAATCAAAAATAACACTTTGCGCCAATTATTAGGAAAACCTAAGAATGGTAATACCATTACCCATAAACCTATAATAAATAATGTTTTTTCTTTTCTCATCCCGTACGAAGTTGTTCTGATTACAGAACCAACATAAATTAACTATTAATATCGAAATATAACTCTATTTTTTCTGAACAAACTTACTCCCCCATATTACATATATGACTTCTTACGGGACAGGTACTCCTATTATACAATAGTTATTTGGGCGAAACAATCACCACAAACTCCCCTTTTTGTTTGACTTTATTATCATTAAAATATTGCAATAATTCACTTGGTGTGCCACTAACAAATTCTTCAAATTGTTTTGTAATCTCGCGAGCTATCATAACCTCGCACTTTGGTGAACAAGTATGGAGAGAGGAAAGTGTTTTCAAAATCCTATGAGTGGATTCATAAAAAACTGATATTTTGTCTGACTCAACAATCTCTTTAAATATCTTCGTTCTTCCCTTTTTGTGTGGCAGAAATCCAAGGAAAACAAATTCAGCCGAAGAAATACCACTAGCTGAAAGCGCAGATATTATAGCGCTTGGACCAGGGATTGGAGAAACTTTTGCATTACTTCCAAATTCTTTCCTAATATTAGATACCAAAAGAACTCCGGGGTCAGAAATGCAAGGGGTTCCTGCGTCTGATACTAAGGCTAAATTCTTACCAGCTTTGATCAAATTTATAATTGCAGATTCTTTATCTTGAGAACTATGAGCATGATAACTTATCGTCTTTGTTTTAATATTATATTTATTAAGTAAATTTTGTGTCATTCTGGTATCTTCACATAAAATATAATCCACCTCTTTTAGCACACGAATTGCCCGAAGAGTGATATCTTCAAGATTTCCAATCGGCGTCGCGACAATATACAAAGTCCCTATGTCATTCATGATAATAGGATTATAACATAAAAATAATTTGTGATGTATTGCTATTTTTAGGTTAGTCGTTTTAAAATCTCAAGCCCGATTTTTTTAGGATTTATAAGATCCATATGAGAAAATCCTTTTAATTCCACAATCGTTCCCATATGTTCAGATTTTTCAAGAGCTGAAGGAATTATTTTATCATCCGTTGAATAATAGCCAGTATATTTAATTATTTTAGGGTCTGGTTGAATTATCGGAACCCATTCTCTGTATGCATCAGAAAATAAACGGAGAAATTGGTTTTCAATCCAAGAAAAATATTTTCGCTTTTCTCCTCCGACAGGACTACCAAGTGTTATAACTTCATAAACAATATTAGGGTATAATTTTCTAATTACATCCACCAACATGCATGAGACTTTTCCTCCCATGCTATGTCCCATAAAGATTATCTTTTCTGGTTTACTTTTATCAAACAAATTTTTCCTAAGATACTCTACCGTTCTTCTAGTAGTTACAGCAAGAGAAGAGCTATTTAAGCCTAAAGGAATTGCAGTAACGTCGTAATTTTTTTGATTTTTACGTAAAAATCTAACCAAGGGGAAAAGGTCCCAAACACTTCCACCCAATCCTGGCACAATTAAAATATGCCGTGAATTTTGCAAATTGAATCCACACTCGCTACGATTTTTAAATAGTAATTTTTCTACTTTATAAATAAGTCTCTTCATAGAGCAATTATAACATAAAATTATCTTAAGAATATTAAACTATTAACACTTCTTAAACCCTTGTAAAAAATGAAATATTCTGTTATTTTTAAGTAGTTAATGATTTTGGACTAAAACAATCTTTATTATTAAAAGATTGTTCGCCCGAATATTTTGTATTTAAAATGTTTTAGGGCCTTATCGTCTAACGGTTAGGACGTATCCTTCTCAAGGATAAAATCAGAGTCCGATTCTCTGTAAGGTCACAAAGCGTAAAAAATCCCCACTGCTGGGGATTTTTAGCTTTGTGAAAGCGCAGTGATATTTTGTGAACACACAAAATTATGAGCTGAGGTCGCGAGTACTTACGTAAAATTTGAGTTTACAAAAAATTTTACTTAGTAACTCGTGATCACAACTATATATAAATGCGAAGCATACAATTTATAGTTTGTAGATAGGGGCTTAGCCCCTATCTACAGTCAACTAAACAAAAAGTCTCAACCTTATTGGGCTGAGACTAGTGTTATTTTATCTGACAGAGGATTATTCCCCGTCGTACTCGTTAGTGAACCGCCAAAAGAGAAATCTAAATTTTTTTGATGACTCATCCTGTCGCATTACGCAAAGAATTGGAGCATCATCTACAAAATAAACTCTCTCACCTTGACGTATATCTTTTTCATTACCACTTGTGGTGGTAAGAACAATAAGGGAAATGGAAGAATCGATTTTTCTGATGAAGTCTTCATCAGTAGTATCAATCCCCTGGATATCAAGGAGACTTGCAACCCCCTCGATTGGTTTACTCATGCCCTTAATACGAACCAGAGTTTTCAGGGCTCCTCTGGAATCAGAAGTCCCGTAAATTACCCTGAAGGCAACACAAATATTACCTTCAGATAATTTTTTTATCTTATCAACAATTGTATCTATCGTCAATGAAGATAACTGAATTGATTCTCTAATTTCCATAAGATTATGTGTTTAAAAGTTTATTTCATAATAACATACATATATATTAATGTAAATGGCTTTGTTTTTTTAGTTTTTAAAATTTAAAAAAACCCGAATGCGCATAAGCAACACCCGGGTTTTAAATTGGAAAACCGTAAACATAGTAAAAAAATGGAACATGTACGACCAAGCGAACGGCCGAGGAGCAAAGAGCAAATTGTTTGTTTAGAAATTCCCGAAAAGCAATTAATAAGATAATACTACTTTTCATTTTGTGAGTCAATAAAATGCATTTGACAACGAGCTTAAAACATATTATACTATACAAAACTAATATTTAACATTATGAAAAATTCTTTTAATTGGGTTTCTTTCCTAGATTTTGGTGAAATCAAAGGTTTAACAAACAAAGCCAGGTTTATAACAACGGCAATGATGATAAATCTTATGGATTTTGGGATAAAAATTCTCAGAATCTGGCCTGAACCTAATATGTTTCAGAAAGAAGGAGGAAAAGATGTTTGTGAGTATAGCATCATTTCACTTAACGACGAAAGTATTAATTCAAAGAAGATCGTCGTCAGTTTCTTTGAAACAGATAACGGAATAGCCACCAATATCATCATGTACAAATGGGATGAAAGTTCCAGCGATTGGATGGCTTTTAATAAAGTTCCACTAATGTTTATGCTCATTGAGGAACTTGAAAATGATTTTCCAAAAATTATTGCAAAAATGCGGTAAAAAAGAATTAAAAAGCCAACCCTAGTTACCAAGAATAATTAGGGTTGTATTTTTTTATCTCATTTCAAATCCTATTTTACCCCCACACCTATATTCCCATTTTTCTGCTTTTTCAATAAAGATATTCTCGTTTATCTATGTTTTTAACAAAATTATATTTTTTATTAAAGAATTTTATTGGCAGAATAAAAAAGCTATGGGAATATAGGTGTCGGGGTTTACCTATCCCGCCATTCTTTGTCCTGACGGCATAAAAGGGCCTTTTTGAGCTCTTTGTGCGCCATAATGACCTCTACAGCCCTTTCTAAACGTACTCCTTGGGAACCTTTTATTAAGACAATATCCCCTTTCTTTATTATTCCTTCCAAGAAATTAGCCACTGTTTTTGATGAATCAAAACTATAAACTTCTTTTTGAGGAAAACCTTTTTTGATTGCCTCCTCAGCGATAAACTTGGCTCTTGGTCCAACTACAATCAAAACATCTGCAACACCAACTATCTTTTCTCCCACAACTCGATGTTCTTCTTCTGTAAATTTTCCTAATTCAAGCATGTCTCCAAGCACAGCAATTTTTCTTTTCCCTTTTATATCTTTCAGTACTTCAATCGCTGATTCCATAGCGACAGGTGAAGAATTGTATGTATCGTCTATTATTATTGAATTATTGATACCTTCAATAAGCGACAAGCGTCCCGGTGGAGTGATATACCCGCTCACTGCTTTTATTGAATCCAGCAAATCACAACCAAGCTCACACGCACAAGCAACCGCCGCGAGTGCTTGCCCAATATTATGCATTCCTAAAACATTTGGTAGCATCACGGGGAAAGTATTCCCCTCATATTCCAATTTAAAACTAATTCCATCTGGGACATCCATATCACCCTGTTTTTTGTATAAATATGTAGGATATGTCGCATGATAAGTAGAATTTTCACTCATCCCAAACGATATTGCTCTAGCATTTGATTTCGAGTGGAGAGAATAAACTTTTTCATCGTCATGATTAAGTATAAGTATTCCATCTTTCTTCAAGGCAAAAGCGAGAGCACTTTTTTCTTCTATAATTTTATCAACTGTTCCAAAAAATTCTACATGTACTGGTTTGTCCGGAAAACGAGTGACGACCACAACGTCTGGCTTAAGCCAAGGAATAACATTTTTCTTTATATCACCTGGTTTCCCTACTCCAATCTCAAGTACTAAATATTCTGGATATGGTCTTTTAAATAGAATCAAATAAAATCCATGTAAAATGTTTTCAAACCAAATAAATGGGTCATTCCAACCATTTGGTGAACCTAAAATGGTTAAAGGTAAACCAATTTCACTATTAAAACTTTTTTCACTTTTACGAACTACTTTAAACTTTGAGAGTACTGTAAAAATAGCATCTTTCGTTGATGTCTTACCGACAGACCCAGTAATTGCTATTATTTTGGGATGATACTTAGCAAGTATTGTTTTGGCTTGCCAAGTAATAATTAAAATTATAATTTTTTTAAATATTTTTTTTGTCATATCTATCTATCTGGTGGAACATTATAATAATTTATAATAAATTTGGTAATATTTATAAATGGTGGTATTAATGTCTGAGAAGCATATTTAACTTCTTTGGGATTTTTAAGGAAAAGAAAGATTAAAAATTTAGGGTCATATGCTGGGAAATAACCAAAAAAAGAATGCATGTGACGATCTGTATAATACCCCTTCCCGTCTAGAAGAGCTACTTGTGCCGTACCCGTTTTTGTGGCAACACTATGGTTATTAAATTTATGTATACCGCCATCATAAGATTCAAATACATGGATTAGCATTTGCGTGATAGTGTCAGTAGTTTCCTTTTTAAGTATATTTTCTTTTACAAATGGATAATCAATTTTTTTTGATAAACCATTATCATATTTTATTTCTTTCACTAAATGTGGGGTAATTAATTTACCTCCATTTGCAATAATTGAAAACGCTCTAGCTGCTTCTATGGGCGTAAGCGCGATACCTTGGCCAAAAGACGCATTGGCATATTCAATATTGCGTGGACTATCTAAATTTTTAATCAGTCCACTCGTCTCATTGGGAAGGTCAATCCCCGTTTTTTCTCCAATACCATAAGATTTCATATAGGAACGAAATTTATCGTGACCAAGTTTACCTTCAACAAAAACCATTCCCGTGTTGAGAGATTGGTCAAGTACACCTTGCATACTAGTTATACCACGACCTTTATTGTCAAAATTATTTATCGTTTTTTTATCTACCACAACAAATCCATTGTCAGTGTATTTAGTTTCCGGAGTAACAACACCAGCATCAATTGCACCCGCCATCACAAGGGGCTTAATTACAGACCCAAATTCAAAAACGTTTTCAATGATTGGATTACGATATACACCAACATCAGACACACTTCCAAAATTATTTAAATCAAAATCTGGTAATCCCGCCATTGCATATATTTCACCTGTTTGTGGATTTATTATTATTCCACCCGCCTGGTCTGCATTCCACTTTTTTAATGTAGCTAATAATTCTGATTCAAGCGTATATTGTGTTGAAGGTTCTATGGTCGTCACGATATCTCCTTGATTATTTTCTGTAATTGTATCTCTTAGATTTGAAAATACTTCCGCAAAGAAATTCACATACGCTTCATCTTTTGGTTTAGAAAGTGTGGAGTTATAGAAACGCTCTAGTCCGTACTGACCTACTAGAGAATTATCTTTATAAGCCAAAAAGCCAAGAGCATGTGAAGCAAGATTACTACCCGGGTAAAATCGCCAATTATCTTTGAAAACAGAGATACCTTTTATATGAAGATTGTCCACCTCAGTAACTTGTTCTTTTGTTAATTCTATCGCAATCTCTTCGTATGGATCATCTTTTTTTGATACTTTAGAAATAAAAGTATCGTGGTCCATTTTCATATATGGAACTAATTTTAAAAATGCATCTTCAGGATTTAATATATCATTTGGGACCATCGCTAATTTGAAACCCGAAGAAATAGTCCCCGCAGCTACAAGAGAATTATCTTTTTTAGAAAAAAATATTGAACCACGATTAAATATATTACTAGAAGGCGTTATATACTGTTTGTCGGCACGTTCTGTATATAAATTTTTATGTATAACCTGAATAAAAAAAAGCCTACTCAAAAGGATAATAGTCACCAAAAAAATACAAACTATTATAATTCTTATTCTTAATTGAAACGATGATAATTTCATTAGCGAATAGCAACATGGTTAACATCACGTGCTGCAAAAATATTTTGAGATACATCTACAAAACCATTTAACAGAGCATAATTTTTGTCTGTTTTATTTACATTATTTAAATAAGTTAACTCAAGTTGGTTAACTTGGCCAGTTATATTTGCAACCGTATTCTCTAATGATTTGCGAGCAATTACGTTAAAAGTAATAGATCCTATTAAATAAATATATACAGCAAATAAAATTATTGAACCAGAAATTAAAACACGGAATAATGCTCTCTGTGTATTTATATTTTGCGCTATATCGTTTGTAATTGCTTTTGCTCTTGTCATATAATTTTTTCTATTAATCTTAATTTGGCACTGCGAGAACGAGGATTTGACTTTACTTCATTCAGGCTTGGGATTATTGGCTTTTTTGTAATAACATTGGCGAGACCTTTTTGTTTTAAATCTATAAATGCTTTTTTCACTATGCGATCTTCTAGAGAGTGGAAGCTAATTATCGCCATCCTCCCACCAACCGATAACCGACTGAAACCTTTTTGTATTACTTGTTCTAAATTTGACAATTCACTGTTCGTTGCAATCCGGAGCGCTTGGAAAGTTTTGGTTGAAGGATTAATCCTTTTCCCTTTGTAAAACCTGCTAACGGCTTTTTCAATAATTTCATTTAGATCGAATGTCGTTTTAATCTTTTTCTCCATCCTTGCTTCTACGATTCCCTTTGCGATTTTTCTTGAAAATTTCTCTTCACCGAAACCATAAATAATATCTGCTAATGTTTCTTCACTCCAAGTGTTTACTATCTCATAAGCCGTCAGGTCATCACCACTCGGATCTCTTTTCATTGTCATCAATAGTGATTCGTTTTTAGAAAATGAGAATCCCCTATCTCCCTCTTCAAGCTGGAATGAACTGAGACCTAGGTCAAGCAGAATTCGATCAACTTTTGGAATCTTTAAATCATCAAGAACTTTGTCTATGTTCTGAAATCCAGTTGTTTCGAAAGTTACATTAGAATAAGTCTCATCAATTATTTTTTTTGATCTGGATATCGCATCTTTATCCAAATCAAAACAAATAATTTTTACATTCTTACCAAAACGCTTGATTATCTCAAGGGTATGACCTCCACCACCGAGTGTCCCATCTACAATCGTATCTCCAGACTTTATTTGAAGTCCATCGATTGATTCACCTAGTAATACAGAAATATGTTTCATTTTAAAGAACACCTATCTGCCCCAATTTATCTGCGAGGGCGTCTGCCTGCGTCTCTACAACTTTTTTGTAGTCATTCCATGCTTTTTCATTCCAGATTTCTGCGCGATTCTGTACACCAATAACAACAACTTTGGAAGTCAGGCCTGAACGATTTTTTAAATTTTCCGGGATTAGTATTCGGCCATTCGTATCTACATCTACAATCACAGCTTGACCAAACATAAATCTCGAGAAACTTCTGTTATCACTCGCGAGCATTGAGGAGTCAGATAATTTCCCTGAAATCTTTTGCCACTCGTGGGTGGTAAAGATTGAAAGACAATTATCTAATCCTGGAGCAACAACAACACTCTTCCCCATTTCCTTTCGGAATTTAACGGGTAATGACATTCTATTCTTGTCATCCAATGTGTGAGTGTATTCTCCTATGAGCATAAAATTTCGTGGAATGAGTTTAATTTATAAAAAATTCTTTAACCCTAAAAATTTTCTTTATGAAAATTTCGGGCGAACAATTTTTAACAAAATTGTTTTAGCCCACTTCATCCCACTTGCCTAATATTATACACCACTTCATCCCACAAAACAAACAACCCCTCCCACCCTAAAACTGTGGATAACTAATCAAGAAAAAACCTGTCCAAAAGACAGGTTTTTTCTTGATTAGTTTCTATTCCTTCGGTTTCATTATCGGGAAAAAGATTACATCGCGGAGATTTTTCTGTTCTGTGAATATTGCCACGAGGCGGTCTATTCCCATTCCAAAGCCTGTCATTGGTGGCATACCGTGCTCCATGGCCGTCAGGAATCGCTCATCTATTTGCATCGCTTCTTCGTCACCCTCTTCTTTGGCTTTTGATTGTGCTGATAGAAGTTCTCTTTGTATCATTGGATTTACCAATTCAGCGTATTGATTTGTAATCTCTGCTCCAGCAATGATAAGCTGGCAAACTTTCGCTGTCCCATTTTCATTTTGTTGAGCCAAAGGTTTTAAGTCCCCCGGAAAATCTATCACAAAAGTTGGATTTATTATTTTTGAACGAGATGATTTTTTATAAATTTTATCCAGCAAGTTTCCACGTCCAAATTTTTTTACTTCTTCTTCTTTTACTCCCCATTTTATAGCTTCCTTGCGAGCTTCATCAAGAGTGATAGTTTCTATATCAATACCGGCATCTTTTTGGAGCAATGAGCCAAAAGTAATACGAGGCCACTCCCCGCCCAAATCTACATCAGTACCATTGCCATCATTATCGTAAACTTTGTATGTTGTCTTTCCGACTAAATTTGTCGCAATATTCTTAATAAGTTCTTCGGTCCATTCCATATTCGTCTCAAGTGTTTGATAAGCCGCATACCATTCAATCATTGTAAATTCTTGCAAGTGAGTAGGGTCGGTTCCTTCATTTCTAAAATTCTTTCCTATTTCATATACTCTTTCATACCCTCCAACCATAAGAATCTTATGGTCAAGTTCAAGAGCGATACGAAGAACCATCGGCATCGCATAATCATTGTGATAAGTCTCAAATACTTTCGCCATCGCGCCCCCTGCTTGAGTTTGCAATATTGGTGTTTCAACTTCAAGGAAATTTTTATTATCAAAAAACTCTCGTGTAAATTTAATTATTTTTGAGCGAAGGATAAAGCGATTATATACATCTTTATCCATCAAAATATCGAGATAGCGCTTGCGATATATCTCTTCTTGGTCTTGAAGGCCGTGCCATTTATCAGGAATAGGAAGAAGGGCTTTTGTCGCCATCTTCCAGTCTTTTATTAAAATACTTTGTTCCCCTCTTTGAGTGACAAAAAGGGACCCAGTTACAGATATAAAATCGCCATTATCAATTGTGTCTACAAATAAATTAAATACCTCATCGCTCAAAGAATCTTTTTTAAGAACTGCTTGTAATCTCTTGTCTCCATCTTGCAATACTATAAACAATATTGACCCTTGTCCTCGCACAACGATAACTCTACCAACAACTGAAATATTTTTCTTTTCGGAAGTGGATGCAAGTTTATCAAAAGAATTTTTTACTTCCTTTATTGAATAATCGCGCGCGACAAAAGGAGGATACGGATCCATCCCTGCTACCCTTAATAATTCTATTTTCTTGATTCGCGCGTCGCGCAATTCTTCTATTGATGCCATACCCTCTATTGTATATCAATTAGAGTGTATTTGACTAGTCCCTTGGGGGTTTTGATAGATATAACATCTCCCTTTCTCTTGCCGAATAGTGCTTCACCTAGCGGAGATTTATTTGATATTTTGTTATTTGTCATATCTGCTTCCTCTGCCCCTACAATACTGTAGGTTATCTCATCTTTGGAATTTTCTTTTATAACTTTAACAGTAGTTCCAATTTCAACACTTGCACTAAAATGCTTTTTTACCACTACGGCAGATTTGAGCATATGATCTATTTGGAGTATGCGGTCTTCTGTTTTTCCTTGATCCTCGCGTGCTTGGTGATATTCGGCATTCTCCGAAAGATCCCCGAGAGCCCTAGCAGCTTCTAAAGATTCAAGTATTTCCTTGCGTTTTGTCGTCTTTAAATAATTGAGCTCATTTTCTAAGGCTTGTTTTTTCTCTTCTGTTATATAATTTATTTCATCCATAATTTGTCCATATTAGCTTATTTAGTGATATAAGTCAAAGTATTCTGGAGTATAAACACTTATATAATCTATGACTTCGCTCATTACTCGAGTTGCATTACCTGATGCTGCTTTGGGACCACGCTCCATAACGAGGGCAAAGGCATATTTAGGATTATCATACGGGAAAAAACCTATTATCCAAGAGTTTGTATTTGTATTACCAAGTCCGACTTGTGCCGTACCAGACTTGGCAGCAACTTTTACATTTACTAGATTAAGCGCTGTCGCAGTCCCCTCTGTTACTGCCATTCTCATACCCTCGTGTATAACATTTATATTATTGGCATCAACGGGAATAGTTATTTTTTGTGATTCAAAACTGCTATCTGCAAGAGTAATATGCGGAGTATAAATTGTTCCCATATTTGCAATTCCTGCTATTGCTTTTACCATTTGAATAGGAGTCACTTGAAAACCATACTGACCAATGGCAGTATTATAAGTATCACCAACTCGCCATATTTCCCCTTTAAATGTTTTTGTTTTCCATTCTGGAGTCGGGATTGTGCCGTCCTTTTCACCATTAAGATTAATCCCTGTCTTTTCTCCTATTCCAAATAATCTTGAATATTTATCAATATTTACTATACCTAAACCTTTTTGACTTTCATATCCACCACCTATTTCATAAAAATATACGTCAGAAGAAATTGCAATCGCTTTTCTCATATCCACATAACCGAAAGTCCCGTGGTCCTTAAATACCGATTTTTTATCTGGAAAATAAGGATTAGGAATAGAAATTGACCCATTTGAGAAAATTACCTTTAATGGACTAATAATATTCTCAACTAACGCTCCATATCCCAAAAATGGTTTTATTATAGAACCTGGACTATACAATCCAGAAATAGTACGATTCAAAAATACTTTTCTTTTATCTGAAAAATATCCATTTATTGTTTTACTATCACTGCCAAGAGATAAAACATTTCCATCGTATTCTGGAAAGCTGGTGATAGCGAGTAATTCACCAGTTTTTATATCCATAATTACTCCAGCTCCACCTTGGAAATTCACGTTTTGTGCCATCGACGATATTGAATCATACATTTTTTTTTGAATTCTGGAATCGATAGAAAGATTTATATTTTCCCCCGCTTTAGGTGGTGATATTATATTTTCTGATTGAATAACTCCATTAACATCTGTTTCTGTAATACGAACCCCATTGACTCCCGTGAGAATGTCATTATAAAAATTCTCTACCCCATCTTTACCTATAAAATTATCTTGCCAATAACGTCCAGATGAGTCTTTAGCTGGAGAGCTCACATAACCAAGAAGCAACCCAAATCCTGGGGATGAATAATAAGATCTCTCGGGCGAAGATAATTTATTTATATCTTCCTTGTCCCATGTGTTCCAAGAAAGCAAAACTCCCTTACGATCATATATTAATCCCCTGTCAGAAAAAATAGGTTGCTTCTGGAGTGTATTATTTTCACTTTTTTTGAAATATGACCCACCTTTAATTATTTGGAGATTAAAAACTTGCCCAATGAATATAAATGATATCCCAAGAAAGAACAACCCGACCCAAAAGATAGAACGCTTTGATATTGCCTTCTCTAACCTGCCTTCAAACTGTTGTATATTAAAATTAGGTAAGTTTTTAGAATCAAGAAAAATTTCATCCGGATCAATATCTTTTTTTATTCGATTGTGATTAATGTGAAACCTCATTTTAATTTTATTTTTTATATAAAATAATATTATTTTTTATATACTCAATTGCAATATATAAAGTTATAAGAACTGAAGAGAAAAATATTGGGGAAGAAATTATTCTATCTCCAGGAATAGTATATAAAGAATAGATGATTACGCTAGCTACTATAAATTCATAAAAATTATTAAAAATAAATATACCAATAAATAACAAAAAAATACTAACCCACCAAGGAAAAATAAAAACCGAAAGAAATAATACTATATCAAAAATAACTCTTTTCATTATATATATATTATACTAGAGTATAACTCTATTTGACAAATATTATTATCTGTTTCGTATTTTACGATATATAAAACGTAGAATAAAAAATACAACTATGACTAAAATTCCATAGAAAACAATTTTGTTACCAAAAATAAAAGAAAGGAATGTAAATAAAAAGAGCTTAATATAAGCGATTGGTTTCTTTACTGCATCTTCAATATTACTTTTTTCATCTAAGGTTTTGGCTACTGTTTTTTCTTCACTTTTAATTAAATTTATTTCTTTTTGTGTTTCATCCTTAACCGCAGTTACTTGTGTAAAAGTTTTATCGCGAAAATTATCTAATACAGTAAAACCATCTGAAATAGAAGTACTAACTTTTTCTGGAATAATGCCATTTATTTCAGCACTTGTTTTATTTATTTGATTCTTTAGTAAATCCGTCTCGGACACAGATTCACCTAAATTATTCTTAACTACTACAGAGACAAATTGCTTGTCGTTAGAAGTTGCGATACGAGTAAGTATAACTTTTTCTTTTTTACTAGAAACAGTTACTGCTGATGAGATAATTTTTGCAGATAGGACATGATCCCCAGATGTAACTTTCCACGGGATATACACATCTTTTAATTCTAAAGCATTCAACACAACATCTCTATCACCTAGAACTACATTCTTATCATAAAATTCAACTTTTACGGACAATGAATTACTCTCTCCATTCCAAACTGCTGTGTGAATGTTAACAGTATCACCTTCTATAAGCTTATCTTTGGAATACCAAATCTGCCCAGGAATAAAGCCAGAAACAGCAGATACTTCAGCGTAAACTGGTAGTGAAAAGAAAATGGAAAATATAATTAATAAAGAGAGAAAATATTTTTTCATTATTTTATTATACCATATTTAAATTTTTAATAAGTAATCCCCAACTTTTGAGGCTTCTCCTGCTCCCATTGTAATAATAATGTCTTTATCATTCATATTTGGAAGTCCGACCTGCCTTGCCGTCAGGCAGGCTTCCAAATATTTTTCTACTTCCCTAAAGCCAAGAAAAGATTTTGCGTTATGTGTATTATTGTTTATTTCCTCTGCTAAAATTTCTGAACTTATCGTACCATCATCAATTTCACGAGCATAATAAATCGGTAATAATAAAACTTCGTCAGCATCGAAAAAACTTTTAGCGAAGTCCGGCAAAAGTAATTTTGTACGAGAAAATAAATGTGGTTGAAATACTACTGTTATTTTCCATCTGTCCCTCTTCGGATATAATTCGCGGAATCCTTCAAGCGTCGCTATTATTTCTGTTGGGTGGTGAGCATAATCATCGTAAAGAAGTGAACCTTGTGAGAGTTTTCCCCTAAACTCAAATCTTTTCCATGTTCCAGGAAATTCTCTCAAATATTTCTCGGAATCGGATTGAGAGACTCCGAGAACTGCGGCGGCGGCTACAGCCGCCACCGCATCCTTTTTGTTGTGTACTCCAGGAATTTTTAATTTCAAATCTGTATTAAAATAATCTTGCCAATCTACAACACGCGCATTTATGTCTTTGATTACATCCGCAATATTTACATCGTTTGGATTACAAACTACATATCCATCACTTGGCACTTTCATCGCCATCTCATGGAATGCACTTTTTATATCTTCAATATCTTTATAATAATCCAAATGGTCGCTATCAATATTCGTAATTACCAAAATCTTTGGATTTATATTTAAAAATGACCTTCTATACTCACAGGCCTCAACAACCAAATACTTACTCTTTCCCGCAATAAAATTACTTTTGGTACCTATAAGTAAACTTCCCACAATAACAGTTGGATCATTACCATTATCACAAAGAATCTGTGCAATCATTGCCGTAGTGGTTGTTTTACCGTGTGTTCCTGAAATCGCAATCGTATATTTATCACGACTTATAATATCAAGCATTTGCGGATATGAACGAACTTGGATTTCGGTTTCTTGCCCGTTTGCATTTTTATGCAAAATAGGGTGTTCTTTTATTTTTTTTGCAAGTTCTGGGTCATAAGTATCTATAGCAATTGTATAAACTATTAAATCAGTATCTTTTGGAATATTCTCATATGATTGGCCAATTTTAATCGAAATCCCCAGCTTTTTAAGTTCCATCACAATTTCCCCTTCCTGCATATCTTGCCCTGTCACATTCTTCCCTTCATGGAGCATCATTCTGGCCACCGCCGAAATCCCGATACCACCGATACCGATAAAGTGAACATTTTTAATTTTTGATAAATCTAGGTCCATATTATTTAAATAATTCTTCCAAATTTAATTTTCTAGGTTCTTTAATAACTAAAAACTTTTTATCTTTTATAGATTCTAATATAGAAAATATTTTTGGTTTGCTATGATTATTCCAATTATACACCCATGAAAAAAATTTGATATCAAACTTGTTCTTAGATTCTATTGGTCGTCCATACCTTTTATCTAATCCTAGTTTAACTCTAATTAATCGTTTAATAATACGATACAACTGTAATCTTCTTGGAATATCAATAAAAATAATTAGATTTGCCCAATCCACTCTTTGGGGTAAAGTGCTTGTATAATTTCCTTCTATAACACCAACATTTTCAGATAATAATTTTTTATTTATTTCTATTAATTCATTAATATCTTTCTTTTTCCAATTAAAATCTAAAAATAAATTATCTAAATGATATACTGGGTAACCTGTATATAAAGAAATTCTATTCGCTAAGGTAGATTTACCAGAGCCACTTCCTCCTAAAATTATGATTCTCTTATACATTTTATTTGGCTTTATTTATAATATTTAGTATCTCAGGAAAAGCGGGTTGTTTAAAATGCCCTTTATTTTTAAATATATGGAAATTTGCATTAGAAATAATACTTTTAATAAATTCTGAATTTTTAAAGATACAAATATCATCGTCTTTTGAGTGCCAAAGATGTAATTCCTTACATTTCCTTCTAATTTTTTTAATATTTTTTACATTCAATTTAAAAGTTGAAAGCTTTTCTGGTCCCAGTCCATCATCAAAAATAGCTGGTGCAACTAAATGAAGTTGATATATTTTTTTGGGAAAATTATTTTCAGATAGATATTTTAATAAGAAAATAGCCCCTAGTGAATGCCCAATTAAAATTGGATTTTTATCTTTAATAAAATCAAAATATTTTTTAAACCAAATTTTCCACTCTTCATACTTGGCATTTTTTTCACAAGGCATTTGTGGAATTAACACTTGATATTTATTTTTTAGACGCAAAGATAACCAATTTATCCAATATTTTTTCTTTTTATTTGGAACTAATTTATAATTTTTCAAAAAGTTCAAATAGTCCTTTTTTGAGCCAAAAGTATAACCTCCATGTATAAATAATATTTGTTTTTTCATATATTTAATGATATTTCATCTACTTCTATTAATTCTTTACTAATAATTTTTGATGAATATTCTTTATTAGAGGGACAGTCAAAAAGAAAAGTTCCTTTGAATTTTTTTCCATCTAATAATAGTGGTAACCAAAATATATCATCTGGCCACATACTATCATATGGTATCTCATCAACAGAAAACCAGCGTGGATTCATCTCTTCTGTTTCTTCGGGTGTTCCATCAAACTTATCAATAGAGTAAATATGAACTTCAAGCGACGAAGAATGATCTTCAAATTCGAAATTTAATATTCCTCTTTTAGTCATTTCCTGTGCTTCCAGACAAGCCTCTTCTTTTAGTTCTCGTATAACAGCTTCTTCTATTGTCTCCTCTTGTCCTAATTTACCACCAAAACCGTTCCATCTACCAACACCAAATCCGCGCTTTTTCATTCCAAGCAATACTTTGAAATTCTGATGTATTATGCAAAGTGTTAATATTTTTTTCTGCATTTTATTTTACTTTCTTAACAATTTTCATGAATAAATCGTTGCGTTCATATTCGTTGTTAAACATTCCAAATGATGCAAAAGCAGGAGAGAAAAGAATTGTGTCACCTTTCTTTGCTAGTTTAATTGCTTTTTGAATTACGTCTTTCAAATCCTTCCCTATTTCATTCGTAATTGGTAATTTGTAATTCTTAATTAATTTTTCTGTTCCACTTCCTTCCAGAAAAATTACCGCTTTACAATATTTATTTATAACTTTTACAAAATCACCAAGCGGAAGATTTTTGTCTGAACCCCCACAAATTAAAACAATTTTCTTTCCCCCTAGGCCTTGCCTAGGGGACACCAATGCTTCTATCCCCGCTATTGTCGCATCGGGGGTTGTAGCATTGTTATCATTGTAAATTTTTATTCCCTTATATATTTTTAGTAGTTGGAGACGTCCCTCTAATCCTTTAAATTTTTCTATACTCTTTTTAATAGCTTCCATTGGCACGCCAAGCACTTGTGCGACGGCTACTGCACAAGCCATATTTTCTCGATGGTGGATTCCAGGGACATTGAATTTCCAACTTTCAACATCTTTTTTATCTATAACAATCAACTTTCCTTTTATTTCATTTTTATTTATTAACTTTTTCATTCCAGGACGGATAATAAGAATATCTCCCTTTTTTTGAAATTTAAAAATATTTGCCTTATCACTAAAATATCTCTCCATTGCTTTACTTGTAGTGAACTTAGTTGAACTATAATAATTCATATGGTCAGGCATAAATGTTGTAAAAACGGAAATATGAGGAGAAAGTTTCGCTTCGCCGAACCCTTGTAATTGCCAAGAATCTAATTCACAAACTAAAATATCACCATCTTTTACTTTTTTAAGCAACGGTAATGTTGCAACACCACGAAGATTGCCACCTAAATATACATTTCTTTTTCCTCGTCCCGCCGTAGCCTTGGCGGAGGAGGATAAAATCTCATAAATCAAAGTTGTCGTCATCGATTTCCCTCTTGTCCCTGTTACTCCGATTATCATTACACCAGGTGCACATTTAGCAAAAAGAGAGACGTCCATCTCAACGGGAATATTATTCTTTTTTGCCTCAGCAATATAGATGGAATCAAGAGGAACCCCTGCAGATTTTATAATCATATCTCTATCTTTAAAATTCTCAAGCCTATGTTCTCCTAAGACAAATTTTACTTTAGCTCCGTGATCGCGAAGCGATTTTACGGGGTTTTTTGAATTCTTATCCTTAATTCTTAACCCGCCTGCTCCCGAACTATCGTGAGGGCGGGCAGGTTCGTAATTCTTAATTGCTTCTACTGAAGCTTTGAGTTGTTCTTTTGTCTTCAAGTCTGTGACTATCAAATCTGCCCCGCATTCTGCCAAGAATTTGGTATATCCCAACCCACGTCCCAAAATCCCCAGTCCCATAACTGTAATTTTCTTCCCCTTAAAAAATTGTTTGTAATTTTTCATTATTTTACATTCTCACATTCTTGAGAATGTCGGAATGTTATTTTTTTAATTTATTTCTCTTTTGTAACAATCCTCACAGTATATTTTATATTGGTTATGTTTTTCTTTGGGATATGTTGTTTGTGTTATATTACCACAAGAAGCACATTTCACTTCATTGAGAATTCTAGGATTTCGAGCATCCATACGAGCTTGATGACGACAGTTGAAACATTTTGGTGGAATTGGTAATTTCATTCTTTTATAAAATGCAATTTCTCTTGAAATAAATTTATAATTATTACCACAAGATTCACATTTCAAAATTTTATCAAGAAGCCCATCATCATTATACATCTCTGGATTTTTAGGTAAATCTTCATAATTACAATTTTCTTGCCCTTTTGTATGCGGAATATCATCTCGCCATCTAAATCCTTGCTCAATTGCCTCTTCTTTTGTAAGTGGCATATATTCATTAGCAATTGATTCATTATAACCAAAAGGACTCATCCAAATTGGAAAGAAGTTTCCCCAATCACCACTTTCTTTCATATTTTTAATAATTTGTGGCACAAGTTTTTCATATTCATCTTTGGGGTAAGGTTTATTTAAAATATGATATTCCTTATTTCGCAAACCAAAACAACCAAAACAATTCTTAGAATTATAGCAAGTATTCGAATAATACATGTAATTCGATTCTACAACGAGCTGTATCCCAATAACATTATTACTATTACCACCAGTTAAAACCTGATAACCGTACTCGACATCAACAGTAAAAGAAACATCTCGTGATTCAATTGGGTTATTAACCGTATAACAATAACTACTATTTTCGCCTCCATTTTTTATATCAAAAGATTGTTGGACATTATGAGCATCATAAATATGATCCCCTGACACATTATTATTATGAGACCCAAAGACAGTTCGCGTTGGCATTTTCTTTCTTAATTCTTCTCTTTTACCTAAAAAATATAAGATGCTTGCCTCACTATTTAGCGGATATTTTTCTAAAAATTTTTGATATTCTTCTTTTGTAAATTGTTCATTAAAAATACAATTATTTTTATGACGCAAGCCGACACAGCCAATACAATTTACACAATCTCTGCAATCATAAAGTCCGATAGAATCTGCACAAGATTCACACTCTTGTGAATAAAATAATTTATTGCAGTTTACACAATCTATACACTCATAACAAAGCTCACATTTATTTATATAAAGATTATCTACACAATCAGTAGAATACCAAACAATATGTCCATAGTCACAATTTTCATCCTCAACACAACCAAAAATTAAATAACAATTTTTTGACCTAAGGGCAAAATTTGAATATTCACAATTTACACTATTTACATTAGTAATAGCAAAATGAGGCACTTTGTTTTCAAGTTCACCTAATTGTTCAATAAACGACTTGGTTAAATCTAAAGGAACAGCATATTCTCCTGCTTCCCAATCATCAGCCCACCATTCAGCGATATCCCAAACAGGAAATGGAACATCAGGATTATACATAGAAATAATCATTTTGTTAGATTTGCTTGATGGTCGTTTATATAATGTTTTGAAATTTCTAAAAAGCATTTGCTGTTGTTGACGACATGTAGGGCAAAATTCTGGTACAGGTACTTTCATTCGATCGTAAAAAATATGATCATTCTGATCTACAATAAATCGATTTTTACATTTTTGACAATTTTTTGTTTCTGTTTGCATTTTAATTCTTAATTCGTAATTATTAATTCTTAATTACTCAAAGCATTTCTGCAATTCTTCCATATCATCAAAATGGGTTTTCAAACCATTCACTTCTTGATAATCCTCATGACCTTTGCCAGCAATAAGGACGAAGTCGCCTGCGAGTGCTAACGAGCAGGCTTTCTCTATGGCCATGTGTCTATCTTCTATTATATGAACTTTATCTTTAAGAGAGAGACCTTTCAATCCTTTTTTCATTTCTTTTAAAATATCTACTGGTTTTTCAGTTCGAGGATTATCAGACGTGAGAATAAGAATATCACTCATATCATAACCAATTTTTGCCATGATAGGCCGTTTGCTTTTATCTCGGTCTCCACCACAACCAATAACTGCAATAACTCGTCCATTTTCCTTCATTCCATTTGCAGTTTTTAAAACATTTTCTAATGCGTCTGGAGTGTGAGCATAATCAACTATTCCAGTTACTCCACTTTTACTTTTTATGTATTGAAATCGCCCTGGAACTGCTTCTAGTATTTTAATAATTTCTTTTATTTTTTCCCCGCCTTGTATTGCTTCAGGCGAGGCAAGTTTATCTCCATATAGAAGTAAAATTGCAACAGCATAAATTCCAAGCAAATTATAAGCATTAAATTCTCCAATTAATTTTGATTCAAATCTTTCGTTAAAATATTCGCACAGGTCTGACCTGTGCAAAATCTGCATAGGTCTGACCTGTGCATTTTTTAACCCAAAAGCATACTTTTTGGCTTTCGTCGTACTTAACATATATTCTCCCTTTTCATCATCAATATTGGCTATTGCAAAACCTGTGGCGGGCAACATATCAAAGAAGCCCTTTTTTGCATCACAATAATTATCGATAGTTTTATGATAATCTAAGTGATCAAGTGTAAGATTTGTAAATATACCACCAACAAAAGAAAGTGCTGTTATTCTCTTTTCGCTAAACGAATGTGAGCTAACTTCCATAAAACAATATTCGCAACTATTATCTACCATTCGAGCTAATAATTCATTTAAGGTTATGGAATCAGGAGTTGTTCTAGTTGCTTCAAAAAATTCATCATTTATTTTGTTTACCACGGTCCCAATCATTCCAGCCTTATATCCTAAATTACGGAAAAGTTGGTGTAGAAGAGTCACGGTAGTAGTTTTTCCATTTGTTCCTGTCACCCCTATCAATTTTAATTTACGAGATGGATTACCATAAAAATTACCTGCAATTACGCCAACAACACTGTGGGTATCTGCTACTTTTATATAAGTAACACCATTTTTAAATTCTTTAGGATTATTTTCATAAACTATTGTTGTTGCTCCTTTTTCAATAACTTCATCTATGAAAGAGTGTCCATCTAGAACATTCCCCCTTAACGCGACGAAAATAGCATGAGGTTCTATAACTTTAGAATTGAGCGACACGGAAGACACATGGGCTTCAAGATTACCATGACTTTCTAAAACTGGGATATTTTCTAATAGTTCGCTTAGTATTTTCATCGATTTTATTTGTTTAACCAATTTTTATATTCTTCAATAATTTTTTGAGAAACTTCTTCAAGGGGTATTTGCGATGTATCAATTACCAAATCAAAATTATCATGAGCAGTAAAGTTCTCTATATCATATAATTTTTTATATCTTTTTCTTTCGCTTAAAAGACGAGTGTTTATACTTTCCATAATACTTTCTCTTGTATCAAAACCAGAGGATTCAGTATGTCTGTTAGGATTTGATTTTTTATCTTCTAGAATTCTTTCCGAGGCAATACTTGGGTCAAGTTCTAAAAATACTTTAAATGATTCAGGTATAAAATAAAAACCGAGACGTGAATCTAAAACAACATCTTCTTTTTTACCTATTTCTAAATTTCTATCATCTAACTCTTTATCTATAGAATTATCAGTTTCTGCATCTAAACCTAATTCAGCCAATGAAATTCCTTTATCATTCGCAATGGAACGCATAAAGTCCCCAGTAGAATAATGTTTATAACCTAGAATTTCTGCCATTCTTTTTGCTGTTGATGACTTACCGCTTCCAAGCTTGCCAGCTATAGTGATAATATGCTTTTTGTTCATAAACTTATTCTATCATAAATGATAGTCAAATAAAAACCCTTATGGTATAGTATTCTTATGAAAATTCTGGCGATTGAAACATCGTGTGACGAAACAGGAATAAGTATATTGGAGGTGAAAAAACCTGCCTCGCGCCAAGGCGGGTCTGGTAAAAAAGATATTTTTAAAATTTTAGCCAATAATATACATTCCCAAGTTGAAATTCACGCCCAATATGGCGGTGTTTTCCCTGCTCTGGCTAAAAGAGAACATATAAAGAATCTACCTATTCTTTTTGAAAAAACAATTAAACAAGCAAAAATAAAAATAGAACAAATTGATGCAATCGCTGTAACATATGGACCTGGTCTTGAACCAGCCCTTTGGACTGGAATAGTTTTTGCTAAGGAACTTTCAAAGAAATACAATATTCCAATCGTGAAAGTTAATCATATGGAGGGTCATATATTTTCTATATTTCCCAAAAAAAGAAAAACATTCACAATTGATTCTGATAAAAAAATATTCCCAATGCTTTCACTTCTTGTTTCAGGTGGACACACTGAACTTATTTTAGTAAAAAATTGGCACAAATATAAAAAAATAGGGCAAACGCGAGATGATGCAGTTGGGGAAGCTTTTGATAAAGTAGCACGTATGCTTGGACTTCCCTATCCGGGAGGACCAGAGGTCTCAAAGCTGGCAGAAATAGAACGAGAAAAAATTCCCCTCTCGAGGGGTGGCTTGAAAAGTCGGGGTGGATGCATTCCACCTCCCCCTTCGGGTACTCCTCAAGAGGAGAATCTGCAACTCCCACGTCCTATGATTTATTCAAAAGATTATGATTTCTCTTTTTCGGGATTAAAAACCGCAGTATTGTATCTAATAAGAGATTTAAAAAAAGAACATTCCGACATTCTTGAGAATGTCGGAATAAAACAAAAAATCGCAAAAGAATTTGAAGATGCGGTAGTTGAAACATTAGTATACAAAACAATAAAAGCAATTAAAGAATATAAAATAAAAACTCTTATTGTTGGTGGTGGGGTCTCGGCAAATAAATATTTACAGGAGATAATGAACAAAGAAGTAAAAAATCTAAATTTTAGTAGTCGGACTACTAAAATTTTAACAAAAGTTCACTTCCCTTCTAAAAGTTTAACTGGAGATAATGCTCTTATGATTGCTATCGCTGGATATTTTCAATATAAAAATAAAAAAGGAGTAAAAAATTTAAATTCTATAAAAGCCAAAGGAAATTTATCTTTATGATAAAATATGTTATATTTTATATATGAATAATGACCAGCCCAACATTGACCCAAAATTCTTAAAACCATACAATCCACAAGAAACGGAAGATAGAATATATAAACTCTGGGAAGAGAGTGGTTTTTTTAACCCAGATGTTTGTATTGAAAAAGGAATAATAGAGGAAAATGCTGAACCTTTTACTATAATAATGCCTCCGACTAATGCCAATGGGTCACTTCACGCCGGGCACGGACTTGTGATGACAATTGAAGACCTAATGGTCCGATATAAAAGAATGCGCGGTTTTAAAACTCTTTGGCTTCCAGGACTTGACCATGCAGGATTTGAAACCCAAGTAGTTTATGAAAAAAAATTAGAAAAAGAAGGACGGACTCGATTTGGCATGGAAAGAAATGAACTATACAAAGAAATTTTAGATTTTACATTGCTTAACTCCTCAAATATCAAAGGTCAAGTTAGAAAAATGGGGGCCTCTTGCGATTGGTCACGAGAAAAGTTCACTCTTGATGACAATGTTATAAAAATTGTTTATAAAACATTTAAAAAACTTTATGATGATGAGTTGCTTTATAGAGGAAAAAGAATTATAAGCTGGTGTTCTAAACATCAAACTTCTTTTGCAGATATAGAAATAAAAGACGAAGAAAAAATAGAACCTTATTATTATCTCAAATATGGTCCATTTATTATTTCTACTTCACGACCAGAAACAAAATTTGGTGATAAATATGTCGTCATGCATCCAGACGATGAAAGATATGCTGAATACAAAGATGGACAAAAGATAGATCTCGAATGGATTAATGAACCAATAACAGCTACCATTATTAAAGATAATGTTGTAGATATGGAATTCGGCACAGGAGTTATGACTATCACACCTTGGCATGATGTAATTGATTTTGAAATCGCTCAAAGACATAATTTAGAAAAAGAACAGATAATAGATGAAAACGGAAAACTTTTACCGATAGCCGGAGAATTTGCTGGAATGCATATAAAAAAGGCTCGTCCTTTAATCATTGAAAAATTACGAGGCAAAGGATTGGTTGAAAAAATAGAAGAAGACTACAAACACGTTATTCATACATGTTATAAATGTGGTACTACTATAGAACCTCAAATACAAAATCAATGGTTTGTAAAAACAAAACCACTTGCTGAAAAAGCTCTTAAAAAAATACTAGAGGGAGAAATACAATATATCCCAGAACATTATAAAAAAATTACAACTCATTGGTTAGAAAATATAATAGATTGGAATATTTCTCGTCAAATCGTATGGGGTATACCAATTCCTGCAAAAATCTGCGATAAATGTGAAAGTGGTTTTGTAGATTTAGAAGACAAAATTACAAAATGTGAAAAGTGCGGGAGTGAAGTTCGAAAAGATAATGATACCTTTGATACTTGGTTCTCATCAGCACAGTGGCCATTTGCAGTATTTGACTATCCAGATGGAAAAGATTTTAAAATTTTTTACCCAACAAACGTTTTAGAAACTGCTGGGGATATTTTTCATTGGGTGGCAAGAATGATAATGCTAGGACTTTATATCACAGGGAAATCTCCATTTAACACAGTTTATATGCATGGTATGGTCCTTGACGCCAAAGGACAAAAAATGAGTAAAAGTAAGGGCAATGTTATTGATCCACTCACTTTAACCGATAAATATGGAATAGATGCCTTTAGAATAGGAATGGTAGTCGGGAATACTCCTGGTACTTCTCTTTCTTTGTCCGAAGATAAAATTAGAGCTTATAAAAATTATGCGAATAAACTTTGGAATATAACTCGATTTGTATTGAGTAATACAAAATTTGTTAAATATAATGAAAAGTTTGAAGAATATACAGAAAGAGAAAATAATTTAATTGAAGAAATAGATGGATTGATAAAAGAAATCACCAAAGAAATGGATGGATATAAATTCTATCTTGTTGGAGAAAAGATATACCAATACACTTGGTCTCGTTTTGCTGATGTAATAATAGAAGAAAGTAAGAATATTCTTATGGGAGATGATGAAAAAGCACCTGCTTCCGCACAAGGCTCCAGCGAGACACAGAAAATTTCAAGAGCACAATTTTTGCTTGGAACATTAATAAAAATTCTTAAGATACTTCACCCATTCATGCCATTTGTGACAGAAGAAATATGGGGCATGATGCCAGTTCCCAATAAGAGATTATTAATGGTAGAAAAGTGGCCAAGTTAAAACCTGTCCCGTACTAAATTTTTGATTAGGAAAAAATAAGAACATAAATAATTTATATAATATGAAGTCGAACAAAATGATGATTAATATTAAAATTTTAGTACTGGGATGATTGAATTATTACAAAATCCTAAAATACTCTTGTTCGCCATTATAAGTGGTATAGTTCCAGCTATATTTTGGCTTTGGTTTTGGCTAAAAGAAGAAGATGAAGACGATCGTGAACCAATAGGACTTATCATTATATCTTTCATACTTGGTGGATTAATGGTTTTTGTTGCTGTTTGGCTTGAAAAATACTCCCTAAACTTTATTAAAGATAGTACTGTAAAAATTGTAACGTGGGCAACCATTGAAGAATTGCTTAAGTTTTTTGGCGTGGCAATTATTATATTCGGAAATCGTAATATCAATGAGCCAATAGATTATCCTATATATTTTATAGCAACAGCACTAGGATTTGCTGCACTGGAAAATTTCCTTTATTTATTAAATCCATTTAATGTAAGCGGAACAATGGTCGGTATGCTTACTGGGAATTTGAGGTTCCTTGGTTCTACTTTACTACATGCCATATCAAGTGCTATGATAGGTAGTGCTCTGGGATTATCTTTTTACCTAAAAAAATATCGAGCAATATATCTTTTCGCTGGTATATTATGTGCTGTCGCCTTGCATAGTGTCTTTAATTTTTTTATAATGAAAGGAAGTGGTGAAAATTTCCTTTCTGTTTTTGGATTTTTGTGGGTCGTCACGATTATTAACATACTTATATTTGAAAAATTAAAACGTATGGGCAAACATGTTCCCGTACTTAATTAAATAAATAATATGATGAAAAAGAAATCATTTTTAGAACGCCTTACAGGTAGTATTCGATTTGAAGATAATGAGGAAAACGAGGAAGAAGAAGTGTCTTCTAATGGGTCAAAGAGAAAGATTAATTTTGAGTTAAAAGATAAAGACTTACCAAAAGAACCAAAATGGGAAGAAGAAATAGATGCGGAGTTAACAGTAGACCTATATCAAACCCCATCAGATATTATTGTACAGACAATGGTTGCTGGAGTACAACCAGATAACCTTTCTATAACTATTACTCGTGATATGATTACAGTCCGTGGTAAACGTGAAGAAAATCAATCAATTGATAAAGATAATTACTTTGTCCAAGAACTTTACTGGGGATCATTCTCTAGAACCATTTCCCTACCAGAAGAAGTTGACCCCGAGGGAGCCGAAGCAATTGAAAAACATGGATTGTTAATTATTAAACTTCCGAAATTAGACAAAAATAGAGAGACGAAATTAAAAGTAAAATCAATTTAATTAAAAATCCTCCGACAATGTTGGAGGATTTTTAATTTATTGTGCTTGGAGGCAGATTTGCACTGCCGACCCTTCCCTCTTCAGGGGAATGCTCTACTAACTGAGCTATCCAAGCGTATTTTATTCATTCAATGATTTTAATAAATTTTGTATGTCTGCTCCTCCGTTTTTAAGATTTTTTGTAATATCACTAACATTGTTTATTCCAGATACTCCTCCTGTATATACATTCAACAAATTTCCTAAATAAGGTTTAATAAAGTAAAAAGCTCCAACCGAAACTCCTATAATGAGAAACCAGTAAAAAATACGTGTAATCTGGGCCCAACGTTGAATTTTATAGAGTTTAAGAAGTATTTTATTATTCTCTTTAGATAATCTTAAATTTTCCTCTAAAAGTTTTTTTGTTTCTTCTTCCATTAATTATACTTTATCATATTTAAATGGAAAATAAAAGGTGCTAAAAAAGTGCCCTCGGCCAGAGTCGGACTGACATTAGACCCTTAGGACGGGCCGGTTCCCCGCCTGCCTAAGCCTGTGCCCCCGACACGAATCGAACGTACATCTATCCCTTAGGACGGGACTGTTCTATCCATTGAACTACGGGGGCATAGGCACTGGCGGGCAGGTATCCGTTGAACTACGAGGGCAATTTTGCTACTCTTTAATATCCAAAAGCTCCATAATTTTAGGCTTATTAAAACCAACGACTAATTTATCATCAATCGCAATAACGGGAACTCCCATTTGTCCACTTTTATCTATCATTTCTTTTCTTTTTTCTAAATTAGAAGAAACATCAAAATCTTCATAAACAATTCCTTTAGATGTAAAGAAATCTTTTGCCATGCGACAAAAATGACATGTTGGTGTACTGTAAACTGTTACTTTGCTCATAATTTTTCTTTGGCTCGCCGTAGCGGAAGCGGAGGCGGCTATTATTAATTAATAAAGGATTTTCATTGTAACATAAAAATAAAAATAAAAACAATTGTGCGAGTAGCGAGAATCGGACTCGCGTTTTTTGCTTGGGAAGCAAACATATTACCACTATATGATACTCGCATTTTTATTTATTAAATATCTTTTTAACCCAATTCCAAAAACCATGACTCGTTTTATTGTCTATTACTGAAGAATTATTTTTATTTTCTTCATCAACTATTATTACCATTTTTTCTCCTTCTTTGGCAACTTGATATTTTTCTCTAATTATTTCTTCCTTACCTTCTTCTGTATCTAATTTTGATATGTCGAGAGATAAAGAAGATTCTCTTTGTTTTAAACTGTCTATTTGGTCTAAAATAAGTTCTTTTTTGTGAGAAGTTTCTCTTTCTTTTTGAATCAAGCCTACAATATTATATCCAAACAATACCAAAATACAAAAAAGAAATACCAGAGCAACCGGCGAATGCCAAAACTTATAATTACTTTTCTTCCATTTCTTCATAATTAATGGTAGTATTATATCATGTTTTTCAACACAAAAAATAAGAAGAAAATAGAGAAAGCTTTTGCTATAGTTTCAATACTTGTAATCATAAGTATGATATTACTCTATATGCCTGGACTTTTTAGATAAGGGTAATAAAAAGCTAATTGTTACTACCACGTATCATTTTTAAAAACACATCATGGGATATGTTTATTTTTGCGTTTGATTGCATTCTTTTCTTACCCCTTTTTTGTTTCTCAAGCAACTTTTTCTTTCTACTCACATCCCCTCCACCCACAACTTTACTTCTGTGCATAAGAACATCCTTTCTGAAAGCAGACACTGATTCTGATGATATAATTCGCCCTAATGCCTTCCCTTGAATTTTAAAAGCAAATTGCTGTCTTGGAATAATATCTTTTAATTTTTCAACTTGGGCTTTCGCTTCATCTGTCACTTTTCTTCGTGATACCACTCGACAAAATGCCACCATTGGTTCATCAGCGACAACGATATCAAGCCTAACAACATCAGCTTCTCTGTACTCACCTATTTCATACGAAATAGAAGAATACCCCGAAGTGATGCTTTTCATATCATCAAAAAAATTACGCATGAGTTCTCGTAATGGCATTTCTAAATCAATCGAGGACCTGTTGTCTCCAAAATTATCAGTTCCTTTAACTATGGCTTCGTGGTCATAGAAGAATGGCATAAGAGAACTTATATAGGTTGATGGGGTGATAATTTTTACATTGACCCACGGCTCAAAAACTTTGACGATATTTCCATCATCAGGGAAAAGATGAGGTGAGTAAATAATTTCTTCTTTTCCATTACGAAGTAATACTTTGTAAGTAATAGAAGGCATTGTTACTATTAATTGTAAATTAAATTCACGACTCAACCTTTCTGTAATTATTTCTAAATGAAGCATCCCCAAAAAACCACAGCGATATCCTCTCCCAAGTGAACCTGAATTTTCTTCTTCATATGAAAAAGATGAATCTGATAGTCGTAGTCGCCCCAGTGCTTGTCTGAGATTGGGAAAATCATCCTGACTTTCTGGGTACACAGAGGCCCAAACTACTGGTTTAGGATTTTTATACCCCGGTAAAGCAAGCATCGGCTTTTTAAGAAAAGTAATAGTATCTCCAACTGATGCAATTCCTGGTTTTTTAATACCTGTCACAATATAACCAATTTCTCCACTACTTAAAAATTCACGTGGTTGTTCTTCGGGAGAAAATGTCCCAACTTCAAGTGAAATAAATTTTTCGGCAGAAACTGCAAACAAAAGTGATTCTCCTTTTTTAAATCCTCCATTAACCACACGTACATAAACTATAACTCCTCTATGATTATCATATTTGAAATCAAAAACTAAAGCTCGCCCTGTGTTTGATGATAATGCTAAATTTTCTCCAATATGAGGACAAGGAATCTTTTTTATTATTTCTTCAAGTAACATTGCCACACCCTCACCCGTTTTTCCCGAAACAAGTAAAATAGTGTCTGGGTCGATGTCTAAAAGTAGCGCCACTTCCATTTTTATTTCTTCAACTCGAGCCAGTGATGAATCAATCTTGGAAAGTACTGGTATAATCACAAGCCCAGAATCACGCGCCATTTGTAAGGTAGTGAGTGTTTGAGCTTGCACGCCCTGAGTCGCGTCCACGAGCAAAATAGAGCCTTCTACGGCCTTAAGAGCGCGAGAAACTTCATAAGAGAAGTCAATATGCCCAGGCGTATCTATCAAATTCAAAATATAATTCTCACCCCCTCCATGCCTCCCCCAAGAGGAGAGGTTTTGAATTTCCCCTTCCCCTTTGGGGAGGGGTTGGGGTGAGGTGTACTCCATTCTAACGGGCTGCATTTTTATAGTAATACCACGTTCTCTTTCCAATTCCATTGAATCTAAAACTTGATCTTTCATTTTACGTTTTTCTATCGTGCCAGTTATTTCTATCATTCGGTCAGCCAAAGTACTCTTGCCATGGTCAATGTGGGCAATAATTGAAAAATTTCTGATATTCTTAATATCTGTCATTCTTCTATCCTAACAAAAAAGACCCTGAAATCAAAGGTCATACCTAGATAGAGGCTTCGCCTCTATCTAGGATATGATTACAGTTCGCCTTGTTCGGGGGCGATGACGCGGTTACGCCAGAATTTATTTTTAAAGGCATGGATGATATCAAATAATTCTTTATTCTTTAACATAATCAAAACTAACACTCCAGTGGTTATGCCTAAAATTCCAGACAAAAATCCCTGTAAGAAAATTCCTTTTCCTGTATTTATATTAAATATATTATCAAAAAAACCTAAAGAAATATAAGTAACTAATCCCATAACAACTGCACTTATAGTACTTTGAATAAAAGTTAAAGAGAGGTTAATTTTTTTATTGTCAAGAAAATCTCTTTTGAATAAAATCCAGATTAAAAAGAAATTGAGGAGTGAGCCCATAGCATAAGCAAGTGGCAATGCCAACATTATAGTCCCTGGAACATCTTTAACCCGTAAAATTATTTCTAACCTTGAAAGTAATTCTGGATAATTACGGAAAATATAAATTAATATTTGGGCAAAAACAATAACCATAACAGAGGAAAAAACGTTTATTAATAAGGGTTTTTTTGTGTTTCCTGCGGCATAATATCCTCTAACAAATAAGAGTACAAGTCCCTGAGAAGCAAGTGATATTACAAAAAGTGCAACTGAAGCGGCAGTTAAACGAGTATCAAACCACGAGAAATTATTTGAACCGAGTATTACACGGACAATCTGAGCACGAAGAACAATTAAAAGAGTAATTGCGGGTAGTGACCAAAATATAATTTGCCTAGCAGCAAAAATTATCTGCCCAATAAAATTATCCATATCTTTCATAGAAAATGATTTAACTAAAATTGGAAAAGCTGCCACGGAATAAGAAATGCCAATAATACCGACTGGAACAGATTGAAGATTGTAAGCAAAAGTAAATAAAGATATAGACCCTTCCTTAAGAGTTGAAGCCATAGCTATAAGAAAAATAAAAGCCAAACTATTACATGAAAGAGCTAATGTTCTCGGAGCAGATAATTTTACCACATGGATGACTTCTCGCCATTTTATTTTAAAACTAAATTTAGGGAAAAAGTTATGCTTCAACACCACGGGAACTTGTATAAGGAAATGCATAGTAGCCCCCACAATAACTCCAATACTTAAGCCATAAACTCCAAATTGGGGATAAAGAAATATTACACCTAAAAGAATTCCAAAATTATAAAAGATAGGAGATAATGAGAAAACAAGAAAATTTCTAAATAATTGAGTCACTGTGCCAATCAAATTAGATAATCCAATAAAAATTGGGGAGATCAACATTATGCGACTAGTTGTAATTAGTAAATGAATCTGAGAATCATTAAAACCAGGAGCTATATAAGAAACTATATACGGAATAAAAATAGCAATTAAAATACTGGCCAATGCCATAAAGAGCATGAAGGCACTAAAAATATTATTCATAAATGCCCGAGCTTTGAGAGTTGTATCATTATCATTATTTATTTTATCCATCAAAAACGGCATAAGCACCGTAACGGAAGCAAGAGAAGCTATAGATATATATAAAAAATCCGGTATTCTAAAAGCTGCATAATAGACATCTAGTGTTGGGCCTGCTCCAACTATATGAGCAAGCGTTCTGTCTCTAATTAGCCCTAATAACTGAGACAGAAAAGCAAAGCCGCCAAGTAATAGGGCGGCTTCGTTTACTCCACGGAATTCTTTATTTAGGAATGTAAGAATACGATTAACCATTGCTAATTTAAAGAATAATTATTGTTTTTCTTGTAATGGTGGTTTTGTCGTACTATCTACTGTTTTAGTAGTATCGCTTTGTTGTGTAGGTGCATTAATTCCACTTATAGCATCTTTTATATCTTGATTATCTGGAGCAATCTTGCTCAAGATATTAAATTGTATTAAAGCGTCACTTGTTCGTCCAACTTTCTTATATGACATACCTAAAAAGTAACGAGCGTTCAAGTAGCTATTATCTAAAATAACAGCTTTTTCAAAAGCGGAAACTGCCCCAGTATAATCACTTTTATTATAACGTAGTAACCCAAGTCTAAAGAAAACAGTAGGATCGTTTGGGGCTAATTCCCCTGCATATTCGGCTTGTTTTATAGCCTCAGAGAGATTACCTTCATTTGTTTCTATTTGAACTAGAAAGAAAATAGCATCTATATAATTAGCCTTCAAATCGAGAGCTTGTTTTATATACTTTCTTGCTTCACTATTATTTTTATTTGTAAATTCAAGCGATGCTTTCGCTAAAATTATAGATGGATTATTTGGAGCAAGTTGTGATGCTTTATTATAAGCAGCGATAGCACTTTCGTAGCTATTAGTGACAGATAAGGAAACTAGCGCACTATAAACATTACCAAGGTTCATGTAATTTAAATATTGTTTTGGATTTTGATTTACCGCTAACCCTGCAGATTCTTGAGCAAGATTTATAAGTTGCTGAAGGTTTGATTTAAGTGTATCTTGGGAAATTCCTTTATCATTAACAAGTATACCGATTTTACTTATGTATATTTGTGATAAGTTACGATAATAAACGTCATTTTTATCCAGATTTATCGCTTTTAATAACATTTCTTCTGAGGTAGATAGGGATTCCATTGTATTTTCACTATTTAATGCTTTAGAGAAATAAATAACCGAAGTAAATTTTTCAACATAAATATAGGTTAAAGAAATAGCAGAAACCATTAAAACAAGCAAAATCAGAATGGAAAAAAAACTATTGCGTGGATCAGATAAGAAGGAGAAATCCTTGACTGGAATTGCTTGCTTATGAACCAATATACTAATCAATATACCGCTTGAAGAAAATGCCAACATTAACATCAAAATATTAGGATTATAAAAGATAATAGTAACCCATGAATATATTGAAACCATTAAGGTCGTCATTATAAAATAGTTAGAGAGCGGATTCTGTAATGCTATACGGATAGATTGAATACCCCTTGCAACATATATAACTAAGAATAATAACAATGAAATAAGACCGAGTAATCCAGTGGTTACAACAAAGGTAGTAAACAAACTAAAACCATTTGTAAAATCAACATTCCAGAATATTGTCTGCGCTATTTCTTTTGGTTGCCAAAGAGCCCAGTCAATGACAAAGGTGTTTGGACCAGTTCCAAAGAGTGGGTTGTGTTTTATAGATTTCCATGCAATTTGAGTTGTAGTTACTATTGATGGACGAATATCAGGATTATTAAGGTTTACATATTTAGAAATAAAACCATTTACCAAATTACCACCAACTAAGAACATCAAAGAAACAAAGATAATAATTAAAGAAGTAAAAGGAAATTTCTTTTTATTGTTTTCACCTTGAATAATTTTAACTCCGGAATGTTGTAAAGATGTACTATAAACAAAAATAATTACAGAAAAAACACCAACAAGAATCCATGCTAAAGGAATATTTATTATAACAAGGAATAACAATCCTAGAACCAATAACAAATATTGAGCTATTTTAAATACTCCCTTTGTTTTTAATAATTCTAGAGTAAATATTGATAGCAAAACCAAAAGACCAAACAATAGGGCAAAGTTATTCCAACTACCAACTAAATTGCCCGATGATACTCCTTGTAAAAACCCTGGTAAAATACGGTCAAAACCAATAAATATATTAAACAACTCAAATAATGCCAAAAACAATCCCCCTATAAATAAAGCGCCTATAAAATACCATGAACGCTTCTCTGATTGAAAATAAATAGAGGATAAGAAAAAAATAATGAAAAGAACCAGCATTGACCCGAATGTTCCAATCTCAAAACCACTACCAAAAAGTGATACATATAGAGACGATGAAAAAAATGAAGAAACCAAAAATACCAAAGGAATAGCCATTGCAAATAAAATCAATTTATCTTTAGGAACCACAAATTTACCATCACCTAATCTAGAGATTAACCAGAAAAACAGAGAAAGCGTTACTCCGACAGATAATAGAAATCCTTTACTTGCTTCAAGTGTGACAGAAGTATAAGGAATAAAGAAGAAAAGACACGCAAACAAAGTAAAAAGAAGAGTCACAAACGACAATTTATTAAAAAATGCTACTTTTTTTGATTCCATTTGATTTTGCAAAATCATGTCGCGCAATTGTCTTTTAAGCGCAACGTTGATAAATTAAATAATAATATAACCGTTTAATTATACACAATAAGTGTAAATAAAACTAGACGACTATGTTGATAACTTTACCTGTAACATAAATAACTCTTTTAATCTCTTTATTCTCTGTCCAAGCGATTATACTCTTGTTTTTGAGGGCTATATTTTTAATTTCTTCTTCAGTTATATCCTTTGATATCATGATTTCAGCCCTAACTTTACCATTTACCTGTATTGCTATTTTTATTTCTTCTTCTATAATTTTCTTTTTGTCCCATTTTGGCCATTTACTTTTATTTATGGACTTTTTTTCTCCCAATAAATACCATAACTCTTCTGTTATATGAGGGGCAAATGGCGAGAGAATTTGAAGAAACATTTTAAAATCTTTCTTCGTCACGCCGTAGCCTTTGGCGAAGGCGGATTCCATCTCATTTATCAATACCATCATAGATGAAACCGCTGTGTTGAAATTCATGGACTCTATATCTTCCGAAACTTTTTTGATTGTTTTATGAAGAAGCGTTTGAAACGAAGCAACCCCTCCTAAATCCTCCCCAGAAGGAAGGACTTTAAATTCCACTCCCTTCCCTTTGGGAAGGGTTGGGGATGGGTTGTAATGAATCCTCTCTCCTATTCGCCAAACTTTTTCAAGAAAACGACGCGACCCGATTATACTTTTTGTGTTCCAAACAACTGTCTGGTCGAATGGGCCCATAAACATTTCATAAAGTCGCAAAGTGTCTGCGCCATAAGTTTTCACGATATCGTCTGGATTAACAATATTGCCAAAGCGTTTAGACATTTTTCTCCCATCTTCACCGATAATTAAACCAACTGATTGTAATTTCTTAAATGGTTCAAGAGTTGAAACAACTCCAATATCATAAAGGAATTTGTGCCAAAAACGAGCATAAATTAAATGCCTTGTGGCATGTTCAGCTCCGCCGACATAAAAATCAACTTGATTCCAATATTTTTCCTTTTTCTTATCAACTAGAGCTTTGTTGTTCTTTGGATCCATATAACGCAAGTAATACCACGAACTCCCAGCCCATTGGGGCATTGTATTTGTTTCGCGTTTCATCATTTTTGCATTTTTACCTTTACCAACTTTAACATTTACCCAATTAGAAATATTTGCCAGTGGTGATTCCCCTGTACCAGTTGGTTCATAAAATTTTACTCTTGGTAAAACAACTGGTAAATCTTTTTCCTTAATAGGAACAATTTTGTCGCCATCGTGCAAAACAGGAATTGGTTCCCCCCAATAACGTTGTCTTGAAAATACCCAATCACGAAGTTTGTATTTTGTAACAATTTTTCCGCCAACTTCTTTGGTAATTTCATTAGCATCAACAAGCTGTCTATTAATAATTGGCAAGTTGTATTTTTCAGCAAATTCTTTATCACGACTGTCGTGTTGTGGTACTGCCATTATTGCTCCCGTGCCGTAACTAGCCAAAACATAATCCGCAATCCAGATTGGGATTTCTTCACCGTTTGCTGGATTTATCGCTTTTATTCCTTTTAATTCAACTCCTGTTTTTAGTTTATCTTCTCTAGTTCTTTCTATGTCTGTTTTGTTTTTAATTTGTTTTATATAATCTTCTACTTCTTTTTTATTTGAAATATTATCAGAAAGTTTCTTCACTAATTCGTGTTCAGGTGCAAGTACAAGATAAGTAGCACCGAAAATAGTATCTGCCCGAGTAGTAAATACTTTAATACTTCCTAACTCAACCCCTCCTAAATCCTCCCCAAAGGGAAGGACTTTTAATGCTTTATTAATTTTATTTATAACAGAATCTATATTTTTTAAAACTTCTTCATTTTTAAATCTGATAACTTTAAAACCAAGTATTTTTAAAATTTCAGTTCTTTCTTCATCTTTTTCTTTTTGTAAGTCATGAATATCTCCATCAACTTCTATTACTAAATTTTTTGAGAGACACACAAAATCAACAATGAATTTATTTATGATATGTTGTCTTCTAAAATGATATTCTTTATTCTTTTTTAAGATTTGCCATAATTTTTTCTCAGCTTCTGTAGAGTTTTCACGCATCTCAAGAACCTTACCTTGAAGCAATTTCCATGTTTGTGAATCTGTCGTATAGTACCCCGGCATTTCTCCCTTCCCTTTGGGAAGGGCTGGGGATGGGTTCTTAATTTTAAATTCTATTTCACTTCCTTCTGACTTTCCTATCCAGTTTTTTTGACTTTCTTTAATTGATTCAGGCCAATTCAGTGAATCTAAATCTTTAAGTAATCTTTCAGCATAATCTGTAATGCGAAGCACCCATTGACGCATAGGTTTTTGTTCAACAAAAAAACCACAACGTTCACATTTACCATCTTCTACATCTTCATTAGCTAAACCAGTTTTGCAAGAAGGACACCAATTAATTGGTTCATACGATTCATAAGCTAAACCTTTTTCTAAAAGTTTCAAAAATATCCATTGGGTCCATTTATAAAATTTCGGGTCAGTTGTATTTACTTCTCTAGACCAATCATAATCAAATCCGAGTATTTCTAATTGTTTCTTAAAACGAATAACATTTTTAGGTACCGAAACAGCAGGATTAGTTTTAGTTTTTATGGCATAATTTTCAGCCGGAAGACCAAAAGCATCAAAACCCATGGGATGCATAACGTTTGCTCCTTGCATTCTCTTCATTCTAGATATGACGTCAGTGGCAATATAACCCTTAGGATGACCAACATGAAGACCTTCACCAGAAAGATATGGGAACATATCAAGCACATAATATTTAGGCTTTTTAGAAAAATCTAAAGTTTTATAAATTTTCTTCTTTTCCCAATCTTTTTGCCATTTTGATTCTATTTTTTTATGGTCGTATGTTTTCATGAATTAATGTATTATACCAGAAAAATATGATTATAGGGAAACAATATAAAAAGCTCCTCTCTGAATAGCTCTTCTTGAAGGGTACGCAAATTTTTTACTAGAAATTTGTTCAGTTCTCGCGCCGTCGCGCTCCAAAGCCCCTTCAATAAGACTATTCAGAGATACGCTTTAATTTCTTCTCCCCTTGGCGTAAAATGACAAAACTATTATTTTCTAGTTTAATGAGAGTTGAAGGTTTTAATTTTCTTTTCCCGCCGTTGATATATAGATTCGGTCCTAAGCAATGCTTAGGACTGAAATATGCTTTGGCTTGTTTTATTGTTTCCGCAGGTGGTAATCCTTCAGGGTTTGCGCTTGGCGCCACAAGTGGCCCAACTTTTTTTATTAGATTGTAAAGATTTTTATTTCGAGGTCCAATCATCCGAAAAGCAATTCCATTTGTTCCTCGATGAATATATTTAAATTTTGAAAGTTTGCAAGGCAAAATGACACTGACTTTCCCCGGCCAAATTTTTTTCAAAAATTTGGCCTGTTCTTTTCCTATCTTTACCTCAAACAATCTCAAATCATTATACGAAGCAATAAGAACAATAAAAGGTTTATTTTCGTTTCTTCCTTTTATTTCGTAAATTTTTTCAACTACCCTTTTCGACATCGCCTTTCCGATTATCCCATACAAAGTATCCGTAGATAATACAACTATCCCATCATTCTTAAGTATTTTTATCGCTTTTTTCCAATCATTTTTCATTATTATATTCTAAACTCTATTACATCCCCATTTTTAACTATATAATCCTTGCCTTCTGTCCTCACTTTCCCATGGGCGCGAGCGTCAGTGTAACTTCCAGCATTGAGCAAATCCTGCCAATACACAACTTCGGCACGAATAAATTTATCTCGAAAATCCGTGTGAATTGCCATCCCAGCCACAGGTGCGGTGCTTCCCTTTTTTATTGTCCAAGCTCGTGTCTCATCAAGTCCCGTTGTAAAATAAGTTTGAAGCCCAAGCAATTCATAACTTTTTGTAATCAATTCATCAAAACCACTTTCAAAAACAGGATCAACTTTTACTGAACAAATGTTTGGAAGTTCGACTTCCAAATTTGGGCACGCCTGCGAAGTATTTAGCACATAAAGCATTGGTTTCAGTGTAAGTAAATTCAAAGATTTAATTTTAAATTTTTCATCATCATTCAAGTTTGCTTCTGTGGCCATTTCCCCTTTTTCAAAAACAACCATCAGCTTTTTCAAAATTAATTCTTCAGCAATTGCCTCTTTATCTTGTTTTTTTAATTCCTTTCCTATGCTTGCAATTCTCTTTGAAACTATTTCAAAATCAGAAAGAACAAGCTCGAGATTTATAACCCCAATATCATCCATTGGATTTATTTTATTTTCTACATGGATTACTGAATTGTCTTCAAATGTACGCACCACGTGTGCAATCGCATTCACTTCACGAATATTCGTTAAAAATTTATTTCCAAGACCTTCCCCTTTTGATGCTCCAGCTACAAGCCCGGCGATATCCACGAATTCTATAACCGCTGGAATTGTCTTGGCTGACTTGGAAAACTCCGAAAGCTTCCATAAACGCTCGTCAGGAACAGGCACAATCCCCACAGATGGGTCTATTGTGCAAAATGGGTAATTCTCACAAGGTACACTCTTTTTCGTAAGAGCGTTAAACAGCGTGGATTTCCCGACATTTGGCAAACCAACAATTCCGATACTAAGCATAGAATGAGTTTAACAAAAAAAAATTATATTTCCAAATACAAAATTAAATGATAATATTAAATTATGGAAAAAATACCAGAAATAAGATTTGTTCCCTTCGAGAGATTTGCTGTAAAGGCTGAGCAAAAAGAGAATCCTAGGCTAATGCCATATTTGTCATATTCTATAGCAATACCAGATGAAGAGAGTAAAAATGTAGTTAATAATTTAATAAAAGAAGATTTGGAAAGACTTTTCGAAGAATAGATAAGGTCAGTTTTGTCTTAATATTTCCATTCAAACATCATCCCAAGTTCGGAGCCAGTTAGTATAGAGATATTCAAAGCTATTTACTATTTAAGTATAAAGGTGTTATAATATATAATATGAAAACAAATATTATAAAAAGGGGTGTTATAACTTTATTTTTATTAATAATTTTTTTAATCTCTCCTTCGGTTTTAGCTCAAGAACAAGTTCAAGTTTATTCAGGATTTAATAGATTTACTGATAATGTCAGATTACTTTTTTCTAATGGAGATAGTAAAGTTAGGTTAGCTTTAGAAATAAGAAAAAAAGAAGTAAATTCTGCTTTAGAAAATACAAAAAATGGTAAAACTGAAAATGCTACCAATAATCTTAAGAGGGCTCAAAAAAAACTTAAAGTTATTCAAGAAAGTGTATCCCTAAAAACTTCTGAAGAGGTTAAGATAAGTGTTGAAGAAATTCAAAAAATAATAGATGAAGATAATCTCCCGGAAAAGTTTAGAGAGTACAAATTAGAAGAAGAAAAAACACAATTAGCTACAGAGCTTACTCTAAAAACTTTTGAATATTGTAAAGAACTTGCAAAAGGAGGATACGAGGAAATGCTAAAAGAAGAAGTATGTAATCCAGATACTGCGCAAGAAGGACTAGAGGATGAATTAAAAGAACTAAAAAATCTTCAAGAAAAATTATTCACTGATTTAATGTGGAATATTAGAAGTTGTATAGATGACCCTGGAACTTGTAGTTGTGATGAAGTTCTTGATATTGGACAAAAAACAAAATGCCAAAAAATGATTGCTTTTGCAATTAAATGTGAATATAAAGAGGATGAAATCTCTTGTGGTGAATTAAAAGCCATGGAACCTAAACAAGGAGATAATTTTGCAGAAAGTTTTATCCCTAGTTTTTTAATGAATTTATTTAAAGAAAAACAATCAATGATAGATTATAATATTCAAAAGTCAGATGGTGTTCCTCCTGAATGCTGGAATTATAATAATAAACCAGAATGTAGACAATATGATTATCTAAAAGAATGGCATTATAGGGGGGAGAATGATGAAGAAAGGCCGGGGAAACCGAAAGAAAAAGAACCAACAATGCAAGAATCAATTCCAGTATGTTTCAATAAAGATGGAACTTTTCTAGAAGAAAAATGTGGAGAAATTATAATAGTTAAAAATGAGAAAGGGTTAATAAATTATATTACTAAAAATCAGATTGATGAAATTATTAATAATTTTGAAAATGTTTCAGAAGAACATAAGATAGATATAAATGGAGAAAAAGGAGGAATCATGATAAATGAAATGAAGGAAGAAATTAATAATATTAAAGAAGAGATAGGAGAAAGAACTTTTGCTCCGGGAACTCAGGAAACTGGAAAAGTAGAAAATGATGTAAAAAATAATGTAATAGAAGAAAATAATGGTGCAAAAGATGGTGATGATGGTTTAAAACCAGAAATTAAGATAGATGTTGATTCTGATTCTAATAATGGAGATGATGGTTTTACTAATGAAATTAAAACAGATATTTCTGGAAGTAGCCAAAATAACTAAAAAGGTCGAGATTAAAAAAAAATTAATTATATGAAAATAAAAATATTTTCTAATGTTGCAAAAGTTTGTGTAGTTTTATTAGTAGTTTCTACCCTTATTTACAGAATTACTGAAATAATGCTTTTTAAAGGTACGGTGGGATACTCATTCTCTAGTGCTATTACTGGGATGATAACCTTAATTCTTCTTTTAGCAGTTTCCTTTTTTTGTTTACACAAAAAACAAAAATGGGGATTTTGGTATTGTCTTTTCTTGTTTATCTTCTTGCTCCTGGCTTATCTATTTAAAGCTCCTTTTGTTTGGCCATATGCTGTTTTTGTAATTCTGTCTATAATTCCGATTATTTCACTATTTATTTTAAAAAAGGAATTTAAATAAGGTCGATGTATTAAATATTAATAATTAAGATAAAAATAATTTTATTTTATGAATGAAATAATAGAGAAAAAATCTATGCCAAAATGGATCAAGATCGGTATTTTGATAGCCGGTGCAATTCTTATTGTAGTTGGTCTCTTTAAAATTTTTGGTAATGATACTAATGTCCTTGTTAATAAATTTAACGAAGTACAGGCTCCGAATGCGGTTATTAAGAATGATCTCATAAGCGTAAGCAATATTTTACTTGGAATTGGCGCAAAGGAAACAAACAAAGATTACACTGGTATAGTTTCCGATCTTCAAACTATCTTTGTTAAACTTGATGATGCCGAAGTCCAGATTGCATCAACGTCAGCCCCCTTAACTGAACTTCAAGGTATAATTGACAGTTCTTCCGATCAGAGCGTGAAAATAACTGGTACGCACTTTATTGACGTTTTTAAATTAAAGAATGTTGCTCAGCTGAAAATGATTAGTGACACCAGAGATTTCGTAAATCAAGCCATTACTTTCTATAATGAAATGGCTCAGAATAAGAAAATAACTATTGATGTGAAAAAGTTTAATGCTACAGTGAGTACCCTTGGTGTGAATGCGCAGAGTATGACGGATATTGGTGTGCAGTATGAAGTAGCTGCAAATGACTTTGCCAAAGCAGCTGGGTTTATAATTGAGAGTAAATAGAAAAATAAACAATTCCTTAAAAAATAACCTAATTTGATATAGCAAGTATATAGCAAGAACGATTCTTGCTACTTTTAACCTTTTACATTCCCATTCCAGAGCTACTTCTAGTGTCTAGATAAGTTTCTGGTATTGGGTTTTCAAATTGCCCTTGTTCTTGTGCTTTTTTCATCCACTCTAATTGTTCAGGAGTCAGTTTATTATATTCTTCTTCCATTTTTTGTTGTAAATTATTTAAATCTTCCATATTAAGAGAACTCCCATTAGATGGAATTGTATCTCCTTGTGGAATTAGACTATCATCTAACCCTTGCAGTTGTTTAAAAGTTTCTAAATCTTTCGGAGACAAACTATTTCCATAAAATTCTTGCATCTTTTTTAAAGCTTCTTTATTAATTCTATTATTAGCTCCAGATGGAATTTTGGTTCCACTTGGCAGACAATTTTGCATAATTATTGACATAAAATCATTTTGACTAACTTCACCATTTTTTGTTTTATCACCAATATTATTTATTATTGATTTAAAACAACTTTGCATTTCTGGTGGTGCCTGTTTAAGCCCTTCTCCTACTTGTTTTGATATATCTTCAGAAATTAAATTAAATTTTTTGCTGAATTCTAAACATTTAGAAAAGTTTATTTCTTTTGAGCAATATTCAATGCATGTTTTTTGGTCTTTACATTCACCTGGAAGTTTGTCAATATCTTTCAATACCTTAGAAATAGCTTTAGCTCGCTTTAATTGCTCAAGTGAAATAAGTTCATGTTTTTCTGCAAATGTTAAACATTCATTAATATGCAAAGATTCTTCACAATATTGTTCGCAAGTTCTTTGATTTGCGCATTTCCCAGGTCCACCTTGTTTTAATACTTCTGAAAATTTTCGTGTTTTTGTAGCATCCTCTGTAGAAATTATACCTGCTTTTTCACCAAAATCCACGCATTTTAAAATATTTTCTTGTTTTTCGCAATATACATGGCAATCTTTTATGTCTTTACAATTTCCTAATTTTATTACTGGATATTTAATGTTTTCTAAAGATGTTGTCGCTAAAACTACATTAAAAAAAATTATGCTTGTAATAAATGTTAAAATTATAAATAATGTTTTCATATTATTATTTATTAATTGCTAAATGGATTCTTGTAACTATTAGAAAAAGGGTTTGTTTCCGTTTTAAACGGATTTGTTTCTGGTAATTTTATAGGCTCTTCAATTTTTTGAGAAAAAAATTTATTTAAAAAAACAGGCTTTTTTATAAAAACTACCCATGCAATAGCTATTACGACGATTATAATAATAACTGCAATAATTATTTTTTTCATAAAATACTTTAAATTAGCTTCTAGTATCTAAATTATACAACAAAAATCATAAAATAACCACAATCCAACCCTCTTTTAAGTGGCGACGGAAGTTCTATCGTAAATTCAAATGGAATCTGTTTTTGAGCTATATTATTATCAAAAAATCGTGTTGTGTTCGTGTCGTGCCGATACTTAGTGACATATAGAGAACTCTACCAAATTAGAGAGTAAAAAATAAAGAAATTATTAATTTTAATTAGTCCACTTTTCTTGTAATATATCCAGTAATTAATCTATTCAAAAAATATATCAAAATTATCAAAGCGATAATTACCAAGAAGACATATTCACTTCTTTTTATAACTTTGCTAAGAGTTAAATATGCTTGGCCTGATAAAAAACCAACAACGGAATAAAAAATAGTTTTGGGTATCGCAACGCTAACCGCTGTCTCAAAAAACTTTTTAAACGGTGTATGAGTCGCCCCGATAATGATTATCCCCGGAGTTCCAATAAATGGAGAGACCTTGATTAAAATAACTGCTTTGCGAGTATGTTTATGTAAAAGTTGCTCTATCCTTTTTACACGACTTTCGGTTAATCCAAGAGATTGGAAAAATGGAGTATTTATAATCTTACGACTTTTGTATCCAACAGTATAAAAAAACAAGTCTCCTCCTATATCACCCAAAATAGCAAGAATCACAATAAAAAAAAGATTAAAGACTCCCAGTGCTGCTCCAACTCCTGCAGCTATTGTAACCATCGGTCCTTCAATTAAAGATGCAATTAGAAAAAGAAAATATCCATGTGATATAACCCAAGGAACAAGAGTGGAAAGATTTGATGCGTCCATAATTATTTTTTAATTTAAAATTTCTATTATTTCTGCATTAATCCCATAAGTGGTTCTAACGCTTCGCGATGCTTCATTATTTCTGCTTTGTATTTACCCATGACTAAAACCGCAGCATATTGCTCCCCTAATCCAGTTTTTTTCTTAGCTTCAATTTCTTTGGTAATTTTTTCAAAAAGCTCTTTAACTTCTTTGTTTGACTCAAGCTCTTTCAAACTTTTTGCAATTTCTGGATTTTCATCAAGTTGCTTTGCAATTTCTTCTGCCTTATCAGAAGATACCCCTTTCAAACGAAGAGCTTGTTTTGTAATAAATTTTTTGAATCCCATAGTATATAAATTCTAACACAAAATATGCTAGAATTCAAAATATGAATAAAATCATTGTTATACTCGGCCAAACCTCTACTGGAAAGAGTGATTTTGCAGTAGAAGTAGCAAAAAATATAAATGGCGAAATAATTTCAGCAGATTCAAGACAAGTTTATAAAGGTATGAATTTAGGAACTGGTAAAATTACAAAAAAAGAAATGTGGGGTATACCGCATTATTTACTTGATATCACTTCCCCCTCACGAGTTTTTTCCGTTAGTGATTTCCAAAAATTGGCAAACAAAAAAATAAAAGAAATTTTAGAAAAAGGTAAAACTCCCATAATTTGTGGTGGTACAGGATTTTATATTGATTCCATCATAAATAGAACAATTTTCCCTGAAGTTCCACCAAATAAAAAACTCCGAGAAATTCTCGAGAGAAAAACCACAGAAAAACTTTTGGAAATATTAAAAAAAATAGATAAAAATCGCGCCCAAAATATTGACCAAAAAAATAGAATTCGCCTGATTCGTGCAATTGAAATAGTAAAAACTCTCGGCAAGGTCCCAAGTCTTTCCCCTAGGCCGTGCCTAGGGGAAGATAAATATTTAAAAATTGGACTCACTATGCCACCTGAAGTTTTGAAAGAAAGAATCAAGACTCGTTTACTCATACGCATTAAAAAAGGTATGATAAAAGAAGTTGAAAATTTACACAATCAAGGCGTGTCTTGGAAACGAATGAATGCTCTTGGGCTTGAATATCGATACGTTAGTAATTATTTAAAAGATAGCAAAACCATGCCTCCGCTAAAGCTTCGGCAGGCGAAGAAAGAAATGATTGAAAAATTAAATACCGAGATTTGGCATTACGCTAAACGTCAAAAGACATGGTTTAAAAGAGATTTTAACACAATTTGGATAGACCCAAGAAAAAAGAGTGAGAAAAATAAAGCTCTAAAAGAGATAAAGAGATTTTTAAAATAGAGACTAATAATACAAAATGAATAAATAAACAGCAAATGGAATAATCCAAGACAACCAATCAAGTATTCCATTTAGTAATTTCTGATTATATTTTTTAGGATGTAAATAAAATTCTTGATAAGTTATCCAAATGACTAAGAGGATAAAAACAATAATTGGTACATTTATATATACATAAAAATATAAAATGTGTGAAAGAATTATCAACAGTAATGATCCAATAATATGAAAAATCTCCCTAAAAAACTTACAAGGGAAAAATAAAAAACCATCTACTATTTTTGGTTTAAGTTGAGGAAATACTTTATCTGGTATTCTATCTAAATAATCTAAAAATAACATTATAATTATTCTAAACTACTGCGGGCAGTGTGGTTGGCTGTTGGAACTAGTTTGTTGAGAAATAAGAACATAATAGATTTTTAATTACTTATTAGGTTTTGAGTTAAAAGGATAAAGGTTAAAAAAATCATTCATGAGTTTAATAAAAGCAATATGGTCATCTTCTAAGTCCCATTTAAGGTCTCCCGACACTATATGATTATTCATTAATGAAGTTGTAATTTTAATATTAGTTCCTGGTGGTGCAGAAATTGTTCCTGATGGTAGGCTAGCTATATCTATTGATTGCATATTTTCTAAATCTACTCCGTGCTCAAAGTCGTCTCGTATTTTAATTTTCTTTATTAAAGAGGTGTTTTTACCTTTAAGATTTGCTATGCGAGAATCGTAAGTAGCTACATCTTCTAATTGTCTAAATAATCTACGTAGAAGTATTACATAAAAATCTACATCGTGAATTGGTGAAACTTTTTTCTTCCTAAATTCTTCGTGAGAAGTATTTAAAATACGTTCGCGTTGAAATTCTAAACTATTTAGTTTTGATTTTATGTCATGTTGAAACAACATTTTATCTCTGTCATACATATATTTTTTTGCGGGCGATGGAGGAATTGAACCCCCGCCAATTCTTTTGGAGAGAATTGTACTACCACTATACTAATCGCCCTAGAACGCTTGGATTATAACACAAAATTAACAAAAATAAAAATCCCATTTGGGATTTTTATTTTTTGGACTCTTTATGTTTAGTGTTCTTTTTACACCATTTGCAATACTTCTTAAGCTCAATCTTTTTAGTGACGAGTTTCTTGTTCTTGCTTGACCAATAATTTGTGCGCTTACAGGTAGTGCAAGCCAATCTAAATAATCTATCTTGTGACATAGTGGTTATACAATACTATAAAAGACCCCAAAATGCAAGAGAAAAACAGCAGGAATTTATTTTCAAATTATTGACTTAACTAATTTTATGTGTTAAATTTACGAAAACTGTTAAAAGAAAGGATCACAAATGAAAGAAATCTGTGTTTGGGCTGTGGGCTTCGTAATGTTATTGTTTTCCTTGAGATATATCTATCTCATCAAGAAACAAAAGATTAGCCCCGCCCTCTCAACTTGGGTTGTCTTTCTTTTGGGGACGATCTTGAGTTTGGTAACTTATGCCATCGCCGAAGATCATGATTTTCGGTCAGGTATTTTAAACACCGTAGATGTTGCTTCTGTCTCTATTATCATAATCGCTATTATAATTTATAGGGATAAAAATAGAAAAATTAAACCCTTTGATAGATGGTATATGATAGGTATAGGATTAATTGTTCTGTATGGTTTTCTTTCTAAGGATGCGTGGAATTCAAATATTTTCACCCAGATATTGATTGGAGTTGGATACATACCAACTTTCCAAAAATTAATATCAGAAAAGAAAAATACGGAATCCTTTTCAACTTGGAGCTTGAGCATTTTGTCAGGTGTGATTGCTTTTTACCCCGCGATAGTAGATGGTAATTCTTTGGCGATAATTTACGCCACCCGTGCCATTATTATTGTCTCTCTTTTGATGTTAACTATGCTCTACTTTGAAATTTATTCAAAAAGGAAATTGGTTAATTCAAAAAAAATAAACTGAGCCATTAAAATTTTAGTGGCTTTTGTTTTTATTTAATAACTCTTGGCAAAAGAGCACTTATCCTTGTTGTTGCTTCATAATTTATCGTTCCTGACTCCTTAGCAATTTGTTCAGCAGTAATTTCATTTTTACCCCGCCTGCTCCCTCGTGAGGGCGGGCAGGCCTGTTTTCCTAAAATTACGACTTCATCCTCTGGCAACACATCTTTAATATGAGAAATATCAACTACAATCATATTCATAGCAACTCTCCCCAAAATTTTTGCTCTCTTACCTTTTACTAAAACTTCCCCAGTATTTGAAAGCAGACGTGGAATACCATCAGCATAACCCTGTGGAATTACTGCTATCTTGGTCGTTTTCTTTGTTATATATGTAAGCCCATAACCGATTGGATGATTCGCGGGGAGAACTTTAATCTGAGCTACGTGTGTCACCCATTTCAAAACTGGTTTCAAAATTATTTTCTTTTTATTTAAATATTCTAAATGTTCACTTGGCCACATTCCATAAAGCCCGATACCAAGTCGAACAATATTGTGTAAGCTATTTCCTTTTTCATAAACTAGAATTCCAGAAGTTGCTGAAATGTGGGTTTTAATATTTTCAAAACTATTTTTTCTAAAAATTTCTACACATTTATGATACATATCTATTTGTTTCTGTGCGTAGGTGAAATTCATGGTGTCTTCAATATTTGCAAAATGAGAATAAATTCCATCGAGTTCTATATTCTTCAACTTTTTGAGTTCAACAATAAAATTATCAATCTGGCTTGGCATTATTCCTTCTCTACCAAGACAAGAATCAATAGCAACATGTACTTTGACTTTCATTTTTAAACTCCCAGCAATAAAATTTATTTTCAATAAATGAATCAAATCAAAAGCAGATATTATCGCTTTTGATTTTATGGCTCTTTTTATACCATCTCCATTCAAATAACCAAATACCAAAACGGGTTTATTTGTAACCTTTCCAACTCTTTCAAATTCTTCAATACTATTTACTTGGAAATAATCTGTATAAGGAGCAATAATTTTCGTCACCTCAACATCCCCATGCCCGTAAGCATTTGCTTTTATAACAGAAGCAATCTTTGTACCGTTTTTCAGTAATCCTCGAAACTGCTTGATATTATGTATCAAGTTTTCTTTTGAAATCTCTATATATGAAAGTGGTAAATTTTGCATTGTGCCGGAGGAGAGAATCGAACTCTCACCCCTTACGAGACACGATTTTGAGTCGTGCGCGTCTACCAATTCCGCCACTCCGGCAATAGAAGTAGTATACTAAAAATCTATTTAAAATCAATTATATTATCTCCGGTTCTTGCTCTAGTGTTATCCCAAATTTTTGCTCAACTATTTTTATTATTTCATTTCTAGCATTTATAAGATCTTCTTTTGTAGCATTTCCGTTGTTTACCAAGACAAGGGCATTCTTGTCATAGACAGAAACATTACCAAATGACTTCCCTTTTAATCCTGCATTTTCAATGAGCCAACCAGCGGGAATTTTTACTAGGTCTTGCCTAGTCGTTTCCAGTGGAAAAAATTTAGCATTTGGGAAATCTGCTTTAATTTTATCGGCTACACTATTTGAAACAATAGGATTCTTGAAAAATGAACCGACATTTGGAATTTCTTTTGGGTTTGGTAATTTTTCTTTACGAATTTCAATAATTGCTTCGCGAATTTGTTTTAAATTAGGATTCTCTATTTTGTGTTCTTCGAAATATTTTGAGACGCCAGGATATCCTAATGCTGGAGAAAGGTTTTTTTCTCCTCCTTGTTGAGGAGGAGTGCCCTTTGGGGCGAGGTGGTGACTAATTAATTCTAAATCACCACCCCCTACCCCCTCCTCCAAAAGGAGGGGAGGAACTTTATTAAGTCTATATGTTACAGCGGTTATTATGTATTTCCCTTTATCTTCATTTTTGAAAATACTATCACGGTACCCAAATTTACAATCTTTATTTGAAATAGTTTTAATTTTATTTTCTTTGATATCAAAAACCTCCACTTCCAAAATGGTATCTTTAACTTCTACTCCATAAGCCCCGACATTTTGGACTGGCGTTGCTCCAACTGTTCCAGGAATTGCCGAAAGTGCCTCTAATCCTTGCAGATTCATTTCAACAGTTTTCTCTACAATTTTGTCCCAAATCTCGCCAGCTCCAACTTTTATATCTGCATATTTTTCCGTTTCGTTCCCGCCTGCTCCCTTGTGAGGGCGGGCAGGTATTATTTCAAAACCTTTAATTTCTATTTTTATAGCAAACACATCAATAATTCCATCCGAAAATACAATATTTGAACCCCCGCCTAATATAAAAATTGGGGTATTTTTTTCTCTTGCCATTAAATAAACATTTCCTAGCTCATCTTTTTTATCAATTTTTACAAAATAGCGAAATTGCCCTCCTATATGTAGTGATGAATAATCCCGGATATCTACGTATTCTTGTATTTTCATATTACTTGCAATTATATCATATATGAGATAAAATAGTAAGTATGAAAAAAGAACAAACCGAGCAACAAAAAATTGGGTATTTTATTAAGGAATTGAGAGAAAGCCGTGGTATGACTCAAGAAGCATTTGCGAAAGCACTGGAGACATCGCAAAGCTCTATTCCCCGCATGGAAAAGGGTGAGCAAAATTTCACAACTGAATTATTATTAAAAATAAGTAAAGTCCTAGACCATCAGGTTGTCTGCATAAATGATTCAATAGATTTTCAAGTACACGGCGGGAAAAAGTTAAGCGGAAGTATCAAAACAAATTTTTCTAAGAATGGTTCTGTTGGGCTTCTTTGTGCTTCACTACTCAACAAAGGGATAACAACCCTTCACGGCATCGCGCGCATCGAAGAAGTTAATCGTGTAATTGAAATCCTTGAAAGTATTGGAGTTCAAACAAAATGGGTTGGTCCAAATTCTCTTCAGCTTAATCCACCTAAACAACTAGCTTTAGAAAAAATAAATGTTGAATCTGCAGTTAAAACTCGTTCTATTGTAATGCTCATGGGTCCGCTCATACATTTATTCCCCACTTTTAAACTTCCTCACGCTCAAGGATGCAACCTTGGTAAACGCACTATCGCTGCTCACACTTATGCCCTTGAAGATTTAGGCGTAAAGATAAAGACAACTGCAACAAATTATGAAATAGAGTCCAAGAAATTAAAGCCTGGAAATATTGTCATGTATGAATCCGGAGATACTGCTTGCGAAAATGTCCTCACCGCTGCGTCAAAAATTGATGGAATCACAACTATTAGTTTCGCCAGTGCCAACTATATGGTTCAGGAAGTTTGTTTTTTCCTTGAAACACTTGGAGTAAAGATTGACGGCATTGGTACCTCTACTCTCGTTGTCCACGGAATAAAAGAAATTAATAAAAATATTGAATACTGGAATAGTGAAGACCCTATTGAATCAATGATGTTCATATCTGCAGCGGTTATCACTGACTCAGAACTCGTAATCACCCGTTGCCCTATTGATTTCCTTTCGCTTGAATTAGAAAAAATGAAAAGAATGGGATTAAAATATAAAATATTGAAAAGATATCTCTCGTACAATGGACGAACAAAATTAGCTGACATTAAAATACTACCTGGTAAATTAGTTGCTCTTGCTGACAAAATTTCTACAAATCCATACCCTGGAATAAATATTGATAATTTGCCATTTTTCGTACCTATTGCAATAAAAGCAAAAGGTCAGACCATGATTCACGACTGGGTCTACGAGAACCGCGCTATTTACTTCACAGAACTTAATCGTCTTGGAGCCAATGTCACTCTCGCTGATCCGCATCGGGTTTATATTCAAGGTGGTACACCATTAAAACCTGCTCAAGTCGTTTGTCCTCCTGCGCTTCGTCCATCTATGGTAATACTCGTCTCAATGCTTGCCGCTCCTGGTACTTCAATCTTGCGTAATGTCTATATGATTAATCGTGGTTATGAAGAAATAGCCGAACGTCTAAACTCTATTGGCGCTGATATTAAAATTTTGAAATAAAAAACCACAACACATTTTATTCATTTTCACAGGTCAGACCTGTGACTGTGAGAACTCAAGAAAAATGCTAAAATGTATATGTAATGACGAAACGAGAACAATTGGATAAATTAAATATTTACTGGCAGGAGAACTGCAAGTGCGAACTGCGAAAAACAGCAACTCAAGCGGTTTTTGGTGATGGAAATGCGGAAAGTGATATCGTATTTATCGGAGAAGCTCCGGGGAAAAATGAAGATATTAAGGGAAGACCATTTGTTGGAGCTGCAGGAAAATTCTTAGAAGAAATGCTTGAAGGTATTGGAAAAAATCGTAGTGATATTTATATTACAAATATTGTAAAATATCGCCCGCCAAATAATCGCGACCCAGAACCAGAAGAAAAAGAAGCTTGCAACGAATGGCTTATAAATGAACTCAAAATAATTTCTCCAAAATTAATTGTCTTTCTCGGAAGACATTCAATGACACGGTTTTTCCCTACGGAAAAAATCTCTGAAATTCACGGGAAGCTTTTAATAAAAACTATCCCCGAACTTGGCAGACAAGCATTTCTTCCACTTTATCATCCTGCCGCCGCTTTATATAACGGAGACATGAGGGAAAAATTAATCAAAGACTTCAAAAAAATTCCAAAAGCCCTAGAGAAAATTTGATTATTCAATTATTGTCATATCTTCGACCCTGATTCCTTTTTCTATATAATCTTCCACACTATTTTTCTTTTTTATGAGTAAAAAGGAAGCTACTCCTATGCCAATAACCACCAAAAGGCCGATAATTGGGTAAATTGATTTTGGGATATTAGAACCAGATTCTCCGGCACTTGCGCCAAGGTCATTTAAATTTATTACCTGTGAGTCTTGTGATAAATCATCATCTAGCGAACTACTGTCCGCTTGAATTGGATTGATATATGATACTACTTTGCTTACTGACGAAACTCTCGATGTTAACTTTTTTGTTTCTGTTGGATAAGTAGCAGTTATCTCTTTGTTCGGGTCTGTGATAACAACCGAGGCGATATCCCCACCCACAAAACCAGTTATCTTCGGCGATAATTTTATTTTTTTATTTGGTAAAAGAGTTGTTTCCTCTGGAATTATAAAATAATGCGTTCCGGCCGTGACAATCCAATTTGAAAGAATTATTTCAGAACTTGATTTATTCTCAATTTCTATATATGGGTCTGATGCGCTTCCAACTGAGCTTATGAAAATTTCGGACGGAATAACTTTTATTGTAATCCTATTTGTAGCATCAGCTATTTGACTAAAAGTGCTATCAAAATACGAAAGTGTTAAGGCGTATTCTCCAGGATACTCATATATGTATTCAAAGGAGCTAGAATCTCCAACCTTTCTCACCATCCCATCGCCGAAATTCCAAACAAAGTTACCAACAGTGTAGGTCTCTCCTCTGTTGGTAGTAGTCAGTGAACTAAGTAAAAAAGGAATTCCAGCTGTAATAATCTTTGGCGATATAATTTTGGTTGTTATTTTTAGAATTTCAGGATTGTTTTTAACAAGAGGAGTAGGGTCAATGTTTTCGTCTGTTGTATCACTAGTATTTTCATCTAGTGAATTATTTGATGAATCAGAATTAGGTAAATTTTTTGTTGGATCTTGATTTGTTATCCATTTGCCAGATATTAAAACCCCAGACTTATCTTTTGCAGGAGCCTTAATAATTCCATCTGTACCATAGATTACCGAATCAATTGTATTAGATGAGTTATCTTTTAGAATAATTGTATCCCCATCATTATTGAGCCAACTTTTAGAATTTTCAAAAACAATAAATCCATTTGCAGATATTGTTCCATTTAAAATTAGGTCATCTGTCACTTTGTCGTTACCATCAACCAATTTCCATCCATTAAGAACGATTGGACTTCCTGTTGTATTTAATAATTCAATCCATTCAATTCCGTCGGTTGGGCTAGATACAAATTCATTAATAATTACATTTGCATGCGCTAAATTTATCCAAGAGAAAAATACTACTAGCAAAATTATATAATGTTTAATTATTTTTGGTGTCATAACAATAAATTTATTCTAATACTTTACGTAGCACATCTTCCGGCACTTCCCTTTTTGCCTTGCGTTTCTGCCAAGAATTTGTATTAGGTTTTATTTCGGGTTCTGGTTGCGAAACAGGAATGTCTTTTTGAGATGGTCTGGCTCCTCGTCCTCCCTCATCCGAGGACCTCTCAAAAAGATTTTCCTGTGAAGCAACCTCTATCTTCTCTTCTTTTTTTACTTCTACTGATTGAATCACTTTTTCTTTCTCTTTAATCCTTGATAACACATCTTTAAGCGTTGCTTTCTTTTCTTCTGACGCCTCTTTTGTGGGTAAAGTATTTGCTACTCTTACATTAGAATTATTATTTTCTTTTAATGCAGAAAGAGACATAGGTTCTTGTTTAGAAATAGGCGCAACAGTTTCCTCTATTTTAAATCCTTTTTCTTCTGCCCCCTCCTTACCTCCTTTAGCAATTTTCTCCAACAATCCTCGCAAAAGTGGAGAAGGCCCAGAGTGTTTCTTTTTTTCTACAAAAGAAGTCCTTCTGTCATTGGTATTAACATTGTTTGTTGCTTGAGATGAACCCTGTGGTTTATATGAAGAATCTTTCGGCTTACTAAACCCAGAAAAATTATTGTGAGGTGCCCCAGCTTTTTGTTCCATGGGTTTAAATTCTATCCCCAACATCGCTAACGGCTCAGTCGAAACTTTTTCTTCTTGATGAGCTGAACGAGATGCCACAAATCCGCTTTCTGGTTTAAGCTCACCACTTTTAATTTTGTACATACACTCTTTACAATAAACAGGCCTACCTTCTTTGGGCTCAAAAGGGACCATCGTGGACTTACCACAATTTGAACAATCAGCTTTGTATTTCGCATCACCATCTCCGACTTGAAGCATTCCACTCCACTTTGAAATTTCATCTTCAACTTCTGCTCGTGGACGAGTATATAGTTTACGTGATGACTCTATAATTTTATCTTTAACACCTTTTGATAAATCTATTTTTATTGGAGGAAGAGTTGTCGCCGAGAATGGACGACTAGTTACACCATCAATCATTAACTTAACATAAATATGAAAGTTGGGTAAATTTACCAAATCTAGTGCTGTAAATTCAGGCTCAAATTCTTTTTCTAAAAATTCGGCATCATCTCCACCAACACGGAAAACAATCATAGTCCCAACGTTACCGAAAACAGCATCACGAACTTTTGTGCTATCTTTACTCTCAAGTTGAGCTGTATATTGGTGAGCCACAGTAAGATTGAGTCGATATTTACGAGCTTCAGAGAGAATATTTGCAAATGCATCCGTCGCAAAGTTTTGGAATTCATCAACATACAAATAAAAATCTTTTCTATCTTCTTCGGGAATTCTGACACGCTCCATCGCGGCAAGCTGAATTTTTGTAATAATCATACCTCCTAAAAGTGCTGAATTGTCTTCACCGATACGCCCTTTTGAAACGTTGACGAGAAAAATTTTCCCCTCATTCATTATTTTGAAAATATCAATAGTTGATTTTGGCTGACCAACAACATTACGAATAATAGAAGTTGAAAGGAATTGACCGACCTTATTTTGAATCGGAGCTATTGCTTCATTACGAAATTGGTCACGCCATTGTTCATATTCATGAACCCAAAAAGCTTTAACAACAGGGTCTTTCAAATTACCAATTATCATTTGTCGATAATCTTTATCCACCAAGAGTCTTGGGATACCTAGAAGCGTTGTCCCTGGAGTATCAAGAAGCGCAAGAATTGCATTATTCAAAATGTATTCCATACGAGAACTCCAAGCATTAGCCCAAATCTTCGTAAAAATACCCATCAGCCCTGATGCTACTAAGTGTTTATATTTTGGATCGTCAAGTTGTATAACATTAAAACCGATATGAAATTCTGTATCAGCTGGATTAAAATATATTACATCTTTTACTCTGTGGTCTGGAATAAGATGGAGGATTTCTTCTACGGTCTCTCCGTGCGGGTCCACCACACAAACGCCTTCACCATTCTGAATATTCTGGGCAATAAGATTGGAAAGAAGAACAGATTTACCAGTACCTGACTTTCCCAAGATATACATATGCTGGCGACGATCTTTACGTTTTATGCCAAAAATAGCATTAGTACTACGGAAGTTTGTTCTACCAAAATAAGTAATGTCTCGATTGTGTGGAATTTCATTTTCCATAGATTGGATTCATTATACAATGATTCTTCCAAATAAAAAAGGGGTTATAATATTCAAAACATAAATGCTATAATCTAAAAATATGATTCCAGAATATTTCGCCTATCTTTCAATTCCTTTCATTGCTATCGGTTCTTTCTTTTATATAAGAGATACCATCAGGGGGAAAACAAAACCCAATAGAGTTTCTTGGATATTTTGGATGATTGCTCCTTTTGTTGGTGTATATATAGGTTATAAATCTGGAGTTAGTCTTCCCCTACTTGCATCTACATTTGCCGCAGGATTTTGTCCTTTTCTTGTTTTAATTGCATCTATCTTTAATAAAAATTCGTATTGGAAAACTACAAAGTTTGATATTTTGTGTGGAATATTATCTCTAATAGCAATTATAATATGGGTTACAACAAAAAATGGAGCTATCTCAATCACCTTTGCTGTTCTAGCTGATTTGTTCGCAAGTATTCCAACAATTATTAAAAGTTGGAAACATAGCGAGACAGAAAACATTGGCCCATATTCTTTTGGCACGATAAATCAAATAATTACTATTTTGGCTATAAGTAAATTTTCTTTTTTAAACCTAATTTTCCCTATTTATTTTATTTTAGATAATATAATTATTATTTTAGGAGTAAAAAGAAAAAGTATTTTCAAACTAATCACTAGAAACTAGCTACTGGAAACTAATTAATAAACTTCCGCTTGATAGCATTTTTCACAATAGATTATTTCTGGACGGTCGGGGGCATAAGGGGTTTTAATTTCTATACCACATTTATTACAATTTCTATCATATAATCCGGGCTTATTTGTCCTATTAAATCTACGAGCGTGTCGACATTTTGGGCAAGAATGTGGAATTGGTTGATTAAATTTTTCTAATAATTCAAATTCAACATCGCTTATATTAAATCCTTTGTCACAGGTGCTACACCTGATAACTTCCTTTTTTATTCCTTTTGTCGTCTCATTAAATGTCTGTGGTAAAGAATCCGCCGAGTAGGTAAAGTTGTAAGTTTGTTTTGGAATATCGCACCAATTATAACCCTGAGTTTCAGCTTGTTTTTTTGATAATGGATTATATTCATAAGCCATGGTTTCATTATATCCAAAGGGAGATAGTTCTGGCGGTAAAAATTCTCCATATGTATAAGTATGCCCTGTTTTGTTTTTCCAAGGATTCTTTTTCATATCAGCAATAATTTTTTCTTTTAGTTCAAAATATTCTTCTTTTGTGTATTGTTTATTCAAAATACAATATTGTTTTCTTTTCAAATTTACACAACCAAAACAATCTTTTCCTTGAATACAATAAAAAGAATATTCTACATTTTGTGCATTTGGCCAACACTCTGCGCAAAATTTATTATTGTAAGCTCCTTCTCCTACAATGTAACATTCATAAAGTAGAGACGATTCAGCCCCCCATCCAGTATAATCATAACAATCTTTTGCCCCCTTAAGAGATAAATATTGAACGAAGCGACAATCTTCAGCTCCCGAAACAAGAAAAGCATTTTTTGTATTCTTCGATTCATAAACATATTCTCCTGTAACATTTATATTTAAACTATTACCATGATAGGATCGTTTAGGCGCACTACTCCAAAAATTTTCAGATTGATTTTTTAATTTTTGTTGACTTCCATAAGTATCTAATTTTAATTCTTTTAACTTTTCAAAATATTCATTTTTTAAATATTTCTTATTAAAAATAAAGTAACTTTTATTTCGTAGATTTACGCATCCAATACAATCATTACACCCATAACACGACTGGCAAAAATAACAATTTATACAACTATCTAATTCTTCGCTCCATTTGCAGTTATAACATTTATAAATTCCAACACATTCATAACACAATTCTGATTCTTTGGCACGATAACAGTCAAGAAGATCTTTATTGTGAGCAGTCATCATTGTATAAGCACAGTGTTCATCGTAGTCAGCATAGATTGTCATAAAACAATTTTTCTGATACGAGGCGTTGTTTGCATATTTTGTATTAACAAGTGATGGGTAAAGGGATTCAAGCGCAACAAAGATAGATTTCTTTCGAAGCTCAATTAATTGCTCAAAAAAAGGTCTATTTTCATCGTATTCCATCCCATATTCTGTCCCATCCCAATTGTCTTTCCACCAACAAGGATTACAGTACATTTTTGTTTCCCCCTCTGGGGGATACAAACAAATAACAAGCTCCCCACATGAATCGCATTTTTTCTTATAAAATGACGACAAATTACCAAAAACCATTCTTCGCATCATCCTACACTCTGGACAAAAAGTTGGTGCTGGAACTTTTATTTTCTCGTAAAATGAAAAATCGTCAGGCTCGATAACGAAGTCGTGTTTGCAATTCTGACATATTCGGTTTTCGCTTTTATATTCCATGTTGAATTTTTCTTATCCATAACACTTTTTGACGACCGCATTAATCCGTTATTGTCTATTCTTTATCCTTTTTATTTAAAATTGAAGAATGGAAAATTTCGGGGTTGTGTGGTTTGCCACACACAATTTCTATTTTTGGTAAATTACCATTTTTTATGGATTTATTTAAATTATTTAAAAGTGCATGTTGGTCATAGCCGAGATAAACAACATCCGGTTTAACTTCTTTTAAAATATTATATGTCCCTATTTTAAGGTCACCTAAAAGAACTAAATCTATATCTGGAACTTCTAAAAGTGTATTTATTCTTTCCACTTCATTATTTTCTGGTAATTGACCCTTCAACTCTTTTACAACACTATCACGCGCAATAATAGCCACAAGATGATTACCTTGCTTTTTTGCATCCTTTATAAAAGATGAGTGTCCATCATGTATCCCATCAAAAACACCAAAAATTACTACGGTTTTATTAATCATATTTTATTCAATAACTTTCATCATCCATTCTTTGTATGGGTGGTTTATTCGGCGGACATCTACCCCTGCAATAAGTGGAACACTATAAGTGTGGTGTTCTGAAATAATCTGATTCACTTCTTCTATTTTTAATTCAAATGTAGTGACCAAAAGCATCGCTTGCGACACACATTGAAAAGAACCTTCCCAACTATAACAAGAAGATATTGACCAAAAATCAACACAAGCCGCTATCTTTTTATTTACAATTAATGACCCAAGTTCTTGAGCTTCGTCCATATTTTTACATGTTGTATATATAAATACCATAAAATATATAGATAAATTAGGTTACGACCCTTATTTTTTAATTATATCACTATTTAAAGAGAGGTCTATATAAAAACACTTTAGTTTATATTTTGCTTATAGCACTCTTCACAAGCAATTTTTTTATATCCCCACTCGGGAGGATAATAGGCATCGATATTTTTCTTGCAGTAATAACAATTATATGGATAAGCCGTCAAAACTGTCGTGTACTTCATATTATTTTTTATTCGCACATCAAAATGATATCGTGGAAGTGGAATATTATTTTGTTTGTAAAAAATTAATTCATTTTCAGCTATATTAAACCGCCAACCTGTCTCTGGACAAATAAGTGCTTGAGTTATTATAGTATCAGGAACATCATCTATGGAATCAGGTAATTCACTTGTTGGTATTCCTTCTATATGACTTTCACTAACATCTTCCCAATAACCACCAAGTTTTAAAATATCTTCTTTTTTGGTTTCTGGAAAATATAAGAAGCTAGTAGAAAAATTAAATGGCCCAGCACTCATAGAATATGGCAAAAACTTTCCATATTCGCCTCTTTCTTTCATATCTTCAATAATTCTTGTCCTGAGCTTGTCGAAGGATTCTTTCGTATATTGTTTATTCAAAATACAATATTTCTTTTTCTTCAAACCAACACAACCGAAACAATATTCACATTCAAGACATAAATCCAAATATTCGGAATATCTTGATTGGGTCCAAGCCGAATATTTTAAAGCAAAAATATTCATACAACCGGCACAATTACCAGATAATTCTCCATACCAGCAACCATTACAATCTATATTGGATGTCTCTTTCATCCCTCTGACGCAATTATAACTATCTTCAGAGTCGCTGATAGTAAAACAATTATGACAATTTTTCGTGTTCATCAGATTATCTCCATCAGAATTATAAGTTTTCAAATTAAAGTTTTCCCTATGAATTGCTTCTTTTTGCGCAATTTCTTCGAAATGTTTTTTGTGTAATTGAATTGATTTATATGAGCCAAGAAAGAATAACCCTAATTTTTTATCATATTCCTCCTTAGAATACTGAACATTCTCTATGCAGTATGATTTGCCTCGCAAATTCCAACACATAAAACAATCCTGGCAGTTGCGACAATCTTGTAAAAAATATGAATCAATACAATCCTTGGAATTTCTGGAATAGAACAATTTAAAAGAATTGAAACAATTAACCGAATCAAAACACTTTTCCGAATCAAAACAAACTACTACATCTATTGAATTTCTAACTCTTAGATTTCTGTATGAATAATATAAATCTTCACATACTTCCATTGAACGAGATAAGTAACAATTTTTAGAATTCCAAACATCATCACACCAATCACAATTCGTATTTTTACTTCCATTCTGATGCGGATGTGGAACTTTTTCTTGAAGTTTTTGTAATTGAGTAAAAAATGGTTTTGAAGAATCATAATCTTGTCCAAAACTCATCACATCCCAAGCATCACTATGCCATTCTGTTAAAGTATAAATCGGATATCTATTCTTTTCTGGAAAAGTTGTAATTAAACTGTCCCCTGATAAATCAGAAACCCCTTTACGAAATTTACCAAACAACCAAAAAGACAAGTGTAATTTTATTCGGCAAAAGAAACACAATGTCGGTAATTCAATATCAACCTTTTCATACATAGATAATTTATCTTTTGTTATAGAAAACTCTTTCTTACAGTGTTCGCAAACTTTTTTCATAATATTTTTAATTCATAGAATTTTTCTCCTCAAGGACTTGCCTTGGGCTCTCTAAAGGCAAGACCTTTTCCCGAAAAATTCTAAATCAACGGCTCGCCACCTTTTTCTCCTTTTTTTGGTTTCTCTCTAGGGTTTGATTCTTTATTTATACTTTCACTTTTATTTTCTTCATTACCTATTTCTTCTTCACCTTCTTCTTTTTTATCTGCCATTATGGCAGCTTTTTCTTGAGCAGACCTTATGATAGTTGCTTCTTCTTCAGCAATTAATCTCTGCGCTTCACCTGCCAAAATAGAATATTTGCGTCGAGAGGCCTCTATAGCTTCTTGACGATAAGAAGGATGAGTGGCTGGCAATACACGCAATGTTTCAGCAGAAAATGGGTCATAACTTTCTCCATCAATTGTCATCTTAATAAAAAATTCCCCAACTCCAAGATTAATCATATCTTTTACATCAAAAATAGGAGCAAAATCCGATTTAAGTTTTACGGCGTCATCTCCCCCAACACGAAAGGCAATAATAGAACCTGTATTACCAAGTACTGCTTCTTCAACCTTAGGCATAAGTTGACCAACATATTGGTGGGCTACTATAAGATTTATGCCATATTTACGAGCTTCTGAAATAATATTTTCAAAAGTATCAGTAACAATATTATGGAACTCATCCACATATAGATAAAAATCATTACGATCTTGTGGTTCTAATTTAGCACGAGCCATACCAGCTTGCTTAATTTTAGTAAGAAACATTGCTCCAAAGAAAGAAGAGTTCTCCTCACCTATTTTCCCTTTTGACAGATTAATCAAAAGAATCTTTCGCTCATTCATTAATTCTTCCAGATCAATTTTATTTTCTTTTTGTCCAAAAATATTACGGAGCATTGGGTCAGAAAGAAACTGGCCTAATTTGTTAACCAGAGGAATAATAGCATCAGTATCAAATTTCTCAGACCAGTCAGCGAATTCTATTGCCCAGAATCTTTTTACCATATCATCCCCTATATACTCCACAACCTTCTGACGATAGTTACGATCAGTAAGCATACTAATCATTCCCCGCATAGTAGCATGAGGATAATCAAGAAGAGCAAGCGTTGTAAAACGAAAAACGTGCTCAAGACGAGGAGTCCAGTTTGCTCCGAATTGTTTTCTTAAAACTTCTATCAATCCTTGAGTGAGTTGATGTTTAAAAGTTGGGTCGATGTTTGCTAGAGGATTAAATGATGAAGGATAATTTATGTCGCCTGGGTCGATTATACAAATATCTTCAATTCTCTCTTTAGGAATAAAATTTAAAATATCTTCAATAAGCTCTCCGTGTGGGTCTATAACACAAACACCTTGGCCGTAAGCTATATCTTGTCTAATCATTAATTCTAAAAGCTTAGACTTACCAGTACCTGACTTTCCAATTATGTACATATGACGTCTACGGTCAATACGCTTGATACCAAAGACGAATTTCTTTTCTTCTAGAGATGCAACATAGTTCGTACGCCCAATAAAAACAACATCACTTGGGTCTGATTTCCCGAGAGTTGGAAGATCTGGAGGCGGCGGAGCATATTTAATTATCTGAATTTTGTTTGGCTTATTGAGTGACATATGTTTATATATTGTATCAAATTACAATAAAATAGTATAATATAGACGTATATGGAGAAGGAAGAAAAGAAAGAACCATTATCACAAGAAGGAGACCTGCCCGAAATGCACAAGCAGGCGGGAAATTATATTAAAAAGCTTGGCCCAGGAATTATTACTGGAGCAGCCGATGATGACCCCGCTGGAATTGCTACCTATTCTCAAGCTGGTGCTCAATATGGAACAGGTCTAACTTGGCTTGCTGCTTGGACATATCCCTTTGTAGCTACCGTTCAAGAAATGTGCGCTCGTATTGCTCTCGTCACCGGACGAGGTTTGGCCGCTAACATAAAACATACCTATTCAAGAGAAATACTTTACGTTTGTACAATTCTTTTATTTTTTGCTAACACATTAAATATTGGTGCTGATTTAGGGGCCATGGCAAAAGCAGTCCAGCTACTAGCTCCCGGGGCTTCATTTATTTTTTTAGTTGTGTTTATTGGTATCGTTGGATTATTTTTAGAAATATTAATTCCCTATAGAAGATATACAAAATATCTCAAATGGTTAGTTATCGCCGTTTTTGCATATATTGCCACTGGATTAATTATCAATATGGATTGGTCTGTGTTGCTACGAGATGGACTTATTCCACAAATTACATTTTCTAAAACTCAAATTCTTCTCATCACCGGAATATTGGGAACTACCATTTCTCCATATTTATTTTTCTGGCAAACTTCACAAGAAATAGAAGAGGAAATTTCCGAAGGCAAGACGACTGTTCGCTCACGCAAAGGAACTACCCACGCCGAAATTAAAGAAATGCGAGTTGATATTTGGGCTGGAATGTTTTTGTCTAATCTCGTCATGTTCTTTATTATTGCTGTCTGCGCTAATACTCTTTTTGTCAATGGAATTACAAACATAAGTACCGCCGCCGATGCTGCTCGTGCACTTCGTCCTCTTGCTGGACAATGGGCATCGTTACTTTTTGCCGTAGGAATTATTGGAACTGGATTGTTGGCTATTCCAGTACTGGCGGGTTCCGCTGCTTACGCAATTTCTGAAAGTTTTGGATGGAGAGAAGGATTATACCGAAAATTTAAAACAGCTCATGCATTTTATGGAGTCATCGCTGTTTCAATTATCATCGGTATTTTAATTAATTTTATTGGCATTGACCCGATTAAAGCGCTCATTTATTCGGCCATTGTAAACGGAGTTGTTGCTCCAGTAATTCTGATATTCATAGTTAAAATAAGTAGTAGTAAAAAAATAATGGGTGAATTTAAAAATTCCCTGATAATAAAAATATTAGGATGGACAGCAACCATATTTATGGGCATTGCCGCAGTTGCTACAATTATTTCCTTGTTCTAATAAAAATGTAATTGGGTTTTTATCCATGGTTTAGTTTATTTCGGAATCTCTTATTTTCAAGTTGGCGGATACCTGCTTCACTAAAACCGAAATGATGCCCGACTTCATGCCAGACAACTTCGTAAACTAGCTCCTTTATTTTTTCTGGGTCGCCTGCGCAAATATTTTCTATCGGTTTCTGAAAGATAGTAATCTTGTCGGGTAGAACATTGAAATACCCTTCCCCCCGCTTCGTCCGAGGTACACCTTCATAGAGCCCAAGAAGTGTTTGTCTGAGCATTATATTTTTCTCTCTTAATTTTCTGCTTCGAGTCTCGTCTTCCACAAAAAAAGCAACATTGTTGATTTTCTTTTTTATGTTATCTGGAAACCTCTTTAGTGCGTCCGCCACCAACTTTTCAAAATCTTCTGTTCTCATATTGTGCCCCACTAATATTACTCTGCCGGGAAAATTGCCAAACCTTCCCCTGCTTTTTGTGAAAGCTTTATTGCTATCTCTTGTCCCTTTTTCCCTGACTGGATTGGCTTATGATCCAGTTCCATGGAAGTGATTGTCTCCTCAAACTCTTGGCCACCGTGTTTTATTTTTATCTTGTCTCCAACTCGAAGAACTTCATTGAGTTTGACCACAGCTACGCTAATCTTGTCGTACCAGTGGGTTATTTTCCCAATTGAATTATTTTTTACCATAAAATTTATATGTTAAATTGTTTTATAAAATCGACTCCTTTTTTCTCTCTAATACTATAATTGTAATACAAACAACAAAAAAAGAAAACAAGCCAACCAAATAACATTCTCACATTCTTGAGAATGTGAGAATGTTAAAATTGGCTAATAAAAAGACAGAAATTCTTTCCGTAGGGGGAAATAGTATGTTCTACTTTGCGTCCTCTATATGATTTATTTAGCAAACCGGCTTGAACTAGACGTCGAGTATGTTCAGATATAGTTTTCATATTACAATCCAGACTCTCTGCAATATCTTCTAATGTAATCCCTGAATTTTTAAACACAAGCATTAATATCGCAATACGACGATGATTTGCTACTCCCTTAAAATGCCTTTCAAGTTGTTTGGCTGTTTTTAATTTATTTGTTTTCATATTTTTATTCTACCACATTCCGACATTCTTGAGAATGTCGGAATGTGGTTTAATACTTATTTTTACTCCCAGCAAATCTCTAGTTTCTCCCCTATTACTCCTTCGAGATATTTCTCAACTTCATTTATTCCCCCTATCTCATCTATCAAACCTAGTTCTTTCGCTTTCTCTCCAAGTACTGTTGAACCATCGGCAAATTTTTTGACTTCCTCTATCGGTATTTTACGATTATCTGAAACTGCTTTGACGAAATTCTCATAAATAATATTTACATCTCTCATAAACAAATCTTTTTCTTCTTTAGTTAAAGACATATCAGGACTTCCAGAATCTTTAAATTTACCTGAACTTAACTGCTCATATGCATATCCCTCTTTTTTATTATTTTCTGCATTATTCAAATAAGACATTGTCACTCCAATACTTCCCACATCTGAATTCTTTGATGCCCATATTCTACTTGCGCTACTTATTGACCAATATGCAGACGAAGCTCCTATATCTCTTATGAAAGCAATGACTGGCTTATCACTATTTTTAATCGCGTCAGCAATCTCTTCTCCAGCTACAGGTGAACCACCAACTGAATCCACTTCAACTACAATAGCTTTAATATCAGGATTTGCATTGGCATTTTGTATTGACCAGAGAACGTTTTCACTCGCAACAACATCATAATCAACAGAAGGGTCACCCTCTGCATGCTCCGGTATATACGTCATTACAGTTCCATGCAAGTTAATACCTGTAACTGTGCAATCCTCATTTATATATTTATCAGAACCATCTGAAAATGAATTATTACCAGAAGGCCAACCAATCACAAAATAAAGGATAATTCCCCCAATCCCGATACCTAAAGCAATAATCAATATCCACCTAATAGGTGACACAAGTTTTTTAAAAAATGTTTTAATTTTTTCCAATATAATTTTCCCTTTAAATGTCGGCTCGTCCATAAAGTTATACTTTCATCATAAACCTTTTTATAAAAGATGACAAATTATTCCATAATAAGAACTGCTCTTGTTATACAATGGAGGATATAATTGAAGTTATTTTATCATTTTAAAAACGACTTCATCACCATCAAAAAGTGGAGAATATTGTTTTGGTGGATAACCATTGATAGTAAACCCTAATTCCCCTGGCTTACAAACTTTCATCATTTTGGGATATTCCATAAAAATACTATTAAGTAAAAACATAAAATTAGCACTAGTACTCATCGCTACTTTGTGACCAGAAGTACCTGTTATTTTTTCTAAATTTTTATCAAATATAACATTAATAGAGATAGAACTTGAAAAATTTTTTTCATCTTGAATTTCAGGCTTATATGATTTTACTTTTTGTATTTTTGTTTTCATAAAATTATTCTTTTCTTAATCTCATCTAGCACTTTTAAAAACTCCTCAATGTGATCATGAAATATGACGATATTATTTTTGATTCGCTCTTCATTTTCTTGCCTAGATTCTGTGATGTGGAGATATTTCTCACCTGATTTAGTCATCCTTATATCAAAAAAGTATGTCCGACCCCCGGCTTTAATGTTTTTTGAATAAATAGATTCTTGCATAATATTTATTATTTAGTTATTTTATTTTTTCCAGATAATATGTCCATTAATACTATGCTTTTCATAAGTTTCTAGGATATCGGTACAAAACTTTTCTAATTCCCTATTATTTTCACTTTTTGCTAATTCATATAAACGAATGAACATTCTCTTGCCAGTTTCGGTTTGTTTTAAATTTTTCTTAATAAAATTATGTTGTGAGCATAAAATTTGTCCATTTTCAATTGTTGCTTCACCTCCAAGATCTTTGGGTTTTATATGATCAACATGTAAATCAATACCGTCTTTTTTACCTCTGCCACAAATTACACATTTATATCCATCTCTTTTCAGAATTATCACTTTTTGAGCAACAGTAAAATCTTCCAATTCTCTTTTGTATGCTTTATCGGGATCATATTTATAAATCCCTTTTGCAATTTTTATTAAAAAACCACTTTGAGATAAATGACGAATAGCTCTGTCGGGGTCACGAAAAACATTGCCTGTTCTTTTCAGATAAGTTGATACCACCCAATCAACAACTTCTGGGTGTTTTATATCTCTATTTGGATTTTTCTTAAAAAACTCAATAATAAGGTTTTTTTGAATATTATTATTTTTCTTATTGTTTTTTTTCATAAAATTATTTCAATAAATTTAATTGATTAATTTTTGCTTCTTCTTGTAAGCGTTTTATTGCCATATTACAATAATCTTTATCTATATCAATACCAATTCCTTTTCTATTATGTAAATAAGAAGCAATAAGAGTTGACCCACTACCTAAAAATGGATCCAATACTATATCACCAATAAAACTAAAAAGTTTTATGCATCGTTTTGGTAATTCAACTGGAAATGGTGCAGGATGTCCACCTGCCCCCTTTTTACTTTGTCCATTAAATGTCCAAATGCCATTTGTCCAATCCATAAATTCTTTTTTAGTAATATCATTTTCTCTACTATTTCCAGTTTTTTTCCAGCTATCTTTATATAAAACTAATATTAGTTCTACTGGTGCAATAACATAAGGAGCAGAGGCAGACATAAAAGAACCCCATGCGGTACGACGAGATATATTTCCTTCGTTCCAAATAATTGTTGAGTGATATTTCCAGCCAACATCTTTTGCAATTTTTGTAATATCCGCACCAACAGACTTCTGTCCTCCTTTATTTTTATCAAGTGGAATGTTGAGTAAAAATCGTCCTTCATTTTTAGCTAAATCAAAACATTTTTTAATCCATTTTTGAGTAAATTCTAAATAATCTTCATAGGTTAAATTATCACCATTGGAATTATAATGAATGTCAACATTATATGGTGGCGAAGTAATAATCAAATCAACTGAATTGTTTGGAATTGTGGAAATTTTTAAAATATCATCATTAAAAATTTTTATATTCTTTGTTTCAAAATAAACCCCATCCATTTTTTTTGCAATTGGAACAGAGTATGAGGCCACTGAAGTCTCGCGAACTAAATCATTTTTCAAAGATGGTTTTTTATAATATTTCCTGATTATTTTTTGTGTTTTTTTATAAATCTTTTTTTGTTTTTTATTTTTCATTAGTCATATTATATCATATTTAAAAGCTTTTTGTATATTACCAACTCTTATACGCATCTTTGCGATGGTGGATTCTAAGGATTAAAATAACGAGTTCTTTTTTTCTTATTTCATATATAATCCGAAAAGGCCAGGCTCGCATAGAATATTGATTTGGTAATTCACCACTCAATTTCTTCCCAGAAAAAGGATACTTGAGAATTGCTTCAAGAATTACACGAGCTTTTATACGGTCTGCATCTTCTAAATTAGCGAGTCCTTTTTTTGCTCTTGGTTTTAGAACGAGTATAAACGCCATATTTTCTTTTTGGTTTTTCTGCGACCTTTACTGCCATCCCCCATTCTCTTTTTAAATCATCAAATGTGGACCATTTTTTCCATTCACCAGTACGAAATGCTTCATCTGCTTCTGCAATGTCTTTTTTAATATCAGGAAATTCTTCTAAAACAGAAATTGTTTCAATCAATGATTCATATTCCTCGGCAGACATAATAACTACCTTTGGTTTGCCACCTTCGGTAATAGTATAAACTCTGTTTGGTATTTGCACTTCTTCGGCAATATCAAATATGCGCTTACGAGCCTCTGTTATTGAAATTGTTCTTTTTGTATCCATCATATGTGTACATTATAACGTACATACTTTTTTAAAGCAAGCTTATAAAATTTTTGCTTGTTGAAAACTCAAATAGCCACTTTTACTTAAAATGATATGATCTATAATATTAATGCCAAGAATTTTACCAGCTTCCACTAAACGCTTTGTAACTTCTTTATCTTCAGGCGAAGGTTCTAAATCTCCAGATGGATGATTATGTGCAATAATTATACTCGCTGCATGAAAAGATAATGCAGGTTCAAAAACTTCCCGTGGGTGCACAAGACTGGCATTCAATGTTCCGATAGAAATAGTCTGACGTTCTATAAGACAATTTTGAGTATCAAGATAAAAAGCAACGAAATTTTCTCTTTGCAATGTACGAATATCCGCGCAAAAATTCCAAACATCACTCGCAGAAAGAATTTCTGGTTTATTTTCAGTATTTAATCTTTTTCCTAATTCAAGGAGAGCTGTGATTTGTGAAGCTTTTGCAGAGCCAAGACCTTTTATTTCTAATAAATCCTTGAGAGTTATTTTTTTAATTCCTATTTTTTTTATCTTTACTAAAATTTTCTTTGATAATTCAAGAACATTTAACCCTTGAATTCCAGAACCTAAGAGAAGTGCTAAAAGTTCATAATCTTTTAATTTTTCAGAACCATATTTTGCAAGTTTTTCACGGGGTAAATCTACTTTTTGTAAATCTTTAATTTTCATAATTAATTCGTAATTACTCTTCCATCATACTCCTTTTTTCTCATCTTCTCAAACCCCCAAAGAAAAAGGTCGCATCCAATCTGATTGGGCGACCTTAATTAGCATCTTGAATTTTCATGGGGGAATTTTTTTGTAAAACTTTTAATAATTAAACAAATTTTTCTGCGTATTTTCGGCAGTGTTTATTGCCACAGCAATAAACGGAATTGTTATTTAAAGACACTTTCCATTTTGCTGATTTTTTACAATCTGGCTTTAAACAAATTTTTTTTCGACTTAAACTCCAAGATACTTTTTGAAAAATCAGTCGTTCTTTTGTCATAGTAGTGCGTTTTTAGATTAACGAATTTTGCCTTCATTTTACAATTTATGGAGGGAGTTGTCAAATTAAACTTTTTGCACAAAATTAAAAGATGAAATTTTTTGTATGCTTCGCATGCAGAATTATTGTGTATCACGAGTTACTAAGTATAGCGGACCATGAGTACATTTCTCGCCCGCGACTAAAATTAGTGTTGTATGCTTCATATGCTAAATTATTGTGTATCACGAGTTACTAAATTTTTTGCTTCATTAAATCGCAAAAAACGTAAGTACTCGCGACCCCGGCTCGGTAATTTTTGTACTCAAAAATTATACCTGCGCCTTCCACAGACTAAAAATCCCCAAGCAGTTGGGGATTTTTTACGTCTGTGGACCTTAGCGGACTCGGACCGCTTGCCTCCTCATTGCAAATGAGGCGCTCTACCAGATGAGCTAAAGGCCCAATGTAAACATCTTACCGTATTTTTATTTTTTTGCAATAGTTAGTTTTATACTTTTCAATAAAAAACAAAAGTGATCTCCCTCTTTTTTATATACTATCTCACAGGAAAATATTCTCCTGTGAGATTCTTTGAAAGGACAAACTGATACAGCTGACTCTTTCTTGAACGGAAGGAGGCAGCGGAAGATAAAAGGTAATACTCCCACATACGATAAAACCTTTCATCGTAATAATCGGATTTTACCTTGTCCCAATTTCTTTTGAAATTTCTATACCAAGCCATTAATGTTTTATCATAATGTCTTGGCCCAAAATTGTGAAGATCATGGATTGTAAACAACCTCTCAGATGCTTTCGCTATTTGTTTTATTGAAGGCACCATAGAATTCGGGAAGATGTACTTTCCGAGCCAAGGTTCAGAGTGTGTTACAGACTTCAATTCTCCGATAGTATGCAAGAGAAATAAACCACCATCGGCAAGAGATTTGTGAACAATTTTCATAAACTCTCTGTGGTTTTTGTAACCAACATGTTCAATCATGCCACAAACTACTATTTTGGAAAATTTCTCTTTTTCTAGGTCACGGTAATCCATTTGTATTATCGTGACGGGTAAACCACTCGTAAAATTGCGAGCGTATTCGGCCTGTTCCGAAGAAATAGTTACGCCAGTTACCCGGCAACCATAATTCTTTGAAGCAAACTTTGCAAACCCTCCCCAGCCACAACCAATGTCTAAAACATGGTCTTCGGGGGTAAGTTTTAATTTCTGACAAATGAGATGAAGTTTTTGTTCTTGGGCTACACCAAGAGCATCAGTATTTTTAAAATATCCACATGTGTATTGATTATATGGGTCTAAAAATGATTCATATAATTCCGGGGACAAATCGTAGTGATCTCTCGCCACTTTCGTACTCCCTGAGCGGGTTTGGGGATTGAAAAGAATAGCTCCAAGGTATGAAAACGCTATTCTCCACGGATTTATTTTTTTATCCAAATTCGCGTTTAAAATCTTCGTGAAAAACTCATCAAGTTTTTCACAATTAAACCACCCGTCCATATATGCCTCACCTAATCCAAGCGAGCCATAGCGGATGACACGGTAGTAAAGCGGAACAAGAAATTGAGGCTCAATACGGATATCCCAAGGATTTGGGCCATTGACCTCGACCCCTGAACCACTTAATAAGTGATTAATTTTATGCAACGCTTTTTCTTCTTTCTTCATATTTTTATATTATACATTAAACCTAAAAAGAGTAAAATTATGTGCGCGTCCATTTGGGAAACCTAGTTGACAACAATTTTCACTTGTGGCACTATAGTGAAGATATTGGCTCTTTGATATTTGAGTTAAGTATTTGGTTAGTTTTCTTAGCTTCTTTAGGGAATTTAAGATAACTAACCAAAAAATAAAAATATGATACAAGCCGTTGCTTTATTAGCTGAATTGTTCTTTGGTGATTTAATGACTGAAGAACAACCCACTGTAGAAAAATACCCGAATTTTACTAACCGAAGAGGGGAAGAGTTATCTTTGGAAGATATTATAGATGGAAGAGTAGTGACTATTGCAGAAATTACTTATCTTTTTAAAAAACCCGCAAAAGGATTTTGGAATTATATTGGAATCAAAAAAAGATCCAAGAGAGGGATAACCCAAAAAATTAAAGATGATAAAATCGAAGTATCATTTCATGTGAATAATAATTCACTGAAAATATCTATCGGGTCCAAAGGTGCATTACCAAAATTGCATAGGAATTATGACAAAGGGACTATATGCATGAAATATTTTAAAGAAGATGGATTTTATTGGCATATTTATTTGCCAAGAAGTTCATTTGTCCCAATTGATTGGATATAAATAAATCCGCAAAGCGATAAAACAAAAAATCCGCTTGCGGATTTTTGTTTTTCGATATTTTATTTAAATATTATTCCCCTCCTTCCTGATTCCCCACTGGTAAGGTTACAATGAATGTAGAGCCTTTTCCCTCTTCACTTTCAACAGAAAGAGTTCCCTTCATTTTTTTCATAAATTCCATACAGAGTGAGAGCCCGAAACCAGTACCACTTTCATTATTTGTACCCTTATTACTTTTACCTAGAAGTTCATTGAGCAATTTATTTTTTTTCTCTTCTGATATACCAATACCATCGTCAGCAACTCTTATTTCAATTGTATTCCCTTTTTCTTCACAGGAAATAAAGACGTGACCATTTTCTTTTGTAAATTTTATTGCATTTGAAATTAAGTTTCTTACAATAATTTTTATCATTTTGGGATTAGAAAAAATGTTTACCTCTTCTGGAATTTCGTTTTTGAGTTCAATTTTCTTTTCATTTGCCTGTTGATTTAACAAATCAATAATTTTTTTGACTTGACAAGATAAATTTATTATAGAAAGTTCTGGATTTAATTCTTCTTCTTGACTCCAATCTGATATCTCTTGAATTAATTCCACAATATCTTCTCCTAATTTATCATGTGTTTTCAATATATCAATAATTTTATTATCCTCGGTCTTTTCAGATAAATATCTTCCTATCCCAATAATAGAAGCAATTGGACCTCTTAAATCATGGCCTAGTGTCCTGAATAATCTTCGAAGGTCTCGGTTCTTTTCTTCTAATTCTTCATTTTTAACCAGCGATTCTTCCAACTGTTTTTTTACAGTTTTTTCCTGACCAACTGAAACTTCTGACCCATTATCCTTTACTTTTCCTTCTTGTTTTGTTGTATTAGGCCCCTCTGGCATATAAATATATATTAAAATCGAATAATTATAATATATTTATTATATCACTTATTTTAAATCTTTCCAATCTTTATTATTGTGATATAATAAAAGAATGAAACAATCAAGATTAGATCAATTGTCAGATGGCATTTTTGCTATCGTTATGACCATTTTAGTTTTTGAGATACGTGTGCCAGATTTCATAGGTATCATAAACGAACAAACTCTTATCAATTCACTTATTGCTATGTCTCCACTTTTATTAAGTTATCTTTTAAGTTTCTCTCTTCTTTTCACTTATTGGCGGTCTCACCATATAATCGCATCTGTGCTTGCGAAAAATATTGACGTCCAATTCACAAATTTAAGTGGGATTTTCTTATTCCTTGTGGCTTTGGTTCCATTCTCATCTCACTTTCTCGGAAAATATATAAATACTAAAACCGCGATTATTTTCTTCGCCATAAATATTGTTTTGATTGGATTATCTCTACTTAGAATGCGACAGTATGTCATAAAATCTAAAAATATTGAAAACACTCCATTTACTAAGATAGAAAATGAACATGCAAATATGCACATCTTGTTCCCTGTTGCGTCAGCAATAGTTGCAATAATAGTCGCTTTTTATAGTACCCAAATTGCAGTCCTATTGTTCACTTTGGCTATTTTGTTTAATCTTTCCAAAAATGGCACAAAATATATGTTTTTCTTTATAGATATTTTCCGCAAAAAGAAAGTAGAAACTACTGTATAAAAAGCATAGTATAAGAAATTTTCTCCACTTACTTTAAGTCAAACTACTCAAAATAGCTCTTCTTGAAATGCACGGATATTTTTCTGCTGAAAAATTCCTCGTGCTCGCGCCGTCGCGCTCCCAAGTCATTTCTCAAAGACTATTTTGATCCGTTTGACTATCCTACTTTCTATTTTTTGCGAGTTTGATTATATGTTCTATAAATTCTGGTATATTAGAACCTACGGCACTGAGAGCTTTCGGCATTAGGGATTGGTCAGTGAGCCCTGGTAAAGTATTTACTTCAAGAGCATATATTCCTCTTTTAGGATGAATAATAAAATCACTTCGTGAATAATGACTGAGATCAAGTCCAGTATGGATAAGAGAAGCTAAACGTTCAAGCTCCTTCTTTTCTTCATTAGTGAAATTACCAGGGCAAATTTCTTGTGATTTACCATTATATTTCACATCCTTATCAAAAAATGTACTCGTCTTTGGAACCCGTATCTCAATCGGTGGAAGAGCATAAATACTTTTGCCACGAAAATCATTTATAATTCCAACCGTTGCTTCTTTCCCTTTTATAAATTCTTCTACTAAAACACTAACTTTTTCGTTTACACCTTCCTCAAAAGCATCCACAAGAGATTGAAATGTTTTGCAAACATGTACCCCCATAGATGACCCTCCTGTTAGGGGCTTCACAATCCATGGCGGAGGCAGACGTTCCCAAACTTCACGAGCTTTTTTTTCTGCATATCTACTTTTGGGTTCATCAAAATCTTCTTGATATGCAGGAAAAAGAATGTGTTTAGGAGTATTGATTCCAAGTTTAGAAAATTCTTGCTTAGTTAAAAACTTATTATAACCAATAGCTGAAGCAAATGGACCGCTTCCTGTATAAGGAATTCCCCACTGTTCAAGTAACTGCTGGACTTTTCCATCTTCACCATAATCACCATGGAGAGCATTTATAATAACATCAACTTTATGAATTATTTTATCCATAGAAGTTGGAATACCATTTATATGCCAAATACCATCTCTGTCTATAAAAATATCAATTGCAGAATACTTATCTTTCATTTTGTCACTTCTCAAATGCGAAAGAACCTGAGCTCCACTTGCTAAAGAAACTTCATGTTCTCCACTTATCCCTCCACGAATAACTCCAACCTTAATCATAGATACATTATACTATGCTTTATAATTTTTCAAAAACTCTTTTTTGTATTCATAAAATGTGCCATCTAGGATTGCTTGGCGCATATCGGCAACGAGTTTATTTATAAAATATATATTATGAATTGAGGCTAGAGTTGCACCGAGCATTTCTTTTGCTCGGAATAAATGAGAAAGATAAGCTCGTGTGTAATTTTGGCATGTATAACATTCACAACCAATATCAATTTTATCAAAATCTTTTACAAATCTTGCATTTGTTATATTTATTTTACCGGTTTTTGTATAAAGAGAACCATTGCGAGCAATTCGAGTTGGAGCTACACAATCAAAAAGATCTACCCCATTTTCCACTCCCATAAATAAATCTTCCGGCTCACCTATTCCTAGTAAGTGGCGAGGCTTTTCTTCTGGGAGAATTTTATTTACCCATTTAACAGCAGTACTTATATCTTCTTTTGCAAAAGACCCACCTATACCAAAACCATCAAACTCCGTAAAACTGGCTTCGCCAGTCACGGGGTCTATCCCGTTTTCTATTTGCATTTCAGCAAGAATTTTTGCAGATTTTTTGCGAAGAATTTTTGACCTTCCACCTTGAACAATTCCAAATAGAGCTTGATGGAGCGAAGCAGGAATATGCGAATTCTGAGTCGCGTCGGAGCCCTTTAGGGTAAAGCGCGAAGAATTCGCATATTCCTGCTTCGCTCCTTCCCTTTTTTGATGCTCTTCCAAACTTCTCTTTGCCCAAGCGTGGGTGCGAGACAAAGCTTCCTTCTGATATTTTTCATTCTCTGTCGGGGAAGTACATTCATCAAAAGCGAAAATAATATCCGCTCCGAGATTGTGTTGTATTTCTATTGATTTTTCTGGAGTAATATAATGAAGTGACCCATCTATGTGTGAACGGAAAGAAACTCCATCGTTTTCTATTATTGCAAGCCGTGGCACTCCGTCATCTACACTTGAACGTTCCGAAATAAGAAAAATTTCATTTGTAGACATAATTTTTGAAATTCTTGCCCCGTTGGAAGCTTGCTTTCCTTCGGGGTCTTTACCATAAGCAACCCCAAGAGAAAACACTTGGAATCCCCCTGAATCAGTCATTAAAGGTCCATGCCAATTCATAAATTTATGAAGTCCTCCAGCATCACGAACGAGTTCATCTCCAGGTTGTAAATATAAATGATAAGTATTAGCGAGCACCACTTGCACTCCATTATTAATAAGTTGTTCAGGAACAACACTCTTTACTGTCGCCTTCGTGCCAACAACGACAAAAGATGGGGTTAAGATTGTTCCATGTGGGGTTTCAAGTTTGCCGGCGCGCCCCAGCGCGCCGGCTATTTTCTTTTCTACTTTAAAATTAAATACATTCATTAATCTTTTTTTACTTGCACCCATTTGAGATTTTGCACATTTACAGGTGAAATAAGAATAACTTTTTTAAAAGGATCGGATGGGGTTGAGATTATTTCATCCACCAAAGCAAGAACTTCTGATGTACTACCAGGCAAATAAATTATTACCCCTTTCTCAGCTGATAATTCAATAGGAATAATCATTTCAAAGTTTCCACCTCCCCGACCAACCAATTCAACACTAGCGTTTGTTTCATCTATAAAACCTTCTGTTTTTTGTCCTGGGTTTGTATATAGAGTTACTAAAGAAGTCTTATTATATACCTTACCAATATTCCCAATGGGTATATTACCATTAGCATAAACCTGATCTCCTTCCTTAATTCCCACAGTATTGCCTATATCTATTATTAAGGTGTCATATGGCGAATGATTTGGTTTAGTTAGAATATTTCCTAGTATAAGATTATTTTTTATTGGGAGACGACTAAGCATTTCTTTTAATTGCTCATTTTCACTCTTTAAAATTTGATAATCAATCATGGTTGCCCTAAGGCTAGAAATTTCTTCTATCAGATTATGATTTTCCTTCGAAATTGATGCTTTTGTTCGAAATAAATAATTAATATTATATAAACTTGTTGTTATAAAATTGTCAGTTTTCCAAACAGGTCTACCAACAAAATTAAAAATTTGACCTGTCCAAGAGAGAACTCCTAGAACTGATAAAATAAAAAACATACCAAAGCCAATTATGTTTCGAATAATTTTTTTTCTTTTTGTTATTTGTTTTTTATCTAGGAACTGATGTATCATCTGTGTTTAATAAAACCTCTTTAAAAGACTCAAACTCATCAAGGACAACTCCCGTCCCACGAGCTACAGCAGTCAGAGGGTCTTCTGCCACATAAACTGGTATCTTAATAACATTTTGTATCATGACGTCAAGGCCACGAAGTAATGCCCCGCCACCAGAAAGGACTAGTCCTCTATGGATAATATCCGAAAGAAGTTCTGGAGGTGTAGTTTCTAGCACTTCTTTAATCCCATCTACAAGAGCAAGAACTGAAGGCATAATAGCCTCACGAATATCAGAATCAGTCACTATCACTTGTCTAGGTAAACCAGTAACAAGGTCTCTTCCTCTAACTTCTGCTTCCATAGGATTACCTTCTATCACTCCACCTATAGCAATTTTTATATTTTCTGCAGTCCTTTCTCCTATCAAGAGTTTAAACTCATCTTTCATATAATTTACTATATTTATGTTGAGTAAATCTCCAGCAATTTTTAAATTCTTCGAACAAACAACACCAGAAAGAGAGATTACTGCAATATCAGTTGTTCCACCACCTATATCTACAATAACTGAACCAACAGCATCTTTCACAGGTAGGCGTATTCCAATAGCAGCAGACATCGGTTCTTCTATTATATAAACTTCACGAGCCCCGGCAGAATGAACTGCATCTTCTACCGCCCGGATTTCAACATTTGTAATACCAGTTGGTACCCCTACAATAACTCTTGGACGAATAAATTTTTTAGATATTTTTTCTGTTTTATTAATTAAGTAAGTAAGCATTTCTTCGGTAACTTCAAAATCAGAAATAACTCCATCTACAATGGGGCGAATCGCACGAATATGACCTGGTGTGCGACCAAGCATTTGTTTGGCTTCTGTTCCAACGGCTATGATTTGTCTTGTTTTTTGATTTAAAACAACTACTGATGGTTCATTTATGACAATTCCATGACCCTTCAAATAGACTAGTGTGCTGGATGTTCCTAGGTCTATGCCTATATCATTTGAAAACATTTTGTAGAATTTTTTAAACATAATAAAAATTAGGTTCTAGTAGCTAGGTTCTAGGTTCTAGGTTCTAGCAAATCAAACAATTCATCATTAGTAACAATTTTACCTTTATCCTCTGTTCGCTTTTTAATTTCAAATCCTCCATCGGCTAAACTACGTTTTGAAACAACAACTCGATAAGGTATACCAATAAGGTCAGCATCTGCAAATTTTTCTCCTGCGCTTATGTCCCGACGGTCATCATATAAAACCTCTATTTCTTTCTCTGATAATTTTTCATAAAGTTTATCAGCTTCTGATTGGGTTTTATTATCGTCCCCAAGAGCAAGCAAATGCACCTTAAATGGAGCTACTGTTTCAGGCCAAATAATACCTTTGTCATCTGAAAGTGCTTCTACGATAGTTCCCATTAAACGCCCAAGCCCAATACCATAACAACCCATGATAACCAAATGGTCTTCTCCTTTTTCATCTTTATATTTTAAATCAAAAGGAGTTGAATATTTAGTGCCCATAGAAAAAATATTACCAACTTCTATTGCTCTCTTTTCTACCAAATCTTCTTTTTTCAATTCCAAACTATTAAGAACTTCTTCATTATAAACTTCTTTATTAATAGCCATTCCCTTATTTTCATCAATATAAATAGTATCTTCACCTGCACCAGTTAAAGTTTGAAATTCATGTGAAAATTTTGCAAAAGTTCCGCCCGATGCAAAACATAAATACGTTAAATGCCCGATACCAACTCTGTTGAAAATATTTTTATAAGCAAGTTTCGTACGCTCATAAAATTCATTATGCTCTTCCTCATTTTTTGAAAAAGAGTAGAGGGCTTTCCAGTAAAATTCTCTTCCCCTTAAAATTCCAGATTTACTTCTTGCTTCATTTCTAAAGATATCTTTAAAATCGTAAGTGTAAATTGGTAAATCTTTATAAGAATTTATATATTGTTTCAAAATATTTGCATGAGTTTCTTCATTACTCCAAGACAATCCAATTTCTGTATCATTTTTTAATTTTGTCTTAAACCAATTATCAACAACGTCATCGCTCCATCTTCCAGATTTCTCCCAAATTTCTTTATTTTGAAGAATACTTGTTTTCATTTCTTGCCCGCCGATAGCGTTCATCTCTTCTCTGATGATATTCTCGATTTTTTTGATGACTCTAAGTCCAAGTGGCAAATAAGAATAAACCCCAGCCATTTCTTTATTTATAAATCCAGCCTTTATTAATAGCTCCGCATTGAGCGAAACCTCATCTGCAGGGCTTTCCTTTTTGGTTTTAGTAAACAAATGTGATTGTTTCATATATTCCCCATATTACCCTAAAAAGGGCTTTCGGTCAAAAAACAGTAGTTGCAAAATAATGGTTTTTCTGGTACGATATTTATATGTTCCGTGAGGGATTTTTTAATTTAGAATACCCTTGTAAATTGACCCCCACACCAACTTTGGGATGGATATGTTCACAAAATTATAGGATATATCAAAAAAACAAAGTTGGTGTGGGGGTGTAGCTGGAATGCTTAAAAACGGAGCATTTATAAATACGTCTCTGTCGAAAGAGATAAATTAATCACAAAGAATTATGAGTATACAAACTATTATAGAAGAAATGTTTCGTTCTGGTGTTCATTACGGATATTCAAAAAGTCGTCGACATCCATCAACATCTCAATATATTTTCGCCACAAAGAATGGCGTGGATATTATAAATATTGAAAAAACTCAAGAACTTCTTGGAAGAGCACTAGAGGTTGTTTCAAAGTTGGCAGCTAATGGTAAAACAATTTTATTTGTTGGAACAAAACCTGAAGCTCGTCAACAGATTATTGAAACGGCCCTTGCTCTTAATATGCCTTATGTAGGAGAACGTTGGGTTGGAGGAGCGTTAACAAATTTTCCTGAAATAAAGAAAAGAATAATAAAATTATTAGACCTTAGAGAACAAAAAGAAAAAGGAGAACTTGATAAATACACAAAAAAAGAACGACTCTTAATCAATAAGGAAATGGAAGATATGACAAGAAATTTCCAAGGATTAACTGGAATAACCAAAACTCCTGACGCAGTTTTTGTCGTTGACCCCAAAAAAGAACACATCGCGGTAACCGAAGCCAAGAAAATGAATCTTACTGTTATTGCTTTATTGAATACGGATTGTAATTTAAAACAAGTAGAATATCCAATTGTTGCCAATGATGCTTCAATCTCCAGTATTACTTTCTTCTTGTCAAAAATTAAAGAAGCATATAATAATGGTGCAAGTGGTGTTACAAAGTAATTTATTAATAGTAATTAAATAGTCACGACACAAATTACGAATGAGAACAAATAACACGAATTGAATTCTATTTGTAAATTCGTATGAATTCGTGGATTAGTGTCGCATTAACAAAATGTCTATAAAAATAACAGCAGAATTAGTAAAAGAATTAAGAGAAGCAACTGGGGTTTCTGTGATGCAATGTAAAAATGCATTAGAAGAAGCAGAGGGTGACATGGAAAAAGCTCTCATAATTCTCAAAAAGAAATCTAGTAGTATCGCTATGAAAAAAGCTAACCGCAGTGCAAAAGACGGTATAATTGTGATTAAAGAAGACGGTAATAAAACGTTATTGCTTGTTCTTTATACTGAAACAGATTTTGTATCTAAAAACGCTGATTTTATAAACCTAGCAAACAAACTCGCTGATATTGCAATCAAAGAAGGTATTGATACTATGAAAACTAAATCATTGGATATTATAAATGAGATAGTTCAAAAAGTTGGAGAAAAAATAGAACTCGGACGAGTTGAAGAAGTCATAGGAACTATTGTTGGTAATTATATCCACAATAATAAAAGCGCTGTTATTGTTTCATTATTAACTGGGACAAAAGAACTTGCTCGCGATATAGCTATGCACATAGCTGCGATGAAGCCTGTATTCACAACGAACAGTGAAATAACAGAAGAGGATAAGAAAAAAGTTGTTGAAGTTTTTGAAAAAGAAGTAGAGGCATCAGATAAGCCCGAGGAAATAAAAAAGAAAATGCTTGAAGGAAAACTATCTACTTATTTCAAAGAGCAAACACTTATGGACCAAATATTTATTAAAAATCCTGAAATAACCATGGCAACCCTTCTCAAAAATAATAATGCGCAGTTAGTATCTTTTATTTTTGAGTCAATTAATTAATATGGGAATAATTATAATTCTTTTTTTTATAGCGATAATCCTTGCATATTTAATGCTTTCATTTCGTGCTTGGGAAATAAAGACATTACAAACTGAACCCGGAACTTCTCCCCGCCAACTAATACCCGAAATGTATTTTCGACATTTGGAAAAGATTATGTTACATTTAGCTAAACATATTATTCAATGGATTGTATTGGTTGTAGTAAAGTATTGGTTTATTATATATACAAAAACAAAGAAATGGGGAGTGAAAAATTTGCCTAAAATATATAAATATTTTAAGGAAAAAACAAAAGATATAGACCCACAAAAACTTTCTTTTGTCCGCAAGGCTATTCTTGAGTCAAAAATGAAAATACAAAGAATAAAAGAAAAGGTGAAAAAAGAACATGAAGAATAAGCATGCCGCTTTAGCTCAGTTGGTAGAGCAACGCTTTTGTAAAGCGAAGGTCCTCAGTTCGAGTCTGAGAAGCGGCTCTAAGTCAAAAAAGTACATATTATGTGTGCTTTTTTATTTATTGAGGAGTTTCTACTTTTTTAATTGAATTCTTTACGGTGTTTGTAGTACTTGCTTTTGATTTAGTAACTTCTTCTGGAACTTTTATAGTTTCAAGTTCAGGAAAGGTTTTCTCTATTTCTTCAACTGTTTTTAATCCACTATATACCTTACCATTTATAACAATCGCTGGTAAATTATCTGGAACTTTATATATTGAAATCATCGCCTTAATAGCCGAAATATCTAAATTATAATCAAAAGAATAAACGCGAAGATTTGGATATTTCTCTCTTAGACTAGTCAATACATAACCTTGCTTTGTACAATCATCACAATTATCATTTTTATAGAAATATAGAATAAATATGGATTTCTGACCACATCTCTCTGTAATCTTTTTCATCAATAAATAATCTTTTATTTCAAGAAGAGAATAATATTTCTTTAAAGAGATAACATCAACATTTTTTACTCCAATATTATTTTCACTGTAAGATATCTTGTCTGCCAAAGAATTGAGCTCAGAAGATAAAACTGTACTTGAAATATCTTTACAAGATATCTCTTGCAATAAATTAAACTGTGTTTCAGATGACATCAAATCAAGAGAAATTGTACTCTCGATAGATTTGAGTTGGTCAATTTTTTTATTATTAAAATAATTTGAAAGCCACAATCCAGATATAAATATCGCGGAAGTGATAAATAAAACAATAACATATTTTTTCCAATCATTTGGTTCGTGTTGATGCATAATTAATTTTGTGTTTTGGTGCGACGTTGGATTTCTAATGCCCAATTTGACTCTTTTGAAATAATGGCATTGTATATCGCTCGTAATATCCAAAACGGTGCTATTATACTATAAATTATAACGAAGTAAAAAATTGAAAAAGAAAATCTGGATTTACCTTCTACCATTTTTCTCCCAATTATTACAGATATAATAACCAGTATATACAAAATTATGGATAAGAACAATGCTGTTTTAGTGCTAAGGAAAAACCAATCAAATTTATAATGAAAATTAAAAACATGACTAAATCCGACTGTTTGTATTTGAATTACTTTGTTATAAATAAATTTAATAATATTTCCCATAATATTAACAAAGAGAAAAACGACACCGAGAATTGAAACTACCCCTGAAGGTAATGTAAATAATGCTATTGTTCCATACTCTTTTTTAAAAAGTAATCGCTTGTAATCTATTAAATTCTTAATAAAACCATACATCCACCTTAACCGTTGCCGATAAAGTTTGGCGATAGAGTTAGGAGTATTTGTATATATGTATGCATCTGGACAGTGGTCTATTTTATAACCATGTTCTTGCATACGTAGTGCAATCTCTTGGTCTTCTGTATTGTGGGCTTTCCTATATGGACCTAACTCGTCAAAAACTTTTTTGCGAAATATTGAGAAGGGTCCAGGAGCTACGTGAATTCCACCCATAAAACCAAGCATTTTTTTGGTATAAATAGACATATCATATTCTATATTCTGAGCATGCTGAAGAATATTCTTCGGATTGTATACAATAACCGATGGAGCAACTGCCATAGTATTTATATCTCTTTCAAAATATTTCAATATTCTCTTAAGCGCTTGAGGATGAACAAATGAATCAGAATCAAGACAACCAAAAAATTCTGAATCTGTTTTCTCTAGAGCCAAGTTGACTGCTGTGTGCTTTCCTCCATTTTCTTTTTGCAAAAGAACAATGCTAGGATTATCTTTAAACTCTTGAACAACATTCCAAGTATTATCACGACTTCCATCATCAACTAGAAATATTTTTAATTTATCTTTTGGATAATCAAGAGCAAGCAATGATTTGACTGTCTTTTCAATAGCCACTTCTTCATTATAAAAAGGGACGGCAATCGTCACCGTCGGATAATTTAATAAATCTAAATTATCCGGGTTGTGAACTATATGACGCCTTTTTTCTAAAAATGTTACCAAAAAAAATAGCTGTATGTAGACAGAAATAAAACAAAACACATAAAATATAACCGTATAAACTGATTCCATAATTGAATCTTAGTATAACATATTATTTATATTTTTCAATATAATATATGTATTTACAAAAATTAATTTGTGATATAATAACCCCATGGAAAACACAACACAGCAAAAGATTTCAACACCTATGGCTATTGTCGTAGCAGGTGTTCTTATTATGGTTGGAATTTTATTAACTAATGGAATAGGAGGCGGAGAAAAAGTTGTAAAAGAAAAAACATTATCAGAACAAGTAGGAGTATCTAAGGTTCAACTCACAGAATGTATACAAGCCACCGATACAACTGCTTTAGCCCAAAAAATACAAACAAGTGTGGAGAGCGCGATGAAAGGAGTTCCTGCTGACCAAAGAGGTACACCGTATAGTATAATTATTGGTAAAAATGGCGTGAAAACTGAAGTCCGTGGAGCTCTACCAATTGAAGGGGTAAATAAATTAATAGATGAAGTTACTGCTGGAAAAGTAACAGCAGCATATACGGGTGAAGTACCTGCGGTGGATGCAAATGACCATATAATAGGTAGTCCTGATGCTCCGATTGTAATCGTAGAATATTCAGATTATGAATGTTCTTACTGTAAGAGTTTTCATATAACTATGAACCAAGTTGTTGCAGAGTCTGATGGAAATGTCATTTGGGTCTATCGTCACTGGCCAATACATCAGAATTCAATGGCTAAATTAGTCGCGGCTGAATGTGTCGCCCAAATAAAAGGTAATGACGCATTCTGGAAATATACTGACCTCCTCTTCGGCCTGCTTAATCCCGCCCCAGCTCCAGTAACAGATCAACTATAAAACCCTGCAACCACAAAAAAGCTAGGAATTACCTAGCTTTTTTAGTTCCCCGTCTGGAACGAAGTGGGAATTTTTTAAATAGAAATTAATAATCGAACAATAATAATATTATTCAGTATTTTCCGTGTGATAATTAATATTAACATTAACATCAGAATCAACAACCTCTATGTTGCATGTGTTTAGTCCATATATGCGAATACAATCTTCATCACGATAATTAGAATTTTCAAAGTAATTAGATAATGAATATTTTCCTGGTGGTACATCAATAGAAGAAAATCCTGTTTTATCAGTGTAAAGATTTGAAATCAAGTCACCAGATGAATCATCTTCGATAAATGCTTTCCTTAATTTAAAATATTCGGAGACTCCAGGAATCGATCTATCATTCCATACACTAGTAACATAAGGAGAAGGTCCATCGCAAGAACGCCCTGATTGATGAGAAGTAAAGCATTTTGTTTTAGTAACATTAAAAGATAGCTTATATATAGGATTATCCATTTTCTTAACTTTACTTTTTGTAATCTCGATATGAGATTTATATAAATCTTTCTTTTGCTCTGTTAAAAAATAATAAACTCCAATAACTAATAATATCGTGATAATCATTAAAAAAGTCTTATTCAACTTTGATTTGTTTTTCATTTTTTATATTATATCACAAGTTCGTAACTTACCTAGGCGTGGAAGAAATAACCCTTATAAAATATAGCGGTATCACTTGGAAGTTGATCTTTACTTTAATCGAAGTAATTTTTTAGTCTTGCGATTTTTTCGTTGTTGCGAAGTTTTTCGTGAACTTTTGCTTCAATCTGACGAATACGTTCTCGGGTCACTCCAAACTCTTGTCCTACTTCTTCAAGAGTATGCTGTATCCCATCCATAAGTCCGTAACGAAGCTCAAGTATCTTTCTTTCTTTTGGATTAAGAGTATCAAGTACTTCTTTAATCTGATCAGAAAGAATTCTCCTTGAGGCATTCTGGTCAGGTCGAAGAATTCTATCATCGGCGATAAACTCTCCACGAGTAGATTTCTCATCATCATCCCCTATTGGTTGCTCAAGTGATACAGTATCTTGATTGATTTGTTCTATAATATGAATTTTCTCAATTTCTAGATTCATCTCTGTAGCAATTTCTTCAACAAGAGGCTCACGTCCAAGATCTTGAGATAATCTTCTGACAACTTGTTTATATTTAGAAATAGTTTCAACCATATGAACGGGTATACGAATTGTGCGAGACTGGTCCGCAAGCGCACGTGTAATTGATTGGCGTATCCACCATGTTGCATAAGTTGAAAATTTATAACCTTTAGTCCAGTCAAATTTTTCTACTGCTTTAAATAAACCAAGATTTCCTTCTTGAATTAAATCAAGCAGTGTCAAATCAGAACTACGCCCAACATATTTTTTAGCAATAGATACAACTAGGCGAAGGTTTGCCCGAGCGAGTAAATTTTTGGCTTCCATATCACCTTTTTCAATACGATAAGCAAGATTTTTCTCTTCACTAGCCGGAATAAGTGGATATTGTCCAATCTCTTTCAAATACATCTGAATTGAATCATATGTCTGCGCATCTTTGCTATATTTGAGGGCGAGTTTTTCGGTATCACTATTTACATCAAGTAAATTCCCTCCCTCAAGTACATCAACACCAGAGACGGATAACTTTTCATAAAGCTCATCTAGAAAAATAATATTGTTTTCAATATCAGGGAATATTTTTATTATTTCATCATAAGTTATAAACCCTCTTTTTTTACCTTTCTCTATGATACTATTAGATTTTTCTTCTAGTTCAATTAGTTTTTTCTCTATGGATGATTGTTTAGATGTTGATTTAACTAAGTTACTCTTTTTCTTTTTAATTTTAGTTTTTTTATTAACTTTCCCGCCTCTTCGACCTGCCGCCTTCGAGGCGACTTTTTTGACTATTTTAGAATGTTTTTTAGTAACTTTTTTGACTTTTTTCCCGCCTTTTCGGCGGGTCGCCGATGAGGCGACTACTTTTTTCTTAGTAATTTTTTTGTTGGTTTTCATTTTTTTATTTATTTTTTTCGTCATAAAAATTATTTTGACCTACGACTTTTAATATCTGCTATTTTCTCGACTATTTTCTGATAATCCATAAGGTCAGATTTAAGATTTTCTTTATTATCGTTGTTTTTTTCTTGCTCGTTTATTTTTGAAAGCAATGAAATAGCTTTTTCTTGAAAAATTTCTTCTTCTAAGTTGAGAATAATTTCTTCCATATCTAAAATAAGCACATCAATCTTGTCACCATACCACATTTCCGCCTCAAAAGATAGGGAGTCAGAAAATGGCTCATAAAAATCAAGCATTTTTTTAAAGTTTTCAGGTCCAATATCTTTTTCAAATGAAGCTCGTAAATTATTTATTGCAGTTAATTGTTCCTCATTTTCCCCTTTCCAAAAAATTATACCAAATAGCCTTTTTTCTAAACTATCGCGGTGAAAATTAATATTTTTTACTTCACTTTGCTTATCTTTAATTAAATTATTATTAATACTTTGTGTTTTTTCATAGTTTTTATAATCCTCGATTATAGCATTTTCAGAAATTCCTGTTCTAGAGTGGATTTCATTTATATAAGCAGATTTTTCAATAGAACTATTTATCATTACCATAAAAGGAAAGATTATTTCTCTAATCTGTTTACCTCTAATCCGTATATCATTAGAACTCTTACAAATTCTGTCCAAGTGAAAACTAATTATGTTGACTGAATTTTTGACTATATCTTTCCACTTGTTATGGTCTTCAAAAATTATATCTGCGGGGTCTTTGCCCAGAGGTAATACAGCAATCTTAACTTGCATATCTAAAGAAAATGCAATGATTGCTGAACGATTAGTGGCTCTTATCCCCGCCGAATCACCATCGTATGCAAAAATAATATTTGAAGAAAGACGTTTAACTAATCCAAGATTATTTATTTTTGATTCACTATCAATTGTTGAATCTGTAAAAGCCGTACCTGAAACGGCGACGGTGTTTGTAAATCCAGATTGGTGAGATAATATTAAATCCATCTGACCTTCAACAATAATACTATAATCCCGACTTCGGATAGAATTTTTCGCTTTATCTAGGCCAAAAAGTATATTTGATTTATTAAATAACGGAGTATCGGGGCTATTTAAATACTTTGCCTGCCCGAATGACTCGGTCGGGCGGGCTTCTTCAAAATCTTTTTCCTGTCCGCCTTGAGCGGAGAATATTCTCCCCGAGAAAGCAATAACTCTTCCGCTTGAATCATTAATCGGGAACATTATGCGCCCACGAAATCTGTCATAAGCGCCTTTTTCGGTTTGCTTTATTAAACCAACAATCTCAATATCTTCTTTTTTAAATCCTTTATTTATAAGATGGTCCAATACAGAATTCCAAGATTCCGGGGCATAACCAATCCTAAAAGATTGAATGGATTGATCTGTTAAACCTCTACTTAATAGATAACTTCTGGCTTCCACATTACTAGCAAAAGTTTTTTCAAAGAAAGAAACAGCTTCTTCCATAATTTCATAATAAATATCTTTTTTATCTGTTTCCTTACTTCTATATGAAGAAAGTTCAATCCCAGCTCGTTCGGCAAGAATTTTCAGAGCACCTAGAAAATCTGTTCCTTCAAAATGTTCCACAAAAGAGAAAATATCACCCTTGGCATTACAACCAAAACAATAATAACTTCCTCTTTCAGGAGAAATAAAAAACGATGGAGTTTTCTCATTATGAAATGGGCATTTAGCCTTATAGTTTTTACCTGCCTTTTCCACTTTCATATATGAAGAAATGACATCAACGATAGAAAGTCTCTCTTTAATTTTCTCAACAGATGAATTCATATAATCGAATATATTATTTGCTTCTTCGATAGATTCTTTTATCTATTTGCTTTTCTTTTTTAATAAATTCTTTCTCTATATCCAAGTTAAGTTTAACACCAACAGCAAAAATTAAATTCACTACGTCAGCCACCTCTTCGCCAACCAGAAATTTATTCTTTCTTTTTGGATCATTATTCATTCCGCTTATTTTGCGACAGGCCTTAGCTAATTCACCCACTTCTTCCATTAAAAGAATCAGGCGTTCGTGCAATGTTTCATCTTCAAAACCACGTATTTTTATTTTACCTGCAATATATTCTTGCACGTGCTTTATTGCACCAGGATTAATTTTTATACTTTTTATTACTTTTTTTTCGCTTGACATATGTTTTATGATTATGATATAATAGCAGTATTCATAAGGAAGTGCAGCTCGTAGTCTTTCGTGTCTACGCGTTGCATTTTCATTTTAAGCCTATTTTATTTGATTTTGTTTGCATAAACTTATTATCACAACCTATTGACCTGATTCATCTTTTTCTTCTACTACTTTACTTGGACGCTTTACTCCAAAACCAGTTCCAGCTGGGATAAGATTACCGATAATAACATTTTCCTTAAGACCCCTTAGATTGTCAATCCCACCACGAATTGCATTATTGATTAAGACTCTGTTTGTGTTTTGAAAAGATGCGGCAGATAACCAACTTTTTGTTGTTAGAGAGACCTCAGTAATACCCAAAACTATAGTTCCCGCTTCTGCTTTTTTACCGTTACCTTCTTTTTCTACGCGGTTGTTTTCTTCAATTAATTCAATATTTTCAACAATTTCTCCCGGTGAGAAAGTAGTATCTCCAGCATCTTTAATTCTTTTACGTGAAAACATTTGGCGAATAATTATTTCTATGTGTTTTCTTGAAATTGAAGCACTTTGTAAGTCGTAAACTTTGTTTATCTCATCTACAATATATTCCTCTGCCACTTCTTTACCACCATATTTTACAATTTCATTAATATCGGCAGAACCATCTGTAATTAAATCACCTTTTTTAATCTTAGCACCAATTTTAACTAAGATTTGACGGCGAGGAGGAATTGTATATTCAACTTCATTACCATTTTTTCTCGCCTCGCTGGAGCTTCGGCGAAGCGAGCCACCCGCTTTATTATCAGCTTTCAAACCTGCCTTGTCGGCAGACAGGTCTGAAAGTACTTTGATTAATTTTTCTTTTCCGTTATCTATAACATCAACAACTTCTCCATCAGAAACGGAAATAATGGCTGGATTTTTGGGGGTACGTCTTTCAAAAATTTCTTCAACACGTGGAAGACCTGTCGTAATATCAACTGTGGCAACTCCTCCAGCATGGAAGGTACGAAGCGTAAGCTGAGTTCCCGGTTCTCCAATTGCTTGGGCGGCAATAATTCCAACAGCTTGACCAAGTTCAATCATACAATTTCGCCCAAGATCAAGCCCGTAACAATTTCGACAAATTCCGTGAACTGTCTCACAAGAAAGTGGGGTTCTAACATGGGCTTCTTTTATTCCCGCTTTTTCCAAAAATCTAGCATCTTCTTTTGTTATCAATGCACCTTTTTTAAATAAAGTTTTACCTTCACTATCTTTAATATCAGAAAGTAAAATTCGTCCATGAATATATTTAGCAAATACACCATCAATTTCTACTATTTTTTTACCATTTTTTGTTCCGCAATCTTCCTCTGTAATTACCACATCTTGAGCCACATCTACTAAACGACGTGTTAGATAACCCGCTTTTGCCGTGTTTAGAGCAGTATCTGCAGCACCTTTTCTGGACCCGTGTGTAGTAATAAAATATTCAAGTGGAGATAATCCTTCAATATATGATGGAATAATTGGAAAGTCGAGTGTTTCTCCTGAAGTATTTACAATCAAACCTTTCATTCCACACATCTGAACTAAACTTCCCATATTCCCTCGAGCACCTGAAGTAATAAGGTCATAGGTAGAACTTTTAAAATCAAGAGTGCTTGGAATTATTTTTTCAATTTCTTTTTTAGCATGTTCCCATATTTCAATAACTTTCTGGTATTGTTCATCTTCCGATAAAAGACCATCACTGTATTGTTCACGAACTAATTCCTCTTCCTTACGGAATTTTTTAACGATAGCAGCTTTACCAACGGGTACTGTAACATTGTCTATTCCCCAAGTAACTCCAGAATAAGTTGCATATTGATAACCAAAATCTTTAATCTTATCCAAAACACGAGGTGTTTCATCGATTCCACAGTGAACAATAAGCTCATCTACAAGAAGAGACATTCTCTTTATTGTAATTTCTTCATTCATGTAAGGAAAATCATCCGGAAAGATACTATTAAAAAATAATCTTCCAACTGTTGTTTCAAATATCTTTCCACCAAAATTACTGTATCTAACTTTTTCCCCACCGAGAACTTTAATCTTTGCTCGAAATGTAATAATTCCTAAATCAAAAGCAGTTATCGCTTGATTTGGACTTACAAAATACATACCTTCACCGCGTTCACCATCAACTGATTTTGTCATCCAGTAACAACCAAGTATTATATCCATCTTAGGCATAATAATAGGAGATCCATCTTGTGGTTTGAGTAAGTTTTTATTTGAAGCCATAAATTCTTTAGATTCCATTTGAGCCATCTCTCCAAGCGGGACATACACTGCCATCTGGTCTCCATCAAAGTCGGCATTGAAACCAGCACAAACAAGTGGGTGAACTTGGATGGCATTACCTTCAATAAGAATAGGATTGAAAGCTTGGATGCCAAGTCGGTGAAGAGTTGGCGCGCGGTTTAGAAGAACATATTTGCCTTGAGTTACTTCTTCAAGTATTGCCCAAACTTCAGGAATCCCTTCTTCTATAAGACGATTTGCTCCACGAATATTGAAAGCAAGTTCTGTCTCTAGAATTTTTGAAATTACAAATGGTTTAAAAAGTTCAAGCGCCATATGTTTTGGTAAACCACATTGATTTAATTTAAGACCTGGTCCAACCACAATAACCGAACGACCAGAATAATCCACACGCTTACCAAGTAAATTTTGGCGGAATAATCCTTGTTTTGATTTTAAATTGTCTGATAGAGATTTTAAAGCGCGCTTTTGGGACTGTGATATTGCCTGTGAATCATTTTGTTTAGCTATAGAATTATCAATAAGAGCATCTACCGCCTCCTGCAAAATACGTTTTTCATTACGCAATATTACGTCAGGTGCACCTATTTCTTTCAACTTTTTTAAACGATTATTACGATTTATAACTCGACGATAAAGGTCATTCAAGTCACTAGTTGCATGACGCCCACCATCAAGAGCCACCATCGGACGTAAAGCTGGTGGTATAACAGGTATAACAGTTAAAAACATCCACTCTGGACGAATACCAGAATGTAACATTGACCGAATAAGCGATAATCTTTTTTCAAGTTTTTCACGGTCTATACTTGAAGCTTTAGGAAGCATTTTTTCGGTTTCTATTTTTAGCTTTCCTAAATCCATATTCTTAAATAGTGTAAATATTGCTTCTGCTCCGATACTTGCTTCAAAACAACTTCCATATTTAAGACCAAAATGATGATATGCTATCTCATTTAAAACCTTGCCGGGAACTATCTCATTTATTTCTCTTTTTGTATTTGAGAGAAGTTCTTTTAATTTTTCTTTTTCTTCTTCACTATTTGTACTTTTTAGTTTCGCCTTAAATTCACTTTCAAGATTTTTAATTATCGATTCTTTTTCTTCAGCATAAACATTTGTGATTATGTAACCAGCAAAATATATTACTTTCTCTAGGTCACTTACTGGAATGCTTAGAAGTACAGACATGCGAGATGGCACTCCGCGCAAAAACCAAATATGAGCAACTGGCGAAGAAAGCTCAATATGGCCCATCCGTTCACGACGAACAATAGAACGAGTAACTTCAACTCCACATTTTTCACAAACAATATCTTTATATCTTATTCGTCTATACTTACCACAATAACATTCATAATCTTTTTCAGGACCAAAGATTCTCTCATCAAATAGCCCACTACGTTCAGAGCGTCCTGTTCGATAGTTAATCGTTTCTGGTTTTGTAACTTCTCCGTAAGACCACTCCTTGATGATTTCAGGTGAAGCAAGTTTCAGTGTTATGGCGTCAAAGTTTGTTGTATCAATTGTTTTCATATATTAGATATTTTTAGCTATTAATCGTTCCCTAACTTTTTAAGTTCAACATCCAAGGCAAGACCTCTCAAATAGTTTAGCAGTACATTAAATGAAGCAGGGACATTGGGTTCACCGATTGGATGACCCTTAATAATAGCGTCAAATGTCTGTGAACGACCAATGATATCATCAGACTTAATTGTTAACATTTCACGAAGTGTGTAAGCTGCCCCATGACCTTCAAGCGCCCAAACCTCCATTTCTCCAAAACGTTGTCCTCCTCCTTGAGCTTTGCCACCGAGAGGTTGTTGAGTAATTAATGAATATGGACCTATTGAACGCATGTGTAATTTATCTTCAACCATATGGTGAAGTTTCAAAAGATACATGTAACCAATAGCTATATCTTGGTCAAAAGCATCTCCGGTACGGCCATCATATAATGTAACTTTACCATTTTCAGGAAGTCCTGCTTTTACAAGTTCTGCTTTTATTTCAGGAACAGTAGCTGATGAAAACGGAGGAACAATCGCTTGATATCCTAGTGTATGAGCAGCATAACCCAAATGCATTTCAAGAATCTGACCCAAGTTCATACGGGAAGGCACACCAAGTGGAGTAAGAATAATATCTATTGGTGTACCATCTGCCATAAATGGCATTTCTTCTTCAGGTAAAATAACAGAGATAACTCCTTTGTTGCCGTGACGTCCTGCTAATTTATCACCAACAGAAATATTTCTGATTTGTGCAATTTCTACAATTATTCTTTTTATTATTCCGGATTCCAAGTTATGCCCCAGGTCACGTGAGAATATTTTTACACCAATAACTCTACCCTTTTTACCATGCTCAAGTCGTAGTGAAGTATCTTTCACATCACGCGCTTTTTCTGTAAATATAGACCTGAGTAATCTTTCTTCAGGGGTAAGTTCTGTTTCGCCTTTTGGAGTAATTTTACCAACCAAAATATCATTTTCTTTTATTTCAGCTCCAACGACTATTATCCCATCTTCATCAAGGTCTTTTAATTTATTTTCACCCACATTAGGAATATCACGAGTAGTTATCTCGGGACCCAGTTTTGTATCACGAACATTACAAATAAATTCGGTAACATAAATACTAGTAAATTTACTTTGTTTTACTAGCTTTTCCGAGAGAATTATAGCGTCCTCGTAGTTAGCTCCACCCCATGACATAAATCCCACAAGCACATTTTGTCCTAGAGCAATTTGACCATGGTCTGTAGTACTAGTATCTGCCAAAATATCTCCTTTCTTAATTTTATCTCCAACAGACACACTTGGGCGTTGATGAAACATTGAGAAATTATTCGTACGAGAAAAATTAATTAATATATATGTATGGTCTTTATCTTTATCGTCCTTAATTTTTATCTTTTTAGCATCAACATATGATACAACACCAGAGATTTCTGATATTACTAAACGTCCAGAGTCACGGCTTGCGAGTTCTTCCATACCAGTAGCGACAAGGGGTATTTCTGGAATAATACAAGGGAGTGCCTGTTTTTGCATATTAGAACCCATGAGTGTTCTGTGAGCATCATCGTGTTCTAGGAAAGGAATCATTGAAGTAGCAATAGAGAAAGCTTGATTGGTAGCCACATCAATAAAATCAATTTCATTTTTTGAAATCATCCCGGGTTTTGTTTTAATACGAGCTTCAACTTTGTCATCTTGTATATTTCCCTTCTCATCATAATCAATACCAGCATGAGCAATGTTATAATTCTCTTCTTCAAGCGCATTTAAATAGACAACTTCACTGGTAATTTTACCGTTTTTAACTTTTACATAAGGGGTTTCTATAATTCCAAATTCGTTAACTTTAGCATAAGTAGAAAGGTTGAGAATTAAACCGATATTTGGACCTTCTGGTGTATGGATTGGACAAACTCTCCCGTAGTGAGATGTGTGAACGTCACGAACCTCAAGACCTGCCCTTTCACGAGTAAGTCCTCCCGGACCAAGAGCTGAGAGACGGCGTAAATGTTCAAGTTCTGCCATAACATTTTCTTGGTTCATAAATTGCGATAGTTGGTTGGCAGTGAAAAATTCTTTTATGCGAGCTTGAAGTGGACGTTGATTTATAACCTGTATGGGCATTGTCGTCCCTACATCAATAGTAGACATACGGTCTTGTACATTTCTTTTAATTTGGGCCATTCCTGTACGAAATTTCTGTTGTATCATTTCACCTACATAACGAACCCGACGTTGCCCCAAATGGTCAATATCATCTGCCTTTGCGTGTAAAGTATTGTTTAATAAAACTATATTATTTACGATGCTGATGATATCATCCGCTGAAATAGTGCGTCGTTCCATTTCTTTATTATCCATATTCTTTTCAAAACGTTTATTAAAACGAAATCGCCCTACTGGTGAAAGGTCATATCTCTCATTAGAAAGTAATACTTTAATAAACTCGCGAGCATTTTCAGCTGTTGCCAAGTCACCATCACGAAGACGTTTATATATCTCTATAAATGAATCAGAAGTTGTCTTAGCAGGGTCTTTTTCAAGGGAAATTTTGATTGCTTTTAGAACTTCTTCACCATCGCCAAACGCCTTAATAATTTCTTCATCTTTTTCAATCCCGAGCACTCGCAAGAGTGATGCGATGGAGAACTTGCGTTTTTTATCTACACGTACATATATAGCTCCATCTGTATCTGATTCAATTTCTATCCAAACTCCACGAGCTGGAATAATTTTTGCTCCAAAATATCTTTTTGTTTTTAATTCTTGTTCTGTAAAAAATACTCCGAAACTTCTTGTCAATTGTGGAACAATAACACGTTCAACACCATTTATGATAAATGTTCCGTGTTTGGTCATTAAAGGAACATCAGCCATGAAAATTTCCTGCTCTTTAGAAGTCCCAATACTTTTATTCAAAAGTTTGACACGAGCCTTAAGACCTCCTTCATAAGATAATTTATTTATCTTTGTATATTCTTCATCAAATTTTGGTTCTCCAAGGGAAAATGAAGTAAAGTCCAATTGAAATTTCTTTTCTGAATAATCATTGATAGGAGAAAATTCTTTAAAGACTTCTGCAAGTCCTTTCTCTACCAACCAGTTAAATGAAACTAGTTGATTCTCTATTAAATTAGGAAACGGAACTAACGGCTTCTTATAACGAGCAAAATACTTCTTCTCACGTGTAGCAGTTTTTTTCATAAGAAAAATTGAATTGAAAACGAAAAAACACTAGAGTGACCAAACTCTGGTATTATTTTTTATTTATAATTGCTGGCAATATTGTTTTAACACGTGCAATGTTGATAAAACACCCTAATATAGTGATTGATTTGCCATAACTCAATCTATTCAATCTAGATTTAAGCCTATACTATTCTTAAATAAAAGTCAAGGAGTTGTTCCCCTCCTCTCCTTACCAAGGAGAGGACCGAGGAGAGGTTCTTAATCTTGTTTCCCTCCTCTCCTTACCAAGGAGAGGACCGAGGAGAGGTTCTTAATCTTGTTTCCCTCCTCTCCTTACCAAGGAGAGGACCGAGGAGAGGTTCTTAATCTTGTTTCCTTCCTCTCCTTACCAAGGAGAGGACTGAGGAGAGGTTCTTAATCTTGTTTCCCTCCTCCCCTTACCAAGGGGAGAACTGAGGAGAGGTTCTTAATTAATTCACCTCTCCCCTTACCCCTCTCCTTGGTAAGGAGAGGGGGGAGGAATTAATTAATTAATTCTCCACCCCGTCTTTTGATTACAAAACCCACCCCTCAAGAGGGGAATTTTTATGATGCAGGTGCAGGTTCTGGAGCAGGCTCTGCTATCGGCTCAACGACAGGTGCTGGGTCAGTGCAAACACCGTTCACCAGAGTTTGCGTGTCCGTACACGTTGGAGCTTCTAGCACTTGGACCATGTCTGTACAAACACCGTCCACTAGAGTTTGTGTGTCTGTACAAATGGGTTCAGTTGGAGGAACTTCACAGACACCTCCGGTATCTATCCCCGTCTCATCTTGGTTCATAATTCCATCAGAGCAGGTTGGTTCACCCCCTCCTGCACCTCCCCCCAAGGGAGAGGAAGAGCCACTGCTTCCTCCTGTGGAAGCTAGCAAATCGTCCAGTTGAGCCTTATTTATGCAGGTTTTAGCCCCCGTAGCGTCCGAAACACACAAGGTGTCTGTATTCACTTCTCTGACAAAAATTTTCTCTAGACCGTTCCCAATATCCGCCAAGAAATTTTTTATCAAACTCCCCAACGATGTTGCCGAAGTTGTATCAAGAGAAGATAAATCTTCAACTTTCAAATTCATTTCTTCTATTTTTTTATTTGTCGCTTGTATTCCCAGAACCATATATCCGAGAGTATTCACGGGGTTAATTATTGTGCCACCATAATGCATTGCCCATGGAGATTCATCGGCCATAACACCCACATATTCAGTTTTACTATCTCCTGTACCCATTCCTGTTTTATAATGGAAGCGATATATTGGTGTTTGAAGAATTTGAGTTAATGCTTCACTCGGGTCAGTTACTGTTCCAAGAATATCTTTTAATTGACGCGAACTTCCAGCAGCTGCCCATGAAGTTACGCCATCACTTGCAGCAGTAGTAAGTTGATAACCAGCTGTTCCGATTGTGGTTGGCAAAGTCATTGTCCAGCTTCCAGCGGCTGCGGCTACTGCTATAATCACCTTACCAGTAGTTACTCCCGCAAGAGATAATACTCCTGCAGTGGTTCCTGTTGTTCCCAAAGATAATAATTCAACCGGATTCGTCGTCCCGATGCCGACGTTGCCGGATGTCATTTGAACCAAAAACCTTGTATTAGTCCCTAATGTGTTGCCGGAAGCGATTTCAAAATTTCCAGAACCATCTTTCGTGCCTAAGATCATTGCCCCTATGCCCACATCAGTAAATTTCAGATCAACGTCTCCCCCACTCTTTGCCAAATGCAACAAAGCACCTGGACTCGTTTCCCCGATGCCGACGTTGCCGCCACTTAAAATTGTCATTTTGACAGTCGTGTTAGTTGCAAATTGCAAAGGAGTATTACTGAAACTTCCAAGTAAAGTTGAGTACGCTAAAGAGCCAGAAAACACTGTTCCACCCACACTAGCGTCTCCAATCAAGAAACTATCGTTACCTGAATTTGTAAGTCTATACCCCGCATAATCAGTACCAACTGTTGGTTCAACAAATATTAATGGAGTAACACCTTTAACATGAAGTTTGTAATTCGGCCCCGTCGTCCCGATGCCGACGTTGCCGCTCTTATTTATTCTCATTCTTTCCCCAGATTCAACACCATTATCGTGAGTATGAAAAGCTAAATATCCCTCACTTGCACTTAATGGACCCCCAAATTCAATACCAGAAAATCCTGAATTGAGACCAATATTTCCATCTGTATTACCAATACCTATGTATCTCGAAACTGATGGCCATCCAACACCACCCTGATTACCCAAACTAATACCATATATTGTTGCTTGTGGACCATCAAGAGTTAATTTAGTATATGGCCCCACCGTCCCGATGCCGACGTTGCCGCCGTTTGGATTTAACAGCAATTTGTTTCCAGTACTTAAAGTGCCAGCGTCTGTAGCTTGAATCCATCCGTCCTGGCCACTAGCTGAAACACCCATATCCAGCACCGTATTGTAATCTGGAGCTGCCGCATGTAAACGTAATCCACCAATTGCGGTTGAACCAGATGTAGCAATACCATTTGGAACAGCTCCAATTTCTAATTTCATTCCTGGCGCCGTCGTCCCGATGCCGACGTTGCCTGCTTGTAAAATTGTTACAAATGGAGTTGTAAATACATTACCACCAACACCCGAAGATGGAGTAATAGTAAATGCACCAGCTACTGTTCCATTTGTCGCTATGTTCCAATTTTTATACATACCTTGAGCATCAGTGAAGAAATTAATCATAGCTGAAGTAGCGCTCGCAGTTAAATAATTACTAAGATTTACAACAGCTGATCTGGCTTGTATTGTTCCATTTACGTCCAAAGTTTGATTTGGGTTCGTTATCCCGATGCCGACGTTGCCAGTTGTTGCTACCTGTAGTCCGGTGTAGGCAATATTGTAAGCTTGAGATGTAACAGTTTGAGAAGTGGAAACGGTCAGACTGGTGATTGAACCAAATGCGGTAATTGTTCCGGCCGTTGTTCCGTTAGCGAAAACAAATTGTGAACCTACCATAGCACTGGTAAATGTCGTGCCTACACCTGTGACTGTGGTAAGTGCTTGTGATGCTGTGCCTGTGCTATATTGAGTAGGAGTAACAGAAAGTATTCCACTCGGTGCTACTGTCCCGATGCCGACGTTGCCAGTGCTTCTTTCCCAAGTCATTACATTGTAATTAACCGCACCAGACCTTCTATCTAAATACAAATCTTCTCCTAAAGTTGAATCTATTCTAAGACCCCAAAGAGGATTTGCCCCGTCTCCATAAGAGCCGATGCCTATCATGGAAGTTGCCGGGCCTACTGTATCGCTTTCCGTTCCAACAACATGCAGTTTTGTATTTGGCCCCGTCGTCCCGATGCCGACGTTGCCGCTACTGTCTATTCTCATCCGCTCAGCTCCATTAACAGCGATAGCGAATGGATATGCACCACTAGACCAAATAGCCCTAGTATAATTACCAATACCTAGATTCCCACCTGTACTACTATCAATTGCCAAATAGAGATTACCAGAAGTATTACTCAATGCCTGACTAATTCCATTTATTCCAGTACTTGCCGATATTCCAAAACCAGTAAAATCAGTTGAAACAACTGAAAGTTTCTGCCCCGGTCCCGTCGTCCCGATGCCGACGTTGCCGCTACTTAATATTGTCATTCTTGGTAATCTTGTGGTGCTACTATTTACATCCGTAGTGCTGAACCTAATTGTATTATTTGCTCCCGTAGCCGCTCCTACAGCGTCGATATATAAAATGCTGTTGTTGTATCCAATAGTCCCTTGCCCAGCAAGACTATTGCCTGACAAAGCTAAAGCTGAATTTCCCGTTCCTCCAGAAATTTCCAAAACTTTACCAAAACTCATTAAACTTGTCGGATTCGTCGTCCCGATGCCGACGTTGCCGGTTGAATCTATGACCATTTTCTGTGTGTTACTACCACCGTGCACTCTGGTATAAAATTGTAATTCGCCAGCATAATTGCCATCCGTAGCATTTGACTTTACGCCCTGGATAGAACCTAATGCCGCATAGCTACCGGTCCCGGTAAATTTCCCACTAAATACAATCGCACCACCAACGCCAGCGGCCATAGCAGTTGAGTCTTCAATATTTAATTGATAAGTAGGTATACCAAGAAAACTACCCTTTGCCCCTAATATTCCCGCCGTGAATTTGATGTTCGCATCTGCATATGCCCCACCGACATCCAACTTTCCCCCCGGATTTGTCGTCCCGATGCCGACGTTGCCGGTTGAATTTGTTTGTAACCATAAGTTTCCCGTACCCTTGGCATCAATCTGCATATCAATATTTGTGCCAGAGCCAATTTTTCTGATACCGCTCCAGCCAATATTTACTCCTTGTGTCAAATTTGAATGAAGAATCTGGATGCCAGCGGCTTCATCATCAGCAATCGCGTATAACTTACTTAACGGCCCCGTCGTCCCGATGCCGACGTTGCCGCCTCTTGGTTGTAGAACCAAGGCACGATTAGTCCAGCTGGTCTGATCTTGCATTGATTGAACATAAGAGAAATTACCCGCACTTGAAGCACCTAATGCCAATTTAGTTTGATTAGCTGCAGATAATACTGATATACCCATACAAGCCTCTTCAAGTGAATTTCCGTTACAATTCATATCTTTCAAAAGTTGCAATGGTGTATTGGGCCCCGTCGTCCCGATGCCGACGTTGCCAGTTGTTGTTACCTGCAATCCGGTGTAGGCAATGTTGTAAGCTTGTGAAGTGACAGTTTGGGAAGTGGAAACTGTAAGACTTGTTATTGAACCAAAAGCAGTAATTGTTCCAGCACTTGTTCCATTCGCAAAAACAAATTGTGAACCTACCATAGCACTGGTAAATGTCGTGCCTACACCTGTGACTGTGGTAAGTGCTTGTGATGCTGTGCCTGTGCTGTATTGAGTAGGAGTAACAGAAAGTATTCCACTTGGGACTACCGTCCCGATGCCGACGTTCGTTCCATCAGTGTAAATAGGAGAGTTAGCCAATACAGTTGCAGATTTGTAAGGAACATATCCAGTAGTAAGTCCAGTTGGTTCTAAAGTTGTGAACTTGCCTGTCGTCGCAGTAGTTGCCCCGACAGTTCCATTGATATTTATTGAAGCCGTACCTGTTAAGTTAGTAACTGTTCCCGATGATGGAGTTCCAAGCACACCTCCATTTACTAAAGGTGAACCTGCTGTGCCGACATTTACACCAAGAGCAGTTAAAACTCCCGTGCCGAAACTTATCGTGGCTTGTTTACCTCCTAATTGTGTTTGAATTGCAGAAGTTACCCCTTTGACATAAGATAATTCAGTTAATGATGGATAGGTAGCAACAGCTAAAGAAGAAATAGAAGTTGCGGAATTAAAATAAGCGATTTCATTTATTGTCCCACTTAACGCTGCTGCATAGTAAGCTCCATGTTGACCATCTAACAGGTCAGCATTTAAGTTTGTATTAACAGTTGTTGAGGTAACTGCAAATGGAGCTGTACCAATTGCTAATGTTGAGGTTAATTGACCACTCATATTGAGAGTCGTGATTCCAGAGAGTGCTCCAGCCGCAGAAATATCTATTGTTGGAGTTTCAAGGAAATTAGTAAAGTTGGCTCCACCGGAATTAGTAATCTTGATGGCATCAGTAACTATTGTTGTCCCACCAGCTACAGTATCAGCATTGTCTAGAAGCAAAAGAGCCGCGACTGCATTGTCAGTTATGTTAGCCGTTAATTGATTTTGGATTCTAACAGCATATCCTGTGTTGCCGGCAATGGTAGGATTGTTTGTGAAGTTAACTGCCAGTCCTGTAATACCGGCCGTGTTGGCTAATGTTGATTGAGCATTAATGATATCAAAAGATATCGCACTTAATGCCGTATTAGTTGTAGCCGTATTAGTGGTATTAACATCAAGTCCTGTCCCCGTTGTCAAAGAGTTAGCTGTAATTGTATTGGCTGTTGTTGTTGTCCCAGTATATGTCTGAGCAAATGTTCCAGTCCCGGAAGTCATGACCACATTAGCATTGGCGGCTATGGTTAAGGCGCCTGCCAGATTCAAGGCTCCGGTTGTTGCAATGAAATCAGTCTCGGCATTGCCAATGTTTGTGATGATATTTGTATTAGCGTCTAATGTTCCACTTAATGTGTGTGCTCCAACTGTATCAGTAGATGCATTAAATGTGATTCCTCCATCGGCAGCAAGAGCCCCAGCAACAGTTAAACTTCCTGTGAAGTTGGCTGTTGCCGAAATTGTTTGACTATTAATTGTACTTGAAGTAGCAATTGTTGTGATTCCACTCAAAGCTCCAGCTGTGGAAACATCAAAAGCTGATGAATCAATTGAGAATGTTCCAGCCCCAGAGAAAGCAATTGTTCCGGTCGAAGCAAGTCCAGTTAGACCACTTGCTACTCCGGCTCCGGTAATATCCCAAACATTAGAATCAATGGTGACATTGTCTCCGTTATCACCAAGAGTCACAATTCCATTAGCAGTTAATGTTCCATTTGAAGTTAAAGTTCCAGTTGAAGTTAATCCAGAAGTAGCTGTTATCAATCCAGAGATAGTTGGAGTCGCTGTCCAAGCAGTTCCGGTCACAGTGAAATTACCACCAAGAGAAGTTAGATTAGCGCCAGAGACGGTGAATGTATTATCTAAAGTTGTGACTCCATGAAGAGTTATCGTATCCGTGCCAGCATCACCGAGTGTAGTGTTTCCTTCGACATTGAGTGTACCGATAGTAGTAGAACCTGCAGTAGTAGAACCTGTTAAGATTAAAT
>JBBABB010000002.1:0-211995 GCA_041657885.1 Minisyncoccota bacterium
TCAGTGCTGTAGTTGTGAGTGAAGGAGGTATGACTGTGATTGTTTTAGGTTTTGGTGTGGAAAGAATAGTAAGGAATGAATTCCAATTTGATGCGATTTTACTTGGGATTGAGCGTCCCCATGCCGAAATTGCCATTCGTTGAGATGAAATCCCATTTGTAATTCCACTCCCGACAAATGTGGCTCCATCCCAGACAGAAATGGCAAATTCTTTTGTTCCATTTGCAGAATCTTTAATATTATTTAATATCCCTTCCGTGAATGTTACCCAACCATCGGCAAGTCCATCAGAGATAGATGTCAGTGAATTTCCAACAGAAGCAGTGAGACCTCCTCCCTGACCCTCCCCCAAAGGGAGAGGGGAAATCAGAGTTTGAGTTTCCACCTTCCCTTTGGGGAGGACGGGAGGGGTTTGCTTGGAGAGGATGAGAGTTTGAGATGTGGGAGAAGGAATTTGATTGTTATTGTTTTTCTCAAAAAGATAGAAACTCACCGAGGAAAGTCCGATAAATATTATGATGAGAGAGGAAAGTAAAAAATTACGAGGAGAGGTGAGAAATGGAATTTTTTTATTGGCTACTTTTCTCTGGATGACTTTTTTAACAGAACCTTTATTAGATGACTGAGCGCGGATAGTTTTTTGTTTTAAAAGATAACTCTTGATCTCATATTCAGTAGTAAACCAGTTCCTTCCTTTTTTGACCCCCTTCATCTCACCACTACGTATCAAATAGCCGAGATGGTCCTGGGTATACCCAGAAATCTTAGCTGCTTGATGCAAAGAAATGACTTTTTTAACAGAACCTTTATTAGATGACTGAGCGCGGATAGTTTTTTGTTTTAAAAGATAACTCTTGATCTCATATTCAGTAGTAAACCAGTTCCTTCCTTTTTTGACCCCCTTCATCTCACCACTACGTATCAAATAGCCGAGATGGTCCTGGGTATACCCAGAAATCTTAGCTGCTTGATGCAAAGAAATGACTTTTTTAAATAATTCCATTTTTATTTAATATTTGTAAGGGTATCTCGGATGAGAAAAAAAGTTTTTAAAACATATCGGATGTTGTATATCGTATATACTATCCGATATACGATATACGATATCCGATATATCAAAAATACTCTTTATATTATAACAAAACAATGGAATTGTTCCAAGAAAAAACAAAAGTTATCCACACCCCCACACCTATATTAAAATATATTAATTTTATGTTTTACCCTTATAAATATTTAATAAAAAAACTATACAAATATAGGTGTGGGGGCACAGTTTGGGAAAACCCTTGTTTTTATTGCAAATATACTATATTAACACTCGATAATTACAGACTCACCTGCAGAAGGAGTAAAAGCTTTTATTCCTAGATTATCTCGCAATTTTTGAGCAAGAAACATTGAAGATTTTGGTTCTCCCATAACAACAAAAACTTTCTTTAAAGTACTTGCTGTATTTTCAACAAATTCTACTAAGTGGTCAGAATCTTTATGCCCAGAATAACCACTAATCATTGCCACATGGCAACGGATAGTGACTTCTTCCCCCATAATATGAACTTTCTTTGCACCATTGTGAATAAGACGCCCCAAAGTCCCAACAGTTTGATAACCTGTCAATAAAATAGTATTATTCTCGCCTGGAAGATAATTCTTTTCATGATGAAGTATTCGGCCACCATTTGACATACCGCTTCCTGCTATAATTATTTTAGGTGGCGGTACTTGTAATATGGCTTTTGATTCCTCTGTCTCAATTGTTTTTCTAAGACCAGGAAAATCAAACAATTTATCTCCCGATGCAAGTATTTTCTGAGCATTAATATTGAAATATTTATCATACTTCAAATAAATATCTGTCAATTTAATGGAAAGTGGAGAATCTAAAAATATTGGCATTCTGGGTATAATATTATTTTCAACTAAAGAATTTATTTCATAAAGCAATTCTTGTGTACGTTCAAGAGAAAAAGTAGGAACAATAAGTACCCCTTTGCGGTCATAATTATCTTTTATAATCTCTTCAAGTTTTTTCCTTCTTTCATCGCGTTCTTCATGGTTTCTATCTCCATACGTAGATTCCATTATCATATAATCAGCATTTTTAATAATATCAGTGTTAGGCAAAAGAGGTGATGGAGAATTCCCGAGGTCTCCCGTAAAAACTATTTTTCTATCATTATAAATTATTTCTAGCATTCCCGAACCTAGAATATGCCCGGCATTTTTATAAGAAAATTGAAAACCGTGGTCAACATTTAGTTTCTGACCATATTCAAGTGTTTCCCATAAATCGAGAGCTTTTTTAATATTTTCTACTGTATATATTTTATCAAGTTCAAGTTTTGTATCACGAGATAAAAGATGCGCAGTATCTGCAAGCATTACCTCGGCGATTTCTTTGGTGGGAACGACTGAGATTATTCTACCTTTGAACCCCTCGTTTATAAGCTTTGGAATACGCCCAATGTGGTCTATATGACCGTGTGTAATAAAAAGTATATCTATAGTAGAGACGTCATATGGAAATGGATTCCAATTTAAATCATCTACAAATTTTTCTCCCTCAATTAAACCACAATCAATTAAAAACTTCTTGCCATTTCCTTCTAATAAAAAATTAGCCCCGGTAACAGTTCCTGCTCCAGAACAAAAAGTTATTTTTAGGTTTTTATCATTTGTCATTTCAGTATTATACCCTTTCCCCCTCCCCTTACCAAGGGGAGGCTGGGGAGAGGTGAATTAATTTCTTCGCCCCCTCCTTTCGGAGGAGGGGGCAGGGGGTGGTGATTGAATTAATTAATCACCACCCCGCCCTCTGGGCACCCCTCCTCCGTAAGGAGGGGAGAAATCCAATACAAAAAATAAAAAATCCTTCCAAAAAGGAAGAATTTTTTATTAGGACTATCGAAGTAAATATTACCATAGCTTAACATTAAGTGGGATTAAGGATGATAGAAATTTGTTAACGTAATAATGTTTACAGTTCTCTATCAAAACTCTTTATCCCCTAAAAAATTGTTCTAGGCAACACATTTCAAATAATCCTATCTTTAGTATACTCGCAGAGAGGAACTACGCAAGCACTTTTACAAAATGACACACTTTTGACAGCGTTTCAAATTTGATTTCGAGTCAATCCATAAGAAAAAAGAAATGGAAATAGCTCTTCTCAGAGGGTACACCAATTTTCTGGTGAAAATTCGTTCAGTGTTCGCGCCGTCGCGCTCACAAGCCCCTTTGATAAGACTATTTACATTTATTTTTTCTATTCATATCTCAAAATCTTTCACTTTTTCTATATATTTTGCAACAGATTCGTCATTTATGTCTTCTGGCTTGATATTTGAGTGAGAAAAAATCTGTTTTTCAATAGAATATATATTTTCCATAAAAAAAGACCTTCTTCCTTCATCAAAAGCATGCGGGTGATTCTTGTATCTTTCTTTGGAATCTAGACTATGTTCTTCTGCAGACACTACACCATAAGGAGATACGCGATTATCTACATATGCACATATTTTTTTGCCAAAATCGTCTTCTTCTACTATCTTTTCAGCCACACTTGTATCTATACAGTCAACAAACTCGTAAATACGTGGAGATATTCCCAATTCTCTGACTATTGTAAGAGTTGCTATGTGGTCATCACTACCGTATTTAGTCGTAAATTCATTTTTGACTTTTTGCCAATAATCTATCCCTTCTGGCTTGTTTTGTTCTGGAAAATGATTTAGATCAAATTTAACAATATTGCCTATATCGTGTATTAAACATGCCTTCACGATATTTTCTTTGTCTACTGAAATATCTAAAGAATCACAAATCATCATAGCGACCGCAGCCACTCGTATTTGATGCATTGCAAGCAATGGCATATTTTTATATTCTTCATATATATCCGTAATTTTTCTCATATATTTTTATATAATAACACAAAAGCCCCCGGAAGGGGCTCTTGCTTAACAAACTTTATTCTAAACCTAATGCTTTAACCAACTGCTTTATAAGTCCAACAACAACGGGAGGTGAAAGTAAACTGTAAGATTCCACCCCAGCATCATCTTTTGCAACCCAAGGTTCTTCAGTAACATCTACTTTTCCTGTTTGTTTATCATATTCATAAATATACTTAGGAGTAATTTCATAATCATCTACTACATCATTCATCCCATCGATAGGCCCCGCATTTCTTAGAAGTATTTTCGGAATACCATGGAGAGACATTACCTTTTTAATTAATTTATCGTCGAGAGTTAAACGGTCACGTATACTTTCAATTCCAGCGTCATCTCCTTCTTTACTAATCATTCTAGCTTTATCACATTCTGGGTTATCACAAATAAGGAAATATTTACCTGTTTCTTTGTCATATCCGATTTCCTTTGTGCGAAGAGTTGTGAGATTTCTTGGTGCCTGACATTTAGGGCAAACGACACGATTGCGCATACGCTCATCGATAACTGCCTCTGGGATATCAATAGCGATAAATATATCTGGGTCAAGACGATAATTTGCTAAATCTTTGAAATAAAGAGAATATTGAACTTGATCTAGATCACGAGGAAAACCATCAATAAAGATTACTTTTCTGTCGAATTTATCGATTTCTCTCTTCAAAAGAGCGAGAATAAATTCAGTCGGTAAAAGAACTTTTTGATTTTTACCAATCAGTGCATCAATAGCATCTTCTACTGAAATATAACCACGATAATGTTCTTCTAGATATTCAATAATTTCTTCGCGCTTTTCGGGGTCATTTATTTCTTTGTATATTTTTCTAACTAAATCTCCTACTGAAATATGTCCAATCTTATCTGCTCCAAAAATTTCCATCATTAATTTTGTGTAAGTTCCTTTCCCTGAATTTTTTTTACCGAGAAGATAAGCGATAAAAGTGTTTTCTTCTAGATATTTCTTTATTTTATCAATTTCCGGTCCGACTTTAGCTCTAAAGTATTCTTGGCGTTCGTTTAAATCAGCCAAGTCAAATTTCTTGGTAACATTAGATGTCTTAGTTTTAATAATTGGGAATTCTGTTAATGGTCCTTTCATAAAATTACGTTTTAAATACTAGCTTTTTATTGCTAGGAATTATATACAAATAATAATTAATAGACAGATTTTAGCATAAAATCGGCTTAAATCAAAATAATAATATCCAGTAATATCCAGGACGGTCCTGTATATTAACTTACTTTTTTATCTGCTCTTCAAAGGTAATCACGCCATAATCATTCTCATTTATACCATATTTTTCATATACCTGCATGGTTGAACAACGAGAGTGATTATCCCAATTCAAATCTAGCTTGTTTGCTAATTTTTTTAAAGAATCCCAACTATTACCCTCTAATTCTACATACGATGGAATCATGGGCCAACTATCAATATCAACTTCAACATTATCAATAATATATCTTTCTCTCTTATTTTCTTCATAAAATTTTTCTATAAAACCAAGCTCGGTTAAAAACTTGTCCGCTAAATTAAAATCGCTTACTACAATTTCTATTTCTTTCATTCCAGCATCCTGAAGTGAATTTGCTCCAACTCCAAATCTTTCTTTGTAGGTCATAGTTACTTTTTCTCCCTCATCTCGTAATCTAACCCAAGCATTCTTCTCCGCAAGAGTTTTATCTTTTGAATCGTAAGTTTTGCGTTTATATTCAAATGAATCGATAAAAATAGCTTCTTCTCTTTCAAGAAGCTTTTTAAATTCTTCCACATTAATATCTAAAAATTTTGCTTCAATCTCTTCCACTTTCAAATTATACCATATTTTAAAAATATCCAGGACCGTCCTGGATATTGTCCTGGATATTGAGGTATTATAATTGATACTTTTTTATCCACTTTACCCAGGACCGTCCTGGATGTTATACTTTGATAATGGGATTGCGAAGAACTCCCCTTGTTTCGGGAGAGTATTATCATATTTATAATAGAGGCGTTGAAAAAAGGGAAATCTTTTTAGATAAAGAAGACTACTTTTATTTTTTAAAACTTCTTTACATTTGTAATTCGAAAAAAAGTATTAAACTCAGAAAAATTGAAAAAAATTTTGAACGGGGAGAAACTATTGTTAATATTGGTGCATATTGTTTAATGCCAAATCATTTTCATTTGTTGTGTCACGAAAAAACAGAAAACGGTATTTCTGTTTTTATGAAAAAATTATTAACAGCTTATGCTATGTATTTTAATAAAAAATATGAAAGAAATGGTGTTCTTTTTCAAGGGCGGTTTAAATCTGAACACGCTAGTACCGATAAATATTTAAAATATTTATACGCGTACATACATTTAAATCCAGCAAAATTAAAAGAACCAAAATGGAGAGAGCTAAAAAATTACAACACAAAAGATTTGCTGAATTTCATAAAACAATATCCATATTCTAGTTTGTATGAATATCTCAATGACAAAATTAAAATTACTAACCCTGCTTCCTTTCCAGATTATTTCCAAAATGCAAAAGACCATTTAGATGAACTTTTCCAATGGCTTTCTGCAGAAACCACCCAGGACCGTCCTGTGTAGTTAAATAATAATATAATACTTTTATGAAAATAAAATGGGAAGAAAAAACTAAAAATGCACTTCTCTGGATTACAGAAATATTAAACAAACACAATATTCCGTTTCAAATTTCTGGTGGACTTTCAGCTAAATTATATGGCTCACCTCGCCCATTAAATGATATAGATATTGACATTCCAGAAGAAGGATTTAAAAAAATTATTAATGACGTTAAAGAATATATTATATTTGGGCCAAAACAATATATTGATAAAAAGTGGGATTTAAAATTAATGACATTAAATTATTTCGGCCAGAAAATAGATATTGGTGGGACAGAGTATTTAAAGATATTTGATTCAAAAAATAATAAATGGTTACCTTTTTCTACAAATTTTAAAAAAGTTGTTTGGCTTTCATTTATTGGAATCAAATTACCAATTATACCAGCAGAAGAACTAATAAAATATAAAACTTATTTAGATGGAGATCATCAGCAAATTGATATAAATGCAGTTCAAAAATATGTCCAGGACCGTCCTGTATAGTTTTTATTTCCTATATTTCTCCATTATCTCTTCTTCAACTTCTTCGCGAGGGCGACCGTATTTGAGATAAGATAATTCTTTTATTTTTTCTACGGCTTCAGTGTTGCCTTTTGGTGTTAGACTCCAATGACATGTCATGTTGAAGGGCTTCGTCGGTGTACCATTTACAAGCATACTTACATAAGAATTAAAATTCTCCAATTTCATAATATCGGCTGCAGTAAATGTTGGCTTAAATTTTTGTTCAACAAAATTGGCATCTTCTGTACTTAAACGATACACCGCCATTGAACCCACATTACCAAAGACTGCATTTTTTATATTCTCCTCAAGTTGAGTAATGTATTGATGCGCAATGGTCAAAGACAAACGGTATTTTCTGGCCTCAGAGAGAATTGAGGCAATGGAATCAGTTGTTACATTTTGGAATTCATCTATATAAAGATAGAAATCATTCATTTTCTGTCCATACATATCAACACGAGAAAGTGCGGCCATTTGAATTTTTCCCACAATTAGAAGTCCTATTAGGTTCGCATTAATATCTCCAAGGCGTCCTTTTGAAAGATTTACAAGAAGAATTTTTTTGTTATCCATTATATCCCTAAAATTAAAAACTGATTTTTCTTGCAAAACAACTGGACGCATAATATCATTTGAGATAAAATTATCAAATTTAGAAGTTATATAAGGCACGAAGTTTGCGATGGATTGGTCGCCTGTGGTCAGCTCAGCACTTTTCCAGAATTGAGTAATTATCGGATTCTTACAATGCGTCAGTTTCATATCGCGAAATTCTTTATCCGCAAGGACTCGCCCAATCTCAAGCAATGTCGCTCCACTTTCTGGATGTTCCATGACAAGGAAAGCAGAATTTTTAAAGTACTGTTCAAACATTGGACCACCAGTCGTCTTCATATCAAAAAGTTTATTGAAAATTCCCATCAATTCATTAACTACAAAAGTTTTTTGCTCTGGATATTTGGGGTCATATTCAAGCATATTTAGCCCCATTGGGCGAGCAGTATATGCTGGGTCAAAATAAATCACATCATCAATACGCTCTTTCGGCACATAAGAAAGAATATCTTGAATATCTGTGCCATGTGGGTCAATGAAACAACAACCGTCACCATTCTTGATATCTTGGGCAATCATATTTTTCAAAATTGTTGTTTTACCTGTTCCTGTTTGACCGATTACATAGAGATGACGCATTCTATCTTCACGAGTCATATGAATTTTCGTTTCCTTTCCATGATAACTATTGATACCAAGAACAATACCTTCCTCTCCCATTTCGATTGGAGCTGGAGCAATACCTGATTTTGCTTGTTTAAGTTGTGAAGAGACAACACCATATGGGAAGTGAAAAATCGTTGCAAGTTCTTTGAGATTAAGTGGCATAGAATAATCCGGCGAAAACATTCTATAAGAGAAATCGTGAATAAGTTTTGATAAATCCCCGCCTTGTGGATGATTAAAATTAAATCCATTACGGTCTGCCTCAGTGAACTGATTGAATGATGATTCAATATCAGACAAAATCTGTTTTGACTTTATTATACTTTCCGCAGAAGCAATGATACGAATATTTGTCGCCATTATAGTACTTTTCATTTTTTCAGTAATATTCTCTATTGCTTTGTCATCTATTTTTTTCTCTTCTTTCTTTTTTGACGAACCAAATAATAATTCTTTCGCAATTGATTTAAATTCTTTAGTAACTTGACGTGTAAAACTAGAAGCTGTTTTAACAGACATCCCTTCTTTCACATCAGCCAAAACAATATGAAATTTCCTAATCATATCATCATCTTCTGGGCATACTGTGAATTGAATAGAAGCACCTTCGCCAGTTTTCTTGAGCTTCGTAAAAATATTTAAAATAATATTTAGTGGGTCGTGGTCAAGGGTATCATATAACTTTATAGGGTAAACATCATGATGAGAGAGTGTCGCATAAGATGCCGAGATTGACGCATTTGCCGAGAAAATATTGTAATCATCTGGAACTTCTACAATCTTGGCATTTGGATGAACTCCAAATAATTGTTTCTCAAATAAATCCGCCTTGTGAGATGGAACAGCCGTATAAAAAACAAAATTATCACTACCTTCAGCAAGGGCAATCTCAAGTGTGAAATGATTACGATTATAATTCTCTCTTCCTTCGCCTACTGAATGCATTCCAGCGTAGAATTGCTCCATGGCTCCAAGTAATTCCTTTAAACTTTTCTTATTACCCTCTTCATTATTCATATCAGGAAGAGTAATTTCAAAAAGTTTCATATCAAGTGATTTGAATAGAGGAGTGCTTTCTTTTAATCCAGGAACTTTATGAGCACTATATAAATATTGGACAATAAAACGATGGAAATCGCTGTCTATATGAGGATTGTTCATTTTACTAACAATCGAGAGTGTATTTGAAATCCCCTTATCAAGTAAAATACCGAGTAACTCTTCCATTTTATTGTCATGAGTTTCTGGTTTTAATCTTAAAACTAAACCTTCAGCTTCACTTTTTTTAATAAGCGCACTTTTGTGCATAACATCCTCTGGTTCAAATTTTCTATACTCAGAAATCACACTGTGAGCAATGTCTTCTTTGTTGACTTCCTTACCTTGTTCGTTGAGTGCTTTCTCACGCTCAGCAATGTGTGCACGTAAAAATTCCAATTCCTCTTGGGGAGTTTTAAATTTCGGTGCATTTTCTAATTTTAGACCAAAATTTTCTGCCATACGTTTTATTATAGCATAAGAAAAAGAAATTTAATTCCCCTCTTGATTAGTTCCCCTCTTGAGGGGTGCCTGAAAGGCGGGGTGGATCTTAATTAATTAATTAATTCTTCCACCCCGTCCTTTGATTACAAAGTCCACCCCTCAAGAGGGGAATTTTCTATATTGTCAGAATTTCTGCGTCACCCTCTGTAATCAAAATTGTATGTTCAAAATGCGCGGAGTTTTTTCCATCAGCAGTTTTAACAGTCCAACCATCAGGTGCATTCACAATACCAGCTCTGCCAGAATTCAACATCGGCTCAATTGCCACAACCATCCCGGGAATTAATTTCTGCCCCTTTCCAGCTTTACCATAGTTCGGGATGTAGGGGTCTTCATGAACTTCTTTCCCTATTCCATGTCCCGCAAGTTCTCGAACAATACCATATCGATTGTGGACAAATGATTCTATAGCATGACCAATATCGCCAATTGTATTTCCACCACGAGCTGTCCAAATACCGATTTCAAGCGCCTTTTTTGTATCTGCTAAAAGTTGCTTGTCCTTCGCAGAAATTTTTCCAACTGGAACTGTAATAGCATGGTCTGTAAAAAGCCCTCTGTGATTTAATCCAAGATCCAGCGAAACAATATCACCCTCTTTCAAAATTCTATTTTTATTTGGAATACCATGCACTATTTCATTATTTACTGACACACATAGAGAAGCTGGATATGCTTTAGATGTATCTTCTGGATTATAATTTAAAAATGCTGGGATGTCCCCACCGTCTTTTATAAGCTTATAGGTATATTGGTCAAGTTCATACGTAGAAACACCCGGCAAGACCTTTTTAGCCGTTTTAGCGAGTATCAGAGCCAATCTTTTTCCTCCTTCTCGGATAATCTCTATTTCTTCTTTTGTTTTGATAATAACTGACATGTTATCCAATACTAGCCCAAAATATAAATAAAATCTACCCATCCACCCCGTCCTTTGATTACAAAGTCCACCCCTCAAGAGGGGAATTTAAATACTATTTAATTATCGTTCCAACAAATGACTTATTATCAAGATATGATTTTAAATTTTCTAGATTTTTTCCATTCAAAATTATTACTTCGTACCCAAAAGATTCGGCTTCACGAGCCGCTGTTTGGTCAAAGGGGACATTTGCACCAGGGTTCCAATCATTTCCAAAAAGATTCCTGAAATCACTCCAAGACATTTTATAAAGTGGTTTAGCCCCAGGATATTTCTTTGGGTCTTTGTCACAAACAAAATCAATATTGGAAAGATTTATTATTTTGGTAGCACCAATACTATGAGCAGAATGTACCGCAGCAAGGTCACTACTATTCCCCGGCTTCCAACCACATCCGATAATGATTGGTTTGTTGGTTTCTGGAATTGCATCTGGATCTAATACTACTTTTTCATAAGCTAAATCACCAAAACAAATTCTGACAAATTCAGCATTCAATCTCGTAACAGAAATACCCATCCAGTCTAAATCATCAAGTGATGGCTCAACAATTTTTTTTAGAGAATCATTATATTTACGACAAAGCTTACCACCACCAGTGATGATTAAAAAACTAAAACCGCGAGAAACATAATCTTTAATTGTTACAACGAATGATTTCAAAAATTCAACATCAATCTCATTTGGAATTATGAGTGAACCACCAAGCGACATTACGATTTGATTCTTTTTGTTCATATTACAAATTAAGTTTTTTAACTAAATTAGTATGGATTTCATCAATTGACCCCTCACCATCTATTTCAAAATACTTAAAGAATGAATCAGATTTTAAAACTTCAAGCATTGGAATGATAAACTTATCATATTCGTTTAATCTACTTTCTATCGCACTTTCATTATCGTCCCTACGGCCCCGAGATAGCATTCTATTCTTTACATTTTCTCTTGAAACCTCAATATTAATAATTACTGGCTCTTCCCGTTTGATATACTTAAGTAATTCTTCAATAATTCCCAACTGGTCTATGTTCCGAGGATAACCATCAAAAAACAAAATAGAATCTTCATCAACTATATCTATAGCACTCCGAACAAACAAAGCATCTGTTAAAAAGTTCGGCTGGAATTTCCCTTGATTCATAGTCACGTCGTGAGCAATACTTTGAACAAAACCTGACTCCTTAAAAAAAGCACGAAATATTTCTCCCATAATAATCTGTTTAATTGTGACATCTTTATATTTATTGGATAAATACTTTTTAAAGAGTTCAAGCTGAGTTCCCTTGCCACTACCTGACCGCCCAATGAAAATAAACGTTTGTGGTTTCATATTTAATACTCTCTCATTGATAATTGCGCATCAACTTTTTTGATTAAATCAAGAACAACGGAAACAACAATCAAAAGGGCTGTCCCACCGATAGCAAGAGCAGTTATTCCTGTAATCGATTTTATAACAAGAGGAAGGACGGCAATAACACCGAGGAAGACTGCTCCCATTGTAGTCGTACGATTGAGTATTCTTGAGATGTAATCTCTTGTCGCAGGACCCGGACGAATTCCAGGAACAAAAGCGCCATTCTTCTGCAAATTTGTAGAGATTTGTTCTGGGTCGAAAGTAACGGCTGTATAGAAGTAAGTAAACAAAAATACAAATATAAAATAGAAAAGTGAATAGAGCCACGTATTTTGGACAAACCAAAGTAATCCATGTGAAATTGCTATAAGCGTGTGATTAGCCATACCAGCTAAAGCGGTACCTATAAGTTGAGGAAAAAGTAAAATTGAAAGTGCAAAGATTATAGGAATAACTCCTGCTTGGTTAACTCGGATTGGAAGATATGTCTGAGTGCCTCCTGCAACATGGTCTCCACGAACTTGTTTTGCATAAGTGACAGGCACTGGGCGCTCCGCTTCTGTAACAATAACCACCCCAGCAACTATTAATAAACCAACTGCTAAAAAGAGAAGGTAGACCGGTAAATTTGAAATATTAAAAGTGAAAAAGAATTGGGAAACTTCTTGCGGAATTCTCGCCACGATACCAGCAAAAATTATAAGCGAAACACCATTTCCAATACCAAATTCAGAAACTAATTCACCAATCCACATTATAAGCATAGAGCCAGCAACTATAACAGAAAGATTAGAAAACATTCCAAACATAGAAGCATCTGCCATTATTCCCTGACGACGAAGGAGAACAAGTAAAGCCAAACCTTGGACGATAGCTAAAGGAATAGTTAGCATTCTACTGAACTGCGTAAATTTTTTGCGTCCAATTTCCCCATCCTCTTGATACATCGCCTTAAGTCGAGGAGACATGATAGTCAAAAGTTGCATTATTATAGAAGATGTTATGTATGGACCAACTCCGAGCATAATAATAGAAAGAGTAGATAGTCCACCACCAGAAAAAAGATTTAAAACTCCAACAAATTGATTATTGTTTATAAAAGTTTGAAGTTTAATTGAATCAACTCCAGGAATTGGAATAGCGGAAAGAAGTCGGAAAACAACAAGAGCCCCGAGTACAAATAATACGCGATTCCTTAAGGTTTTATCTGTAAATATTTTTTTTATTTTTATCCAAACAGTTTCCATAATATTTATTTTACACTGCCACCAGCTTTTTCAATCTTGGCTTTTGCGCTAGCGGAAACCTTACAACCAATTATAGAAAGTTTTTTACTAAGTTCTCCAGTGCCAAGAATTTTGACAGTAGGAAAAGTTCCACCCACTCGACGAATTAAATTTTTCTCCAATAAAGATGCGGAATTAACAACTGCACCAGCTTCATATACATTAAGAGCTCCTACATTTACGGGCGAGAATTTGGTTGAAGCAGATTTGAAACGATACCCCCTGAGCTTCGGAAGTTTTTTAATTATATCACGTATTTGAGGACGACGTTTATTACCTGCACGAGCTGTCTGCCCCTTGCCTCCACGGCCAGAGGTCTTGCCACGTGTACCACCACGGCCAACTTGTTTGGCTTTTTTATTTGGAATTTTTCTTTTTAATGTATGTAATTGCATAAAATTTATTTTGGATTTTATTTAATTTCTTCCCTAAACGCTCCAGTAGAAGCGTCGAGCGATCCAGCAAAGCTGGATTTAGCCTCTTTAACTTCTTCGGGAACAAATGAAATTGCTTTTATTGCGGGTGATTTTTCTTTTAGTTGGTAGAGTGTCTTGTAAGCTACACGAGCATTGTTTAATTTATTCTTACTACCAGAGTGAAGCTTGGCCGTTACATTTTTAATACCAGCAAGAACCAACATATCTCGAACAGTACTTCCTGATACTAATCCTTTACCACGATTTGGCATTATGGTTAGTTTAGCACTTGAAAATTTTGCAGAAACTTCATGAGGAATAGACATTTCTTTGGTTGTCTTAATCTTGAACATATTCTTCTTTGCTTGGCGAAGAGCTTTTGCAATAGCGATAGCTGTGTCTCCTCCCTTACCTGTCCCAAGACCAACTGAGCCCTTTTTGTCTCCAATAGCAATAGCCACAGCGAACGTCATACGACGCCCTCCTGCAACCACACGAGTAACGCGACGAATTGAAACCATTTTCTGGTCAAACTCTGGCTTTGGACGCTCAAAAGATGGGCGTGATCTGCGGTTGTCCCCACCTTCACGCTTAGCACCATATGATGGCTTGCTGAAACTTCGGTTATTTGTTGTATTCTGTTTTGGTTTTGCTGTAGTATCCATCCCGTTAGAAGTAGGTCGCGATACACCATCGTTAGTATTTACTATATTATTTTGTGTTACATTTTTTTTCATATTTTTTGTTTTCATTATTATCGTGATCGCGACTTCTAACGGGATTAAAATTTGAGACCGGCAGTTCGAGCAGAATCAGCGAGTGCTTTTACACGACCTGTATATTTGAAACCGTTACGGTCAAAAACGCAAGATTTAATTCCTTTGGCAATTGCTTTCTTTGCAACTTCTTCTCCTGTAGTTTTTGCACGCTCTGTTTTAGTACCACTTTTAACTTTTAGGTCTGAAGATGAGACAAGAGTAACTTGCTTCGTGTCATCAATAATCTGAGCATACATATAATTATTGGAACGAAAAACAGAAAGACGTGGACATTTTGCTGTTCCCGTAATCTTTGTGCGGATTTTTTTCTTTAGTCGTATTCTTTTTTCTATTTTTTTATTAATCATATTTTTAAATTCTTAATTCTTCATTATTAATTCTTAATTGAATTAAGCCGCTTTCTTACCTTGCTTACGACGAATAACTTCATCTATATAACGAAATCCTTTTCCTTTATATGGTTCTGGCTTCTTCATAGCACGGATTGATGCAGTAAATGAACCAACCAACTCCTTGTCTATTCCTGAAACTGTAATATTATTTTTCTCTGCCGTAACAGTTATTCCTGCTGGTATTATAACTTTGACTGGATGAGAAAATCCGAGAGCTAAGTTAAGAAACTGACCTGCAACTTCTGATTTGAAACCAATTCCTTCTAATACGAGCTTCTTGGAATATCCTTCGTTTACACCAATCACCATGTTTTTTACATGCGAAGCGTAAGTTCCCCATAAAGCATTTACGGTTCGGTCACCTGTTTTATTTGGGGTAAAAGTAATCTCATTGCCAGCAATATGTAATGTTACATCCCCTGGAAAACTACGGGTGAGCGAGCCTTTTGGTCCTTTTACAGAAAAAGTAATACCAGTAAGTTTTGCTTCTGTACCTGCGGGGATTATAACTGTTTGTTTTCCAATTCTACTCATAGTTTTTTATTCGTGACATTCGTACACATTCGTGTATTGGTGTCGTGTTACTTTACCATAATTTAAACAATACTTCTCCTCCAACCATTTCCTTACGAGCTTGTTTATCAGTTAAAATACCTTTTGGTGTTGAAAGGATAGTTAAACCATAACCATTTCGTGTTGGTCGAATTTCTTTAACTCCTTTGTATACTCGGCATGATGATTTTGAAACACGGTCTGCTCCAGTCACTTTTGGAGTGCCATCTTCGGTATAAGCTAAACCGAGTTCAATTACAGGAAAACCCTTTTTGGTCTTCTTTGTAACAGATTTAAGATAACCCTCTTTAACTAAACATTCTGCAATAGAAAATTTAATTTTTGAATGAGGAACAACGACAAACTCATGTTCTCGACAGCTTGCGTTCTTTATCATATTCATCATGTTTGCTATTTGATCCATCCCGTTTAGAAGCAGATCGCGATCAACTCGCGTGTCTGACATTTTAAGCTATTAATTTTTCTGTATACCATTTTCATAATTTTGTTTGTATTTAAATTGCGATCGCGGCTTCTAATGGGATCCATATCCATTTGATTACCAACTTGATTTGCGAACCCCTGGAAGCATTCCCTCGTTTGCAAGTTCACGGAAACAAATACGACATAAACCGAAATCTCTCATATAAGAGTGAGCACGGGAACAACGAAAACAACGATTTGTCTCTCGTGTGCTAAATTTTGATTTCTTTAAATGTCTTGCTGTAACTGATGTTTTTGCCATAAAATTAAGGAATGCAATGACTATAATTTTTGAGCATCCGCCAAACATGCTTTAGCTTGTGGCGGATAGCTATACATAAAAGTCACTTTTTATATGAGTAGATATCTCGTTATTTTTCTTCTTGGCCTTCCTTAAGACACTTCGTGTTCGGGCAAAGAAGGAGAACAACGGATCTAAACTCACGTGCTCCTATACTAGCAAATGAGTAGAAAAATGTCAACAAAAATTATAAATATCCGAAAACTTACGCTTTCGGATATTCAATTTACGCTAAATTCCTTACTTTTTTTCTCCATAAGGAGTAAACGAGGCCTGCCTTATCCAGTATACCCCTTCCCACTTAGCCATCTCTACATAAACTTTTTTCCCTTTGGCTGGCGGGTATGTGTCTATGAATCTTACCAAGATACCACCTGGAAAAGCTGTTTCGGAAAATCGTGCTGATACAGCCTTCCCATCATCACTAATTACTGTAATCAATAACTCGTAATCATAAGAATCGGATGCGGGAGACATTTTGTCCGGTGTCCAAGTAATAACTGGCTTCTGACCTATCGGTATATAGCCAGTAAGGATAATGGTCTTTTCACCACAACTTACCAAAAGGAATGAAATAGTAACAAATAACGAAAAAACTGCTGTTTTCATTTTGATTTTGATTTAATAAATAATTTTGTTAACTGTTTCAAAAATCCATAAAGGTCCTTGAAACAGCCAACAAAATTAATCAAAAACCAAAAATATCAAAGAACCATACTACCCTTTATATTATATCACAAATGTACCCTCTTTGTCAATACATACAAAAACCCTTATTTTATAAGGCTCCCTCAGATAGGGGTTTAACCCCTATCTACAAAATGACACTCGACGGCTTCTTTTATATTGTGTACTGTCTCATCGAGAGTCTCACCTTGTGTATAGATAGAATACCCAACAGCCGAAGCAGTATAACCACTTTTTGTATCTTTTTCTATAAAAAATTGTATTACATTTGGTATTCTCATGCCGAGAATTATACACTATTGTTATAAAATAACAACTTTGCGGTTCTTGCCCAGATAGGGGCTTAGCCCCTATCTGGCGATTAATTCTAAAACCTTTTCTTGAATTAATTTAACTATTCCCTCTTTGGATATATCGTGCAACACTAGAATAGACAAATTTTTATATAAATAATATAATCTCCAAATGGTTACCGATTTAAATTTTAATGAGGAAGAAAATTTAAGATTAAGTGAGTGCCTAGAGAAAGCAAAGATTATTTATTCAAAAAACAATGAGATTTATTGTCCGTATTTTCACCAAAAGATCACTTTAAATTCTGATGGTTTTAATCATTTACAATATAAATCAAATCGTATGCCGAGAAATGTTAGCGCTCAAATTAGAAAATTAACGTTATTGAAGAAAGCCGTTGAAATAATCCCTAAAATTGGAACTTTGCAAGAATACAGGACAGGAGTAGAAAAAGTAGATAAAAAAGGTAAAGATAACTTTTTCAAAACAAAACCGGTAGAATATTGGGGATTTCATGCAATTTTAAACGATAAAAAGTGTAAATTAATTATTATTTTAAAGAAAGTTGGTGATGGAAAAATAATTTTTTGGAGTGTCATGTCTGGAAACAGACAGAAATTATATACTGACGGTATAGATGAGGATTAAATTTTGGGCATAAAAAAATCCCAAGAAATTGGGGTTTTTTTATGTACCTGTCTTCAGCTTAGGTAATCCTTAGCCGAGAAGGGGCTTACGCCCACAGGCACACTTACATATTACTATAGTTATATATAATTTGTCAACACAAATAAAAACCCTTATTTATAAGGGCTTTTATGGTTTAAAGTTTTATTTCTTAAACGGAACTCCGATTAATTCAAAGAATGCTGTCGCTTCGGCTTTGGTTTTTGCTGTTGTTACGATTGTGACAGCAGAGCCGAAAACGTCTTTCAATTCTTCGTCACCTGTTTCTGGGAAAATTGTGTGCTCTTTTATACTCATAGTAAGATTACCGATATTGTCCACAATTTTTCTTTCAATACCACGAAAATCTTTCGTACGAGGAATTGCAACGTTGATAAGTTTATCCAAGAATCCATACATGCGTGCGCCCCTGAGTGTAACCATAACACCCACAGGGTCACCAATACGAATTTTGAAACTTGCAATAGATTTCTTTGCACTCTTTGTCGCAGGACGCTGCCCTGTAATTTTTGCCAATCTGTCTAGGACAAGCTTATTGTGATCTTTGTTGCGTTTAGTACCAGAACCAGTCCCACTTGCAACAACCACCTTTACAAGACGAGGTGCTGCCATCGTGTTCTTATAACCATATTTGGTCTTAAGAGCGGTATATGCTTTTTTCTCTTTTTGTTTAACTGTTTCCATGTTTTTATTTTTATTCGTGTTATTCGTTTTAATTCGTGTATTGGTGTCGTGTTTGATTAATCTTGTTTCTTTACATTTGATACATTTATTGGCATTGCCATTTCTAAAATCTGACTTGGGTCGCCTTTCTTTTTGGACTTGTGAGCTTTTTTTCTCAAATTCACACCTTCAACAACAACCTTATTCTCGGCAGGAATAGCTTTAAGTACTTTTCCCTTTTTCCCCTTGTTGCTTCCCGCTATTATTATTACATTGTCTCCTTTCTTAATTTTCATCCCAGTACTAAAATTTATTAATAAACTATTATTTTGACCTTTAACATTTTGCCTCCGTTTTCTTATTTTTGTAATTTTTAACTAATCAAAAATTTAGTACGGGACAAGTATATTTTCTTTTATTCACTATTCCCTTTACTCTTTTCGCTATTCGCTACTATATTACTTCTTGAGCTAATGAAATAATTTTCTGGTAACCACGTTCTGCAAGCTCTCTTGGAATAGGACCAAATACACGACCACCCTTTGGGTCGAGCTTATCCTTTTCTAAAATAACAACAGCATTATCATCAAAACGAATATAAGAACCATCTTTTCGGCGATAAGCTTTAACTGTTCTAACAACAACAGCCTGACAAATATCTTTCTTTTTAATTAGCTTTCTTGGGTCAGCAATTTTAACTGAAAGAATAAGCCGATCTCCAATACCAGCATAACGACGCTTTGAAGATCCAAGTATTTTGAAAACCTTTCCGACCTTACCGCCAGCGTTATCTGTAATATTTACTATTGTTCCATCTTGAATCATATATTTTATTTCTCTATTCCCTTTCCGCTATCCACTCTATACTATTTTAAAATGTTTCTCTTTTGATATAGGTTTAGTTTCCTCTATCTCGACTACATCACCAATCTTTTTACTGTTGTTCTCATCGTGGGCTTTATACTTCTTTGTTTTCTTTATTCTCTTTCCATATTTTTTGTGCTCAACAAAGCGTGTAACTTCTACGACAATAGTTTTGTTCATCTTGTCGGAAGTAACTACGCCTTTTAAAATTTTATTTGATTTTTTAATTTGTTTTTCCATATTGATTTTAATTAAATTAATTTATTCGTGTCATTCGCATGAATTCGTGGATTGGTGTCGCACTACCGTGCAACAATACGAGTAGTGATTGGCAACTTGGTTCCAGCTTTACGTAGTGACTCTTTGGCCACTGCTTCAGAAACTCCATCGACTTCAAATATTATTCTTCCTGGACGAACATCTAGACAATATCCTTGTGGGTCACCTTTTCCTTTTCCCATTCCTACTTCTGCTGGCTTTGCTGTAAAAGGTCTGTCTGGGAAAATTCTAATCCACATACGCCCTGTTTTACCTAGTGTTCTAGACGTAACCTTACGTGCTGATTCTATCTGATTTGCTCGTACACGTCCACCAGAAGTTGCCTTAAGGCCGTATGAACCAAACGCAACGGTAATACCACGTGTATCAGGAGTAACCTTCGTCATATCAGTACGACCGGTTTGCCACTTTCTAAATTTTACTTTTTTGGGTGTTAACATAAAAATTATTTATATTGTTTATCACTTCTATTATCTCTGTTGTCAGTTCTATTTGTGTTTGTTGCTGAACCGGAAAAAACTTCTCCACGGTATATCCAGACCTTGATACCAATATCTCCATAACTCATGTGTGCTTTCTCACGAGCAAAATCAACATCGGCACGGAAAGTCTGAAGTGGAATAGAACCGCGTTTTATCTGTTCGGAACGTGCAATTTCTGCTCCAGCTAAACGCCCCCCCAGGTAGATACGTGCCCCTTTTACTCCACGAGCAGACATAATTTTCTCTATTGCTTGCTTCATAACACGACGAAAAGGAAGACGCTTTTCAAGACCTTCAGCGATAGAACAAGCAACAATAGTAGCATCTGCATCAGGATTGGTAACTTCCATAATATCAAATTTAAAATCTTCAGGGATAGCTATGCCTTTCTTCTTTAGAGTTGAGACTATTTCAGCTTTAAGCTTACTAGCTCCCTCTCCGGAACGGCCAATAATCATACCTGGGCGCGAAGTGTAAACCATGATTTTGGTCGCTTTAACACTTCTTTCAATTTCTACGCGAGAAACATAAAAACCACGAAGCTTTTTTGCTAAAAATTCACGAATAACTACATCGCTTTGTAAAAGAGTTTTATATTTCTTATCAGCAAACCAACGTGATTTCCAATCGCGGAGAGTAACTAATCTATGAGCATATGGGTGAACGACTTTTGACATAAAATTATTTTAATTTCTCCATCAGAGTAAGCATTACATGACTGGTTCTTTTGTTTATACGAGAAGCACTTCCTCGGGCACGTGGCATACTACGCTTTAAAACTATACCCTTATTTACTGTAACATTTTTAACATATAGATTATCTACTGCAACACCTGCCTGTTTAGCATTTGAAATAGCAGATAAAAGTAAAGCATTTATAGGGTCAGATGCTCTTTTTGGTAATGTATCTAAATAGAGAAGCGCCTCGGCAACCCTTTTGCCTTTAATGAGTTCCGCTACAAGGCGAACCTTGCGGGGGGACTGTCTATAATTTTTTAAAAATGCTTTCATTGTTTATTCGTGTTATTCGTCTTAATTCGTGTATTTGTGTCGTGTTCTATTTCTTTGATTCAACAGCAGCTTTTGCGGATTTAGATGCGGAGATTTCAGATTCTTTCTGTTTTGTTTCTAATTCTTTCTGCATTTTACCTCCGTGTCTAGTGAATTTGCGGGTCAGTGAGAATTCTCCAAGACGATGTCCAACCATGTCTTCAGTTATTAAAACTTCAACGTGTGTTTTGCCATTGTGAACACCAAAAACGAACCCGACCATTTCTGGAGAAATTTGACATGCCCTTGCCCAGGTCTTAATCATACCTGTTTCTAGGGGTTTCTTGCCGGCAATCTTTTTCAAGAGCCTTTCGTCAACATATGGACCTTTTTTAAGTGATCGTGTCATCTGATTGATATGTTTTGCAACATAAATGAGCTCTTTTGAGCTCGTGGGTTTATGTTAGCAAATTTAAAAATAAAGTCAAATATTATATGATATTTATTATTTTTGGGAGAAAAATTATGGTACCAATAATACCTGCCATTATGACAGAGATGAGAACCGCCCCGGCGGCGACATCTTTGGTGTCGCGGGCATAGGGATGATAAGTAGGTGAGGTTAAATCAATGTCTATTTCAAATGCGGTATTTAGAGCTTCGGTGATTAAAACAATTCCTATCGCAAAAATAATCATAACCCATTCTGTGCTAGAAATCTTTAAAATAAGTCCTAAAAATACAGTGACCACGGCGAAAAATATTTGGACCCATGAATTGTGGGTTGTTCTTATAAAAATACCAAGTCCTCGCCATGCATGAGTCATACTTTTAAAACGAGCTACAATCGAAAACCTTTTTTTCTCAGATAATTTTTGTTCCATATACTTGTATTATACATCAAAAAATGTATTTCCTCCCCTCCTTACTAAGGAGGGGATTGAGGGGAGGTCTCTTAATTAATTGACCCCTCCTAAATCCTCCCCAAAGGGAAGGACTTGAATTCTGCCCCCTTCCTTTTGGGAAGGGCTGGGGATGGGTTGAGTTAAAATGCTCATCAAAAAATACCCTTATGGGTATTTTTTGATGATAGAGTTTTTTTGTTATGATTTCTTTGATTTTCCCACCTTTCTACGGCTAACAACCCACATATTTGAATACTTCTTTGGTGTTCTTGTCTTTTGTCCCTTTCCTGATGGCTTACCCCATTTAGTTTTTGCTCTGCGAAGCCCGCGTCCTTGGCGTCCTTCACCTCCGCCGTGTGGATGGTCAACTGGGTTCATAGCAGTACCACGAACTGTTGGGCGAATTCCCTTCCAGCGTGAACGTCCTGCTTTACCAAAGTTCTGAAGTTTGTATTCAGAATTTGAAACTTCTCCAACACAAGCGTAACAATTTTCTTGAACTTTTCGGATTTCAGTTGATGGCATTTTTATATTTGTGTATCCCAAGTCATTCGCAACAACTTGTCCAAATACTCCTGCGCTACGTGCGAGCTTTGCTCCGTTGCCTGGTTTTATTTCTATATTGTAAACGAATGTTCCGATTGGAATTATTTTAAGAGGCAATCTGTTACCAACTGTAAGTGGAGCTTTCTCTGAAACGATGAAACTATCTCCGACTTTCATTGATTTGGGAACGATAACATATCTCTTTTCTCCATCTTTGTAACAGACCAAACTTATGAATGCATTACGATTGGGGTCATATTCTATGGAAGTTATCTTGGCAGGAATATCTTTCTTGTTGTACATAAAGTCTATCTCACGATAAAGACGCTTGTGTCCACCCCCTTTGTGGCGAGTAGTAATGCGTCCTTGGTTATTTCTTCCGACAGAACGCTTGAAACCTTTTGTTAAAGATTTCTCCGGAGTACTCTTGGTCAAGACGTTGCGGTATGACACAGTAGTCTGATGACGCTTTGATGGACTTGTAGGTTTATATGTTTTCATATTTATGCAAATGTTATTTTGTCTCCTTTCTTCAAATGTACAACCGCTTTCTTGCCTCCTTGTTTTACACTTACTACTCCGCGACGAGTGACAGTCTTCTTTGCGATTTGTGTAACTGAAACTCTCACTGGAATTACCCCATATATAAACTTAATGGCTTTTTTAATTTCATTTTTGTTGGCTTCTGGTTTTACGTTGAAAGTATAAATACCCTTTTCTGCATTTAGAGCTGACTTTTCTGTAATACGCGCACCCTTTATAAGTGGATGAGTTTTTTCTTTCTTTGTCTTGTCTACTGTTTCTTCTTTATTCTTTTTTGCTTTTTCTGATTTCATGAATTCTTAATTCTTAATTCTTAATTTGTTTCTCCATCTTCCCACCCAAGAAAGCGAAACTCTCTGCGGGCTGTGAGATAATAATATACTTGAAAGCAAGCAAATCCACCGGGTTTATATTTCGAACTTCATCAATTTCAACCGTTTTAATATTTGCAAAACTTTTCTTCAAAATATCACTTTTTGCAGGGCAAGTTATGTATGTATTTGGTCTTTTGCCTCCAATCATTTTTTCAAAACCTTTTACGCTACTTAATTCTTTCATAATAGAAACAGCGTCTTTGGTTTTGATATTTTTGAGAGATAATTCTTCAACAAAAAGAATATTTCCTTTTCGGAATTTTTCTGAAAGTACCGTAAAGAGCGCTTTTGTCTTCATTTTCTTATTTATTTTCTGTTCATAGCTCTTATCATTACGAGGTCCATGCGTGACTCCTCCACCTTTCCAGATTGGAGAACGAGTGGAACCGTGCCTTGCTCGCCCTGTCCCTTTTTGTCTCCATGGTTTTCTTCCGCCACCACGAACTTCTCCGCGTGTCTTTGTGTGAGCAACTGGGGTGCGAGCATTTGCTTGCATCGCAGTCACAACTTGGTGAACCAAGTCACCATTCCAAGACAAACCAAAGATTGATTCTGGGAGTGAAAGTTTCCCGACAGATTTTCCTTTTTGATTGTATACTTGTGTTTCCATATTATCCAATAATTTCTACGAGTGTTCCACGGCGACCTGGAATCGCACCCTTGATGAGTAATTGATTATTTTCTTTATCTACACCTATAACTTCTAAATTTTTTATTGTGATACGGTCTCCTCCCATACGACCTCCCATACGCATTCCACGAGGTACTTTATTACGAAGACCACCTCCAATAGAACCATGTTCGCGTTCAGAATGTTTTTGTCCATGACTTCGTGGTCCTCCGTGGAAACCATGACGTTTAACTACACCCTGAAATCCTTTACTTTTTGAAATACCAGAAACTGTTATTATGTCGCCTTTATTGAATACGCCAACAGTTATTTCATCTCCTTCTTTTATCTCTTCTATATCACGAAACTCTCGGAGATGTTTATAAGCACCTTCCCCGCCTGCAACACCAGAAGCATCGCGGGCAGGTTTGACATGCCCAAGATGCGCCTTTGTCGCACGACTTGTTTTTTGTTCATCATATGCGACCTGTACTGCTGTATAGCCATCAATATCGGGACTTTTTACTTGAGTCACAATAAGAGGACCAGCGGAAATTACTGTTGCTGGAACTGCGGTACCATCTTCTAGAAAGCACTGCATCATATGCTGTTTTTTACCAAGAATAAATTTCATGTTAATTATAGTTATTACCTACATCATTTTCACATCAATATCAACACCGGATGGTAGTGATAGATTTGTGAGTGCCTCAATAGTTTTTGGATTTGGATTCAAAATATCAATGACACGCTTATGGATTCTTATTTCAAATTGTTCTCGAGCATTTTTAAATACAAACGATGCTCTATTTACTGTATACTTTTTGATTTCTGTTGGAAGTGGAATAGGTCCAACAATTTTCGCATCATAACGTAGAGCGGTATCCATAATCTGCTTGACCGATGCGTCAAGAATCTTATTCTCGTAGGCTCTCACGCGAATGCGTAGCTGGACAACTATTTCCTCTTTTCCTTTTTTGGGTTTTGTAATTTTCTTTGTTGCCATAGTTTGTAATTATCTCGACACCAATACACGAATGTGTACGAATTTACGAATTGAATTCGTGTCATTCGCCCCCATTTGTAATTTGTGTCGTGTTTTACTTGTTGATCTTTGTTACGACTCCTGCTCCGACAGTCTTACCTCCTTCACGAATGGCAAAGTGCATTTGTTCTTCAAGCGCAACTGGAGTTACGAGTTTAACGATTAGTTTAACTGTATCCCCTGGCATAACCATTTCTACTCCAGTAGGTAATGTTGCTTCTCCAGTAACATCTGTAGTACGAATGTAGAATTGTGGTTTGTATCCAGTAAAGAATGGTGTGTGACGTCCACCTTCTTCTTTCTTTAAAATATAAACTTCACATTCAAATTCTGAGTGAGGAGTAACAGTTCCTGGTTTTGCAAGAACTTGTCCACGAGTAACATCTTCTTTTTTAATACCACGAATAAGGACACCAGCATTATCTCCGGCCATACCCTCTTTCAAATTTTTGTTGAACATTTCAATGCCAGTAACTGTTGTTTTTGCTGTAGGTTTAATACCAACAATTTCAACGTCTTCTCCTACTTTTACTATTCCGCGTTCAATCTTACCAGTAACGACTGTCCCACGTCCTTCAATAGAGAAGATATCTTCAATCGGCATTAGAAATGGTTTTGTAATATCACGTTCTGGAATTGGAATGTAAGTATCTAGAGCATTTACTAGGTCTAAGACCTTCTTTGCCCATTCATCATCATTGCTTGTTGAATCAAGAGCTTTAAGAGCTGAACCGCGGATTACTGGAGCATTTACACCATCATATCCTTGTTTTGTAAGAAGTTCACGAACTTCTTCTTCAACTAGGTCAAGCATTTCTGGGTCATCCACCATATCACATTTGTTTAAGAATACGATAATTTTTGGAACGTTGACTTGCTTTGCAAGAAGAATGTGCTCACGTGTCTGAGGCATAACCCCATCTGTAGCCGCAACAACAATAATAGCTCCGTCCATTTGAGCGGCACCAGTAATCATATTCTTAATATAGTCGGCGTGACCTGGAGCATCAATGTGTGCGTAATGACGCGCTGGTGTCCAGTATTCGTTGTGAGAAAGAGCAATCGTGATACCACGAGCTTTTTCTTCTGGAGCTGAGTCAATCTGGTCAACTCCTCTAATCTTGGCACCATATCCAGTGCCTTGTCTTGCTAAAATTTTTAAAATAGCCGCAGTCAATGTAGTTTTCCCATGGTCAACGTGACCAATAGTCCCTACATTTACATGGGGTTTATCTCTCTTAAATTCTTCTGCCATATATTTTTATTGGTTGATAAAAAGAATAAAATATACGAGTAACCTTACTTTATTCAAACTACCAACATAAATTATTAATAAATATAGTTTCTATACTAGCAGGTTTAAAAAAAAATGCAAGCCCCCACACCTACTTTTTTATTGCAGGCATTAGCCTGCGTTTTTAAACTATAAAAAAGTAGGTGTGGGGGCAAGCAGAACTCTTCCTCCCCTGCTAAGGGTAGGTATCCAAAGGACGGAGGGGTTATTGTTCTTTTATAATTAGAGTGATAACTTTTGTTACAACAGTTTTCTCTTTTGAACCTGAAGTATTTGAACATGTAAGGATGTAAGTAGTTGTTACGATTGGAGATACTATACGAGTACCTTGTTTTGTTCCCCCCGTATCAAATCCAGTACCAGTACAAGAATCAGCTAGAGGTGAATCCCATGCGAGAGTTGATGACCTTCCTTCAAAGATTGTAGATGGATTTGCTTCAAATATAGTAGTATCACTTGGAGCATCTATTACGCATTTTGCTGGTAGTGGTAATAGTTGCCAGTGTGTAGTAGGAGCACAGCCTGCTGTCACTGATAATGTTTTCAATGACAAAGCCCCGCTATATAAGGTGAGTATTTTCTCAACACCATAAACCAGAGAAAACGTTGCAGTTCCTGAAACTGCTGTCGTTGAAGGGACTATAGGACTAGTTCCATAACTTGCATCCACTCTAGAATTACCAATTTTGTTTGTTACAGCCCAATCTAATTGAGCATCATTACAACTACTATTTCCTTCTGTAATTGAGCAACCACCCGAAGAAAGAGTTCCACTTGGAGTGACGCATTTACTCCCATCCCAAAATGTTTGAGGGGTGTCAGTACAGTCCGCATTAACTGTTTCTCTCTTTAATTCTACACCATTGTGATAAAGATAAAATATTCTTCCTCCGCTAACTGATGTGTTTCCAACATTATAATTTACTGCGCCTGCGTTTGTTGATGAAACTCCTGTTCCTCCACCTCCGACAATCGTATTACTAGGTTCTGTCGTAACAGCAGAAACAGAATTTACCGGATAAATTGTATTCCAACTTATATTGACAGGGCAACTACTTTCACCTTCACCTATTTTACAACTAAGCGGATTAATCGTTAGTGTTCCCGACGGAGGATTACATATACCGTTTCCTAGAGTTGTATTTACCGGACACTCCGTATTTACCGTAATCAAACCGGAAGTTCCTACCGCTGTTGTCGTCGTTGTATTTTGACATCGGATATAGTAACCGTAGGCACCAATTCCATTTGGAGAAGTATAAGTTTTTGTATTGATTACATCTTTAGTTGCGGAAGTATATGCGGTTAAATCTGTTTGATTATTATCTAACAGTTTACATTGAACTAAACCTGAGTTTGTCGTCGGAGTGTAAGTGAAAGAAACATTTGTATTTGGAGTTGTATTGTAAGTTAGTGGAGAAGCAGTGACAGAGACAGTGACAGAGGTACAAGTTCCGGCAATAATTACTGAACCTGCTACACAAGTTGTACATGTTGGAGGGTTGGTTGCTCCATTTGCACAAGCAGTTGGTGTAAATGTAGCACTGATTGTATGATTGGCTGTGATGTTAGAAAATGTATATGAATTAGCAACAGTGATAGCACTTCCATCAACTGTTAGTGAAGCTATAGAATAATTAGTAATAGGAGTAATAGTATATATTTGATTAGAACCATATGCAACACTTGTTACGCCTGTTGGTGTTACTGTTCCATTTGCCCCTGATGAAGCTGTGATTGTTGGTCTAACTCGACAAGCTCCAGAAACAAAGTCACTACCTGTTGCACACGCCGTATTCACCGTAATCAAACCAGAAGTCCCTACCGCTGTTGTCGTTGTATTTTGACATCGAATATAGTAACCGTAGGCACCAATTCCATTTGGAGAAGCATAAGTTTTTGTATTGACTACATCTTTAGTTGCGGAAGCATATGCGGTTAAATCTGCTTGATTATTATCTAACAGTTTACATTGAACTAAACCTGAGTTTGTCGTCGGAGTGTAAGTGAAAGAAACATTTGTATTTGGAGTTGTATTGTAAGTTGTTGGAGAAGCAGTGACAGAGACAGTGACAGAGGTACATATTCCACCTATTATTGCAGAACCTGGCGGACAAGTTGTACACGTTGGATAGTTTGATGCTCCGTTTGAACAAATAAGCGAACAACCATATATATTGCTAGGTCCAGTAGCATTATAATTAGTATCTGTAGCTGTTGTACATCCATACTTTGGGGCAGAACAAGTCGTTACTGTTCCACAAGTCCATTTCCAGAGAAGTGAAGTATCAACAGGAGAACTTGAATTGAGCGTTCCAATTGTACAGGCACTTGTTCCAGTTGGTTCAGGATTTTGTGGGGTAGAACCACTCCCGGGACCACAAGAATCAACAGGAACTGGAACATTGGTCCATGAGCTACAGTTATCGCCTTCATTCGATTCTGTAATCACCCCGCCACCCGCCGCTGAAGTCTTGTCGGCACAAACTCTGATTGAATACGTTCCAGCAGAACTAAATATATGACTAACACTTATAGTATTTGTTCCACTTGCAGCAAGAGTTGTCATTGAAGTAGATGTTTTGTCGGTAATAGTTCCTCCACCGTTGGCCGATGATGCAACTTGGAAGAAATTACTAAAGCTTGCACCTGTTGAAGCATTACCATTGTTTGTAATTGTTGAAGTGAAAGTTTGAGCAACGTTTATGTAAGCAGAAGATGGTGTTGGAGCTGAAGCTGTGAGATTAGGAGCAGGGCATGCTGGAGTTGTGAATGAGGCAGGAGTAACTGTCCATCCCGTTCCAGTTGTATTCGTCGCACAACCATACACATAGTATATAGTACTTGGAGTTAACCCCGTTTTAGACATTGTATATACCCCAGTTGTTCTACCTCCTTGGTCTACACAAGTTCCTGGTGAACCAATAGTAACAGAAGTCCCGCGGGCAGAAAGAGTGGCAGGAACACCTAAAGATGTAACATTTGCCCCAACTGTTGCGCTATTACAAGTTACAGAAGTTGCAGTTGGACTTGTGACAGTTGGAATAACTCCGACAGGTGCACATACTGATCCATTCCAAGATGTAGCTACCGGAGTTTGAGAACAGCTAACAGTAATCGGTAAACTAGCAAGTATATTATCAACAGAAGTTCCATTATTTTCTCCATCAACTTTATTTTTAGAAGTAAGAGTCACTGTTCCACTAGTCCCCCCTACAGAAATAGCACTTCCACTAAATGTTACATTGGTGTTACTACCAGAATTCCCAGAAACGACAGAAGTTCCTCCCGTTAAAGTAGTCGTTACCCCAGATTTTGGATTTGTTGTCCCCCAATTCATCGGAATATTACAACTTCCTTGTCCCGAAGAAATTGTACAGGCAGGTGAATACGTCGCAGCTAGAGTTCCAGATTGAGCCAATACATTTTGTATTGCACTTTTTGTAGTAGGAGAAGAAGAATTAGTACAATCAAGCTGAAAATCGTTACTGTTGTTTTGTAGGCTTGAGACATTTTTTGGCTGGGGACTAAGATTATTATAAAATGTACCATATGTAGTACCATCAGTATTATTTTTTAATATACAACCTCCAGAAGTAAGACCACTAACATTAACCACTAAATATGCCGTACCAATACCACTAGAGTCAGAACTACTTTTTTTAACTAAATTTTTACTAGGATTATCTTTTTTTGTAAGTGTAACAGTCACAGTTTGAGAAATTAAATTAAACGTACCAATACATCTCACTGTTCTATTCATTGTAACCTGTCCATCGTTACAATCAGCATCATAAACCCAAGAACAGCCACTAGGACCTGAGCATGATAAACCAGTCCACCCAGCAAATGTTGAACCTGAACTTGGAGTAGCTGTAATATAGGCAGTTCGATTTAATAAATAATTCCCCGATCCGGTGAAAGACCCCGTGCCAGTTCCAGCAGATTCAGTTGAAAGTGCGTAGACATTGGAATCACAATTCATCCCATTCCATAAGGTACCAGAAGTACAAGAAGCCGTTGCCGAATCTGAAGATAACTGTACTCCGTTATAGAAAAGACGAAAGCTTCTAGTGGCTGTGCGATATTGATTAGTATCATCACCAACAATAGTTATAGGGTAAGTAGTACTGCCTGAAGTCAATGATGTTGGAGCTATTACATCAGTATTCCAAGGAGTTGTTACAACTCTAGAAATTGCATTAGCAATAGGATTTGCTACACTCCAATTTATTTGGGAATTACAACTATTATATCCTGCCTGAACAGGACAATCATTGGCATTTAAAACACCTGAGGGATTAGGCCCACCACCACCGATAGTAACAGTTGCTGACGCTGCAACTGAAGTATATCCAGACCTACTACAAGTTACAGTATAAGTTGTGGTTTGAGTAGGATTATAGACGACAGAACCAGAGGGAGTTGCTGCTTCAGCTTCTTTTATCCCTAATAAACTCGCAAACTTTTGTAGAAATGTTGATGGTACAAATGGTAATGGTAAAGTATTATTAATTCCTATAGGAACTCCTCCAGCATTAACAGTAATCGCACAAGTAGTGGCAATCGTTGATGACCAAGTAAGAGTTACAGGATTCCCTGATGCAACTGAAGTAGGAGATACACTGGCTTGAACGGTAATTCCAGTAAGAGCAGAAGCATTATTTGCAAAAAATAATGAACCGACCAAAATAATACTTAACACAAAAATTTTTGATAGATTTTTCATAGTGATAAATTTATAATAATAAAAAAAATATTTATTAAAACTAAAGATAATATTAAAAAATAAAATATCTTAATTATTAGAATTATACCACATAAAAAGTATATTAAGAATAGTAATGAGCAAAAAGAATAGCCGTTACGTGAAAACGCAACGGCTCCTTTTTATAAACCAATTAGAGTTCATTTCGGATGTATAAAGGTTTCCCTATTGGCATCTTTTTGACTGCCTGGATAATACACCCAGACTAAAGTGTCCTTTGTAAGTGTCATAATATTATAATTATTATATTCACACAAAGTCAACACAGATCCAGTCAAAGACCATGACCCCTCTTGAGTCTCATTCTCACTGCCACAACGAACTTCACCGTTATCATAAACCCCTATTTTAGAAGGTGTAAGATAAAATTTTATCAAATCATCCTTCATGCATTCCCATATGTCTGCCTCAACCCAGGGATAACCAGATTCTTGTTGGAATTCCAACTTGATTTTTGACCATGGAGCTAAACAAAGTAGTTTTTCCTCATCTGTAAAGACAGGATCCTTAACTACAACGGTGACACTAGCTGTAGCTGACTTATTAGCTAATCCATAAACAGTTACAGTGTAATCTGTCGTAACCCCAGGTCCAACCTCAGTAGAACCAGAAAGACCATTTACTCCACCAAAGGTTGCCTTAATGGAAAGTGCATTTTCCGAAGTCCAACTGATAGTTGTCATTTCCCCTTCAAAAATTTCTGAGGGAGTAGCAGTAATAGCAACAGTCAGAACCTCAGTAGGCTCTTTTGCAACAATTTTTAGTTGCTGTTGAGCAGGAGCTATATCCATATTGCCTATTGGATAGGCGGTACAGGTAACAGTGATATTTTTATCTATCACTATTTCCTTGGTTCCTGAAAGAGGAACCGTGTCTTTGTTCACTATCACAATGCTAGCGTTTTCTACACTCCATCGGATAGTAACAACATCGCCAATCTCACACGAATCAGCCGAAGCTGAAAAAACACGTATAATTGGCTTAAGATTCACAACCGGTTCTTCTTCACATCCTGTAAACATAAGCAGGGAAAGAAAAAGACCCATCAGAAGAGAAAGCATCTTTTTCATGATATGATTTATTTGTTTATTTTTTCAAGAGGATTTGTTTAAATTTATCGTGACAAACGCTTATTTATCCCCACACCTATATTTCCATCAAAAATATATAACAGCAGGGTATTTTTACTAAAAAAGCAGAATGATGGGAATATGGGTGTGGGGATTTATCAAGATAAAATTAAACAAATCCGAACAATATGCCTTTGTACTAATTATCTAAGTAATTAAGCATCATGTCAAGGAGTTTTACCCCCACACCCACTTTTTCATTGCTTTAATATTGTGCCATTAAAATATTCAGAAATATATAAAATATCTTTATAAATCAAGTATAAATAATAATATTCCTAAAAAATAAAGCACAATGATGAAAAAGTAGGTGTGGGGGTTTATGCACTTTTTATCCCCACACCTATATTTTTATAGATTTTCATCTTTTAAATAAAAAACTACTTAATTGGTATTTCTAATAAATTATCGCGTAAAAATAGACATTTTGTATTCAAAATAATAAAAATATAGGTGTGGGGATTTATCCCACCTTGCCACCTATATTTTTATTGCAGGCTCCTTTTTATCCTAATTTTAAGTTGAAATAATGCCCTGCCGTCCTTTTTTAGAGACGATTCTCTTTTCCTTGCATCACTCTCATCAAAATATGATTCATAATATCTAAGTTCAAAAGGACGACGACTTTTAGTGGAAAAAACTTTACCATTATTATGATCCGAGAGCCTGCGTCGTAAATCATTTGTTGAGCCAATGTAAATATTATTGTCTTTTTTACTTTTTAAAATATATAAGTAGAACATATATTTATATTATATGATTTATGACTATAAAAATATAGGTGTGGGGATTTATCCACAGGGCTCCAAAACCCTTTCCATAGTAGCAAGGACGGTCCTTGCTAATTTTTTATAAACCTTCAAAATTATTTATGCAATCATTGAGATATTGCATTAATATACCATTTATGCTAGGATGTGGACTGGAGATTAGGTTAAACCTAAGTTCCAGTAGATATATGAATAATAAAGCTAAAAAAGGGGAATATTTAGACATTCTATTAAGATCAAAGAATAGCGTATTTTCAACGAAAGATATCGCTTTGCTTTGGCGTGATGTTCAAACAACGGCATCGCAAGTAAGATTGAACTATTATGTTAAAGCTGGGAAGCTTATTAGAATTCGTAGAGGTATTTATGCAAAAGATAAAAATTATGATAAATATGAATTTGCGACTAAGATTTTTAGACCCTCATATATAAGTTTTGAAACTGTCTTAGGTGCATCTGGTATGACTTTCCAATATTATGGAAATATTTTTATTGCTTCATATTTAAAGAGGGAGATTAAATGTGACGGACAAACTTATTCTTTTGTAAAAATGAAGGATTCTATTTTAAGTAACCCAAAAGGAATAGATCAAACAGGTGAATATGCTATTGCTTCAAAAGAAAGAGCTTTCTTGGATACAATTTATAGAAGTAAAAAGTATTATTTTGATAATCATTCTCCGCTTGATTGGGATAAGGTATTTGAAATGTTGCCAATTTATAATAATAAAAAAATGGCAAAAACTGTGCAAAAATATTATAAGGATTATAAAACTACTAAATAAATATGACATTAAATTATCCAATACATAAAAATATTCTCGTACAGATACTTATTGATATTTACTCGGATACGACAATTAGCCCATATTTAGGTTTTAAAGGTGGAACGGCTGCTTATTTGTTCTATGGACTTGATCGTTATTCTGTTGACTTAGATATTGATATTTTAGATGAATCAAAAGAAGATTACATCTTTGAACAAGTTGAAAAAATAGGGAGAAAATATGGAGAAGTAAAAGAATCTCAAAAGAAAAGATTTAATCTAATATTTTTAATATCGTATGAGAATAAAGAAAAAAATGCTCAGAATATAAAAATTGAGATTAATCGTAGGTCTTTTGATTCAAAATATGAAGTTCGTGCCTTTAATGGTATTTCAATGCTTGTAATGGTCAAAGAAGATATGTTTGCTCATAAGCTTGTAGCCATGCACGAACGACTAGGAATAACTAATCGTGATATTTTTGATGTATGGTTTTTCTCAAAAAATAACTGGGAAATTAATAAAGAAATTATAGAAAAAAGAACAGGAATGTCATATAAAAAATTTCTTGAAGTATGCATTAAAGAATTAGAAAAGATGAATAATAACAATATTCTCCATGGTCTTGGTGAGCTTATAACAGAAAAACAGAAAGCTTGGGTAAGATCAAAATTAAAACTTGAGACAATTTTACAACTAAAATTAAGATTAGAATCCGAAAATTAATTTCATCATAAATATTTTTTGAGTGTTTTTTACGTTTCTATAATTTTTATACTACTAACTGTAATGGTAGCTTGCTTAAATTCAGTTATGTTATCTCTTGTACAAGAAATTTTATAAACAGTTGTTTTCAATGGAACTACCGTTGAGCTACCATTTGGGTTATTAGTTCCTGTACTCCATTCACCAAATCCTGTTTCATTAAGAGCTTTGCAATTATCAGCATTTGAAGTCCACATAAGAACAGAAGATCTTCCTTTAAATATTTTAGCTGGATTTGGGGTAAAGGTTATTTTTAATAAGTTTCCACCGTTACCACCAAAAATATTATCCCCGGTGTCCGTACCTGTACCTGTGCCTGTACCTGTGCCTGTACCTGTACCTGTGCCTGTATCTACACTTGTATCGTCACCAATAGACGCTACACACTTCCCTCCATCCCATCCTGTTCCACTTTCACAACTTGCCCCAACCGGCAGAATATCAAGTGGTAAACTATTATGATTAAGGAAAAATGTAGTTCCCCCATAAGCAACTGGAATGTTTTTCCTTTCTACTGGGAAAGTAGGAATGACAGCAGATGAAACGACAATTGTATTGTTTGGATTTTTAGTAACATTAGTTTCTTTTCCTGTTATAGGATTAATAATGTCTATAGTCAAAGTTGTCTCACAATCACTTGCGTTTTCTTCTATCTCACAATCATCTCCAGAAAGAGTTCCAACAGTACCACCTTCAGGCGAAATATCAACAGGAACCCATGCGCTACAATTATTGTCCTCAACTAACTCTATAACTATTCCTAGACCAGCAGCAGAATTTTTATCTGCACAAGCTCTAATATAAAATGTTCCAGTAGCTTCAAACGAAATCGATTGTAAAGCGACCGCTGTTTTATCAACTGCAAGAGCAGACATCCCCGGTACATCATAATCAGTTAATGTTCCTTCCCCTTCTGGAAGTGTTGATGTTTGAAATAAATTGGTAAAACTTTTACCTGTTGAAATTGAGCCTTGATTTTTTATTGTTGAGGAAAAATTTGTTGGCGTTTTAACTATCACCGAAAGTGGAGATGGAATTGAAGCTATTAGATCAGGTCTTGGCTCACAGATTGTTCCATTCCAAATCGTTTTAGGTGCACATGTCGCATTTATCGTCGCACCATTTGGAGTAATAGTTTCTCCGTTGTGATTCAAAAAGAAAGTTGTATTTGGATAATCAACTGTTATATTTGGTTTTTCTACTGGGAAAGTATTGATAATCGCAGAAGGAACAACGAGTGTATTTGGTTCAGGAATATTTTTTGTGACATTTGTTGGTGCTTTTGTAACCGGCTTATAAACATTTAATGTCAATGTTGTCTCACAATTGCTTTCATTCATTTTTATAACACAATCATTTCCACTTATACTTCCACCATTTGGGTCAACTGGCATTGTAACAATAACTTCTAACCAATCACTACAATTATCCCCTTCATCACTTTCTGTAATTTCACCTAAACTATCTCTATTGCTTTTATCTGCACAAGCCCTGACAAAAAACGTTCCTTCTTCACCAAATACATACACCTGAGAAGCAGTACCAGAAGCCCCTTCGTTTAATTTCCCCATTGTGGTTGGGTCTAAACCTATAGCTATTGTCTCGTCTTCCTTATCAGTCGTTACTTGGAAAAAGTTTGAAAAACCTTTATTGGTAGAGACATCTCCCGTATTGCTAATTATTGAGGTATATGAATTAGAAACACCAACTTCTACTTTTGCTGGAGTATAAGTTGGAACTGAAGCTTTAAGATTAGGTTTATTTAGAGGAACTTCAGGATTTTCACTATTACCACATCCCCAATCTATTCCGTAATTTTTTGCAACACTAGCTGAAAACCAACATGAATAAGGTGTGCAGTTATTCCCTTCATCTGACTCATTGACATCTGACTCTACATCTGTACAAAATCTTACTTTATACCCTGTATAAGTCCCATTGGCTCCATTATTCTCTGCTGGGAAAGTAACTGGGGAGAAATTTGAAACTGCGTGACCCGCAGCAACTATCATTGGCATCTTATATTTACCGGTAATGAGGGCATTTTCTTTCCATGTAGTATTAGGAATAGTTGCTGGCTCAATAATGTTACCATTTTGGTCTAACCTTGCAGTTTTAGAAATTATTTCGTAAGAATTATAAAAAGATGTTTTTGTGCTAGAACCAATAGAGTTCCACACTCCTGGTCGAAAAGTTACGGGGTTACCAGCAGGATATCTCGCATTATTGTATTGAGAAGAACCGTTCGAATTTATCGTCAAATCTGATGGCTGATAAGTAACAACAAGAGTAGGAGTTATTGTGGTTTTTGTTACTTCAAAATTTTTACATATTAATTCATACTCTGTTGTGATTACAGGATAAACTGAAGTTGAAACTGTGGTTGTAACTGTAGGGTTTGAAATAGGATGTGATGAAATAAAAATATTACTTCCACCGTTATAATCAAAAAAATCACAAGAACTAGCTCCAACTACTTTCCAGGAAAGTGTTGCTGATTGACCTTCAATAATACTAGTCGGACTAGGGGCAAAATTGGTGATAACAATATCTGTTACAGCAAAGGTTTTACTTGCAATAAATAAAGAGCCAAAAACAAATAGACCTGACACAAAAATTTTTAATAGATTTTTCATATTTAATAAATTATTAATAATAAACTAACTACTTACAATTATATCATCTCCATTGACTAATTAAAAGCATTGCGGTAACATTACCTATGTAAGTCCGTTCTCGAACCGGGCTTTTATTTTTAGAAAAATAAGGAGCAAGGCGACTATATTTTTCTTACCCCCACACCTACTTTGGGATTCAATTATCAAAGTAGGTGTGGGGATGGAAATTTTTATATTTCGCTCGGTTCCATTAAAAATTACCATGTTAGATTTAAAAACAATGAGGTCTGCCCTAGAACAACTTGAGGTTGAAAGAAAAATTCCTCGAGAAAAAATAATTGATGCAATAGAGCAAGCTCTCGCCGCTGCCTATAAAAAAGATTACGGCAAAAAAGGTCAAATTATCAGAGCAAAGATTGATATAGAAACTGGGAAAATGGAATTTTACCAGATTAAAATAGCTGTTGATGATACTTTAGTTAGAATGACCAGTGAAGATGATGAGGAAGAAATTGCTGAAGATGATGAAAGAGTGCGTTTTAACGAAGAACATCATATCTTAATAGAAGATGCTAAAAAAATAAAAAATGATGCCATCCCAGGCGAAGAATTAATATTCCCTCTTGAGAATAAAGAGGATTATGGGCGTATCGCTGCGCAAACAGCCAAGCAAGTCATAATCCAAAAAATCCGCGAAGCAGAGAGAGGTGCAATAATAGAAGAATACGGAACAAAAGAAGGAGAAATAATAAACGGCTTCGTTTCAAAAGTAGAAAGAGGAATTGTTTATATTGATTTCAATCGCGCCACTGGAATAATTCTTCCAGAAGAACAAATCCCCGGTGAATTCTATAAACGCGGAGAAAGAATTCGCGCATATCTTTACCAAGTAGAAGAAACTCCACGCGGAGTAAATCTTAAACTCTCACGTACTCATCCACAACTTATTGAGGGATTGTTCGCTATGGAAGCGCCAGAAATAGCTTCGGGAGTTGTTGAAATTAAAGCAATCGCGCGTGAAGCTGGGAGTCGTTCCAAGATTGCTGTATTCTCAAATGATGAACATGTGGACCCAGTTGGCTCTTGTGTCGGGCAAAAAGGGGTTAGAGTAACTACAGTTATGAGTGAATTAAACGGTGAAAAAATAGATATTATTCCTTGGTCTCCTGACGCAGGAACATATATCTCAAGTGCAATTTCTCCAGCAAATGTCTTAAATATTGAAGTAAATGAAGCGGAACATAAGGCAACAGTGGAAGTTGCAAATGACCAACTCTCTCTTGCTATCGGTAAAGGAGGACAAAATGTTCGTCTTGCTGCAAAACTTACTGGATGGAGAATAGATATAAAGGGCCTTGAAGAAAATGGCAACCAAATTAAAGAAAATGTAGAAAGTGATGATATACTAGATGACGGTATTGTCGATGACGGTACGAATTAAATTAGGGAAGGTTCGAATAGTCTACTATTCCGAACCTGACCCACGTTTATTAATTATTAATTAAAAAAATAAATATATGAATCCATTTATAATATTTGCACTTGTTTCTTCAGTAGTCGCAATAGTTTACGGTTTGTTTTTAATTAGAGTTGTTATGAGTAAAGGTGCTGGCGATGAAAAAATGAAAGCCATCGCACTTGCTATTCAGCAAGGAGCAAAAGCATATTTGAATCGTCAATATAAAACAATTGGCGTTATCGCGGTCGTTCTATTTTTAATAATTGGTTTTGTCCCAATGCTTGGATGGATGATGGCTGTTAGTTTCCTAGTTGGAGCAATTCTTTCGGCTCTTGCCGGATATATCGGAATGAATGTTTCCGTTCGGGCAAATGTCCGCACCACAGAAGAAGCAAAAAAAGGATTAAAAGAAGCCCTCGGTCTTGCTTTCAAAGGAGGCAGTGTCACTGGACTTCTTGTTGTTGGTCTTGCTCTTTTAGGAGTTACAGTATTTTATTTAATCGCAACTCATTTTGTCGGCGCTGGTGCAGTCAGGTCACTCGTCGGACTTTCTTTCGGAGCAAGTTTGATTTCAGTTTTCGCTCGCTTGGGTGGTGGAATCTTTACAAAAGCTGCTGATGTCGGGGCAGACCTCGTTGGAAAAGTTGAAGCTGGAATCCCAGAAGATGACCCTAGAAATCCCGCAGTTATTGCCGACAACGTCGGAGATAATGTTGGTGACTGTGCAGGTATGGCGGCGGATTTATTTGAAACTTATGCTGTGACATCTGTTGCAACTATGCTTTTGGGCTCTCTGGTATTTTCTGGATTTGATAATGCCATAATTTACCCTCTCGCTATCGGCGGAGTTTCAATTATTTCTACAATTATCGGAACATGGTTCGTTCGTCTTGGAAAAAAGAAAAACATAATGGGGGCTTTGTATAAAGGACTTGCTATTTCTGCAATTCTTTCTGCAATTGGTTTCTACCCGATTACAAAATGGCTAATGTCAGCGCAAACTACTTACTCAGTTGGCAATCTATATATGAGTGCTCTCGTCGGAATAATCGTCACGGTTCTTATCATTGTCATCACAGAATATTACACTTCAACAAAATATAATCCGGTAAAATCTATCGCAAAAGCGTCCCTTTCAGGACACGGCACAAACGTAATTCAGGGCTTAGCAATCTCAATGAAGTCCACAGCTCTTCCACTTCTTTCTATTGTCGCGGGAATTTTAGCTTCATATTATTTCGGAGAACTATATGGTATTGCAATCGCTGCAATGTCGATGCTTTCTCTCACTGGTATCATTGTCGCCATCGATTCATTCGGACCTATTACAGATAACGCCGGTGGTATTGCTGAAATGGCAGGATTACCTGATAGTGTTCGTGCCGTTACAGACCCACTTGATGCTGTTGGCAACACAACAAAGGCGGTTACAAAAGGTTACGCTATTGGTTCCGCCGGACTCGCTGCACTCGTCCTCTTCTCATCTTATACACAAGAATTCGCAGACCTAGGACACAAATTAAATTTTGACCTCGGCAATCCTCTCGTTATCGCTGGACTTTTGCTCGGTGGATTGCTTCCTTATTATTTCGGAGCTCTTTGTATGGAAGCTGTTGGTAAAGCCGCAGGAAAAGTTGTGGAAGAAGTTCGCCGACAATTCCGCGATATCAAAGGTATTATGACAGGCGAAGGCAAACCTGACTATGCAACTTGCGTAGATATCGTCACAACTGGTGCCATTAAACAAATGATTCTTCCAGCATTAATCCCAGTTCTTGCTCCAATACTTGTTGGGTTCATACTTGGCCCTGAAGCACTCGGTGGACTTCTCGTTGGATCAATCGTGACTGGAATATTCCTCGCCATCTCAATGACCTCGGGTGGAGGCGCATGGGACAATGCCAAGAAATATATTGAACTTGGAAATCATGGCGGTAAAGGAAGTGATGCACACAAGGCAGCCGTTACCGGAGACACAGTTGGCGACCCTTACAAAGACACAGCGGGGCCTGCTATCAATCCAATGATAAAAATCTTAAACATCATCGCCTTGATTCTTGTGCCTATCTTGGTGGCAATTTGGTTTTAATAAATCTAAAAAATCATTCAACTATTGACTATGTCTTTATATAAAGATATACTCTAAGAGTCTAATGGTTTATCCATAAACTGTTAGGGTATTACATCCAAGGGTAGCCCTCCGCGAGGAGGGTTACTTTTATTTCTGGTCTCTATATCGTAGGTCACGTCCCCATATATCATTTTCAATTTAAATACTAAAAATATATTAATTTCTAAGGTACCAAAATGGATACTTAAAGATTTTTGACAAAAGTGCTTCATCCATATAAGATATGGATACTATGAAAACAACAATAAAAAAATTAGAAAAAAGCGAAATAGAAATAGTGGGCTCTATAGAAGTCGCTGAATTTGAGAAATATGAGGGCAAAGCGCTCGAAAGAATCGGCGAGCGCCTTGAACTTCCTGGTTTTCGAAAAGGGAAAGCCCCGAGTGGAATTGTGAAAGAAAACGTTCAAGAAATGGAACTATTGGAAGAAACGGCAGAGCTTGCATTGATGGATAATTATATGAAAATCTTGGAAGAGAATAAGATAGATGCTATCGGTCGTCCACAAATCGCAATTACAAAAATCGGAAAGGGTTCTGACCTAGAATTCAAAATCGTCACTGCTGTTCTTCCAGAAATGAAACTTCCTGATTATAAAAAAATTGCAAAAGAACAAAGTGGAAAAGAGGACAACAAGCGAGAAATTATTGTTGATGAAAAAGATGTAGAAAAAGTAATTCTTGACCTTCGCAAAATGCGAGCTGAGCAGGCTCGTGGTAGTAATCATGTTGGCCATGAGAACATGACAGAAGAACCTGCCCGCCCTCACGATCATTCGGGAGCAGGCGGGGAACATGCAAAAGCCCATGCTGAATCTGCCTCATCGGCAGATAAAATTCCAGAAAGTGAATACCCTATTTTTGATGATGCATTCGCAAAAACTTTTGGTGACTTCAAAGATGCTGGGGCATTCAAAGAAAAAATTCGCAGTAATATAAAAATAGAAAAGGAAACCGAGCAGAAAGACAAACTGCGCCTTGTGATAGTGGAAGAGCTAGTGAAACTAACCGAAGGAGAAATTCCTGAGATTTTAATAGAAAGTGAGATAGATAAAATAATGTATCGGCTAGAAGCAGACATCACAAATGCTGGATTAAAACTAGAAGATTATTTAAAACAAATAAATAAAACCGATGCGGATTTGAGAAAAGAATGGCGAGCAGACGCAGAGAAACGCGCGAAACTTCAAATGATAATCCATACAATCTCTGAAAAAGAAAATCTAAAACCAACCGAAGAAGAAATTGTAAAAGACGTTACACAAATCACAACTATGTACAAAGATGCCGACCCCACTCGTGCTCGTTCGTACGTAGAACAAATGTTAGAAAATGAGAAGGTGTTTAAGTTTTTAGAAACACAATAAATCGTTCCACAGGATTATTATCAATATGCTATAATAGCCTTATGCTTATACCAACAGTTATAGAAAAATCACAATTCGGCGAAAGAGCTTATGATATATACTCTCGCCTTTTAAACGAACGCATTATTTTCCTTGGTGGTCCAATAGACGACCACGTCGCTAATTTAATTATCGCTCAGCTTCTTTATTTGGACCATACCGACCCAAAAAAAGATATTTCACTTTATATCAACTCCCCTGGCGGTTCAGTTACAGCTGGGCTTGCAATTATAGACACAATGAATTTTGTAAAAAGTGATGTCTCCACAATTTGCGTCGGCATAGCTGCATCAATGGGAGCACTTATTCTTTCATCGGGACAAAAAGGCAAAAGATTTTCTCTCCCAAATTCAGAAGTTATGATTCACCAAGTTATGGGAGGCACCGAAGGCCAAGCAAGTGATATTGCAATCAATGCAAAACACATCCTTCGCACAAAAGATACTTTGAATAAAATTCTTGCCCAAAATACAAATAAAAAAATTGACCAAGTTGATAAAGATTCCGACCGCGACTACTGGATGACCGCTGATGAAGCAAAGAAATACAACATCGTCGACGACATTATCACAAAACAAAAAGCTGGAAAATAAAAAATACCAAAAAACCTAGCAAGGTCTTTCCTCTAGTATCCCCGAGGTAAGTCCTTGCTGGGCTTTCTATTTGTTGCATTATTTGTTGCATAATGCTACAATTAGTGCAACAAATGATTAAATTAACAGAAAGACAAAAAAAAATATTAGGATTTATAACAGAAAATACCCAAATCGGTATCTCAGAAATTCTTGAGTTTATAAACAAAAATGAGTTAGAAATTACTCGTTTTTCTATTATCCGTGATTTAAATATACTTATTGAGAATAACCTAGTAAAAAAAGTGGGTGGTGGCCGTTCTACAAAATATACACCAAAGGAAAATGATACTCTCCATAAATATATTGATATTGATGATTATTTCAAAAAACCACAAGATGAGAGGGTTCTTATCTCAAAAAACTTTGAATTTAACATTTTTGAAAAAATAAATAATTTATTTACAAAAGAACAACTAGAAAAAATAAACGTTCTTAACAATAAATTTAGAGAAAATATAAATAAAATTTCTCCGACCATAAAAAAACTAGAAATGGAGAGATTTATCATAGAATTATCTTGGAAATCATCGCAAATAGAAGGAAATACTTACTCGCTGCTGGATACAGAATATTTAATCAAAAATAAAATTGAAGCTGAAGGACATAAAAAAGAAGAAGCCATTATGATTTTGAATCATAAAATTACTTTAGATTTTATAAATAAAAATACTTCTTATTTCAAATCAATATCTATAAAAAAAATAGAGGAGCTACATAAACTTATAACGGAAGGATTAGGAGTCAATCATGGAATTAGAAAATCTCCAGTCGGGATTACGGGGACAAATTATATTCCGCTTGATAATGAATATCAGATAAAAGAAGCTATAAAAAAAATGACTGAGAGAATAAACAAAGAAGTAGATCCAATTATAAAAGCATTCCTATCTTTATCTATTATTTCTTATATACAACCATTTGAAGACGGAAATAAGAGAACAGCGCGACTACTCGCAAATGCGATACTTATCGCTCACAATTACTGCCCACTATCATACAGAAGCGTCAAAGAGGTTGATTATAAAAAAGCAATTTTAGTGTTTTATGAGTCTCACAATCTTGATCCACTAAAAAGAATGTTTGTTGAGCAATTTGAATTCGCTATTAAAAATTATTTTAGAAAATAATATACAAACAAAAATGCCCTCCGACCTAGGTCGGAGGGCATTCCCTTTACCACCATAATTCTGCCGACTAATTAGGCTCTAGACAAAACCGCGGTTTTGGAGTATTATGGAAGTATCGAATTTTAAAAGTTTTATTGAAATGTTCGCTTTTTTAATGCAGTCACGATATCGATTTTTTTATGAATTTATTTAATTTTCAGTCTTGTTCTAAATCAATCATACATGTTCGAATAAACTGCCCATTTATGGGTGGAATAATCTCTGTGTTTTAAAAGCGGCAAAAAGTCACTATGAGTTTAACAATAATAATGATCGGGGCTCTGACTCTCGTAGTAGGTGTTGGAGTTGGGTATTATTTACGTCTCGTTATTTCTCTTGGTAAGAAGGGCTCTATGGAGCTTGAAATCAAGCAGATAATGTTGAAGGCAAAAGAAGATGCCCAAAAAGTTATAGACGAAGCCAAGAAAAAAGGAGAAGCGCATTTGAACGAAGTTAATAAGGAGACAAAGCAAAAGGAGGAAGAGTGGAAGTTGACGGAGAATCGTCTCATAAAGAAAGACGAGATACTCGATAACCGTCAAGTAGAGATAGATAAGGAAGTAGAGAAGATAAAAGTTAAAATAGAAGAAGTAAAGAAAGTAAAAGAAAGGGTTGATGGCATGGAGGCTGAAAAAGAAAAAGCACTTGAAAAAGTTGCTGGCCTAACGCGCGACGATGCTAAAGAAGTTTTATTTAAAGATATAGAAACAAAATACGAAGAAGATTTGCTTATAAGAATGCAAAAAATGGAAGGTCTCAACACTGAAAAACTTGACCGCAGGGCAAAAGACATCCTTGCGACTAGTATCAATCGTCTTGCCTCATCAACGGCAAGTGAGATGATGACGACTTCAGTAAATATCCCAAATGATGATATCAAAGGTAAAATAATCGGTAAGGAAGGAAGAAATATTCGTGCTTTTGAGAAAACCTCTGGGGTTGAATTGATAATTGATGAAACTCCGGGAGCTATTGTGATTTCATCTTTTGACCCTGTCCGCCGGCAAGTTGCACGTCTGGCGCTTGAGAATTTAATTTTAGATGGGAGAATTCAACCAGCTAAAATTGAAGAAATAGTTGCTAAAGCTCAGGAAGATATAAATAAAATAATAAAAGAAAAGGGAGACCAAGCAGTTTATGAATGTGGGATATTAAATCTTGACCCACGTATTAGTGCCATAGTTGGCCGTCTATATTTCAGAACCTCTTATGGACAAAATGTTCTTCAGCACTCTATTGAAATGGCTTACATTGCCGGAATGCTTGCTGAAGAACTTAACGCTGATGTCCAAATCGCTAAGGCGGGCGCACTTGTCCACGACATTGGTAAAGCTTTAGACCACGAAGTCCAAGGTACACATATAGATATAGGTATAAGAATTTTGCAGAAATTCGGAGCCGACCCACGCATTATAACAGCAATGAAAAGTCACCATGATGATACTCCTCATGAATCTCTTGAGGCTGTAATTGTTCAAACTGCCGATATGATTTCTGGTGGACGCCCTGGAGCTCGACGTGATAGTGTTGAAAATTATCTAAAACGATTACAAGAACTTGAAGCCCTAACAAAAACATTTGAAGGAGTAGAAAAATCATACGCTCTATCAGCTGGACGCGAAATCCGCATATTTGTTACCCCAGAAAAAGTCTCAGACCTTGAAGCAAAAGAAATGGCTCGTGACATTGCCAAGAAAATTGAGCAAGAACTCACTTACCCTGGTGAAATCCGCGTCACAATGATAAGAGAAAACCGAATCATCGAATATGCAAGGTAGAATAATGTAATTCGGGGCTTGCCCCCACACCTATATTCCCATAGCTTTTATTCTGTTAAGCAAAATTCCTAATCATTTCATATTTTTGATTGAATTATAGAGTTATAACCTTTTTTTATTGAAAAAGCAGAATAATGGGAATATAGGTGTGGGGGCTTGTATTAAAATTAGCTTGGTATATAATAACATCATACCTATTTATTAGGGATCGTTTGCAAACGGTCGAATATTATTCAGATAGAATGTATATTTTTTTGTTTTTTTAAAAAAATACACAAAAAATAATGAATAAACAAGCATTAGTAGAACTCGTTCATGAAAAGCTTGGTGGTACAAAGGTACAAGCTGAAGAAATTGTGAACGCAATGTTTGATGCTATCGTTGCTACTTTGAAAAAAGGAGACGAGGTATCAATCGCAGGTATTGGGATCTTCTCTGTCAAGGCACGTGCAGCCCGCATGGCTCGCAACCCAAAGACAGGAGAACAAGTCAAAGTAGCTGCAACAAAAGTTCCTAAGTTTAGAGCAGCAAAGGCTCTTAAGGAAGCTGTAAAATAATTCGCCTCTCGTGTGAATTAAATAAAAACCACTCTATTCTATCTATGAGTGGTTTTTATTTTATTCGAGTAAAAGCAGAGCGAGCATTGATATAATGCCAAGCATTATTATTCCCAATTGAATTATTGAATGTTTTAATTCTTTTGTTTTATGAAGTTCTGGAATTAAATCTGCAACTGCTATATATATAAATCCTCCAGCAGCGATAGGGATAAACCACAGAGCAACATTTTCAACTATATTTCCAAAAATAAAAACAATCGCAAGCCCAAGAACGGAAGCGAGAGCAGAAATAAAGTTTAGCCATAAAGCACGTTTTTTCGTGTACCCTGAGTGTATTAAAACGGCAAAATCCCCTATTTCTTGTGGTATTTCGTGAAGAACCACTGCCAGTGTTGTTGCAATCCCTACCGGGATACTAACCAAAAAACTCGCACCAATAATCGCCCCATCAATAAAATTGTGAAATCCATCTGTAAAAAGAATCAGCTTCCCTACTGGATGAATACCACTTTCATCTTTATCTTCTCCGTGATGATGCCAATGAATAAATTTCTCTATCACAAAAAATAAAAGAATTCCAGCAATAACTAAAATGCTTGATAAATTTGCACCTAAATTACTTTTAAATGTTTCTGGAATAATATGAATAAATGCATCCCCCAAAAGAGCTCCAATAGCCAAACTAATAAAAAAGTTTATATATTTTTTCAAAACCTCTTCTCTTAAAGAGAGAGAGAGAACCCCGACAAGTGAGACTAAACTCACTATTATGACACTTACAAATGCATATAAATAGTTTATCGTCATATGATAATCATAATAGCATAAATAATATAAAAATTGTTTTTAATGTAAAATATGATAAGATAAGAAAATCATATCGGGGTGTAGTATATCGGTAGTATCCATGTTTTGGGAACATGAGGGCCGGGTTCGATTCCCGGCACCCCGACATTATAAAAAGGATTCTCTCGTGAGAACTTTTTTCTTATTGTCACTCTTCCTTCCTTTTGATACACTATATATATTAAAAGGTCACAAAATTAATTTGAAAATAATAATATGAACTTGAGAGAAATACTTGGTGGTCCCGCGCAAGATAAGGATGACATTTTAAATTTTCTAGGGGAAAAAGAATATTCTATTGTAATAAAAAACGGTAAAAAACATTTACTTAAAAAAGGTCAACCAACCATGCGCACAGGTTATGATAGTTTTTTTATAAGGGATGGGGCTGTCTGGGGAAAAATCGGTATACAAGAGGACCTTATTATAGCTCCTGAAAAAATAGACACTAAAAAGAACCTGAGCTAGTGGAAGAAATGCATGCTTAAATAAGAGTGAAATTAAAAACTATTTAAATTTGTAAAATATTAATTTTTCGGATATAATCAAAAACAATAAAGTGATAACAATAGCGGGCATTGCCCCGCCGTAGCTTTAGCGGAGGCGGGGTTAGTTAAATGGTATAACTCTAGTTTTCCAAACTAGTGTCAGGAGTCCGATTCTCCTACCCCGCACAAATCAAACTACAGACCTAAAGACCCCCTAACCCGTTCAATCTCTTCCTTCAGTTTTTCTTTATTCTCTTCTACTATTTTTTTCGATTGCATAGGGCCAAATTCTTTTTCTTGTTTTTCTTTTTGGACCTCTTTTCCTAGGACGTTATTTAATTCTCTTTGTGATCGTTCTAAAGATGCCATAATAAACATTATACCACTACAATATTATATTATCCACAACCTTTACTCTCGCTTTTCTGTTGTCCAAATCTAGATAGACCACCAAAAGGTCAAATTGCCAATCAACATACCCCAATCTTTTGCTTATAAGATAGGTCTCTACTACCCTTCTCAACCTTCTCATTTTCATTGGATGCATATTTTCCTCTGACCGTCCTGCACCATTCTCCAAAACTTCTTTTTGTGGATAAACATAATCTAAATTTGAAACACTTTTTGATTTAACTTCAATAAAATATCTTTTATCATTTTTTTGAGCAATAATATCAATTTCTCCCCATTTCTTTGTATAATTTCTTTCTAATATAGAAAAGCCATGTTTAATGAGAAACTTGCAGGCTACTCCTTCACCCAACTCACCTATTTTTTGAGAATTTGAGGTAAAATTTTTCATATTACATTTAAAATCGTTTCACGTGAAACTATATTAATATAATGGACACAAAAACAACAAAACCAAAATGGTCTTTATAAAAATATCTTTATTTATCAAGGTATTATTGTCAAAACTTCAATTATTTGTCTCTCATAAAAATGACCTCAGTTGTGTCTTTTATAAACAATACACACATAGTTATCCACAGAAGTCTTAATTTTAAAGTGTTCTGGATGTGGATAAAGGACTAATAAAGGTCAAACCGTAAATTAATTTTTCAAGTATAAAAAGACTTCTTTTTGTGCGGGATAGGAGAATCGGACTCCTGTCAAATGATTGGCAACCATTTGTTCTACCACTGAACCAATCCCGCAAACTTAAAATAACTCATAAATTATAATCATTTTTTGTAAAAAATGCAATTGTAATTTTATGCTTATTTTTAAAGCTTATTTACTAAAATATTAAATTAGTATATAATTAGATTTGTCAGTTGAGAAAATTATTAAATAAATAATTACATATGCACCCGTAGTGAAATGGATATCATGTCTGCCTTCGAAGCAGTTGTTCCAAGTTCGAGTCTTGGCGGGTGCACCTTATATAGTTAGATAGGGCTAGATAGGGCTTAAAGCCCTATCTGAAAATATGCAAACAAACAATTTTAAAATCCCCAAATATGTTACACATGTAACATCCACTCTCGAAAAAGCCGGTTTCGAGGCTTTTCTAGTTGGTGGGTGTGTTCGTGATCTAATTATGAGTAGAGAACCGAAGGATTGGGATATTACAACTAATGCCAAACCAGAAGAGATAATCCCTCTATTTGAAAAGACTATATATGAAAATAAATTTGGAACTGTCGGAGTAGTTCTCCCCCTTACCCCTCCGGCTTCCAGCCACCTCCCCTTAGCAGGGGAGGAAAAAACCATAGTAGAAGTTACGCCATACCGAACTGAGGCAAAATATAGTGATTTTAGGCATCCAGATGAAGTTAAATTCAGCGACAACATAGAAGACGACTTAAAAAGACGTGATTTTACAATAAATGCAATGGCTTACGCGCCCGCCATAGCTTCAGCAAAGGAAGGTAATTTTTCTAAAGGACATCTCATTGACCTTTATAAAGGACAAGAGGATATAAAGGACAAAGTAATTAGGACAGTGGGAGCCCCAAAAGACAGGTTCAATGAAGATGCTCTTCGCATGCTTAGAGCAGTTAGATTGTCAACTCAACTCAATTTTGCAGTTTCATATGAAACCATGCAGGCCATTTCTGACGGCGCAGAACTGATTAAAAACATATCTTTTGAAAGAATCCGCGATGAATTTACTAAGATTATAATGTCTAACGACCCTGTGGTGGGAATTGGCCTTCTTTCTAAATTAGGACTCCTAAAACACATTATTCCTGAATTAGAAGAGGGAGTTGGCTGTGAGCAAAAGGGTGAGCATATATATGACGTTTGGGAGCACTTACTTCACGCCCTTGATCATGCTGCCCAAAAGGGGTGGTCTCTGGAAGTTAGACTCTCGGCCTTGTTTCATGACATTGGCAAACCCAGGTCTAGAAGAAAGGGGGAGAAAAAGGCCTATACTTTCTATGGGCATGAAGTAATTGGCTCACGAATGACCCAAAAGATTATGGAGCGCCTAAAATACCCAAAGGAGACAACGGAAATGGTCATTCGTTTCACGAGAAACCATATGTTCTTCTCTGATACTGAGAAAATAACCCTTTCGGCCGTCCGTCGTATCGTTCAACATGTTGGACCCTCCGACGCTAAAGCTATGGCGGGCAAAGAAGAAAATCATCCTATCTGGGACCTTATGAAAGTTCGTGAATGTGATAGGGTAGGGATGAAAAAGAAAGAAGCCCCTTATCGCCTAAGGAAATACCACGCTATGATTGAAGAAGTTCTTCATGACCCGATATCTGTCGGCCAACTTGCAATTGATGGGAAAATAATGATAGAGGAGTTACACATGAAACCCGGACCAAGAATGGGGTGGATTTTGAATGCACTTCTTGAGGAAGTTCTGGATGACCCAACTAAAAATACGGCTGAACATCTATCCGAACTTGTAAAATCTCTAGATATGCTCGGCGACGCGGAACTTAAAACGCTAGGGGAGAGAGGAAAAGAGAAAAAAGATGAACTTGAGAAAGAAGAAGTAGAAAAGCTCCACAAAAAGCACGGAGTATAAAAAACGACTAGGTCTTGCCTAGTCGTTTTAATTAGTTTCTTTAACATTTAATTTTATTGATGGCCCAAATAATTGTGTTCCACAATAAAATCTCCCCTTGTATTTCCAACCTTCCCACATCACTTACAATTTCATTTTTTTTCTCTAAAAAAGAAAACCTTTTTTGAACTAGCTCCAAATATTTTTGTAATTGCTCATTATTACAGTTTTTAAAAATATTTGATACATCTTTTATATGGGAAACCTGATAAGTTGGAGGAGCGTCATATAAAAAAAGATCAATAAAGGATTCATTTTTAGTAAGTTTTAATTTAAAAGAGTCATCCACTGTGATTTTTAAATCCGAATAATCAGGGACGATAATCTTTAACTTCTCAATGAACAAATCCTCCCATAACCCATAAAAATATGACCTGTAATAATATAATTCTTGAGGTGTTTCTCTCTCAAAACAACGACAAGCATCTTTACAAAATTGTATGCCAGTATTCTGTACTTTTTGTTTTATGAATTTTTTCAATAGATAATCAGTTTCTAGTTCAAAACGATACTTTGCAGTATAAAAAAATTTTTTATACTTTAAATATAACAAATCATGACTAAAAAAAGAAAAATCTATCACAAGCCAGATGTCTATGTTTTTCTCTAGAGGTGGTTCAAAGAACTTCATCCAAGAAAGATAGAGTACATAGTAACAATATTCCTTTTGGTTTTCTGAAAGAGATTCATCTTCTCTAAGTTTTAAAAGAACCTCTCTATGAGTATAGGGGGTATTTGACTCCAACCCTAGTTTGCTCATATAACAATTTGCTTCATTAAGATTTCTTAAGAAGTTTTTACTCCTAGGTATTTTTTTCATTTTGCTTTATATTAAATTGTGAATAATTTTATTTGAACATAGTATAGCAAATTGTAAATATATTGTCAAGCGGTATCGTCTATTTTATCCTAATTTTAAAGGGTATTTGGGGATTACATTATTTTTTGTCGGTCTATATTGACAACAAAAACATAAGGGTATATAATGGTAAAAATGAAAAAAGTATTACAATCACAAACAGAAAAAGTGCTACTTGATGTAGGTTTTTCTGAAAAAGAAATAGCAGTTTATGTAGCTCTTTTATCTCTCGGAAAAGGTATTGTCACAAAAATATCACGAACTGCTTCTATTAGTAGGACTACCACTTATGATATTCTTGACAATTTATCTCAAAAAGGATTAGTTAGAATATCGGGGAAAGAACCTAAGCAAGAATACATAGCGGAACCACCAGAGAAATTAGAAAAATTTATTATTGAAGAAATTGAGAAGAAAAATAATAACTTAAGTAAAATAAAAGATATAATTCCAGAATTAAGGTCTGTGTACACAGAAGGAGAAAGACCAAAAATAAAATTTTATGAGGGGCTTGATGGGTTAGCTGAAGTATACGACGACACTTTAACCGCCAAAGAGACAATAGTGGCTTATGCATGTTATGAGGACATGGAACCATTATTACCAAAATATTTTGAAAGTTATTATAAGCGCCGAGTCAAAAACAAGATTTTTGCTCGTGGTATTGTTCCAGAAACTCCTATGGCAATAGAGCATAAAAAAAGAGATTTAGAAGAAATGAGAGAATTATCACTTGTCCCAAAAGATAAATATAATTTTACTCCAGATATTGAAATATATGATAATAAAGTTATGATTGCTTCTTGGAAAGAAAAACTTGGAATAATAATAGAATCACAAGAAATATCTGACGCAATGAAAAAGATTTTCGAACTGGCGTGGATTGGAGCAAAACAATTTAAAAAAGAAAAGAACTTTTAAAAAACCAACTAGTTCCAAATTAGAACTAGTTCAAAAGATGGTTAAATAGACCTAAAAAGCAATTATTGCAAAAAATGCAACAGTTCAAATTGAATTGAAGAAAAAAGCAATATGCAAAAAATGCACATTGCTAATTCAGACAAACCCGGTCACACAACTGCTTAGATAAAGATTAAAACTCTATCATTATCGGACAGTGGTCGGAGCCATAATAATCGGACATTGTTTTGAAACTTTTTATTTTGGAAACAAAAGATTGATTTGTGAAAAAATAATCTAACCGCCAGCCGACGTTTCTGTCGCGAGCACGAGTTTTAATATCCCAGTAAGTGTAGACATCTTTTTTATTTGGATAAAAATTGCGAAATATATCTACCCAACCATTATTCACGACTTCATCAAGCCAAGCGCGCTCTATTGGCAAGAAGCCTGTATTATCAGCATTCTCTTTTGGTCGAGCTAAATCAATTTCTTTGTGGGCAGTATTTATATCGCCACAAAAAATTACACTGCGTCCCGCTGTAGCTTTATGCGAAAGCGGATTATTTCCATTTTTTAATTTATTTATAAATTCTAAAAATGCATCATAAAATTCAAGTTTGTAATTGAGTCGTTCTTCTCCTCCTCCGCTGTTAGGAAAGTAGCAGTTTATTAAAACAAAATCAGGGTAGTAAGCAACAAGTGTTCGTCCCTCATCATCAAATTTTGGAATTCCAAAACCATATTCAACTTTTTCTGGTTCGGTTTTTGAATATATTACTACACCACTGTATCCTTTTCTCCCTTTTGAATATGAAAAGTATGAATGATATCCTTTTAAATTCCTAGATTTCTCATCGAGTTGTTCTGGTTCGCATTTGGTTTCTTGAAGACAAACAATATCTGGCCCGCCTGCGCAGGCAGGATTATTAAAAGCAAACAAGGGAATAAAATTCTCTTGTTTTATTGTCGCCCGTAAGCCGTTCGTGTTCCAACTGATAATCTTCATACAATTATTATATCATTAATCCTTATATTGAGTATTTGATCTTAAAAGAGTATAATTTTAAGAGGAAGTCAAGATTATTATAAATTAATATAAAAACTTTGAATATGAATGAAAATATATTTAAAAAAGAAGATGTCGTAGAAAATCTTTCTGCTTCTCAAAAAGCAATAGAGATGGCTAAAAAAATGAATGACCCTCGTATTTGGTCGACGGTTCTTAATAGACCTGATGTTTCTCCTAACGAGGCAATCCATCTTGTTTGTGATATAACTAGTAGCATCGACATCAACAATATGATCGACATGATATATGTTATTTTAAATAGGGATGATGTTACACCTAAAGATGCTCTCAGACTTGCAGGAGAAGCTAATTATTATAAAGCTTGGAATCTTGCACTCGAAAGAGAAGATGTTTTAGAATTATTAAACAGGGGCCCAGTTGATGAAGTAATAGAAATCGCAAAAGAAGTCAACGACTGGAGAGTTTGGCGAACTGTACTTAGTAGGATTGATATATCTCCTGAAAAAGTTATTGAGCTAGCAGGTGTGGCAAAGGATGATGGAGATTTATGGCAGACGATACTTAATAGAGATGATGTTAACAAATTTATAAAAGAAAAAACTCCACAAGAAGTAGCTATATTAGCTAAAGAAGCAAAAAGCATCGATCTCTGGTTAAATATAATTAATAGAAATAATCTTACCCCTCAAGAAGCTATTGCTTTTGCAAAAGAAGCGAAAGATGAAATAATCTGGAGGCATGTGCTTGACAGAGATGATATCCCTCCTCAGGAAGCTATCAATCTAGCTGAAAGTGTTAATAACCAACACACATGGAGAGGATTACTGAACAGAGATGATGTTAAAGAGTTAATCAATAAAAAGACCCCAGAAGAAGTTATTGAGATGGCAGAAAAAATCAATTATTCTGAGTTTAGCGAAATTATCTTTAAGAGAGAAGACATAAAAGAGTTAATCAATAAAAAGACCCTCGAAGAAACGATTACACTGGCGGAAAAAATTAAAAATACTGATTTATGGAAAATTGTTCTTAATAGAGCCGATATCACACCTGAAAGAAGTTTGGAATTAGCTAAAAAAATAGACCGACGTGATGTTTGGAAAGTTGTACTTGACAGAGATGATGTTCAAAAATTATTAAATGGATGATTCAAAACAAAAAACTATGAGAATTATTAATTCTCATAGTTTTTTGTTTTATTTCTTCTTTTGAAAAAGAGTTTCAAGTAATGCCACCTTATCTGGTTCGCCGACGAATTCAATATTTTGCTCAATCGGGTTTAGTTGGTGATTAAAAATATTTTTCATTTCGTCTTTATTGAAAAAATGATAATGAACACCATATTTTTGAAATTCTCCACTTTTTGAACCTTTTGGAAAAAATTCAAAAAAGTGTTGCGTCTCTCGAGAAAGAGATGTGTTTAAGTAAAATCCTCCGGGTTTCAAGACACGGCTTATTTCACTTGCGTATTGTTCCCAATCTTCTTTATATAAATTCTCCATTAATCCAAAATCACAAACCCCATCAAAACTATCATCAGTAAAAGGAATATCTAGCGCGCTTCCTTCCACAAATTTTAATTTGCCCTCAAGTCCCCAGTTCTTTACATCTTCATTTGTTTTTTTAACTATATTACTTTCAAAATCAAGACCAATTACTCGATAACCTGCATCAACTAATTGTTTTGCAAAAAGTCCACGTCCAGAGCCTACGTCTAAAATAAGCGCGCCTAACGGGAGTTGTTCCATAAGCATTTTCCCTCTATCTTTCATGGGAAGATGAGTCCAAATATCTGAACCAGTCCTATACGCCGTCTCAAAATATTCTTTGTGTTTGTCGTAATCCATATGTTTATTATAACACTACACAACAAATAAAAACACGAAGTAAAAATGTTCTCGAGCGAACCCTTTCGCAGGCTGTCGAGCCGAGAAGAGAAATTTTTCAGCAGAAAAATATTCGTGGTGAGTCCGAGAATTTTTTTATGGAGTGTTTTTATTTGCTATGAAATTTCTTATGCACATCTCGAAGTTGTTTATCTGTAACATGAGTATATATCTGAGTGGTTGCAATATTTGCATGGCCGAGCATCATTTGAACTGAACGGATATCGGCACCATTAGAAAGTAAATCCGTCGCAAACGAGTGGCGAATAACGTGAGGTGTAACTTTTTTTGAGATACCGGCAACTATTGCATAATATTTTACAATGCGTTCTACAGAGCGGGGAGTAAGACGATTTGTATTAGAGGTCGTACCTCTAGTGCTCCCGAGGTCCGACCTCTGATTTCTTGAATACTGTATAAATAATGGTTCATCCATATCCTTGCGAGCTTTCAGATATTCACGAATTGCATTTTTTGCAGAATCGGACAAAAACACAACTCGAACTTTTTCTCCTTTACCACGGACAGAGAATTCATCTTTGGATAAATCCAAATCTCGGTCAAGAGAGCAAAGTTCGGACAAACGTAACCCTGTTGAGAAAAACAATTCTAATATCGCTTTATCTCGTAAAATTTTCTGTGTTTTAGAGGTCAGATCTCTAGTGCTCCCGAGGTCTGACCTCTTTAATAATTCATTTGGTGCATTCAATAATCTATTGAGTTCATCAACGGATATTAAATCAAGCGAGCGCTCTTTTATTTTTGCTAGGTCTATGCGGTCGGGAGGTAGGGAAGTAATATCTCTTTTCATTAAATATTTGAGAAATGAGCGAAGGGCAATCAAGTGATAATTCTGAGTATTTTTCTTTAGTGTACTTGATTGTTGTCCACTAACTTTTACTCCCGGCTGACGATTAAGGAACAGGCGAAATTCACGAATCTTTTCGTCAGTTATTTCTTTTGGTCCCGAAATTTTGGCAAATTCAAAAAAGCGACTTATATAATGGTCATAATTATTAACCGTTTTTAAACTATTGCCTTTCTCAATTTCAACATGTTCAAGAAATTCTCTTTTTAATTGTTCAAGTTCGGTAGTCACATTTACATTATATCATCTCTCCAGTCTAATGTCGCAAAATAAAAAATCAAGCCGAACCTCGTGAGAGATTCGGCTTTTAGATTTGTTTCAAACAAAAACTTGGGCACTCAAGACCCGGACCGTTTTGATTTCGATAAGCTCTTGCAAGAAACGTTACTGGTAATGGCATGCCAGGACTTTGACGAATTTGATGAACTCAGTTGAGCAATCATAGGACATGTCCTCCATTAAATTTTGTCCAACATTTAGGGGTGCTGGGCTTTCCCCAAAGAACTGTTTGAATCCAATGATAGTATATAGGTAATATTGGGATAAATCAAACAAAAACACAGAGAGGTTGCATTTATTAACAATTTGTGCTAGTATATACTCACGATGTTAACAACGAAGAAAAAGCAAAATATTATAAAAAAGAATCAGTTACACGACAAAGATACTGGTAGCCCTGAAGTGCAGATTGCTATTTTGAGCAAAAGAATCAACGAGCTTGCTGGACACCTAAAGGAACACAAAAAAGACAACAGTTCCCGACGTGGATTGATAAAGATGGTAGCTGACCGAAGAAATCACCTCAAACATCTTGAAAAGACCGACAAGGAAAGATTTATGTTTGAGACCCAAAAATTAAAAGCATAACAAAATCTCGGCATTAGTCGGGATTTTGTTATTTAGTAAAATAGTTGTTAATATAAAAGAAGGTCGATAATCCCGTAAAAATTTGATTACAAATTCACGGGATAAATTAATTTTTAAATATAAGAAAAACCCCGTAAAAATTTGATTACAAATTCACGGGGCAAGTAATATGATAATAAAACACAAGGAGCAGAGAGTAGGAGTTTTTATAGATACCTCAAATCTATATCATAGTGCGAAAAATTTATATAAGAGAAAAGTAAACTTTGGAGCAGTTTTAAAAGACGCAGTAGCAGGGCGTAAACTTGTCCGCGCAATTGCATATGTTATAACAAGTGAAGGAGGTGAAGAAAAGAATTTTTTTGAAGCATTGACAAAACTTGGGATTGAAACAAAAACAAAAGAATTACAAATATTTTCAGGGGGAGTAAAAAAGGGTGACTGGGATGTCGGACTTGCGGTTGATGTGATGAAAATGGCACCAAAGCTTGACGCTGTAATTTTAGTAGCTGGTGATGGGGACTTTGTCCCACTGGTAGAATATTTACAAAGTACTTCAGGAGTTCAAGTAGAAGTCGTATCTTTTGGAAAGAGCGCATCTATGAAATTAAAAGAACAAGCCGATGATTTCCTAGACCTATCAAACAATTACCGCAAATATTTAATTTACTAAACACAAAAAACACTCTTTATTAAAAGAGTGTTTTTTGCTATAATGGAATCATTAATAATTAATTTGTTAATCTCCGGACAGTTAGAGTTGAAGCCACAAATAGGTTTCAAAACTAGGGTCTGGGGACTAGCTAAAATATATGCATAGCAAAGAATACGAAGTAGAAATTGGTGGTAAGAAAATTACCGCATTGTTTAGTGACCTAGCTGACCAAGCAAACGGTTCAGTAATATTAAAAAGTGAGGGGACTGTGGTGATGGCAACTGCTGTCATTTCCAAGGATGGGAAAAATAATCCTGGATTTTTTAATTTGACTGTTGAGTATTTAGAAAAGTTTTATGCAGCAGGGAAAATTCTCGGCGGACAATTCAACAAAAGAGAGGGAAGACCAAGTGACCAAGCGATATTGGCTGCTCGCATGACCGACCGCGCAATTCGTCCACTTTTTGACCACAAAATAAAAAACGCTGTCCAATTAATTATCACTGTTATCGCCATCGGTAAAGCAGACCCTAAAACTCTAGGAGTAAATGCAGCTTCTATTGCTCTCCATGTGTCAGATATTCCTTGGGCAGGCCCTGTTGGCGCAGTTCACGTAAGCAAAACAAAAGAAAATCCTACTATTCAAATTAATGATTACATTCCAAATTCTGACGAGGCAGTATACGCACTTGATTTACTTGTTTGTGGGAAAGACAAGACAATCAACATGATTGAATCAATGGCTTTTGAATTATCTGAAGAGGAAATGGGGAAATGTTTTGATTTGGCAGTAGTTGAGATAACCAAGTGGGAAGAATTTCAAAATAAATTAAGAAGTGAATTTGGTAAAACTAAAATCACCTTCGAAAAGGTAGAGACACCAAAAGAGATTGTTTCACTTTTTGAAGAAAAAATTAAATTAGAATTGGATAAAGGGTTATTCAGTAGCAAAAGTAAACAAGTTATAAATAAAACCGAAGCTGATTGGAAAAATATAATTGATGAAAAATATAAAGATGATGAAGAGGATGAAAGAAAACATGTGGCTTACGATTACATGCACCATTATCTAGATAAAAAGTTTCATGAGAAAGCATTAAAAGAAAATATTCGTGCCGATGGACGCAAACTTGATGAGATTAGAAACCTCTACGCTAAGGCAGGAGGAATATCGGAAATTTTACATGGTTCAGGAATATTTTATAGAGGTGAAACTCACGTAATGTCAGTTCTTACTCTTGATGGACCTGAATCAATGTACGCAATTGACGGAGTAGAAGCATCTTATAAAAAACGCTTTATGCATCACTATAATTTCCCTCCGTACTCAAGTGGTGAAACAGGAAGAGTCGGCGGAATAAATCGCAGAGAAATGGGACATGGATTTTTGGCAGAGAAAGCTCTCACTCCGGTAATTCCAGAAAAGGCAATTTTCCCTTACACAATTCGCGTGGTTTCTGAATCAACAGCTTCAAATGGTTCTACTTCTCAAGCTTCAATCTGTGCAGCAACAATAGCTTTGATGGATGGAGGAGTACCCATCGCAAATCCCGTCGCTGGAATTTCTGTCGGTTTGATGATAGATGAAAATGACAAAAATAAATACGTTCTTCTTTCTGACATCCAAGGACCCGAAGATCACTACGGCGACATGGATTTTAAAGTTGCTGGAACTGTAAACGGAATCACCGCAATACAACTTGATGTGAAAGTTGATGGAGTTCCTGTAAATATATTAAAAGAAGCACTAACTCGCGCACGGATTGCTCGATTGAAAATCATAGGAACAATTCTCGCTGAAATTCCAAAACCAAGAGAATCAATTTCTCCAAATGCGCCAAAAATCCTTACCATAAAAATTAAAAAAGACCAGATTGGTACAATTATTGGGCCGGGGGGTAAAAACATAAATGCTATTCGTGAAGAAACAGGTACAGATATCACAATAGAAGAAGATGGAACGATTTTTGTAACAGGAAAAAATGATGGAGCGGACCGTGCAATAGTTATTATAGAGAGTATGACTCATGAATATAAAATAGGAGATATTGCCACAGGGGAAGTCGTTAAGCTTATGGATTTTGGAGCTTTTGTTCGTATTGGATATGATACCGAAGGGCTAGTTCACATATCAGAGATTGCCCCATTCCGTGTTGAGAAAGTTTCTGATATCCTTAAAGAAGGGGACAAAGTTCCTGTGAAAATTATTAAGGTTGATGAGAGAGGACGTTTAAATTTCTCAATCAAAGAAGCGGATAAAAATTTCTTTAAACCCAAAGTTTAAAATTTAAAAAAATGGAGGAAGAAAAAAAACAACCAAATTACAAAGATGCAAAAGTTCTCAGAACTTATACTTCTGATATGGTAGATGTTATTAGAACAGATGAGGTCTCTGTAATAAAAATTGCTCTAGCAGAAAAAGAAAAGAGAGAGCGTGAGGCTATGTATAAAAAAGCAGAAGGAACAAAAACTTCAAAAATACTCCTTGTGATAGGAGGAGTAGTTTTAATTGTAGCCGCAATTATCGGGTCATACTTTTTGATTCAAAAGAAAAAAGAAAAAGATACTCCAAAGCAAGTAGCGAGTGGAGTTGAAACTTTCATTACATATAACGCGCAATCATATATTGATGTGACAAACGCAACTAATATTATTGAATTATTAGATACAATCAAGCAACAAGAGTCCGTATCTCAAGGATTGATAAAAACATTGTTTCTGACAAGAAAAACAAATAACATATCTGAGTTATTAACATCAAAAAATTTCCTTTCTTTAATTAAAACAAGCATACCGGGAGCACTGACAAGGTCTCTATCTGATAAATATTTACTTGGAAAATATTCAAATCCAAATGCTACAAATGAGCAAGATAAATCTGCAATGTTTTTAATTTTCCAGACAACCGACTACACCCAAGCTTATGCATCTATGCTCTCTTGGGAAGGAACAATGCTGAAAGATTTGTTTATTTTATTTAATATCAATATGGGTAAATCCGATAATACCCTTTTTGAAAAACCATGGAAAGACATTATTATAAATAATAAAGATGCTCGTGTCTTATACAATGATAATGGAGAAGCAATACTTTACTATGTTTTTGTAAATAAAAATAATCTTGTTATTACAAGTAGCACAGAGGCAATAAAAGAAATAATCTCACGATTACTCATAAAAAATGCCAAGCCTTTATAAGGTTGTCATTTATTATATAAATGATAATATATGGACATGATAAAAATTTACAAAACAAAATTGGAGGAGGAAAAGAAATTATTAGAAGATGAGTTAAGTACTCTTGGCCAAATAGATAAAATGGGAGATTGGGAAGCAACACCTGAGGCTGAAATGAATAGCCAAGAAGTTCAAGATGAGGGTGATATGGCAGAGCGGGCAGAAGATTATGAGGAACGCTCAATCAAGTTAGATTTACTCGAGTTGAGACTTTCTGATATAAACAAAGCTCTAGAAAATATTGAGAGTGGTAAATATGGAATTTGTGAAAATTGTAAAAAAGAAATCGGAAAAGATCGACTAGAAGTAAATCCCGCAGCTCGTACTTGTAAAGAGTGTATGGATAAAATTGTTTAACTTTGTTAAAAATCTGAAATAATTATTTCGGGGTTTTATATTTATATGTCATTCTCAAGAATTTATTCTGCTCAAACACATTTATTAAAAGGCAAAATTGTAACTATTGAAGTTGATATTACAAAGAAAACTTTGCATTCTTTTACTTTAGTTGGACTTCCAGATAAAGCAGTCGATGAATCGAAGGATAGAATGAGCTCGGCTTTAAAAAACTCGGGGTTTGAATCCCCTAAAAACCAAAACCAGAAAGTAGTTATATCCCTTTCTCCGGCTGATCTCAAAAAAGAAGGGCCATATTTTGATTTAGCAATTGCTCTTTCTTATCTACTTTCAGCTGAAGAAATAAATTTTGAGCCCGAGGGGAGAATTTTTCTTGGAGAGTTATCACTCAACGGTGAACTACGACCAATAAAAGGGGCATTACCACTCACACAAGAAGCAAAGCGTCTTGGATATAAAGAAATATTTTTGCCAATAGATAACGCCCCCGAAGCAGCACTTGTGGACGAGATTACAATATATGGAGCAAAAAATTTGAAAGAGGTCATAGACCATATTTATATTATTAAAAAAGATAAGAAAGGAAATGCACTGGAAAAAGAAAGACCTAAAATATCTTCCTTCCCAAAAACTGAAATTATCCACAAAGAAAAAACAGGCAATATTGATTTCTCTGATATTAAAGGCCAAGAAGGAGCGAAACGTGGATTAGAAATTGCAGCGAGCGGTGGGCACAATATAGCAATGTCGGGTCCTCCGGGAACTGGGAAAACAATGCTGGCTAGAGTTTTCTCTCAAATACTTCCAGATTTGGATAAAGATGATTGCCTTGAAATTACGGGGATACATTCTGTCGTTGGATTATTAGAAGATGCGATTATCACAGACCCACCATTTAGAGCTCCACATCACACTGCAAGCTATGTCTCAATGATCGGTGGTGGAGCAAATCCAAAACCAGGAGAGGTAACTCTGGCTCATAGAGGAGTATTATTCCTTGATGAATTTCCAGAGTTTGAGAAAAGAGTTTTAGAATCACTTCGTCAGCCACTTGAAGATAATATTGTTTCAATTTCACGTGCTCGAGGGTCTGCAATTTTTCCATCAAATTTTATTTTAGTTGCGGCAATGAATCCTTGTCCGTGTGGAAACAAGGGCAACAAACAAAAAGAATGTATCTGTAAGCAAGGAGACCTTGACCGTTATAAAAGAAAACTTTCAGGTCCTATTATGGATCGCATAGATATCTGGGTTACCGTCGGGAATGTGGATTATGAAAAACTTTCAAGTGAATTACAAGAAGGAGAGAAGACAAATACAATAAAAGAAAGAGTTAAAAAAGCTCGTGATATACAAATAAAAAGATTCAAAAATTCTCCAAGAAAAATAAATACAAACAGCGAAATGAATGTTAAAGAGCTTAATCTTTACGCACCGCTTACTGATGAGATAAAAAAACTGTTAAACCAAAGTGCTGAACGACTCCAGCTCTCCGCTCGTGCGTATCATCGCACTATCAAACTCGCCCGTACCATCGCTGACTTAGAAGGAAGTGTAAATATAACACAGTCACATATACTTGAAGCACTACAATATCGTCCACGCGAAAATTAAATCGCAAATTAATCTTAAAAACATATCTGTAACACTTGCCAACGGGTGTAGGCATCTGTTACACTAAACAAATGATGAAATTCAAAAAAGAGAACCTACAACATGGAGCTCAAACTTTAGGAAATATATTACTGGCGAGCGTCGCTATTGCTGGAATAGCAGGTGTCGCAGTTTTTGCTCCAAATGCAATGCAAATAATTAAATACGTAATTCCCGAGGATGATATAAAACGTCACTATAAATATCGAATAAATAGTAGTCTAAAAAAACTAATCACTAATGGATATCTAGTAGAGAAAATTGTTAATAATAAAAAGGTTATTGTGCTTACTAATAAAGGTAAATTACGCTATGAATCTCTTAAAGAACATAAAAATCAAAAATGGGATGGTAAGTGGAGGGTTGTATCTTTTGATGTTTATGAAAAAAATAGAAAGAAGAGAGATTTACTACGTCAAGAACTTCAAGCATATGGATTTCAAATGATGCATCAAAGTATGTGGATATATCCTTATCCTTGCGATGAATATATAGCATTATTAAAGTCAAATTTATCCTTTGGAAAAAATGTTCAATATATGTTAGTTGATTATGTAGATATGCACATTGAGCTGAAAAGAATGTTCGATTTATAAATAAATCAAACTTAAACAAGTGTAACACTTGTCAACGGGTGTAGGTATCTGTTACAAATACAAAAAAATAGATTACTTGGTAATCTTAAATTTCTTTGTCGAGACGTTTTGCTTCGGCCCAAGAGAGCTCGTAGATTTTTTTCATTGCATCGGCAATTTCGGCACTTTCTATAATTATTCCGAGCTTTTCTCGCCATGAGGCAATCATAATTTTATTGTCGTAAACAAAGAGGCTCGGCGACTAAAGTCGCCGAGCCTCTTTTAATTATTAATTCTTAATTATTTTACACCGGTGGTCTCATCTTTGACCCATTTGCATTTTCAACTTCAAAGTCCAAATGTGGACCTGTTGAACGTCCAGTATTTCCTATTTTACCAATTTGTTTTCCTTGAGAAACTTGTTGTCCAACAAATACAGATACTTTAGATAAGTGAGAATATCTTGTCCTTGTTCCATTTAGGTGCTCAATAACAATCTGATTTCCATAACGCCCACCGCAACTCCTTACTCCTTCTTTACATCCACTAACTACACTAACAACTATACCAGAAGCCGCTGCAACTACAGGAGTTCCTCTTTTATTGCCTATATCTATACCATAATGGAATCCTCCTTTTCTTGAACCATAAGGTGAAGTAATTGGACCAGGAGCAGGTCGAATATAATATCCTGATTGAACTTTTGTATTAGATACTATTTTACCAGAGCCAGAAGATGTTGGCTGGGAAACAACTGATTTAATAATACCGTTTGGTACGAAAATTATATCCCCCAGTTTAAGAGTATCCCCATTTGAAATACCATTAAAAATCGTTATGTCTTCTATTTCTGCCTCATATTTATCGGCAATTTTACTTATAGTATCACCACTTTTAACAATATGTTTGACCCCGGTAACAGGCAAAATGTTAAGTTTTTGTCCAACCGAGATAGTCTGTCCAGAAATGTTGTTTTCCCAACGGATAGTGTTTGTAGAGATATTAAACTTTTCTGCTATTTCAGAAAGGGTGTCTTTTTCTTTTACTGTATAAACATTTATTTGGTCAGACAATGGACTTTTTTCTAAATTGAGTAAACTCACATCTATTTCTGATAATCCATCATTATAAATAAAAGAGTCATTCTGCACAATTACGATATCTTCCGATTTATTTGTATTTTTGAGGTCTGGGTTAATAGAAGTTTCAAGAAGAGGAATGGTTTGTGAGTTGTGAACAACATTATTACTACTCTCTGGACTGTCTGTTGTTTCGTTGGCCTGTACTTGCTCTCCTCCAAAAACCGTTGTAGTTACATCAGAAAAAAAGCCAGCATTCACCATTAAAGGAGTGCCAGCAATAAGCGAAATAGCTATAAAAAAAGAAGAAACCTTAACGATATAAGGCTTGGGAAATAAGGATATTTTCATCTTACAGCCATTTTGACTAGCAGAATCGCCTAAAGAATCTTGTGTTTTTAGTTGAATAAGCCTAATTAAATAACTACACTATTTTACCCCTTGGTTAGGAACCACAGTACGACCGCATAAGCGAGGGCTGTAATTGTTAAGTAAAACAAGCATAATTGTTACAATCGTCTCAGGAAAGCTTGAAAAATATAGCTTTTTTCGGATTCTCTGCACCATAAGACCCATACCAGAGGCCCTATCTCTATAAAGGGTAGCCCATATGGAAATGATAGTCAACCGAGTAATCCACAGGTAATCCACATGGGTGTTATTAGAACATATAATCAAAATTAGACAAGAAATTAAATCCGGTGGTATAATATACTTGTATATGAAAAATCTAGACAAAAATAGAATTGAATTGGCACAAATAGAAGATGCTCCTGATAAAATACCATGGAAATTAACTGAAATAGAAAAAGGAATGGCAGAGAAAGTTCCTTTTGAAGAAATAAATAAGGATGAAGAATCTTGGACAGGTCAAGATGAAAAAATATTAAATGAGTTGCTGATTTTTATTAAAAATATAGAAATCCATATAGCAGAAATAGACACTGAGTTGAATATAATAAAAAAAGAAATAAAAAGTCCTATAACTGTAAATAACGAAACAAAAGGAGTAAAGGATTATTCAACAGATTTTATAAAAGAGAAAATTTTACCCCTTTTAGAAAAAAATAAAGAAATAGATGAAATCATAAGTTTTGAAATAAAAGGAATTGGTAAAGAAATAAGACTAAACATAGTAGTAAAAAGTTATGGCTTTAATATAAAAGTACAAGTAACTTTTGAAAACAAAGGGGATGGTGTTGCAGTAAAAGATGATTATATAATTGACGCAAAATGGCCAGTAAAAGGAAAAGCAGAAAAAGAATTAGTACCACAACTTGGTAAAGTTTCTGAAATGTTAAAAATGTATATAGAAAAAGAAGGGGGTAAAAAAATTGAAAAAATTTGGATTGAAGATGGAAAGTTAAAAGCACTATCTAAAACAAAAAAAGAACTAGAGAAAGAAAAAACGGAACAGCTTGAAATCCTTGCGAGAGTAAAAAAGGGAGTAGAAGATTTGTTGGCTAAAAAAAATAAAGCGGTAGGTACAAATAAAAATATTATGAAAGGAAAAGACCCAGAAGTGGATTCTGTGGTTGATGAAGACGAGGTGAGAGTAGATAACCCTAAAGATGGAAAAGAAAAAAAACAAGCCCGAGATCGTAAACTTTTAAAAGCAGTTGTTGGTGGAGCAATCATAATGGCTAGTGGATATTTTGCATATTACTTTGTGGGCAATAAAAGATTACCTGTAAATAAAGATCATAATACTGCCGTTGGTCAAGATCCAGAAAATAAATTAATTAAAACTTATTCATATCCTACTGGTAAATCTGAAGAAATAATAGATACTGGAACAAAAGAGACCAAAGATGTAACCGTCAAAAATAGTGAAAATATTAACCAAGTAGAAGAAATTGAAAAACCAAAAGTTGTAGTTGATACAACAACTCTTAACAATCAAAATATATCATCAGAAAAATTTGTAGAAATTAATAATGACTCAATAAAAACACCCGATGTTATTATTTCTCATTATTCAGGTGGAGTATTGGGTAGACTTGAACAGGCGTATGATCAAAATATAAAACATCTTTTCCCTAATAACATAAATAATCATGCGTGGGATAATGTAAAAGGTAAAAGTCCAAATGATTTGTTTAAACTTGAGAAAGAAGGAGGTCTAAACGAAATGTACAAACCATTAGCTGTTTATCTTCACAAGCTTGAAATAACCACGGGTCTTTCTCCAGAAAATGAAACAACATCTGAATACATGAATCGTGGATTAGAAAAAGCCTATGAAATGGGAAGATTAAAAAATGTAGAATTATTGGATGCCCCGAAAATCGAAGTTGAGCAAATTCCAAGCAATAATATAACCCCCGAAGAAATTTTCAAAATAACGGGTGTTAAAGAATTAAATGTTGGTGAATTAAAAGACTGGGAAAATATAATTAAGGGGTATGAAGCTGATGGGTATAAGGATATTTATGGACAACTACCTTTTAAAACGAAAATGGACGGGGTTGAGTTAAAAGAATTGCACGCGGTTGCAATAGAAAATAATGCCATGACACAAGAAGCAGTAAAAGTCGCATCAAATGCTAAAATGGATAATGTTATGGAATTAATAAACGGCAAAGAATTTTATGATTATTATCTTGAAAAAATAACACCAGATAAGAGGATTAAACTAATACATATCAAGTTTTATAAATAGGTTTAAACTACAATTAATAATAAAAAATATATGTTCAATCAAATAAATAAAAATATAGTTGTAATCCTAGGAATTAATACTTTGCCTGTCGAACAACAAAAAGAGGCCATGGAGCGTCTTGGTGCTATTGTTTATCAAGAGGTAATGTTGCGTGTTCTTGATATTTTAACAGAAGAAGACAAAGATGAATTTGAGAAATTAATTGAGAAAGATCCAAACCCAGAAATGATGTTTGAGTTTTTATCAAATAAAATATCAAATTTTGAAGAAATAGTAAAAGAAGAAGCAGAAAAGTTAAGAGAAGAAAGTGCAGAAATCATAAGCGAAATAGGGAAATAAAATGCTACAATAGGAGTCATGCGATATCTTGATTCTTTGAATGAAAAACAAAAAGAGGCAGTTCTTTATACGGATGGGCCTCTTTTGATTGTAGCTGGGGCTGGAGCAGGGAAGACGAAAACATTGACTCACCGAATAATTCACCTTATCCACAAAGGAGTAAACCCGAGCTCAATATTGGCAGTAACCTTTACAAATAAGGCCGCAAAGGAAATGCGGGATAGGGTTATGGGATTGTTGGAAGATAGGGAGCATGGAGTTAGTGCGCCCGAGCGAAGCGAGGGCGCCCCATTCGTCTCCACCTTTCACTCACTTGGGGTTCATATTATAAAAGAAAATTCTCATTTGATAGGTTTGAATAAATATTTCACGATTATAGACGAGAGCGATGCGCTGAGCATCATCAAAAGCATAATGAAAGAACGCGACATAGATACAAAACAACATGAGCCAAGAAAAATAAAATCAATTATTTCAAAGTCAAAAGGTGACTTTATTACAGTAGATACATTTAGTGCCAATGCAAAAAGTGCTGTGCAAAGTATCGTCGCAATGATTTGGCGAGATTATGAAGCAAGATTGAAAAAAGAAAAAGCATTGGACTTCGACGATTTACTTCTTGAGACAGTTTTGATTTTAAAAAAATATCCGGAGATAAAACAAAAATATCAAGAGGAGTGGAAATATCTTCATATAGATGAGTACCAAGATACGAACGAAGTTCAATATGAAATGACAAAACTTTTAGTCGGAAAAGAAGAAAATATTTGTGTTACGGGAGATTGCGATCAATGTGTGTATTCATGGCGAGGTGCTAGCATCAAAAACATGTTGCACTTTGAAAAAGATTATCCAAACGCCAAGATAGTAATACTCGAACAAAATTACCGCTCAACAAAAAATATTATTGAAGCGGCAAATAGTGTTATTGAGAAAAATGTTTATCGCGTGCCTAAAATTTTATTTACGGAAAATGTGAAAGGGGAGGAGATTACGATTTGCGAAGCTTATGATGAACAAAGTGAAGCAATATTTGTGGTAAAAAAGATAGACGAATTTTTAAAAGAAAATAATCCCGAAGATATCGCGATACTTTATCGTGCAAACTTTCAATCAAGAGTTTTAGAAGAGGCATTACTTGATAAACAAATTCCTTATCAAGTACTTGGAGTAAAATTCTTTGAACGAAAAGAAATTAAAGATTTGCTCGCATACATTCGCCTCTCTTACAATAAAGAAAGTTTGTCGGACATAAAAAGAATAATAAATATTCCAACTCGTGGAATAGGGAAGACCACAATCGCAAAACTTTTTGCGGGGACTACAAATGATTTACCAAAAGGAATGCAAATAAAAATTGGAAAATTCTATGAGCTTGTTGACGGCATACGATTGTATATTGACTCTCATAAACCATCTGAATCTGTGAAATACGTGATAGAGAAAAGTGGACTAAAAGAGGAGCTTTCTCACGGCACGAGCGACGAACAAGAACGCTTGGAAAATATGATGGAATTGGTAACTTTAGCTATAAAATATGACAATATTCCAGACGGTGAAGGAATGGAAAAACTACTTGAAGATGCATCTCTTGCAAGCGACCAAGACACTCTGATGCACCCCATTAAAAACCGCGAGGGATCACAAGGACCCTCTGTTTCTAACGGGACAGGTAAGGGAAATGGCGTGAAGTTAATGACAGTGCATGCATCGAAAGGTCTTGAGTTTAAATATGTTTTCATCACGGGGCTTGAACAAGATTTATTCCCACATACAAAAGGAAATTCAAAAACAAAAGAAGACAACGAGGAAGAGAGAAGATTATTTTACGTGGCCGTCACTCGAGCAAGGGAAAAATTATTTTTATCTTATGCATCACTCCGAACAATTTTTGGAATGAAACAAGTGAACAGCCCAAGCGAATTCATTTACGATATTCCCGCACACTTAACAATTTTTGAACAAGCATATTCTTCAAGGGGACCTGCCCGCCCTCACAAAGATTCGGGAGCAGGCGGGGAGAAAGTGGTGTATTTATAGATTCCCCTCGTTGAGGGGTGCCCGTAGGGTGGGGTGGATTTAATTAATTAACCCATCCACCCCGTCCTCTGGTTACAGAGTCCACCCCTCAAGAGGGGAATTAATACAGAAAATTTGTGTTAATATTATTTGTATGATTCATAAAGCGAAAAAATCAATGGGGCAGAATTTTCTTAAGTCCAAACCGGCACTCAATATGATGTGCGAGGCAGGAGAGGTAAATAACTCCGATACTATTCTTGAAATTGGTCCGGGGAAAGGAGTACTGACAGAAAAACTTTTAGAAAAGGCGGGGAAGGTGATAGCGATTGAAAAAGACCGAGAACTATTTGAATTTTTAAAAGAAAAATTTGGAGAAGAAATAAAAAATAAAAAATTAATTTTATTAAATGAAGATATATTACAGTTTGAGTTCCCCTCCCCTTTGGGGAGGGCTGGGGAGGGGTTCCTAATTAAGAACCTCCCCTCATTCCCCTCCAAAGGAGGGGAGGAAATCAATTCTTATAAAATCATCGCCAACATTCCGTATAATATTACCGGCTCAATTTTAAAAAAGTTTCTATCTTGCGAGAATCAACCAGAAAGAATGGTTCTCTTAGTGCAAAAAGAAGTCGCGGAAAGAATTGTCACTCGCGATGGCAAAGAAAGTATTTTGTCACTAAGCGTGAAGGCATACGGGACTCCGAAATACATAATGAAGGTTCATAAGCGATTTTTCTCACCAGCTCCTAAAGTAGATTCGGCTATTATTGCAATCAATAATATTTCTAGACAGAATTTTCATACAAAAAATGAAGAAAATGTGTTTTTTGGCTTGGTTAAAACAGGTTTTGCTCACAAAAGAAAAGTTCTTCGTAAAAATCTGGAAACTAAGGAAGTCGGACCCTCCTCGTCGGCGGGCATGCTTCCAAAGATTGATGAGATTTTTGAAAAATTAGGAATTAATCCGAATGCTCGCGCCGAGGATATCAAGTTCGAAAAATGGCTTCTGATTTCTCGTCTTTTATCCACAGATATCTAGGATATTTTAATAAAAAGTTGTATAATTTACTCGTAAAAAGAAAATCGTGAAAAGTGAACAGTTGTAATCCGTGTCAATATGAATAACTTTAAAAAATATCTTCCGAGTAAAAGTTTTTTTGCAGTTATTATCTCTATTATTGTATTAATAGGTTTGTTTTTCGGCATATTTTTTGGAATTAAAGGAATTATATCTTTATTTAAGAATAAAAAATTAGCAAAAGATGGTAAACAAGTTGAGGTAACCGTGGGAGAAATTATCCAAAAAGATAGCAACGATAACGGTATCGCTGATTGGGAAGAGTATCTATGGGGTCTTGACCCGAAGAAAAGTGGACCAGAAAACAAAGATTTTATTTTAGCTAAGAAAAAAGCATTGGAAGAAAGTGGCGTTTTGGTTTCCGATGAGACTAAAACACTAACAGACAATGACATGCTTTCGCAAGAATTTTTCGCAACAATTATCTCCTTACAACAAACGGGTGACTTGAACACAGAGTCAATGAAATCTGTTGCGAAAGCTTTAGGGAAAAATATTGTGGCCGTTCCAATTCCTGATATTTATACAAATAATATGTTGACTGTAGAAAATGATTCTGCTACTGCAAACACCGCTTATCATGAGGCATTGGTAGAACTTATAACTAAATATAGTAATGCCGATATTGGAAGTGAGTTAACCTTTATCACTCAAGGGCTAAGCAATAAAGACCCAAGTGCACTTTATGCTGCCACAACCGTTGCTGATGCGTATAGAGCATTCGGAGAAGAACTTATCCAAATACCCGTTCCGAGGTCATTGTCTACCGCGCACTTAAGCGCCGCCAATAACTATGAAAAAGTAGGTCAGACAATAAATGACCTGGCAAAAATACTATCCGACCCGCTCATTGGGATGAAGGCAATTATCAGTTACAAAAATTACAGTGACCTCTTGGCTTCTGACTTAGAAAAAATTTCAACAACTTTGCAATAGGTAGTAATAAAGTAGTATAATATCAGTAATTATTTATGAGAAAACAAACTATAACAAAAATAATTGGAGGTATGATTATCTTTGTTTTCGTTGTATCTTTTTTCCAATTTGCCCTACCTATACAGGCTACTACTACGACAAATCTGCCAGACCTTTACTCTAATCCAAACCAAACCAGTGCCAAAAATCCATATAAATTCACTTTGGCTTCCGTATTAAAATCTGGAATACTCCAAAATGTTATTGGTTGTACAGGTGTTGTAAATAAAGTTGCTACTTGGATGTCAACATTGCTACAATCTCCAGCACAAATAGCTAAAACTTTAAAAGCTAAAAAAGATAAAATCAAAGAACAATTAACAGCAACGTGTTTAGCTGTTAAAGCTGGAGCTCAAATAGCAGGACAAATTATCCCATCTATTGGAGGTCTTGCTCCCGCAATAGATACTGCAATGGCAGGTGTAAAAATTGACGGAGTAGAAGTATGTAAGGCGCAAGCTGAAGTGACCGTCGACAAAATGACTGATGCACAAATTGAAGCAAATGAGAGAGAAGCGGCAAATACCTTAAAAGACCAATGCTTTGACGGTATCGCTATTATGCTTGCTAAGAATCAACTCACTTCTATGACCCGTAGTGCTATGAACTGGGTAAATACTGGGTACGGAGGCAATCCGTTCTTTGTCCAGAATGTACAGAATTTTGCAAATAAACTTGAACAAAATGTCGTAGAAACAGGAATAGATATATTACTCACACCAAAAAATCAAAACCCATATGCTAGTGATTTTGTTAAATCGGTTATAGCAAGTAGGGGCATAGGAAAAAGTTTTACTAGTTCTCTTTTTAATCTTAAATCCGACTTGGGAGCTTTTATAACAGACCCACAATCTTATTATACTGAAGAACATCTCAGTGATGCAGAAAAAACACAAATGGCACTCAGAAGAGCACAGGGTGCAAATAATGCTTTTGCGAATGATTTCTCTGTTGGTGGTTGGGATGGATGGCTTGCCTTAACCCAAAGAGACCAGAATAACCCTCTTGGTTTTACTATGCTTGCAAGCCAATATTTAGAAGAAGCCCAAACACAAGCAGTGGCTGAGAAAAAAGACGAGTTATTACAAAATAATGGATTTTTAAGTCAGAAAAAATGTGTTTTGTGGCAAGTGTATGGGGAAGACCATAAACCAAAATATGAGGAGGGTGGTTTTTCTCCATCAGGATTAGCTAAATCATCTTTTACACCAATTACTCAAAAAACTAAACCATCTATATGTTATAAATCTGGTGGTGAATGTTGTGTAGAGTGGGAAGTAGTAACCCCCGGAAGTATCATCAAAGAGCAAACGGCAAATTATTTGGCTTCTCCACAGCGTCAACTTGAGCTTGTAAAAACAATAAACGATGGAATAAATGCTCTTTTTTCTTATTTAATTTCTGAATTAGAAAATGCCGGCCTTTCAGGACTTTCAGATTCTGTTGATAATCCAGCAAATTTTGACGATAATACAAACTTTATTAGTTCAGATGGAAATACTCCTTATGATAACAATGGCGCTTATGATGGTTTCAATCTAACCCGTGACTTAGGAAATACTTATATACACACCACCCCAATAAAATTAGGAAATTGGCATGCTGATACAAATGCAACAGATAGTGATTATGACAAAGATGATAATTACGATAATGGAAAATTATATCAAGGAGAAGCTCCTATAGATATTCCTAGTGGAAAAAGTGCTGTTGACTCATACTACACAGTAACGATAGCCGGAAAAACAGAACTTTTACTTGATGGTTATAATGGTTGGAATGAGGGAGACAGAGCATTTTGGGATGGAAGTGAGTGGCAAAATTGGAAGAAAGATGTGAAAGATGAAAGTGGAGTAATTCAAAAAACAAACCCTATAAAGAAAAGGGGAGTAATTCAAATTCAACAAGATTATATTGTGGCAGCGACTGAGATACTAAAAGTTTTACCAAGTGTAATGACAAAGCTCGGCGAGCTTGATTATTGTATTCCCGGACCAAATCCAAGTTATCTAACAAATTCCACAGATGCTCAGTCCGCATATCAGGATTGGGTTGGGTCGCTTTATGTTGGGCCAATAGATGCAGCAAGACAAGTTTATACAATAGACCACCCAGGAGAAAGAACGTATGATAATTTAGCAAATATATTTACTGATAGTCCAAGCGTTTGGAAAACAATAAAAAATTCTATGGACTTTTTGTTAGAGAATTTTGATAGTTATAAATATATAACTGGTAATATTTTTAGTGGTAGTAATAAAAAACAAAAAATAGTTGACAAAAAAAGAAACTTAATGGATGTTAACATGGATTATGCAAACAGTAGTCTCTTCCAAAATTTCTATGAGAACTTTGATAAAATGATGAATAAACTCTACTTCAACAATATGACTAGTATGTATAATGAGTATGAGAATAGATCAATAACTTTACCGACAACAAATAGCACAGGGGATAAAAACTTAGGTTACATCCCAATGGCTGAAAGCGGGCTTGACCTGACAAAAAATATAATGTACTACGCCGAGGATATAGCAAAAGTAACACAAGAGTATAGCGATGATATCGCCATAGCAAAAGTAAATATCGCCAAACTTGAACCAATTAAAGCGGAAGTGAGTAAAATTATAAAAGATGCACAAGACCGCCGTGATAAAAGATTGCTTGAGATAGTTAATAAAGAAATGTGTAATGAAAATTATACAAAATGTATGCAAGATGGATTTGGTCTTACCGGCCAACAGAAATCAGCAATAGGGAATAGGGGTTCCTATTGTAATATAAACCAAACAACTTGTAATGAGAATGAGAAACCGGTGACAGATGCACAAGTAGCACAATACAAAGAAAAATATAAAGAATGTCTCGCTGAAGAAAATATGAATTTCTATGATGCAGATACAATAATGAATATTGGTGGTGCTGACGCTGAAAGATGCTTCAATGGAATTGATGACGATTTAGATGGATTGATAGATACAAAAGATCCTGATTGTTTTGGAGTAACACCTGTTGTTCATTGTGTAAGAAGTGGAATTTCCACCCCATATACAGGAAGAATAAATGCTGGAAGTAAATGTTCCGATATAACAGACAGTCAATCTTGTAGTTTATATCATGAATATGAGTCTAACTTGGCATGGCAGTGTGAATGGAAATAATAAATTATTAAAAATATATGGAAAAAAACCCTAAAAAAAGTAAAGCTCTCATCATAACAATAATTTTAATTGTCTTGCTTTTAATTGCTGGGTATTTTATTTTTAAGAATAAAGATAGTATTTTCAAAATTAAAACTTCTACTAATACTTTTACTTCACTTCCTGCATCAGAGAATAAACCGGGATTTCTCGCTAAAATATTCTCCCCACTTCTTCCATCAAGTAATTCAAAAAATCTAGATACGGGTGAGAACATCAAGACTACATACGCAGAAGCGGGAGAAAACATTAAGAAAGGGGACATCGTTTATAAAGTAGGTACAAATAAAAATAATTTGCCTATAGTGAGAAAAACTGGACTTCAGAATCAAAATAAATTCGGTACTGCCCTTGAAGATATAAATATGGGAAGCTTTGGCAATATTGCTGTTGATAGTAGTTTCTGGGGAAGTATAAAAGATTTTTTTAATAACACAACAGGTAATATTGGAAACTGGGTAGGTGGAATATTCAGAGGTAATGGTGGAACTGGCCCTAGTAGTAATACGTGCACAAATGGTGCAACTAATCCGACTTTGTGTACTACTATTGGTGGTAATTGTATAAATAATGCAACTAATCCACCCCTCTGTACGACTATGGATAACGATACAAACATTTTCCCCACAGTCACAGTTATAGCAACCCCAGCATCAATTGCAAAAGGTGAATCATCCACTATTAGTTGGGAATCAACAAATGCAGATGCTTGTAATGCTGGCACTGGTAATGGGACGGGGAAGACGGGGTCATTCTCAACTGGAATACTTCAATCAAGTAGGTCATATACAGTGACTTGTACTGGAGTAAATGGAACAGGTAGTGGAAATATCTTAGTGGCTGTTGGTGGAGGAGGAAATGTTTGTCCTACCGGCTGGACGGGGACTTACCCTAACTGTACTGATCCCAATTCTAATAGTTGCCCTGCCGGTTGGACAGGGACTTTTCCTAACTGTACCAATACTGGAAACTGTCCTGTCGGTTGGACCGGAACTTATCCTGTCTGTACTGACCCCAATTCCAATGTTTGCCCTGCGGGTTGGATGGGAACCTACCCTGACTGTACTGACCCCAATTCCAATAGTTGTCCTGTCGGGTGGACGGGGACTTTTCCTAACTGTACCAATATTGGGGGCTGCCCTCTTGGCTGGACGGGGACTTACCCTGACTGTATTGCCCCTAATTTTATATTTCCCTCTGTCACTGTTTGGGCAACACCACCAATAGTTGAATACGGTGAAAAATCGGAGATTGGTTGGGAATCAAAAAATACTGAATACTGCGTGGAGGGTGCTGTGGGTAATGCATCGCCCGATGGTAGTGTAAATAATAAAAAAGGTATAAAAGGAAAACTTACGACGGGAGCATTGCTTAGTAGTAAATCATTTACAATAACTTGTTATGACAAGAATGGAGGAGGAGTGAGTGGAAGCGTTGTTGTTTTCGTCAACCTAGCTGGAGTCCCAGATCTTCGAGCCACTGACCCGACACCAACGACAGTTCTCGTTGGAGTAAACACAATGTTCTATTCAGATATAATAAACCAAGGAACTGCATCGACTGGAGAAACTACTTTCTACAACATAATGCAATGGGCAAAACCCGCTTTTACAACGACTACGACTGGTGCAACTGGTGCGACTAGTCCTGACTCAAGTGACTCTACTGGCGGTTCTTCTTCCTCTGAAACAAACACCTTTATGGATGAATCAAAATTAATCCCTATTGATTTGCCAAAAGTCAGGATGAAAACTATTCCAGCGGGAGAATCTCAACCTTTTACAATTGTCTATAATTTTAAAGACATAGGTACATACTATATAAGAGTTTGTGCCGATAAACAAAGTCAGACAGATGCTGGAAATATTAATGAAGGAACAAATGAAAATAACAATTGCAGCAATTGGGTAGCAATAGCAGTCACAAATTCACTTCCAACACCATGTCCTCAGCTAACAGATGCTACTGGTAAATGTGTTTCTGTAGATGAATGTCTGGCACTGAATAAAATCGTTTCAGGGGATCAATGTGTTGACGACCCATCGGTTTGTCCTCCCCCTAAAATAAAAGATACTACTGGTAAATGTATAGATGCATCTGAAGTTATACCACCAAATATTTGTAAAGATATAGAACAAAACCCACTAACTTTCACCCCTGAAGAGAAAGCCAGATTGGCAGTATTGCTCCGTAAGTTTTATCTAATATCCTCAACCCTTAGAACAAGTGACGATATCTCCACAATATATAGCGACATTGACCAACAGAAAATTTTTATGGGACAAATTGATGGATTAACAAAGCAGTGTTATTTGCAGATAAATGATACAGATGGATACAAAAATTTCTGTTCAAGAAATCCGAGTTTGTGTAAAACCACAGATATACCTACTTCTGGTATACCTACTCCTGGCTATAAAGACAATTATTATACACAAGGACAAAACTTAACATTAAGACGCGGAAATCCTTGGTATCAAAAAACGTCGGGTGGAACATTCCCTTACACAGGTAATAATGTTTTTGATAAAAATGGTGTTTCGATTAAAGACCCAGAAGGAAAACCAATCACTGCTGGATACATGGATTACAACTGGTTAGAAGGTAATTATATAGATAACGGAAATGGTAATTATTCTCCATATTTAAGCCCAAGCCAAAAAGCAAGTGGGGCGTCTTCAACTGCTTCATCAGATGGTCCTGGCTGTAAGGTTGTATCTGGTTATTATTATGGAACATTAACAAGAGATGTAATTTTAACAAAAGATACCCCTGATATAGGCATACTCATACTAATGATGCCATATCAAGGAATAATAAATGCTGCAATAGAAGCACTTACTCCGACTAAGGTATGGAGTGCAGGAGAAAGTTGTGATAAATTTAATTTAGACATTAGGGATGATCAAAATAATCTAATAACCAATAATTGTTATTACAACAATACAAAAATATTTGGAAATTGGAATGCCCCTCCAAGTCAAACTTTACTTGAAAGTGGCTGTAAGTGGGTAGATGGAGTGGATATGATAAACACGGAAAGGATTTTGAATATTTGGTAGGAGGGGGAATAATTAAGAATTAATAATTAAGAATTTAAAGAGGAAAAGTAGTAAGGGGGATTAAGTAGTAGGTAGCATGTAGCAAGTAGTGAGAGAAATAATAAATACAAATGATTAAGAAATTTGTGCCATACATTCTAATAGCTGTAATACTTGTGCAATTATTTGCGCCGTTTACAGTTGGTATTGGAACAAAAAATAATTTAGTTATAGAGACCAATAAAGCCGAGGCAGATGAAGATATATGGGATGGAAGCATTGATGGTTACAAAAATGCCTTTCCTAAGAGTTCAGTATCTCAAAATAGTTCATTATATGTAAATGAAACTGAAACTGATTCAGATTTTACTGTAATAGTTGATACTGGAATTGCAGATGGTGAATCATCTGTAAATAGGTGGTATCATGTTAAACCTGAAAAAACTAAATTTGCATCTAGTGTTCAAAGCCTTCTTACTTTCGGAATAGGAGGAGACTATGTTGAATTTGAAGTAAATGGTACCTTTATTTTAGAAGTAGTTGAAGATGGGACAGGTAAAACTGGGTTCGTTGATATAACAACTACTATTTTAAACGGATATCAATATAGTAGAAAGGCAGGAATGAAGAATAAAATCACAAGAACAGTAGTGATCGATAAAAAATTAACACCATCTGGAACGGACGGTGTATCTAGTTTAAAACCTGGCACAAAATATAATGTCTCTTTGTACTATTTATCTTCTATAGAATATGAAAACCCAGATGTTGTACAAGGAACAGGGGAAACTCTCCCAGGACTTGAGGATAATGGAACAAATTATATACAAATAGCAAGTACTTCAATAACGACAGCAACAAAAGAAGAACAAGTATTAATAACTGGGAAAGCTATCGAGAATAGTGTTGTTAATGGTGAAGTTGAAATGCCAGAATGTAGAATAGATTTTTATAATACTATTGGTGGCTGTCTCGGGCAATTATTATACAAATTGGTCTTCCGGCCATCTTCTGCTTTATTCGCTATTACGGGGAAACTACTAGATGTCTCTATTAGTTATTCAATAAAAGATACCTCCTATAGGTCTGCATTTGTGGTTGAGGGGTGGAAACTGGTGAAAGATTTCTGTAATATGTTCTTTATTTTCATATTGCTATATATAGCATTCTCAACTATTTTGAATATTAACAGCGCCAACACAAAACAAATGATTATAAATGTTGTCATCATCGGGCTCCTGATAAATTTCAGCTTGTTTGCCACCCAAGTTATTATTGATGCTTCAAACGTGCTGACACGAGTATTTTATAATGAAAGTGCCCTTGTTGTGGGAGAGAAGGGCCTTAATGATAAAGTAGTAACCAGCCAAACTGGAAAATTTGGAGAGATAAGATTATCGGAAGCTATTGTTACAAAAATAGGACCAGTAAAACTTATAACCGATGCAGCAAAAGTTGGAACATCTACTAATGCCAATGGGGATGAAATAGTAAACGACGGAGTTACTGCGGGAACATTTATTCTCGTCGTCCTGCTCGCGAGTGCAGTAAATATAGTAGGACTAATAGTATTCTTGTCTGTTAGTTTAATATTTATAGCGAGAGTTATCGGCTTGTGGTTGGCAATGGTATTTGCACCATTTGCATTCTTTAGTTATATGATACCCGCAATGCAAAACTGGGAAATGGTAGGATGGAAAAAATGGTGGCCAGATACAATAAAGATGGCATTCTTGGCACCAGTATTTTTGTTCTTTATGTATCTGATTATTAAATTCTTAGGCATTATGTCTATTGCTGTTTTTGATGCAGATAATAAATCGGGAATGGATTTCGTAGTAGCGATAATGATTCCGTTTGGACTTGTGATGGTTCTGATGTGGAAAGCAAAAGGAATTGCCAAAGATATGTCTGGTAAAATTGGTGACTATGCAACAAAAGTTGGAAAGACAATAGGAGGGGTTGCTCTAGGTGGAGCTGTAGGAGGCCTCGCGTTAGCTGGAAGACAAACTCTGGGACGTGCAGCAGCAAACTTGTCTCAAAGTAACAAATTTAGAGATTGGGCATCACAAAGTAAGTTTGGTAAAAGCGTAGCAAAAATGACAGGTGGTATTGCTTCTGGAAGTTTTGATGCAAGAGGAGTAAAAATTGCAGGTAAAGATTTAGGTTCAGCAACAGGGCTCAAGGTAGGAAAAAATGTAAAGACTGGAGGATTTGCTAAAGGAAGAGAAGAAAAAGTTAAGAAAGAAGAAGAGTTTGCAAATAAAATGCTTGATACAGGTGATTATGGAATGGCTGAATTACAAGGTGGAAAAATGTCAGCAAAAAGAGCAGATAGTGTCGTAGAACAAATGAATAAGGGCAGAGCAAATGAAAATAAAATGACAGCTTTTGAAATGGGAACAATGCGAGCAAGATTAGTTGGTGGTAATGGGTTAGAATATAAAATGGCAAGAGAGGTGGCTGATCAAATGAATTTTGCTAGAAGAAATTCAACAGCAGATTATTTATCAAGAAGTAAATTTATGACAAATAAAATAAAAGCTACTAAGATTAGAAAAAGTGTAGATCAAATGAAAACAAGTAGAGATCTAGCAGCTACAGTAGCAGCCCTTGCAGCAGCTCAAAAAGCTGCCGATGGGGGAGGAGGTAAACCAGCGACACACACAACACCAACACCCCACACAACACCAACAACGCTGACTACTCCTAGTGCTCCAACAGGTGGAGGTGGACATCACTAATTAAACATTGTTTAAACAAAATTATAATCATATGGAAACAGAAATAGAAGAAATAATAAAACAACAATTGGAATATTTACCAAAAGAGATTGTGGATCTTTTTACTAATCCAAAATTAAGTGATAAAATATTTGAAATAGGAAAAGAAAATAAAATTAATATTGAACAGTTAGATATTTTTCAAACTGAAACCTTCTTATTGATATTAGGGTTAACTAATTCTGATGAGTATGAAGAGGAGTTGAGAAATAAGTTAAATATAAATAAAGAAACTATAGATAATATAAAAAAGGGGATATATTCATTTATCTCAAATGAAACACTGGAAAAAATTAAAGAAATATATAAACAAACAACAAACGAGATCTTTGAGGGAGGGGACCCAGACATAGACAAACCACTTATTTTAGATCCTCGTTTCGAAAATGCCCCACAAGAAACTCAGAAAGCTATTGCTAAATCAGGATGGAAAGAGAGGTTGTATTCAATCGCACCAATATATAAACTCAATGTTGAACAAATGGGAATTTTGGAAGAAACTACCATAAAAGTAATACTTGGTGAAATACACCCAGACAAATATGAAGATGAATTAGCTTCCAAAATAACAATACCAAAAGAAGATGTCGCAAATCTTGTAATTGATATCAATGAAAAAATTTTTAAAGTAATACGCGGGGTAGAAAAGAAATATTGGGATAAAGAAAAAACAATTACAAATGAAGATGAAATTCCTCTTCCTCCATATGCAAAAATAATTAATAATGAAGATGAAATTCCTCTTCCTCCTCCTAGTATCAAACTTGATACAAAAATAATAGAAAAAACTGAACTAATTCAACCAATTATTGGAATAACAAATACTCCTCAAAATATAATAGAGGAAAAATTAAAGGGTGTAACAGTAAGTGACCATACGGTATCAGACCATTCATTACCTAAAATGAATGACCCTTATCGGGAAACGATTTAATTCCTCCCCTCCTTACCAAGGAGGGGAATGAGGGGAGGTTCTTAATTAATTAGGAACCCCTCCCCAGCCCTCCCCAAAGGGAAGGGAATCCTATTTATTAATGTTATAATATAAAAATGCAATTCAAAGTCCCACAATTTATTGATATCGAGGACAAATTATTTGGCCCTTTTACTTTCTTTCAGTTTGTATACCTTGTGGGAGGAGCTGGAATAGTGTTTGTCATATATAAAATTTTCCCTTTGTGGATTGGTATTTTTCTTATTATTCCAGTTGCTATATTATCTGTCCTGCTTGTCTTTTATAGAATAAACGGAAAACCTTTTATTTATTACCTTCAGGCTGGAGCTAGTTATCTCGTTTCAAGTAAATTGTATATATGGAAGCAGAGATTAATAAATCCAAATAGCAAGAAAAAAGAGGAGGAAGCACAAGCTCCACAAATGGTTTCGGTCATTCCGATGACATCAAATGACAAATTGAGAGACATATCTTGGAGTTTGGATGTGGAAGGGAAGGAGAAGTAATAATGTGTGAATTCCCCTCTTGAGGGGTGCCTGAAAGGCGGGGTGGATGAATTTGAGGGGAATTAAAATTCTTTCAGTAACAAATTATGTTATAATTATAATATGGCCATTAGTGCAAAAAGCTCTCAAGAGTTTGTATCAATTAAAGAAGTTAGAAACGGTATCATCGTCCTAAAAGACGGGGGACTTCGGTCTGTGCTAGTGGCATCTTCTTTGAACCTTTCTTTAAAATCCTCCGAGGAGCAGGCTGCAATAATAAATGGATTTCAAGGTTTTATAAATGGGTTAGATTTTTCTACTCAAATAGTTGTGCAATCCCGTCGGCTAGACATTAGACCATACCTTCTTCTTTTAGAAAACAGAATTAAAGAGCAAGTAGAACCACTTTTAAAGATACAAACGAAAGAATATATTAATTTTATAAAATCTTTCACAGATGAAGTGAACATTATGACAAAAACTTTCTTTATTGTGGTTCCTTATACTCCTACAATAATAAAATCTAGTGGTAAGATGATGGATAGTTTACTTGGTGGAGGTGCACCAAAGAAACAGGTTGAAGATACAAAGAGAGCGATTGACATGGCCTCTTTTGAGGAAAAGCGCACCCAGCTTGACCAACGGGTAAGAGTTATAAGCGAAGGACTTGGAGGAATGGGAATTAGAACATCTGAACTTAAAACAGACCAGGTTATTGAACTTTTTTATAAAACATTCAATCCAGGAGATATTAGTCAGGGAATTAAATTACAATAAGTATGTCAATATTTTCAAATTTATTAGGAAAAAAGAATAACATCTCTAAAAACAAGAGCATGGTTATGCCTGTTTTACCAAGTGAAATATATAAAGCGGCAGCACTTGAACTTCAGGATATTATCGCTCCATCAGCTCTTCAGATAACTCCAAGGTCACTAAACCTCGGAGACAAAATAGCAAGAACATTCTTTGTAATATCATATCCACGGTATCTTAGTGATAATTGGTTCTCTCCAATTATAAATTTGGATAAGGTTTTTGATGTATCTATTTTTATCCACCCTATTGACACAGCAGAAATATTGAGAACATTTCAGAAGAAAGTAGCCGAGGTTCAGAGTCAAATCTCTGTTCGTGAATCAAGGGGGCTAGTGCGAGACCCAATGCTTGATACTGCATACCAAGACCTTGAAAATTTACGAGATAATCTTATGCAAGCTCAAGAGAAAATGTTTAATGTTGGTCTTTATATCACAGTTTATGCTGAGAATGATAACGATTTATTTAAAATTGAAAATGAAATTAAATCTCTTCTTGAATCAAAACTCATCTATCTAAAGCCAGCACTATTTCAGCAGGCTGAAGGATTTAAAAGTGTTATTCCTTTAGGAACAGACGTGCTAGGTATTCACCAAAAACTCAACACTGAACCACTTTCAAGTATTTTCCCATTCGTCTCTTTTGACTTAACTGATGATAAAGGAATATTGTATGGGGTCAATCGCCACAATTCTAGCTTGATTCTTTTTGATAGATTTTCCCTCCCAAACTACAACTCCATAATTTTTGCAACTGCTGGAGCTGGTAAATCTTATGCCGCTAAATTAGAAATTATTCGTACTTTAATGTTTGACACAGAAGTTATCGTCATAGACCCAGAGCGTGAATACGAATATCTAGCTGAAGCAGTAGGAGGTAGATATTTTAACATCGCTCTTTCTTCCGACCACCATATAAATCCTTTTGAATTACCTATTCCCACAGGAGATGAAACAGGGGCAGATGTTCTCCGCTCAAATACTATAAATCTTGTAGGGTTGTTCCGCATAATGCTTGGAGGATTAACACCAGAAGAAGATTCTATTATAGATAGTGCTATCACAGAGACATATGCCTTAAAAGATATTACCGCGGAGTCAGACTTTAGAAATATTGAGGTTCCATTATTAACGGACTTTGAGATGGTTCTCTCTGGAATGGAGGGAAGCGATTCGCTTGTCCAGCGCTTGACCAAATATACTCACGGGTCTTGGGCATCATTTTTAAACCAACCATCAAACGTTGATATCAACCGAAAATTTATAGTTTTCTCTGTCAGAGATATGGAGGATGAACTAAAACCTGTAGCAATGTATATTGTTACTCATTATATTTGGAATTCTATTCGTAAAAATATTAGAAAAAGATTACTTGTAGTAGATGAGGCCTGGTGGATGATGAAATCAGAAGATACTGCATCGTTCCTCTATTCTATTGCTAAAAGAGGACGAAAATACTGGCTAGGACTTGCAACTATTACTCAAGACGTAGGGGATTTTATGAAAAGCGCTTATGGCATACCTATTATTACTAACTCTTCTATTCAATTACTTCTAAAACAGTCCCCAGCAACAATAGATGTCTTACAAAAAACATTCAGTCTTACAGAGGAAGAGAAATATTTGCTGTTAGAGGCAAATGTTGGAGAAGGTATCTTTTTTGTTGGCCTAAAACACGTTGCAGTTAAAACAATCGCTTCTTATACCGAAGACCAAATTATCACATCTGACCCTTCACAAATTTTGGCTATCAAAAAAGCAAAAGGGGAATTATTGGCGGCGGGGAGTAGTAATTAGATACACCCCCTCTGCTTTTAGCATCTCCCCCTTCGCAGGGGGCGAGGAATTCTTCCTCCCTTGCGAAGGGGAGGTGTCCAAAGGACGGAGGGGTGAATCAAATTATAGGTTGTTAGAGAAGCAGGATTATTATATAATATATAAAGTGAAATTTACAAAAATGAAAATCTTTCTCGTCGGATTTTTTATTCTGGGGATAATAAATATCCCTTATATTTCTTCAGCTGAAATGCAAATTGAAGTGCAGGAAGGAGAAATAAACGTGGAAACAAGTCCAAACAATCCACAACCATACCAAGATGTAACAATCAATCTATCTAGTTATGCAACCGATTTAAACAAAGCAACAATAATGTGGCAAGCGGAATCGGGAGTTGTTCTATCTGGGATAGGTAAAACGAGTTATTCTTTTAAAGCTCTAGGCCCAAATACCATCACTGTTTTTAATATCAGTGTTACCCCAGCAGGCTCTATGAACACAATAAATAAGAGGGTGGTTATTGCTCCATCTGAAATTGAAGTTATGTGGGAATCTGCTGACGGATATACTCCGCCTTTTTATAGAGGGAAGTCTCTTCCAATTAGTGGTGCAGTGATAAGAGCTGTGGCAATTCCAAATACAAACACAATAAAATCTGGTAGTGGAAGTATTACCTATACGTGGAAAAATGGTGACAACACAGTACTTGAAGCTTCTGGATATAATAAAAATGCTTATGTATTTAAAAATAGTATGTTTGATGAGAAAAATACGATAACGGTAATCGCTTCGTCAGTCAGTGGGGATTATGGGGCAGAAAACACAATAGATATACCACTCTATCAACCTAAAATAATTTTTTATAAAAAATCACCAACAGATGGTGTTCTTTATAATAAAGCTCTTGATAAAGAAACTGCTATGCCTGAAGATGAAATGACAATCGTGGGTGAACCATATTTTTTATCTATCAAAGGGAAAGAAGGTTCTTTTAATTACAACTGGAAAATAAATGGGAGTAGTATACAAACACCAACAAAGAAAACAGAATTAACAATAAGGCCAAATTCTCGTGGAGGATATGCTACTATAAGTTTAGTAATTGAAAATATAAATGAATTATTCCAAAGTGTTAGTAATCAGCTAAAAATCAATCTTTAATATGAAAAAAAATGAAAATAAAAATATTTATGGAGTAGTTGGCGGGTTTTTCCTTTCTATTTTTATAATATTTCCTTTTTTTGTAACATTAAAAGCGGAAGCTGTAACCACATTTTATGAGTATATTAATGTGGGAGGGGTACAAAGTAGAATTTGTGGAATGAAATATGAAGCGATGTGTAATATTGCTTTACAACAAATCCCTGGATGTGAAAAATTTTCATGCTCAAAAACTTCGCAACTAGATAATTATATTTGTGTTAGTGCAATTCCTCCTATTTGTCCCAAAGACGAGGTGCAAACAGTTGACCCTCAAAAAGACACCCCAAAAAGTGATGTTTATACATTTCTCGCTCCTTTAACAGAAGAAAAAACAGCACCAAATAATATTGGAGATTATTTTAATTGGATATTTACTTTAGCCATAGGTCTTTGTGGTGCCCTTGCTGTTATTATGATTGTGATAGGAGGAGTAACATATATGGGAAGTGAATCTATTTTTGGCAAAACAGAGGCAAAGAAACAAATAACAAATGCAATACTGGGTTTATTGATTGCTCTTGGGGCTTTTGCACTACTTAATACTATTAATCCAGACCTTCTGAAAACCGATATTAATATAAAGCAAGTTAGTGCAGAGATAGTAAACTTTGATGTTTCTGGATCAGCAACGTTTGATGGGAAGCCCATTAAAATCAATTTCAATAAAGAGGCTTACCCGGCTGCAAAAATCGCTTCAGAAAAAACAGGTGTTGAGACCGCTTTTATTCTAGCTATGTTTGCCCAAGAAACTGGCAGTGGAAGTAATACCGGGGGTTGTAATTATTCAAGTGCAAATATGGGGAGCGGTCAATTAGATTCCCTAAAGACAGTTGCAACTAGTTTGGGTCTTGATTATACAAAAATAAATATGTCTTGTAGTGGAGGAGGTAGTTCTCATGGAGGAGCGATAGGATATACTCAATTTCTCCCAGGCACATGGCTTCTATATCGTGCCGAGGCAAAACAATTGCTAGGGCATGAACCAAATCCATGGAACACTGCTGATGCTCTGATGATGACAGCTTTATTCCTAAAGAGGAATGGGGGTGCTGGTTCTAATCCTGCTAGTCAAGAAGCGGCGGCGTGTAAATATTTCGGTAGTTGTTCTGTGGTTGTTAGTTGCGGGGGTGGAAAAACAGGGACTTACGGACAATGTATAATGGGTAAAAAATTGAGTATACAACAACAGATAGATGAGGCAATTAAAAATGGAGAAATAAATAAATAACATGTCTAAAAAAACAATTATCATTTTTATATCAGTGTTTGCAATCGTCGGAGCGATAATTTTCGGCGTTATTTCATTAATAAATAAAAAAAATAGTAATACCACAGACAATACAACTCCCTGGTATCAAAGCTTCAATCCATTTGGAACAGGTACACAAGACACCAATAATACTGGTGAACAATCAACAGACACAGAAGGACAGGGAACAACAGAAACAAAAACTTCTAGGTTTTATCAAATAACAGATTTTGCTATAGCTGGGGCAACATTTCTAGAAGATACAAGACCAATATTTTACAACGAAACCACTCCAGAGCCAGAACCAATCAAAACAGTAATCAATGCTGACACAAAAGAGGGGAGAAAAGAAATTCAAATATTTTTAAATAAAGCATTATCTTTAACACCACCACTTGTAGTTGACGGGAGTTTTGGAAAATTAGCAATTCAAGCCATAAAAGATTTTCAAGAATTAAATGGGCTTACTATTACTGGTAAGATTGACACAGAAACTGCTCCATTTTTCACAAAGACAACTACTGCAGTTGTAGAGAAAAACCAATACGAGCAAGCTCCATCTGTAAGATATACAGGAAGAATGAACGGCCATATTTATAAAATGTTCCTAGATACAAAGATAGAGGAGAAAATTTCAAACTCTACCATACCGGGTATTTATGAAGCATTTTTCAATAATATTGCAAACACTGTTATATATAGATATCTTTCTTCGGATAATTCAATAAGCAGTTTTACGGCAACTCTCGGAGAACCCAAGGGGGAATTTTTACCAAAAGATATTTCGGATTTGATCACATCTCCAGATAAAATAAAATTTTTCTATTTAACAGAAAATAGTAACGGGATATCGGGTGTCGTTAAAAATTTCGGGGATACAAAAATGAGTGTCGTGTTCAGTTCACCACTCACGGAGTGGCTATCGCAATGGGCAAACAACAAAGATATATATCTAACAACAAAAGCATCGTATGGTGTTGATGGGAGTGTTTTCCTCTTAAATATGACAAACAAAACAATTTCTAAAATATTTGGCGGAGTAAAGGGCCTCACAACATTGGTCAATCCAAATAGTTCTCTGGTCTTATATAGCGTAGCGACGGGTACTGGGCCAAGGCTTGGGATTTTTGACATAACAAAACATACAACAAAAGATTTAGGAATATATGGTTTACCTGAAAAATGTATTTGGTCCAGCGACAATATTACAATTTATTGTGCCTTACCAAACGTTATTACTGGCAATCAATACCCAGATTATTGGTATCAAGGGTTAATATCTTTTGATGATTATTTTATAAAAATGGACACCACATCAAGCGGGACGACGACAATAGCAAATTCAACCAACGAAACACCGATAGATGGCACACACCTATTCTTAAGTGATAAAGAGGACACACTATTCTTCACAAATAAAAAGGACTCCACACTGTGGAGCTTGAACTTAAGGTAATTGCTATATACTACTATCCACGTATTTAATAACAACCCGTCGAGTTGAGCCATACCCCTCTGATTCTGTTTTAATATCTTTAGCGCCTTCTAAAAACATATGGACAATTTTTCTCTCATAGGCAGGCATTGGATCAATCTCAATATTGCTCTTAAAATAGCGAGCACGTTCTGCCATCATGTGAGCAATATTTTTTAAATTTTCAAAACGCTTTTTCTGATAACCATTAACATCAATAAAAATAGTTGGACCCTTTTCTTCGGTTTCAACTACATCTTTTTTTACTATTTTTTGAACAAGATGATTTAAAGAGCGTAGTGTTTCTCCATCTCGCCCAATAATGAAACCAGAATCAGGAGTTTCTATCATGCACCAAAGCATTCCATTTTCATTAGAAAATTCAAGTTTAGAAATAACACACGACGCGTGTTTAAAAATTTGCTCTATAGCTTCTTTTATCTTGTCTTCTTGCATTGTGTTTATTTTTAATTAAGCGACAGTTTTCGACGAATATACCACTCTTGAACAATAGTGAATATATTACTCACAATCCAATATAATGCAACTGCTGCCGATATTTTCCATGCGATAAAAGCAATAAATATTGGTAATATATATCTTACATTCATCTGCATACTATCGGAGAGTTGTTCTTGGAACGTCTTTGGTTCACTTGCTTTTCTGATCTCTTTCACTATTTCAACCTTCTTTGGTTTAATTGGAGTCGATAAATATCCTTGAACAAACTGAGTAATTCCGGCAAAAATTCCAAGGAAAATACTATGACTACTCATTTCAACCAAGCCCAAGAAATTGGTGTGGAGAGTAGCAGGTATTTGGATAAATGAATATATAAGACTACTATCAACAGAGAGTCCTTTATAAAATACATAATATAAAGCAAAAATAACTGGCAACTGAATAATTACAACTAAACACCCAGAAAATGGATTTGTGCCATATTTTTTATATAATTCAAACGTTTTTTTAGCCTGTTCTTCTTTATTAGGAAAATCTTTCTTGATTTGTTTAATCTCTGGCTCCATCCGCTTCATAAGTACCTGACTTTTTATTGACTTACGAGTGAGGGGGGAAAGGGCTAGTTTAACAATAATTGTTACTAAAATAATAGCAAAACCAACATCACCAAAAGTGATGTTGTCTATTATAAAGATAAGTGCGTTATATATTGGTTGATAAAATACAGTATTCCACAATGCTTGCATTGGTCTATTGTATCACAGGAAAGCAGAAAGTAGAAAGTGGTGTGGTGCAGGTGCAGAAAGGGCATATCTACTATTTACTCAACGGGGTCATAGTTATTTTTCTGCCAAGGGTGGCAACGGCAAACCCTTCTAAAACCACGTCCAAGTCCACCCAAAACACCATATTTTGTAATCGCTTGCTTTGTATATTCTGAACAGGTTGGCAAAAAAACACAAGAAGAATGTGACCTTAGTGGTGTTTTTTGATAAATATTTATAAGCCAAATAATAATTTTAGTCATGAAGACCTGTCTTTTTTAGTATAAAAAGAATATTTTCCTTAATTTCCATTTGTGTAGCTAAAAGTGCCTGTTTTTTATAAAGAAATACCCCAGAACCAGCCTTTACGGGAATAGAACGTAATATATTATATCCAATTCTCCTAAATTTATTCCTTTCCACAGCTTTTTTGAATATACCCTTAGGGGCAACAAAAGCATATTGGGGGGAATCACTTTTTATATAATGAAACAAAAAAAGCTGGGTGGAAAAAGTTTTTCCTTCCTTCATTAGGACTTGAAAAAACTCTTTTGTAACCCGCTTTTTCTTTGGAAGCATACTTATTTCTTTATTGATACATTGGCACGACCCTTTCGGCGACGAGCTGTATTTACCTTTCTACCATTTTGTGTTTTAGTACGAACAAGAAAGCCGTGAGTTTTTGCTCTTTTCCTTCTATTTGGTTGATATGTTTGAGACATATTGAGAATATATACTATATTAGACAACAATGCAATATATGCTACAAAACATATCCACACGATATCAACATGTTAATTAAGATATTTAATTATTGCTAGATTAAAAAACAATGTATAATACGCACTATGGTAAATACAAAAGAACTCTGGAATAAATGCCTATCAGAAATTGAATTGAATATTTCAAAAGCTAATTTTACTACCTGGTTTAAAAATACTTCTATAATTAAAGAAGAGGAAGGGGTCATTTACGTTGGTGTTCCAAATGAATTTGTAAAAGATTGGTTGTATAATAAGTTTCATAAACTTGTTTTAAAAACTCTTATCGGACATGAAGATAATATCCGTAGTATTGAGTATGTAATACATAGACAAGAGCTAAAATATGAACAAGACACAAAAAACAGTGATAGAATTATTACAAAAATGCCAATTAATATAAACAAAGAACTTCCATTAAATGATTTATATGTAAATAGAGATGATAATTTAAATCCAAAATATAACTTTAATTCTTTTATTGTTGGTCCCTTTAATGAGCTTGCTTACGCTGTTGCCCAAGCAATAATTACAAACCCAGGACAAAACTATAATCCATTTTTTATTTATGGTGGCACAGGGTTAGGAAAGACACACATGATCCAAGCAATTGGGAATACAATAAAAATACAACACCCACAAAAAAAGGTTTACTATGTTAGTCTAGAAAAATTCACAATTGATTATATTAATTCAATTCAAAACAAAAACCCAAATTCATTTAAAGAGAAATATCGAAAATATGACGTTATAATCATGGATGATATTCAATTTATTTCTGGAAAAGATAAAACCCAAGAAGAATTGTTCCATCTTTTCAACACCCTATATGAAAGTAATAAACAAATAATTTTCTCGTCAGATAAACACCCAAATTTTATCCAAGGGCTTGAAGAAAGATTACAATCTAGGTTTGCTTCTGGTATGACTGTACAAATAGTTGAACCAGATTATGAATCTCGTGTAGCAATTATTAAAGCAAAATTTGAATTAACTAATTGTATTATAGAACCAGAAATTATTTCTTATCTCGCGGAAACTCTTAATGGTAACATTCGCGAACTTGAGGGAAGTTTAAATACTGTTATCTGTCAGTCTCAATTAAAAAATAGATCACTCGTCCTTACTGAAGTTAAAACACTTATTAAAAACAATATTAGACCTAAAAAAACAGTTGCTATAAAAGATATTGTGAGAATCGTTGCAACTTATTATAATCTTTCAGAAGAGGTTATTTATGAAAAAACAAGAAGAAAGGAAATTGTAAGGGCTCGCCAGGTCGCAATGTATTTACTGCGTGAAGATTTTAATATTTCATACCCACTAATAGGACAAAAATTAGGAGATAGAGACCACACGACAGTAATTCACTCCCACCTAAAAATAAAAGCGGATTTAAAAACAGACCCATCATTATTACAAGAAATAGAAAAGATAAGAATTATGTTTAAATAAAAAAATAACAAGTATGTGGAAAAGGGGTGTTTATAAAAATAAAAAAGGTGGAAAAAATAATTGTTTATTAAAAAATTAAAAGTAATTAACAAGTTAAATTAAAATTAAAAAAAATAATTAATTAAAAAGGTTTAGTTTTGTTAGGTTAAAAAGTAATCCACATATTAACAGTAATAATAGTAGTAATAAAGTATTAATAGATAATTATACCCAGTGTATGATAACCCTGGATAAAAAAAATATGAAAATAGAATGTTCAATAGATAAAATTAAAAAAGCGTTAGTTTCAGTAGAAAGAATAACTGGCAAAAACTTAACTCTTCCTGTGCTTGGCTCTGTCCTTTGGGTAGCTGTTGATAAAATATTAAAACTCAGGGCTACAAATTTAAACATTGGAATAGAAATCGAAGTTCCAGCTAAAATAGAAAAAGAAGGAGTTGTCGCGGTAAGAGGGGATATTTTGTCCTCTTTGTTTTCTGTTTTACAAGGGGACCTACTTGTAAAATTTGAACTAATAAATGGTAATTTATTAGTGAAAACAAACACAAGTACAATATTATTAAAAAGCATTTCACATGAAGATTTCCCCACAATTCCAATCGTGGAAGGAGAAGAACTTTTAATTCCAAACAAAAAATTTATTGATGGTATAAAATCAGTGTATTATAGCGCTTCTATTTCAGAAATAAAACCAGAAATTGGAAGTGTTTATATTTATCCAGAAGATGACATGCTTGTGTTTGTCTCCACTGACTCTTTCCGTTTGGCTGAAAAGAAAATAAAAGTAAAACAAAAATTGTCTTTTGGTGGTATATTAATACCATTTAAAAATGTAGTGGAAATAATTAAAGTTTTTGATGGGATTGAAGATGATATCAAAATAACTCTTCAAAAAAACCAAATATCTTTTTCAACAGAAAATATATATCTAACATCGCGTGTTGTTGATGGAAGTTTCCCTGATTACAAACAAATCATTCCCCAAAACCCCACAACTAAATCAGTTGTTTTAAAGCAGGATTTCATTTCATCATTAAGAATTTCTAATATTTTTTCAGATAAATTTAATCAAGTTGTAATTACAATAAAACCAGATGAAAAAGTTTTTGAAATAGAGTCGAAAAATACTGACATTGGAGAAAATACGACACTTATTTCTGGAGCGTTATCAGGAGAAAGTGTTTCGGCTAACTTTAATTTTAAATATATTTTGGATTGTTTTCAGTCAATCCCTGGAGATAGTTTAAGCCTTGAAATGAATGGGAATAACAAGCCGATGATTATTCGGGGAGTAGGGGATTCATCTTTTATGTATTTGGTTATGCCAATGAATAGGTAGGGTAATTAAGAATTAAAAATTAAGAATTTAAAAATTTTAAATAAAAAAGCGAACACATGGATTACAATCACATCACGAGTTTTTTGGATAAATTTAAAAAAATAATTTTTCAGAAAGAAGAATTAAAAAATATTGTCGTTAGAACAATTGGAGATGAAATTCACCACCCGATTGAAAGCCGAACAGTAAAGGTAAAAAATGGTTGTATTTATGTGGAAGGTTCCCCAATGCTTCGAAGTGAGATTATGATACACAAAAGACAGATCCTAGACAAACTAGAAAACCTCCTTCCGCAAAATAACTTTTCGGATATAAAATAATACTAGTTATTTCCTACATAAAAAGTTAAAGTTTTTTCTCCCATATTTCCTAGCGTATCAACCCCAATAATTCGGAGGGTGTTTGTGCTTGATATATCATCAATATTATTTGGGGTAAAATTCATAGCAAATGGTAGTGATTTCAACGATGTCACATACGTATTATTTACGAAAACATCTACCTTTTTAATTGGGTTTTTACTTATTGGATTAATTGAAATGATGATAGTTTCATTTTTTTTATAAGTTTTATTTTCAATTCCACTTATTTCAAAAACAGGTTTTGATTCCAGTGTGTGAATATTGTCGTAAGCAATTGGTTTATCCGCTTCAGTTACTATTTTATATTTATATTTATTAGCTTCCCACCACACACTCACCCCATACTCCCAATTTTTATACTGTGAATCATTTACTTGGCCTGACGTTTTTATGAGAGGATTATTTTTATCCATCCAATATAAAATTGAGTGAATATTTGTAATAGGTGTTTCTTTTTGTAATTCTTTTGGTGTGTACTCTGTTGCTAAACCACCTGAAATAGAATCTGTAATAAAAGTATCTCCGCCCTGCCAAAAACCGCGGATAATAGGTGGAAGAGATTGGTCTATCGGCTCTGGTTTTTCAAATGATTCTACTGGTAAATTTTTGAGAGCTTCATTCATAACGCCATTCCATATAGGTCCAGCAAGAGCAGCACCACCTTTTTTCATTGGTTTGTTATCGTTGTTTCCTACCCACACACCAACCACAACAGATGGGGTATATCCAATAGTCCAAGCATCTTTGTTGTTGTTTGTAGTACCGGTTTTAACTGCAACTTCTCTTTCTGGTATATTCAAAACAGAATTTGCTCCAAAAGTTGGAGTTCTGGCAACATTATCTGAAAGGAGGCTTGAAAGAATGTGTGTTATATTTGGTTTAAGAATTTCTTGTGGGTTACTCTTATATTCTTCAAGAATATTACCCTTACTGTTCTCGATTGAGAGAATCCCACTATAAGGATTTCTTATTCCATTATTAGCAAAGACACCAAAAGCAGAAGTCATATCGAGGAGAGTTGTCTCTCCTCCTCCAATAACAAGTGATAGCCCATATCTATTTGGGTCATTTACTAATGTACTAATACCTAAATTTTGAGCCATTTTAATAGAGTCAGAAACACCAACCAAATACAAAAGTTTTACAGCAATAATGTTTATAGATTGAGCAAGACCATCACGGAGTGTCATTGGCCCACGAAAAGCATTATCGTAATCGTCTGGTGTATAACAATTGGTCGATGTGGATGACCCAGTGGGGTTACAGGATGCATTAAACTCAGTCCTAACATCAAAGAGTGTTGTTTTTTCTGTATAACCTTTCTCAAAAGCTAGTGCATAAACAATAGGCTTAAAAGAAGACCCTGGTTGCCTTCCAGCAGTTGCCACATTAAAATTACCATCAATAGTTTTGTCGAAATAATCTCGTGAACCAACCATGGAAAGTATTTGACCGGTTTTCGGGTCAATTATAACAACAGCTGTATTATTACCATCCCATTTTTTTTCATTTTCTAAAGCATTTGTTTTTGCTATTTCTTCTGCCTTTTTTTGCAAATTATAATCAAGAGTAGTTATTACCTTAAAACCACCACTCTCTAGTGCATCAGTTCCATATTGTTTTTCTAAATAATCTTTAATAAAAAAAACAAAATGGGGAGCTGCAATATGCATTGGCTGTTCTGGTAAGAAGGTAACAATTTCTTCCTTTGCTTTATTATAATTAACTTCATTTATAAAACTTAAATCTAACATTCTCTTTAATACTAAATTTTTACGTTCGTCTAATTTGTCTTTGTTTTTACGGTAAGGAGAATAATATGTCGGTCCATTTGGAATTGCTGCCAAATAAGCAGATTCAGCCATAGTTAAATCTTTCGGATTTTTACCAAAAAAGGCTTTTGATGCTTCCTCTATGCCGTATATATTTCCTCCGTATGGGACTTCATTTAAATAAAGAGTCAAAATATCTTCTTTACTCATAATACGCTCAATTTTTATTGATATGATCCATTCTTTTATTTTACGAGACAAAGATTTCTGTGGTGTTAATAGTGTGTTTTTAATTAATTGTTGAGTAATTGTTGACCCCCCTTGAACCTTACCACCAGTTATGTTAGACCAAACTGCCCGGACAATAGACTTTAGGCGGATTCCTTGATGTTGATAAAATTCCGAGTCCTCAATTGCAACGGTTGCATTTAAAATATTTACCCCCATTTCTTCATAAGGGATAACCGTTCTCTTTATGTCTTGGTGGACATCATAAAGGAGTATTGTGCCAGTTCGGTCATATATCTTAGTTGAACTCTGGGTTTTACGTTCTGTGAAAGATTTAAAATCTGGAAGTTGTAAAGTACTAACCCAAACAGCGAAAATGCCCGTAAACAGGAGCCCAATGCTTATAATAATGAAAATAATGTTTTTTATTGAACGTTTCTTAATTTTTCTCATCCCAGTACTAAAAATTAGTTATAAATTGCTATTTCTTGACCTTATTATACATAATACCACACTATATTCTTAAAATAATATAAATGTGGTAAAGTATACACATGACTAAAATAATTACAAATGAAAAGGTTATAGATGAATTTTTAAATCGAGGGGTTATTGTGAATGTTTTGCCCACCAAAGAAGAGTTTAAAAAACTATTACTTTCTGGCAAAAGAATCAAAATTTATATGGGTTTTGATGCAACCGCGAACACTCTTCATTTAAGTCACGCAAAAAATATAATGCTTTTAGAAGAATTTAGAAGACTCGGGCATGAAGCGATTCTTTTGTTTGGTGACTTTACTGCACGTATCGGTGATCCATCTGATCAAGCAGGGACACGTAAAACTCTCTCTACTAGAGATGTCCTTGATAATGTAAAAAGCTGGAAGTCACAAATAAAAAATTTAATGGATTTTAATAATAAAGAAAACCCTCCCAAAGTACTTTTTAATAGTAAGTGGTTGGCAAAAATGACTATGGAAGAAGTTTTGGAACTTGCCTCTCATATTACAGTTGGCCAAATGATTGAAAGAGATATGTTTCAAAAAAGAATGAAGGAGGGGAAATATATATTTTTACATGAATTTATGTATCCATTAATGCAAGGTTACGATAGTGTTGCGATGGAAGTTGATGCAGAATTATGTGGAACAGATCAAATATTTAATGCTTTAATGGGGCGGACTCTTTTGCGTAAGATAAAAAATAAAGAAAAATTTGTGGTTGTGGTTAATCTTATGGAAAATCCAAAGACTGGGGAATTGATGTCAAAAAGCAGAGGAACTGGCGTTTTTCTAAATACAAACCCAACTGAAATGTTTGGGGCAATTATGGCTCAGCCCGATGAAATGATTGAAGTTATTTTTAGAAATTGTACTGATGTTCCTCTGGATAAAATAAAAGAAATAGTTAAAAATCCACTGCTGGCTAAAAAGCATGTTGCTGGAGAAGTTGTGAAAAGGATATTTGGTAGTGATAAGAAAGCAAAAGAAGCGCAAGAAAATTGGGAGAAAACTTTTTCTCAAAAAGAAATACCCGAAGATATTTTAGAGATAGAAGTGAGTAACAAAAAATTGCTTGTGGATGTTTTATTAGAAAATAAAATAATTTCTTCAAAAACAGAGTTTCGTCGTCTTGTGGGGGAAGGAGCAATCACAAATTTAGAAACAAAAGAAAAAATTAAAGATTACAACATAAAAGCTTTAGAAGGGACATATAGAATTGGAAAGAAGAGATTTATTAAAATAACCACAAACTAGTATTCAGACCCATCTAATCCAGCAAATTCACCAACCAAAAGATCATCATCTACTAGATCATCATCTATTGGTTCATTTAAATCTTCTTCAAGATTTTTATTTTCAACCCCCTCTTCATCTTCATTAATATCTATTTTTAATTCTTCATCAATATAACTCATATAAAACAAGTTAAATTATAATGCATTATTTGTATCAAAATATTATTTTTTTTGCAATACCTTTATGGGTGTGGGGGTAAACTTTTCACAAGCCAAACACGTAAGCCCTATGGCAATCGCGTCTAATTCATCGTCGGAATTTATTTTTATATTGACGTCTATAAGCTTGGGGACCATAGACATTACCATTTCTTTACTAGCCTTACCATATCCAGTGACTGCAACTTTTATTTGGGGAGGTGTATATTCATAGACAGAAAGACCATTTTTTGAAGCGACATATATAATAGCCCCACGTGCTTCTGATACACCCATAACTGTTTTTTGGTTAGTTGTAAAATAAAGTTTCTCAATAGCTAAAACTTCTGGTTTGTATTTTTTAATAATTTTCTCAACTTCATTTCCGATATTTTTGAGTCTTTCAGGAAAAGGTATTTTAGCTGATGTTTTAAAACACTCCGAATAAACCAAAACATCTTTTTGCCAAGAAGTTCTTTCTATCACAGCTATTCCAACTCTTTCAAACCCCGGGTCAATTGCTAATATTTTCATTAATCAATTATATCACCCCTCCGGCTTTCAGCCACCTCCTTACAGGAGCAGTACACCTTTCACATTTTGATTACAAAACGTTCAAGGTCTTGCGCTTGAGTCCCTATCCCAAGCTCACCCCTTTGCAGGGGAGGATTTTCACCCCTCAGTCCTGCGGACAGCTCCCCTTAGCAGGGGAGCAAAAATACAACACAATTTACCAAATATTGTCTTTAATTAAATCTGGAATAAGTTCTTTTTCTGTGTGAGTTATCATTAGATATTTCTTTGAGTAGTAATCATCTTTACTAAACCAAACAAAACTTTCAATTTCCGCATTTGGCTTCATAGCTCCCTTAATTGAAATAAGATAAACCCTCTCTTCCATTTGAATATCAGGATTATAGAAAGAAGTCGTTAAATATTTTTTATAAAACTTAATATCAGTAATTTCTACTCCTATTTCTTCCTTTATCTCTCTCCTTAAACATTCTTCGTCTGTTTCATTACCGTCTACTTTTCCACCTACCGTCCATAGTTCCTTATATTTCTTTCCCTTAACTAAAAGTATTTTATCTTCTTTAATGAAGATACCAGCAATTCTTATTCTAATTTTTGGTTTTATATTCATATTGTTTTAATTTGTATTCTTGCTCCCCTGCGAAGGGGAGCTGTCCGTAGGACTGAGGGGTGAATCTGAATTTTTATATTAATTTAGTATATTCATACCCTAAATGCTCATAACCTTTTTTTGTTACAATCCTTCCACGTGTTGTGCGGTCAAGTAAGCCAAGTTGAATTAAATATGGCTCCATAACCTCTTCTATTGTCGCTTCTTCTTCGCTGGTTGCGGCGCTAATAGTTTTTAATCCAACTGGTCCACCACCAAATTTAGAGATTATAATATCTAAAACACGTCTATCAGGAGCGGATAATCCAAGCTCATCTATTTCAAGTAACGCCAAGGCTTTTTTAACAATTTCTTTTGATAATGGAGTTTTGTGAACTTGGGCATAGTCACGGCAACGCTTAAGTAAATAGTTTGCCGTACGAGGAGTAAAACGAGCACGTTTTGATATTTCATCTAGAGCTTCATCATCTAATTTTACCCCTAATATTTTTGCAGAACGAGTTATAATTTTTTTGATTTCTTCATGAGTATAAAATTCAAGACGAAATACTCCACCAGAGAATCGCGAACGAAGCGGGGATGATAATAAAGCAATACGCGTAGTTGCAGCTATAAGAGTGAATGGGGGTAATTCAAGTTGTATTGTGCGGGCCGATGGTCCTTTGCCAATAATAATATCCAAAACGCCGGACTCCATCGCGGGGTAGAGAATTTCTTCAACCATTTTGTTTAATCTATGAATTTCATCTATAAAAATAATATCTCCGGGCGCAAGGTTGGTCAGTATAGAAGCGAGGTCGCCCACTTTTTCAATCGCAGGGCCTGAAGTGATTTTTATTTGCCTTCGTGTTTCTTTTGCTATCAAATGAGCCAAAGTTGTTTTTCCAAGTCCAGGTGGACCATAAAAAAGAATATGTTCAGCGGGGTGAGAACGCTCTTCGGCCGCCGTAAGTAGTATTTTAAGGTTTGCTTTTATATTTTCTTGACCAATATAATCACTCCACACCTCGGGGCGGAGAGTTTGGTCTAAAAAGACATCTTCTTTGTTTGTTTTATTAGGGCTTGACATTATATTCTTAACATGATATACTCTCTTCAGAAAGTTTTTACATGTTTTCATTATAGCATTTTAGTGAAGAGGACATAAATCTCTAAGCAATCGGCCCCGTGCTCTATATCTGTGCATAGGACGTCTTGGTTTGTATTTATATTTACTGTGACTATCCTGTAATCCTATATTACTTTGTTAGCGCATGCTTTCAAAGGATTGTTTAGAGATTTATGTTTTTTTGCTAGGTAGAAAAGAAGAATAGAGAAATATTAAATTTTAGAGCACGGATATTTTTTTGCTAAAAAATTCCTCGTGCTCGCGCCGTCGCGCTCCCAAGTCTCTAAAATTTAATATTTCTCTATTCTTCTAGCAAATCCACTACACTTTTTAATTCTTCTAGAGATGTAACTCCTTTTAATACTTTTATTATTCCATCTTCCCTTATACTTAGAGAACCCTGTTTTGCTTGGATTGCTTTTATTTCTCTTTCGCTTGGATTTTCAATTATTATTTTTTCAATATTTTCATCATTTTGAATTGCTTCGAAAATTCCAATTCTTCCATTGTATCCAGTTTTATTACATTCATCACAACCGACAGCCGAATATATTTTAAGGGGGGCACTCATATTAACTCCGTAACTTCCAAAATCTTTACCATTAGATTTTGCAGTTTCACTTATATTTTTTATTACTCTCATCTCCTCGTCTGTTATTACTTTTTCTTTTTTACATTTTTTACAAAGTACTCGCACCAATCGTTGAGCAATAGATAAAGATAGAGCAGAAACCAAAATTTTTGGATTTACCTCAAGATCAATAAGGCGGGGGATTACGCCAGCAGCGTTGTTGGTATGTAAGGTTGAGAAAACCAAATGCCCCGTAAGAGCTGACTCTACTGCAGTCTTTGCAGTCTCAACATCGCGAATTTCTCCGACCATTATAACATCTGGGTCTTGTCGAAGGGCAGAGCGTAAACCATTCAAAAATGTGTAATCTTTCTCTTCGTCCACTTGAGTTTGTGATATCCCTGGTAAATGATATTCAATCGGGTCCTCAATTGTAATAATTTTAACTTCGTCTGAATAAATTTTCTGCAAGAACGAGTAAAGAGTCGTCGTTTTACCAGACCCGGTAGGACCAGTAAGGAGGATAAGTCCATTTGGCTTTTTAATTTCTTCCATAAAAACCGCATACAGTTTTGGTTCTATTCCAGAGTCTTCTAGTTTGCCTCGGATAGATTTCGGATTAAGGATTCGGAGAACAATGGATTCACCATAAGCCCCAGGCATGATAGATGCACGAATATTTATCTCGTCTTGGTCAAGAAATACACTAAAACGTCCATCCTGCGCTATTGCCGTGGTTGTGATTTTCAAACCCGAAATAAGTTTGACTCGAGAATTTATAAATTTATGAACCAGTGGAGATAATTGCATCACTTCATGGAGAACTCCGTCTAATCGAAAACGTAACCGCACCATATTTTCTTCTGGCTCAAAATGTATATCTGAAGCATTTATTGCGATAGCTCCAGCGAGAACTGTTTCAAGAATATGGGAAGTTGTGCGAGTTTTATCTTTTTCTATTTCAACCACTGCTTTTTTAATATCATCAATATTTTTAATACCTTTCATTATATTTTTTAATATTTCTTCAGAAATTGTAACAGTCCCCATTTTAGATTCTGAAGCGTAAGACATCTCTTTGTATCTTTCCCATGCTTTCTCAAGACTAGCAAGTGATGCCATATAAAAATGCGGAGTGTATTCGTGGTCAGAAAAATAAGTATTCAAACTTTCTAATTTTTCGGGTTGAGGTGAACGAACTGCAACATGGATATTTCTACCCACCACTTTAAATGGAGCTATTTCTAATTCCTTAGCATCTTTTTCTGAGATAGAACGAAGCGCATTATTATCTATTACTATCCCCGATAGATTTATTGGTGGTATTCCATATTTAGCTTCTGCAATCATCTGTACTAAATCTTCTTCTTCTTGTTTCCTTAATTCATCTAGATTTTTTTTCTGTTTTTCATCATCAAATTGAATGGTCATCCCATTAAAAGTTGTCTTAATTATAAGACACACCTATATTAATTAATAAAATCAAAATTTAAAAAATATTTTAATATAAACTCCCGTAATAAATACGACATTTATGACTTTTAACGGGACACGTATTGCTTCATTATATATTATAAGAGGGAGGATGAGATACTTGACAACTATTGCATATTATGATACTATACGCTCAAATGTTAGATTTCTAGTTTTATGATATTTGTTTCTCAATTTCAATGGTTTTGAGGAGTTTTGAGAGGTGAATATCATAAAACTAAATAATCTTAAAAATGAAAAAAATCGCGTTTATGTTATTTGCGGCTCTATTGAGTTTGCAAGTAATTGGCCAGAGTCCCATCATGGATCGTAAATCCGAGGGATATACCATAGCCGAGATTAAAAAATTGGCTCTTGGTGACTCAGTAAAAGCAAAAGAGTTTCGCAAGAATCTCTTAGAGCTTGTTCAGGTTGGGTTAAATCGTTCGGGAGAAAATGTTGTTATAACTAATGACAGTATCTCTTGGGTTATTGAACACCTTGATTCTATTGCAGTAGAAATAATTGTTCCGAAGGGTTCAATTAATTCTGGCTGGAGTGAAAAAAATAAAGTGATTTATTTTTTCCCGATGGAAGAGAACTGGGAGGGAGATGTTTATGTTTTTAAATTTGGCAAATGCAATTTGCCATTAATGAAAGCAAATTGTTGCAACTTGCTCTCTGTTATTAAAAGAGTAAATGTGGCAACAACCCCAAGTTCAAACTCAACTCCAAACACAGGAACAAATCCATCGCCAACTCAAGGTCAGTCTTTGTCCGGAATACCTCCGATCAATGTGAATGTGACGAATACGAACACCAATGACTTTGGCCCCTTAATTGAAGCTTTGGGGAAATTAAACCAACCCCCAGCTCAACCGGCCGTTGATTTGAAACTTCCCGCCACGGTTGTTGAAAAAAAATCGCTTAACCCTTGGGTTCCGATTATCATCGGTGGTGTAATCACCCTTGGTACAGGGGCAGGATTGTATTTCTTGCTTCGTGATAAAGGAGGTCCTGTTGGAGCTCCTGGTCACGGCGATGGTGGCCCAGTAGGTGCTCCTGGCCACGGAGATGGAATTGGCTTCTCTTTTGATCTTTGAATTATATTTTCGCGGGTAGGATTGAACTGTTATCTATAATAAATAACAACCCTCCCGTGCTTTTTTAAGTCTTTAACTAGTTAAATAGTTGAAGGTTTAAAATTGCAAAATTAACTTGTTTACATCAAAATAAACATTAATAAAAAATTATAAATAATCCGCCTTCGCATAAAGCTACGGCGAGACAAAGTATGAAAAAATATATAAAAAAAATAATAGTCGGAATCTTAAGTTTTGCTTTTCTTTTTATAGGGCAAAGCGCTTTTGCTTCTACAAACTCTGTTCAATGGAATGGAGATAGTGCAGATTGTCATACAATCGCTGTTGCAAACTACTCAACAGGTATGGGAATTGTTGACCCTTGCTGGCCTCTTTCTTCTGTTAGCGCCGAGGCAGGTGAGACAATCAATGTTAGAATTTATTATCACAATACAGGAAATTCAACTGCGACAAATACTCGTATTATTTTAAATGCGCCAACTGGAATATCTTCTAGACAAACCTTCACTGGTCAGATTGTTTCAGACCAAGCGAGCTTATCATTTGGCCCAGCAGTTGTAAATATTCCAAGTGGTCAATCTTTAAGTTTCGGTTCAGCTCGTTGGTATCCAAATCAAACTCGAACTGGTGGACAGGTTGTTTCAGGTATTACCAGTTCTAGTGGTGCTAGTATTGGAAGTATTGCCGACGGATGGGATGCTCAAGGTTCTGTTGTTGTAAGTTTCAAAGTAAGTGATACGACTCCTCCAGCGTCTTGTGCAATCAATAGTTTTACCGCAAGTGATTACTCTATAACAGCCGGTCAATCTTCAACACTTTCTTGGAATACAAGTAATTGTATAAGTGCAAACATTCAAACATCTGTTGGAAGTGTTGCAACTTCTGGAAATACAACAGTTTACCCTACACAAACTACAACATATACTTTAGTTGTTAACGGAACTGATTGGGTAGAGAAAAGACAAGCACTAACTGTAACGGTAACTCCAGTCACTGTTTCTTGTTCCATCAATAGTTTTACCGCAAGTGATTACTCTATAACAGCCGGTCAATCTTCAACACTTTCTTGGAGTACAAGTAACTGTATAAATGCAAATATCCAAACATCTGTTGGAAGTGTTTCTCTTTCTGGAACCAAAACAGTTTACCCTACACAAACTACAACATATACTTTAGTTGTTAACGGAACTGATTGGACAGACAAAAGACAATCTCTAACTGTGACGGTAGGTTCAGCCATCAAATCTTGTATAATTAATAGTTTTACTGTAAATAATTTAGACTATGTTTCTATAACCGCTGGTCAATCAGCGACCCTTAGATGGGAAATTACAGGAGACTGTGCCAGTTTAAATATTTCAGATGATGCCGGTCATGTCTATCCAGTTCTTAATTTAGTTAGTAAAATTGTATCACCGACAAATACAACCACATATACACTAAAATCTACTGGAGTAAATGGTTTGTCTCAGACAGAGATAGTTAGAGTGTATGTAGGTCAACCAGTTACTTGTGCAATCAATAACTTCACTGCAAGTCCTACCTCAATTACTTCAGGCCAATCCTCAACACTTTCTTGGAATACAAGTAATTGTATAAGTGCAAACATTCAAACATCTGTTGGAAGTGTTGCAACTTCTGGAAATACAACAGTTTACCCAACTCAAACTACAACTTATGTTTTACACGTCAATGGAACAGATTATATAGACAGAACTAAAAGTGTAACCGTAAACGTTACTCCAAAAATAGTCTCACAAATGACTGGTGACATATCTGCAGGATTTCCATCTTGTGTTATTTCTTCGGGAGCAAGTACTTGTCCTATTCCTTTCCATTGGTCAACACAAAACCCAGTTGGAACTTCTTCTGTAACTAATAATGGTAGAACTGTTGCGACAGGAAATAATAGTGATGGACCAACACAATCTCAATCATTTCCAGTTTCTTATGGTTCTCAAACATTTTATCTTTACAATAGTTCTATTCGACTTGACCAAGCAACTGTTAATGCAAGTTGTGCTTCTGGTACTTCTTGGAATAATTCCTCTTGCGCTACGATAGTAAACAATATCTGTCAGGACCCAACAGCTAATAATTACAGAGGAGCACTACCATGCACATACCCACCACAACTATGTAGAGACACTTCCGCAAGCAATTATGGAGGAGCATTACCATGCACATACCCTCCACAACTCTGTCAGGACCCAACAGCTAATAATTACAGAGGAGCACTACCATGCACATACCCACCACAACTATGTAGAGACACTTCTGCTAGTAACTATTTAGGAGCATTACCATGCACATACCTACCACAACTATGTAAAGACCCTTCTGCTAATAACTATTTAGGAGCATTACCATGCACTTATCCTCAGCCTGTTTATTGTTTAATCAATAACTTCACCGCAAGTCCTACATCAATCACATCTGGCCAATCTTCAACATTATCTTGGAATACAAGTAATTGTGTAAACGTAACTATCTCAAATCTTGGTTACAATGTCCCAACATCAGGAACACAAGCTATTTGGCCTACCCAAACCACAACTTATACATTGACTGCAACTGGGGCAAATGGAGTAACTCGAACAAGTACAACTACTGTATATGTCAATCAACCAGTATTATGTTCAATAAATTTCTTCACCGCAAATCCTACATCAATAACATCTGGTCAATCTTCAGTTCTTAAATGGGTTACTGAAAATTGTATAAATGTAACAATCTCAAATCTTGGTTACAACGTTCCTACAATAAGCACAGGTCAATCAATTTATCCTACAGTTACTACCACGTATACATTGACTGCAACTGGTACGAGTGGAGTGATACAAACAAGAGCACTAACTGTTTATGTTAATGATACAGTTCCAGATTGTTCAATTTCAAGTTTTACTGCAAGTGACACAAGTATAGAAGATGGAGATTATACAACATTACATTGGAATACAAACGGTTGTGTCCGCGTAAAAATTTCTGATATTGGAAATGTTTCTGAAGACGGGAGTGAACGTGTATATCCTAATGAAGATACAACCTATATTCTTACAGCATATGATTTATATGGCGCATCAAGAACAAAATCTGTAAGAATATATGTAGATGACAACAACAACAATAATAATAATTATTGTTCTATTGATAGTTTTACTGCAAGTAGTACATACATAAATTATGGTGGAAATGTTACATTGAGATGGCAAACAACTGATTGTGATGATGTAAATATTTCAAATCTCGGAGATGTTTCTGTTGATGGAAGTAGAACTGTTTACCCATCAGGAACAATGACTTATGTATTAAGAGCATATGGAGATAATAATGGAAGTGAATCTAGATCTATCCAAATAAATGTAAATAATGGTTATCAACCACCAGTTGTAATTTACAATACCAATGTAGTTACAACAGTCGCAACAAATATTTCCCAAACCGGAGCTCAGGTAAATGGTCTTATCACAAGTTCAAATTATACTAATGCAAATGTATACTTTGAATATGGAACAACTGTTAACCTTGGGGCAAGAACAGTAACACGCCCAACAAATGGCAATACTAATTTCAGTGAATTCTTGACAAACTTAAGTCCAAACACTATTTATTATTTCCAAGCATTCTCTACTGGTCAAAATGGTATCTCTCGTGGAGCCATTGAGGTCTTCAAAACACTTAGATATGCTACTGGAAACAATATTCAAACAATAAGACAAGTTGTTGTCCAAGGTCCAACAGTTTACGGATCAGCATCTCCACTTATTCTTCGAATTGAAAACCGTTATCAAACAATTGGAGTAGGGGATATTATTGACTATACTGTGTACTACAAAAATATAAGTAGTTCAACTCTTACTCATCCAATGATACAAGTATTTATTCCACAAGGAATAACACTTACAAATTCTTCACGCGGAACATATTCTGAAAATGATAAAACACTCTCTGTTCCAATTGAAGATTTGATTCCTGATACAGAAGGTGTTATATATCTACAAGCAAGAGTTGATTCTATAAATGTTAACCTAGCTCAAATAGTTACAACAGCGATACTTATCTATACAAATCCAAATGGAGCACAAGAAAATGCTATGGCATATGTACTCAATAATCCAAGAGTCGGTAATGGTAATCTACTTGGAGCATCTGCCTTCTTTGGGAATTTCTTTGGACTCGGTTTGATTGGCTGGTTATTGCTTATCATCCTCATTCTGTTGATAATCCTTATTGCTCGTTCTTACTATAACAATCGTCGCAATACGGTGACTACAACAACCCAGAAAACAATTAGTCAATAAATTAAGTGTAAAAAATTTATTAATCAAACATACCCCGACTTTTGTCGGGGTATGTTAGTATATAGGGATGAAAGTAAAATTCAATAAAACTAAAATTCCCGAGATATCGAAAATGATAATAAATAAAATATTAAAAATGGATAATAAAAAAGCCAGAGTAATGGCTCTTTCGGGAGAATTTGGGACTGGTAAAACTACACTCACTCAAGAGCTGGCCAGGCAATTTGGAATCAAAGATAATATTTTATCACCAACTTTTGTTATTATGAAAAATTATAATATCAATCTAAATTCTAAATACTATTCCCATTTTAAAAAATTAATACACATAGATGCTTATCGATTAGAATCTCATATAGAATTATTAAAAATTGGATGGCAAGAATTAGTTGAAGATAAAGATAATCTTATAATTATAGAGTGGCCGGAGAGAGTAGAAGATTGTATTCCCAATGATGTTTGTTGGATTAAATTAGGGCACGTAGATGACCAAACTAGATCACTTGAATTCTGATATAATTAGAGAATGGTAAAACAAAATACAAAAAAACAAAAGCTTATTTTGCTTGATTCCCATGCGATTATTCACCGTGCCTATCATGCCCTCCCCGAGTTCATGAACTCTCGTGGTGAGCCTACAGGGGCCATATATGGCCTAGCTACAATGCTTTTTAAGATTATTACCGAATTAAAACCTGATTATATAATTGCCTGTTTTGACTTACCTAAAAAGACCTTTAGACATGAAGCATACGACAACTATAAAGCAGGGCGTGCCAAGACCGATGAGACGCTAGTTTCTCAACTTATTCGTTCGCGTGATTTTTTTAAAGCTTGCTCTATTCCAATATATGAGTATGAGGGTTTTGAGGCGGACGATTTGCTTGGGACAATTGCAGAACAAATAAAAAATAAAAAAGAAAAAATAGATATTATTATTGCCTCTGGTGATATGGATACGCTTCAACTTGTAGATGATGACAAGGTTTTAGTTTATACTCTTAAAAAAGGAATCAACGATACTATTTTATATAATGAGAAAAAAGTTTTTGAGCGTTTTGGTTTTAGCCCAAAGAATTTGCCAGATTACAAAGGACTGCGTGGCGACCCATCTGATAATATTATTGGTATTAAAGGAATTGGAGAAAAAACGGCAACAACTCTCATTTCAAAATATGGAAGTATTGAGAAAATGTATGAAGATATTAAAAAGGCTAAATCCTTCAAGGAAGGATCGCCCGACACTTCTAACGAAGCGTTTAGGGAAGAATTAAAAAAACTTGGGATAACGGAACGCATCCTTACTTTATTAAAAGAGGGAGAAGAAGAAGCACTTTTTTCTAAAACATTGGCAACTATTCGCTTGGATGCGCCAATAAAATTTGAATTACCAAGTAAACACTGGAGAGATACTGTTGATAAAAATAATGTCGCAGAATTTTTTAGAGAAATGGAATTCAAAAGTTTGCAAAATAGGTTTTTGAGTGTATTGGGAGAAGAAATGCATTTTTCTCCCCCTGCGAAGGGGGAGTGCCCGGAGGGCGAGAGGGTGTATCACCCCTCAGTCGCAAGCGACAGCTCCCCTTCGCAGGGGAGCAAAAATACAGAGGAAACTAAAGCAAAAATTGCTTACTGGCTTTTGAATTCAGAGCGTACTGACCCAGATATTGATGAAGTTATTCATTATAAAGGTAATAATTCTTTAGATGGAGCTCTGAAAATGCTCGAAAATGATATAAAGAAAGAAAAATTAACTTACATTTATGAAAATATTGAAATACCAATTATTCCTATAATTGACCAAATGGAAAAAAATGGAATTTTGGTAGATGTTCTTTATTTAAATAAAATCTCACGTGAATATCATAAAGAGCTAGAGATAATAGAAAAAAATATATGGAAGCAAGCTGGAACTGAGTTTAATATAAATTCCCCAAAGCAAATTGGCGAAATTCTTTTTGACAAATTGGGTCTTTCTGTAAAGGGGATTAAAAAAAGTGCTGGTGGGGCAATTTCAACTAGAGAAAGTGAGCTTGAAAAACTTCGCGACCTACATCCGATAATTAGTGAAATTTTAAAACATCGCGAACTCCAAAAATTACTTTCAACTTACATAGACACGATACCATCATCAGTAGGTGAGGATAGGCGTCTGCATGCCCATTTCATACAAACGGGGACGACGACAGGAAGATTTGCTTCAAATAATCCTAACCTTCAAAATATTCCCATAAAAACAGAACATGGTAAAAATATAAGAAATGCTTTTATTGCACCACCAGGTTATGTCCTTTCCTCATTTGATTATTCGCAAATTGAACTCCGCGCGGTAGCATTGATGTCTCAAGACCCTTATTTTATAAAGGCCTTTAATGATGGTAAAGATATCCACTTGGCTGTGGCTATGAAAGTTTTTAGTGTAAAAGAGAATGAAGTTACTCATGATATGAGGCGAAGGGCGAAAATTATTAATTTTGGAATTTTATATGGAATGGGAGTTAATGCTTTGAAACAAAATCTTACTCGCCCAGAGTCGGACCAAGATAAAAAGCCGGAGGAGATAACTCGTGCAGATGCGCAAATATTTTATGATAATTATTTTGCGCAATTTCCAACGATTGCCACTTATCTTGAAAGTATTAAAAATTTTGCCAAGCAAAATGGATATACCAAAACTCTATTTGGGCGTAAACGTTACTTCCCGGGGATTAAATCTCCAATTCCTTTTATAAGAGCAATGGCAGAGAGAATGGCGACAAATGCCCCAATTCAAGGGACAGCAACAGCAGATATTATAAAAATAGGAATGAAAAAAACAGATGATGCGCTCCGAATTGCCGGTCTTATAAAAGAAGTTAAACTTGTATTACAGGTACACGATGAATTGGTATACGAAATTAAAGAAGATAAAATAAAGATAGCTTCTAAAATTATTGAAGATGCTATGCAAGACGTAATCCCGGATGAATTTTTGAAGGGGATGGAGAAAGTTCCACTTCTAGTCTCATCGTGCTATGGTAAAACTTGGGGAGATTTAAAATAGTGGCGCAAACTACTTTCTAGTGATAGGATTAAGATACTATGGAAACAGAACAAAAAGAAAATAAAATAAATAGTCACCCTCAACGTGGCAGTATGGTCCATTTTGTTTTATTGCATTCCTATTTAATATTTTTATTTGCAGTTGTTTTAGGAGCGTTTCTTGACCCACTTATAAAGAAGAAAATATTCTCCAATGATATTTATCAAACCATTGGTTTTTTGATGTTGATAGTTGGTTCAATACTTATATATTGGGCACAGGAAACATCCTCAAACTATCAACAAAGAGTAAGTAAGGACGATTCAAGGTCTTACTTTGAGTTTGGTCCATATAGATATTTGCGTAGCCCAACTCATTTTGGTCTTTTTATAATGACACTAGGTTTTAGTTTAATCATAAACTCTCTCTTTGGTGTTGTTTTAATCATAGTCGCTTATGCTGTTACAAAATTTTTCTTTCTAAAAAAAGAAGAAAAGTTGTTAGAAACAAAATACGGACAAGTTTATCTTGACTACAAAAAGAAAGTTAAAAACTGGATATGATATATATTCTCTCTGGTAATGATACTAAAAAGAAAAATGCTTATTTAAAAAAGTTGTGCAATGGTGACTTGCCGATTTTTGTACCACAAACAGATGTTTCCAAAGCAATGCTTTTTGATTATGCTCAATCCACCACTCTTTTTGGTACGCATCCAACAATTGTTGTTGAAAATATAATTGAAGATAAAATTCTTGATTTTTCACCCGAAGATTTATCCTCTTTAAAAGAATCTCAAACAATCTTTGTATTTATTGAAGAAAAATTACTCATACCGGATGTTAAAAAATACAAAAAATATACGACAATTGAGAATTTTAGTAGTCCGACTACTAAAAAAATACCAAAAATGAATGTTTTTGATATTGCTGAGGCGTTTTCTCGTAGAGATAAGATTGGCACATGGATTTTATATAGAGAAGCAGTATCATTTGGCACAGCACCCGAAGAAATATCAGGGATTATATTTTGGAAAATAAAAACAATGCTATTAAATGGCACAAAAGTTTTTTCAGTAGATGAATTAAAAAACAGGTCAAGTGAACTTGTTGCTATTTATCATCGGGCGCACAAAGGGGATTGTGATTTTACGATTGGACTTGAACAATTTATTCTTTCTTCACTTAGCAAATAATTAAAACCGCCTTCACTACCTTCTCCGTACAAGACTACGGCGAGTCGAGGAAAATTACAGCGAGCTAAAGCAAAAAGAAAAGGCTTGGAAGTCGAACCTCAAAAATTGAGAACCGACTTCCAAGCCTTTAAGCTTTTAGAAACAAAGAACGACTCACTAAAATAAAACTGTGAGTATAATGTACTAATTATGTATATATAAATCTTTTCTGATTTTTACGCCTTTACATAAGGTAGATGTAGAAAAGATTATTACAAATAACCTTGTTTATATTATATAACGAAAAAGTAAAGTGAGCAAAGGCAGAAAGTGGATAACTTTGCGGACAAGAATAAAAACCTTAATTTATTAAGGTTTTTATTCTTGTCCCCAGAACAGGAGATTATTATGAATATCTTTTCTGACAGAAATTATATGGAAAGTCTATATAATAAGCTACTTTTCATTAAGGCATTGCAAAAGGAGGATAATACTCTTAATCTATAGTCTTATCTCCTTCTCAAGCCATTCAATATGTTCATTTTTCCTCTTCCACCACAAATCTTCCCAAACATAGTTAACGGCAAGTTGCTTATATTTGCCGTATTTCTCAAAATGTTTCAATAATTTTTCAACAGATACAGGATTTTCTGGGTCTTGGTCAAAAAATAATTTTGAATAGATTTTTTGTTCCCAAGGTGAAATGTGATTGAAAAAATCAAAATGATGGAAGACATCAAAAAGTAAATACCAAACAGTTGCTGGTCCTACACCATAAAGTTTAAGTAATTCTGTCATTTGTTTTTCTCTGTCATTGACCCTTAATTCTTTTTCATTTATTAACCCTTGAGAAAAATAGTCATCTAGTCTTTTAATTGACTTGGCACGATAACCAATCTTTAGATTACGCAACTCAACCTCACTTACTTTCTGGAGTTTTCCGGGAGTCCAAAAACACCAAAGTTTTTTGTTATCAAATTCTAGAAAAGTCCCATAATTCTCTAAAAGGGCCTTAAACATTTGAACAGATCTCCTAACCGAACAGTTTTGTAAAACTATACCAATAATTAAATATTCATATAAAGAACTTGGGTGTCCAGGACGCATACCACGCCACTTTTTTAAAATAGGAGAAAGAAATTTATTTTTTTTGAAAGTTTTGTAAAAATCATTTAAATTATAATCAAAATTATAACGATACTTTATTTCTTCAATAAGAGATAAAATAAAATTATTCAATAGTTTTTTATTAGCATAAATTTTAATCTCCACCAACGGATTATCAACCGTGCCTTTGTTAGAAAATTTAATACCTAAGGTTTTTCCTTGCCAATTCCAAGTTTGCCAACGAATACCTTTTTCATAAAAATTATCACCAGAAGTAAAATGGCCTGGTTTATGAAAAGTTGAATCAAAAGAAAAGGGTTTTAAAGGTCTAATTTTAATTGTCTTTTGTAATTTTAGCTTTTTCATTTTATTTTTTTTAATTCTTCTAAATCTATCAAATCAACATCTCTTTTAAGTATGGATTTATATACAATTAGTTTTTCTTTTGGCATAACTGGGATTTTAATACCATAAATTTCCTTATACTCACTATTAGAAAAATCATTTTCAAAAGTTATCCATTCTTTATTAACCTCATCAAATATTTTTTTACCTTGAGCTCCAACAAAATCAATCTCTTGACCTTCATAATTAACTGTCATACCAATACAATCCCACTTTTTATCCAAATAATGTCTTAAATCATAAGTTATATAATCTTTTACCTCTGACAGTAATTCATTTAGCTTATCTGTGGGGATTGCAATGTCTATATCTGCAAGTTCTCTTTTTACTCCATAAACGCGAGCGGCAAACCCGCCGCCTATTTGAAAAGGAATATTGTGCTTTTGTAGTATATTTACAATCCATTTTAATGCAGTTTCTGTATTTTTTTCTATCACTTTAAAATTATATCACAAAAGTTCTATTTCTCTCTGGGTATAGAAAAATAACCGTTGTAAAACAACGATCAAATATTTGTCCGCTCGGTAAGACCATGAGTACATTTATCGACCTCGACTAAAACTTTTTCGTCAAAAAGTTTTGTCTGGTCACCGACGCGACTGAAGCAGTTGGCTCGGTAAGACCATGAGTACATTTATCGACGATTACATCGTCAGGTACTTTTCGCTCTGGTTAACACCAGAGAACGAAAAGTCTTTCGATTCCTACACGCGACTGAAGCAGTTCAGTCGCTCGAGCGGACAAGAATAAAAACCTTAATTTCTTAAGGTTTTTATTCTTGTCCGCTCGGTAGGAATCGAACCTACGACCATCTCCTTAAAAGGGAGCTGCTCTACCAACTGAGCTACGAGCGGGTTTGGTTTTAAAAGCCAATATGACAAAAATACCATATTAATACAATAAAATCAACCATTTATATGACGGATTCAAATTGCGGATGCAAGTTTCTTGTTAATAGTTTATTTATAAAATTATTCCGTGCTATAATACCGCAACAATCAAATAGTTAATTACTAAGAGAAAGGTGGTCCTCGTTTCGAGGGACTTTTTCTTTATATAAATGAATGAACGAGGAAGATAAAGATGAAAAAGGAATGTTAATAGTATTATTTTGGCCAATATGGGTACCAGCCATAATAATTTTGATATGGCTGTTTTCTTTTGTTAAATATTAAACCCTGATATAATTTAATTATGAAAAAAATTGATTCCATTTTAATTCTCCCCGATATTCGCTCGGCTATTAATATCGGAGCGATTTTTCGGACGGCGGATGCTGTGGGAATATCAAAAATATATTTAACTGGTTATACTCCAAGGCCGACGGATAAATTTGGCCGAATTCAAAAAGATATTGCAAAAAGCGCTCTTGGAGCAGAGACTTGGATTCCTTGGAAATATAAAAAAACTCTTGTACCCCTTATAAATATTCTTAAGAAAAAAGGTTATAAAATAATAGCCATTGAGCAAGACGAAAGGGCTATAGATTATCGTAAAATTTCCGCCCAAGGCGGACCCTCTTTGGGCGGGAAGAGTAGAATAGTTATTATCATGGGGCCGGAGGTTCTAGGTCTTGATAAAAAAATTTTAGATAAATGCGATATTATTGCTCAAATACCAATGCATGGCAAAAAGGAGTCATTAAATGTTTCAGTTGCTTGTGGTGTGGCTTTGTTTAGAATTTTAAAACCTTAATCACCATCTAGGAGGCATTGGTTTTGTATCTGGAACAAGTAAAGGACTTTGAGGAGGCTCTTTTTTAGCTCCTCCCGCTAATATCCAAATTATAAAGATAACAACTACAAATAAAATAATCTCAAGCCCGAAAGACATTTCTCCTCCACTATGATGATGTTTTTTTTCTTCTGGTTTCTCTTTTGATTTTTCTGCCATCCCGAACGAAGCAGGAAATGTTTACATTTCCGTTGCTTTAATTAATTAATAAACTCGACATAAATAATATTTTAATTTTTTCTACCGTAATTAGCCATAAAAGCTTTGTACGGGATTAATTAAATAATTTTTGATGAACGTTACAAAAATGCGAACTGCGACCATTTATAACTTTTCTCATTATAACACCACGGCAACCTTTTTTCACGCATTTGGTATTTTTCTTTTGATAGACATTGTGATGATTTTGAAAATCTCCTTTTAGCCCATATATATTTCTGTAATCCGACATTGAGTCACCGCCGAAACTAATGCCCTTAGTGAGAACTTCTTTCATTGCCCCATATAGTTTTAATAATTGCGCTTCTGGTATTTTTTTAGGATTTGATTCTGGGTGTACACCTGAAGACCAAAGCATCTCATCTGAATAAATATTTCCAATTCCAGCAATAACTGATTGGTCCATCAAAACGGTCTTTATTTTCCAATTTGGTTTTAGAAGTAAGCGACTTTTGAATTTTGAGAATGTAAAAGATTTTTCCAGTGGTTCTGGCCCGATATTTTTTAAATGAGGATTATTTTTTAGATCGTGGGTTGGAATAATTGTTACTTTTCCAAATTTACGAGAATCACAAAAAACTAAATGTTTACCACCCGCCTCGCCACGGTGCGGGTTTGAAAATGTAAAAACCACATGGATGAATCTATTAAATGGGTCATTCAATGGCCCCACTTTTTTCGGCACCCAATTCTTAATTCTTAATTTTTCATTCTTAATTACCTTTTTGGTGTATTCACCAAAAAGGAGATGCCCCGTCATTTTTAGGTGTATTAGTATTGTATTTCCACCTGAAATATTTATTAAAATATTTTTTGCTCTTCTTTCTACATTTATAACCTTTTCTCCAATTATTTTCTTTTTAAATTTTTTAAAGAAAATTTCATTTTTAATCGTATCTTTGAATTGTTTAACTTTCTGGTTTTTCTTGGCTAAATCTGTCCAGATATCTACAAAAACAAGTCCCGGTAAGACTTTTTGTAATCCGTTTACAGTTGTGGTAATTTCAGGTAATTCAGGCATCCCATTAGAAATTTTAATTTATAATAATTACTTAATTTAGCCTATTTTTTCAAATTTACTTTTTATCTTTATACAACTCAATCGAAAATTTCTAACGGGACAAGTAAGTTTATCTTTTTCCTAGCACTTGGAGGGCTTCTTTGATACGAGCATTTGTGCCGAGAGTTGTAGGTGGCACTTTTTTTAGAGCATCACGAGCTTCGTTTTGTGAATATCCAAGAGATTTTAAAGCTTCGACAATATCACTTTCATCGCGGAGTAGTCCGGGAGTATTGTCATCATTTTTATAATCTTGCAATTTATCTCTTAATTCAACAATAATTTTCTCAGCCGTTTTTCTTCCAATACCAGAAACTTTATTCAAATAACCAGTATCACCTGTGGCAATCGCTCTCTTTAGAGTATCAATAGGGGCAATAGCAAGAATTAAAAGTGCTGACCTTGGACCAATACCAGAAACATCAAGAAGAAGTTCAAAGAAAAACATCTCGTTTGTATTTTTAAAGCCATATAGGTCTATAGAATTTTCTCGGACAGCTGTATAAACCCAAAAAGATGCATGCTCTCCCAATAAAGAGGAAGTTAATGCTTCCGTTGTTACATATAACTTATATCCAACCCCCGAAACATCAATAATTAAGAATTTTTCGGTCAAGTGGACTATACTTCCTTCTAATCTAGCAATCATGTCTAAATAATAGCAAATATTGCTCTTTTCGGCTATTTCTGGTAATATTTCGGTATTCAGTTTTGTTGTGTCTCAGCAGAATTTGAAATTATCCCAGTCCTATAAAATTATTAATTCGTAATTATTAATTCTTAATTAAAAAAAATCATGCCCATAACAAAATCAGCAAAAAAAGCGTTACGTGGATCACTCGTCAAAAAAGCGATGAATGACCGCAACAAGAAAAATATCAAAGAATCTGTTAAAAAAATTGAAAAGTTAGTTAAAGAAAAGAATAAAGCTGAAGCTAAGAAGTTATTATCTGAAGCTTACAGTGTCATAGATAAGGCAGCAAAGAGAGGAGTAATAAAAAAGAACACTGCTTCCCGCAAAAAAGCTAGACTTTCTAAAATAACAAAATAAAAACACGCAACACGTAATATATGGCTGGGCAATCGCGCTTGCGATTGCCCAGCTTATGGTGTAAATTGATATTGTGTTTGGTCCCGTCGTTCAATGCCCGCCCGAACGACTGGGTACCTCGTTCAGTCGGGCGGGGATAGGACACAACATGTATTATGTATATGTATTAAAAAGTAAGTTAAAATAGTAAGGTCCCGTCGTTCAATGGATAGGACGTAACTTTGCGGAAGTTATGATGCAGGTCCGATTCCTGCCGGGATCACAATGAAAAAAACTAGGTTTACCTAGTTTTTTTCATTGTGATCCGAAGGAGACAACTGCTTGTCTCCTGTGCAGGAATCGGCGACCTTGAGTAAATTTTTTGGGATTTAACAATCTCAAAAAATACGAAAGGTGTACTGAACCTGTAAGGTTCGATAAGCGTACTCGCGATCCTGCCAATATTTATTATTTGTGACGACAAATAAATTATTCCTGACCGAAAACGTACTCGCGGTTCCTGATGTAATAAGTTAAAACCCTAATTTCTCCATGAACAACATTGATTGTGATTCGTTTATTTCAGAGCGGGTTGCGACTTTCAACAAAGTCTCTTTTACTTCCTCCACTTTTTCTTTTGGTAAGGGAATAGTGTAAATAGGAAGGAAATGTTTGCTTGTCTCAATCAAAAGTTTGGCGAAAATATCTTTCTCATTGTTTTTAATATTAAAACTTTTAATACTTTTCCATTCATGTAAATCTTTACCCATAGTGAGGCCTTTTGTTTCTATAATATAAGTTACATTCTGTGGATGTCTCATTGTAAACATAATTAAACAGCACCCCGATATCAACAGAAAAACAGCAAACACGTAATTATGTAACCAAATGGCAATACCGCACGCGATAATTGTAATAAGACCTAAGGACCAGAACCAATCATTATTTCTCTCTTTATGAGAGTATTCTGGGAGAGACCACTCAATTGTATTTATTTTAATTTCATCCATAAGTATAGTATATCAACATTTTACTTTTTTGTTACGTGGTCTTTTTTGATGGCCTTCCAATGCTTCTTTATATCTTTAATTAACAAAGCAAGTTCTTCTTTGTCTACATTTTTAAATTTTGAATATCTTGCTTGGACTTTATCAATAATATCATAATAGACTGATTCGGTAAGTTCTTTGGCATTTTCAAATTCCTCTATTATTTCACCCTTCATTTTTACTGCCCAACCACGTATAACCTTACGATTCTTTTTCCCTTGTGGGCCAAACAAGACATAAGCTGCTGCGCTTAGTACGGCGACCCCTGCTCCTATTCCAATTGCTGCTTTCGCACTTAAACCTTTTTTACTCACTGTTTTCTTTTCCATATTTTTTAAAGCGAAACAAATTATTTTATAAAAAAATGTCTGGCACCTCGTCCTCCCTCATCCGAGGACTTTTTTTAGAATATAATTTGTGTAGCTTCTTACTAGCTAATAATAAATAACTCCTTATATTGATTTCTTAGAATGTCTTTCGGGTTCTCTTTTAATTTTTTCCTTACCAAAGAAAAAAGTAAATAGGGGACTATGTCTAATATGATACCCTATCTCTCTGATTTCATTTTCTGTACGTTCAGTATAATTTTTTAATATCTTTGATATCTTATAAAAGTTTCTTAATATTTTTATAAAATAAAATCCAGCGACCAAGAGGACTAGGGTCATAATAACCACAGAGATAGAGGAGATAAAGAAAAATATATCTGCTTTTAATATTGACTCCATACTATCTATTTTACCACTAAATAAGGGGAAATAGCTAATTTTTATATTAAGAAAGGGCAATTAGCCAAAACTCTTGACAAATACCCCTAGGGGGTATATACTACCCTCATGCAAAAAGATAAGCAAAAATTAATACGTCGGCTTAAGATTATTGAGGGTCAAGTACGGGGACTACAAGATATGATAGAAAATGATAAATATTGTATTGATGTTATAACTCAAACCTCTGCTGTTAAGCAGGCACTCTCGGGGGTAGAGGACGCTCTTATGGAGAGTCACCTAGGAACATGTCTTGTTCACCAAATTCAAAAAGGTCAAACAGACAAAGCGACAAAAGAAATATTAAAAGTTTATGGGCTAAAAAGAAAGTAATTAAATAAATTAAAAAATATAATATATGAATAATAAAATTTTTACTTGTCCTATATGTGATTCTTCATATAATGAAGAGGAATGGGCAAAAAAGTGTGAATTATGGTGCAGAGAACACCAAAGTTGTAACTTAGAAATTATACAACATTCAATTAATAAAAATGAGGAATTAAATAATAAAAAATAAAATTATATGAATATAGATCAAACAATTGTTACCATAGTAAGTTTATTAGGAATAGGATTCACCTATTGGTTTTTTCTTGCAAAAAAAGATAATAAAGTAAAAGTTTCTGGTTCTGTAGATATCATCGTAGATGGAGGTTACTCTCCAGAAGTTATATCTATCCCTAAAGGAAAAACAACCCAAATTACTTTCTTAAGAAAAGATCCTACTGCTTGTCTCGAAGAAGTAATATTAGGAGATTTTAAAATTAAGAGACAGCTTCCTCTCAATAAGAGAGTTACTATAGATATATCCCCCACTAAAATTGGTGAATTTACTTATTCGTGTAGTATGGGAATGTATCATGGGAAAATAATAGTAGAATAAATATATGGAACAAAATAAAAAAACTTTTTCAATAAAAGGAATGCACTGTGCTTCGTGTGTTGGAATAATTGAAGGTTCACTTAAAAAAGTTGATGGTGTTTCAGAAGTAATTGTTAATCTAGCAACCGAAAAAGCAACAATAGTATATGACGGAACAAAAGTTACTGATGAAAAATTATCTTCGGCTGTTTCTAATGTTGGGTATCAAGCTCTCATCAACGAAGAGATAAAAACAGAGGATGAAGAACAGAAAGAAAAACAAAAAGAACTTCGTAGTTTACGCACTAAAGTAATTATTAGTCTTATTCTAGGTGGCTTGATCTTATGGGGTGCTTTTCCAGGACTTATGAAAACGGCACCAATGATATTACAGAATTTTTGGGTGCAGTTATTACTAGCAACTCCAGTACAATTTTGGGCTGGTTTTGCTTTCTATCGAGCTGCTATTTCAGCGATTAAACACAGAACAGCGAATATGGATACTTTAGTTGTCATTGGTACGACGGTGGCATATGGATATTCTGTCTTTGTGACTATCTTTCCACAAATAGTGACAAAAATAGGTATTGAGCCAATGCCGTATTTTGATACGACAGCAATCATTATAGGTCTTATTTTATTGGGTCGTTATTTTGAAGCTAAAGCCAAGGCTGGGACTTCAGAAGCCATTAAAAAACTTATTGGACTTCAAGCAAAAACCGCTCGAGTATTGCGGGACAATAAAGAAATAGATATTCCTATAAATGAAGTAATTATTGGAGATATTATTCGTGTTCGCCCTGGCGAGAAAATTCCTGTTGATGGGATTATTGTTTTAGGAGAATCATCAATTGATGAATCTATGATTACTGGAGAGAGTATGCCAATTGATAAAACAAGTGGTGATACGGTTGTTGGTGCAACAATGAATAAGACAGGCACTTTTACTTTTAAAGCTACGAAAATTGGACAGGAGACAATGTTAGCTCAGATTATTAAACTAGTCCAAGAAGCACAAGGCAGTAAAGCCCCAATACAGCGTTTAGCTGATTTAGTCTCTTCTTATTTTGTGCCCGTCGTCATAATGCTTGCCATTCTCACTTTTGCTATTTGGTATATTTTTGGACCAACCCCTACTCTTCTATTTGCAATACTAAATACTGTAGCAGTGCTTATTATCGCTTGCCCATGTGCTATGGGACTCGCTACTCCAACTGCAATTATGGTAGGAACTGGTAAGGGCGCAGAACACGGTATTTTAATTAAAGATGCAGAAAGTTTAGAAATCGCACACAAAATCAATACAATTATTTTTGATAAAACTGGTACTCTTACTAAGGGAAAGCCAGAAGTAACCGATATTATTCCTATTGATAAAAGTGTAAGTAGTGATGAATTATTAAAATTAGCAGGGTCAATAGAGCAGGGCTCGGAGCATTCATTAGCTGAAGCTATTGTAAAAGAAGCGGAAAATAAGAAACTTGTTCTATCCAAAGTTGAAAAATTTCAAGCGATTCCTGGACACGGGGTAGAAGGAATTATTGGTGGAAAAAGAATTGTGTTTGGAAATAAGAGATTAATGGATAAAGAAAACATTAATATAAATAATGCCTTAAATGAAATAAGTGAAATGGAAAATAATGGTAAAACAGTTATGATGATTGGTACTAATAATAAACTCGTGGGATTAATTGCTGTAGCTGACATTATTAAAGAAAGTGCTCAAGAGGGATTGATTGCGCTACAGAAACTTGGTATTGAAGTTGTTATGATTACTGGAGATAATCAAAGAACAGCCAAGGCTATTGGACAAAAACTAGGCATCACTAGAATTCTTGCGGAGGTATTGCCAGATCAAAAAGAAATAGAAGTACGAAAGATTCAAGCAGAGGGTAAAGTGGTAGCCATGGTTGGAGATGGTATCAATGATGCTCCAGCTCTTGCAGCTGCCGATGTTGGAATAGCTATGGGAACAGGAACAGATGTCGCAATTGAAGCGGCTGATATTACTCTCATCAATAAAGATTTAAGATCCGTAGCTGCTGCAATAGTTTTATCAAAGAAAACAATGAGAACCATCCGTCTAAATCTTTTTTGGGCATTTGGCTATAATGTGATTCTAATTCCTGTGGCAATGGGAGCTCTTTACCCATTATTTCATATTTTATTAAGTCCAATATTTGCATCTGTCGCTATGGCCACAAGCTCTATATCTGTCGTCGGAAATTCACTTTTGCTTAAGAAAAAAAAGATAGTTTAGAAATAAGAATCGTGCTAATATAATAATACATATGAATTCCATATTAAAAAATAATAAAATCTGGAAAATAGTGTTGATATTAACCGCAATCTTTTTCTTATGGGTTAGTACTTTTGGATTACTCTACCATATAGATGAAATGAAATCTGAAATAGAAAAAAATGCTTGTTTATTTAGCTCCTCTTCAAATGGAGGGTGCGCCATGAATTTTTCAGAACATATTGCTTTTTGGCAAGAAATGACATTAAGCTTACCCCAAAATATAATTGACGCAATCAGTGCTCTTTTATTAATGATTGCATTAGTTGCGGTAGCTATTTTCTATAAAGATTATATTTTTGAATTTTTTAAAAATATTACATTCCAATTCAGGCTTTATATAAAAGAACACCCGCAAATAAATCTTTTTAATTATTTAAAAGAAGTTTTTTCTAGCGGTATTCTTAATACAAAAATATACAAATTAGCAACAATATAGTTTTGCGGATTTATCAATTTTAGTTTGGTCACTTTTGATAAATAAAAACCGCAAGGCTTTTTTGTTTGCGTATTTATTAAATAATTTATATTAAATAAAATGAAAAAAACTATTATTATTACTCTCCTCATTGTAGTTGGTCTCATTGGTCTTATATGGTTGGGAAGTAAAAATCAAAAAGCTCCAGTACAAAATACTGGAATTAAAAGTGTTTTAACTACATCCCTAGATGTATATGATTTTGGAAAAATTTCTATGAAAAATGGAAATGTAATTAAAGATTTCACTATTACAAATCCTACAGATAAAGACATTCTTCTTTCTTCTGTTTCAACTTCTTGTATGTGTACTAATGCATTTATTGTCAATCCTAATGGCACTAAAAAGGGGCCTTTTGGAATGTCAGGCATGGGTTATATTCCTCCAGCCAATGAAACAATCAAGGCTGGTGGAAGTAGTACTATTCAAGTTGTCTATGATCCTAATGCTCATGGTCCTGCAGGTGTAGGATTTATAGATAGATTTATCACTCTAGTTGATGAAAGTGGAAATGAGCTTCAAATTGAAATAAAAGCAACAGTAACCCCTTAAAAAATTATGAAAAAAACATTAATAACATTAACAATAATTATTCTAGTTATTTTAGGAATAATTTTCTTAAAAAATAGTTCTGGTACTTCGTCATTAATTTGGAATTTAAGTAATAGTGGAGCTTGGCTTTTACCTCTTGTTTTAGTTTCTGCTCTACTTGATAGTGTTCATCCATGTTCATTCTCAATCCTTCTTATCACAATCGCATTTCTATTTGGAATGCAATTGACTAGAAAGAAAATCCTGCAGATTGGTGGAATATATATCGCTGGAATATTTACAGCCTATTTTTTGATTGGTCTTGGAATTCTAAAAGTTCTACATTTGTTCAATACACCACACTTTATGGGAAAGCTTGGCGCGACTCTGTTAATCGCTTTTGGATTAATAAATATTCTCAGTCAACTTTTCCCAAAGTTCCCTATAAAGCTTAAAATTCCTTCCATATCTCATACAACAATGGGTCGGCTTATGGAAAAAGCTTCATTTCCTGCGGCATTTGGACTTGGGTTACTAGTAGGTGTATGTCAATTCCCTTGTATGGGTGGACCATACTTAATGGTTATAGGACTATTGAAAGATCAAGTTACATATCTAGCTGGTTCTAGCTATCTATTACTTTATAATTTAATTTTAATTATTCCTCTTGTTGCTGTTCTTTGGGTATCGGCCGATAAGATGATTGTAAATAAGGTGCAAGAATGGAAGAAAACAAATTTAAGAGGTTTAAAGTTTTGGGCGGGTCTTGCAATGATTATTATCGGTATCTTAATTTTCTTTATCTAAATATATGAACCCCGTTAGAAGTTCAATAAACATTAGCGGGGCAATAAAAAGTAATGATTACTATTATTAACATTAATCTAAAAAATAAATATGAAAACTTCTAACGGGGTGAAAACAAAAAAACCAACAATGGATGAATTCTTAAGTAAAATAGAAAATCTTAAAGAAAAAGCTGGGGTTGATCTTTCAACAACAGAAGACTTAAGTTTGGCAGTGATGAATTTAATTAGTTTAGAAGAACATTTCTTTTTTACTGGAGTTAAATTAAAAAAAGACGAATATTTTAACACCTCAAATGAGATTCGAGAACTTCGAAAAGGATTATTAAAAGAATTAATGCCAAATCACGAAGGAGAAACGTGGTGCATATCAAAACATTTACTCTCTACTACAATGCGTCTTATTGAAGTCGGCAATAAGCTTTCATCAGATGGTAAAAAAGAAGAGGCAAAAAAAATGTTTGAGAAGGCTTACAAAGTTTACTCAATATTTTGGGCTCTAAAGTTAAAATTATTAGATGGTCAATTAATAAAAGATACAGCAAAAGGCAGTTCTAACCTCGAAGATTTGGTTGGTAAACTTGCTAATTGCTGTAACGAATAAATAATGACCACATGTCCGACATGGGGTTAGCCCCATGTCGGACATGTGGACGAATATATATGGAAAATAAAAATGAAGAACAAATAGTAATAATAGAAGAAATTTCTGAAGAAAAAATAACTTCTGAGCCAGTAATTAAAAAGAGTCAAATTATTCAATCAAGTATTTTAATAGTTGCCATTATTATTTCCAGTTTTTTAGGATATACAGTTGGAGTAAAAACTGGAGCTCAACAATTAGTAAAAGGGTCCAATCAAGAAAACCTCCTCGTATCAAAGCTGGAAGAAAAAGTATTACCATCTAAGGGAGTAACACTACCAGTAACTTGGGGGAACCTCGGAGTGAAATTAGCGGAAGCAGGAGTAATAGATGCAGATAAATTCAAAACTATCTATGAACAGAGAGGTCAATATACAGAAGAGAATAGAAAGTTACTTGAAGGAATAGGTAATGGAAATATAAAAATAACAAATGAAAATTCTGGTTATTTACTTAATCTATTCTGGGCTTTAGGTTTAGCAAATAAAAATGAAATTTTAGAAAAAGGTGAAATGATGGATCCTAGATATGGTGGAGCAGGTAATTTTGCTTCTACTGGCGGTTGGACTATTGCAAAAGGTAACGCAATGGATCACTACAGTAAACATATAATGTTTAATCTAACCCCTGAGCAACAGGCTCTAGTAGACAAAGTTTCTCGTGGTATCTATAGACCATGTTGTGGAAACTCGGTTCATTTTCCTGATTGTAATCACGGAATGGCAATGCTGGGACTTTTGGAGTTAATGGCTTCACAAGGTGCAAGTGAACAAGAGATGTGGAAGACAGCTTTGATTGTAAATTCTTACTGGTTTCCAGATACTTATCTAACAATAGCAACTTATATGAAAGGAAAGGGTATTGATTGGAAAGATGTTAATCCACAAGAAATATTAGGAGCAGAATATTCTAGTTCACAAGGTTATGCAAATATTTCCGCACAGGTTACAAAACCAGAACAGTCACAACAACAAGGTGGTGGGTGTGATGTAGGAGGAGCTCCCGCACCACAACAGCAGAAACAGGTTGGATGTGGGGTATAATTAGTATATAGGTCGATCTTAAAAAAATAATTTAATTAATTTATGTTTAACCTATTCAAAGAAAAATGTCCCATTTGTAAAATGGAACTACAAAAAGGAAAAGTTTATCCCGAAGAATCTGGTAAAAAGTTTTGTTCAGAGAATTGTAAAACAGAATACACACAACAGTTAGCTGACGGAAAATCACAACATTCTGGTGGTGGATGTTGCCATTAAAAATAGTCGAAAATTATAAAATAATTAGTAAAAATTGAAATATGGAAAAACTATCTTTGAAATCTTACGGCTGGAAATGTGTTCTTGGGTCTGAAATAGTTTATGTTTTATGTCTTATTGGTGGATTTATCCCATTACGTAGTATAAGAGGGACAGAATTACATCATGCTCTCTTTGAAACTCTTCCAGGTTTTACTTGGATAAGTTTTGAGAGCGTAATACTTGGTGCATTTTATATGTTTGTATTTGCCTGGATATTTGCTTGGTATATGGTCTGGATGCATAATTCAAGTTTAATAAATAAAAACAAATAATATGCATAATCACGAGAACAAACAAGGCCGAGGAATAATGTGGATGATGATGATTTGTTGTGTTGTGCCAATTGTTTTGCTTCTTGTTTTTGGTGTAGGGAATAGTGCTAGTAATATAGGAGGAAATTCAAAATGGATCATCTGGATTGTAATTGCAATAATGATAGGATCTCATTTATTTATGATGAGAAAACCTCATAAAAATTCTAATAAAGAAACTGAAATATTAAAAGAAGGAGAAGAAGAAAAGGTTAAAAATAATTCAAGTAATAGTTGTCATTAAATTGATATGTCCAATAGCATTATAAAATCAGTTCTGTATGGGATACTCGCAAGCGCTATTCTACTTGGAATTTATTTTGCGATACTAACGTTTGTATCAGGCTGGGGCTTTACTCAAGAGCAATTTGCGGACTATTGGTATTTTATTATTAGTTTAACGATAGGTTTTGGAATTCAGATTTCACTATATCAATACATTAAAAGTTTAGTGCATTGTGGACGAGGTATGGGGAAAGTGGTGGGTGTATCCGGCACCACTTCCACCGCAGCTATGATTTCCTGTTGCGCTCATTATTTAGTTAATTTAGTACCCATTCTAGGAGTGACTGGGCTTGTTAGTTTTATCGCACAGTATCAAGTTAAATTATTTTGGATAGGTATTTTTTTTAACACTGTTGGTATTCTATATATGGCAAATAGAATTATTAAATTTAAAAAGCAACTATGAAAAACACAGTAGTAACAATTTTATCAATAGTCGCATTTGTAGGAGGGTTTCTTGCTCTTTTTCTTAGTGGTCCAGTAGAAAAAAAGACACCAGTTACCAATCAAGCAATTCAACAAACAAATATAAAGCAAAATTTGGAATCTAAAACCGACGAGCAATTAGCAGTGACTGTTACCGTAACTCCTGTTGATATTTCTCCCGTATTACCAGAATGGAAATTTAATATTGTGATGAACAATCATGAAATTGAGCTTAATCAAGATTTAGTTAAAAATACCATATTAGTAGATAACGAAGGTAAAGAATATAAACCATTACGATGGGAAGGTGCAGAACCAGATGGGCACCACAGAGAGGGGGTATTAATATTTAAAGCAATAACACCTAATCCTAAATCAATTGAATTAAAAATTTCTGGGATTAAAGAAGTAGTAAGAAGTTTTATTTGGCAACTTAATTAACAAAATAATATAAAATATTATGACAACAACATCAGGTTATGGATTATGGGGGTTAGTATTATTAAATACGGCAATATTTCTTATTTTTGCCTTTAGTTTTACCCACCCAAAGACAAAAAGAGATTGGAGATCTTTTGGAGCTTTTGGAGCTTTTATAGTGGCCCTTTTTACAGAAATGTATGGATTCCCTTTAACTATTTATTTTTTCTCTGGAACATTAACAAAGTATTTTCCTAATATCGACTGGCTTAGTCACAATAATGGACATCTATGGGAATCATTATTGGGATTAAAAGGAGATCCGCATTTTAATATAATACATACTTTAAGTAGTGTATTTATTATTGTTGGTTTTATAATTATAGCAAGTGCGTGGAGGGTATTATATAAATCACAACAGGAGCATACTCTTGCAGTAGATGGTATGTATAAATATATTAGACATCCTCAATATATTGGTTTTGTGTTGGTTATGGTTGGATTTCTTTTACAATGGCCAACTATATTAACATTGGCAATGTTTCCTATTTTAGTTTTTATGTATACACGTCTTTCTTATAGAGAAGAGAAGGAAATGGAAAAAGAATTTGGAGAAGAATATAGAGTTTATAAGAACAAAGTTCCTGCGTTTATTCCTAGACTCAAGAGGTAAAATATGGTATAATTAACACGTAATTATGAAAAATCTTTTATTAATATTTTTTATTGGTTTTATTGGGTTTAGCCTTCTGGGGCTTGGTTTTTCTGATATGGGGCCAAATCATAAAGGGGGATGTATCGCCTCTACTTTAGATGGGACATCTTGTCCAACTAGTAGTACTGATTTCATAGAGCATCATATTTCAGCTTGGCAAGATTTTACAACTACATTACTCTCACCAATTTTTAATATGTTTTTGTTTTTTTCTTTCTTATTTATTATATTAATTTTCATATTTTTATATTTTAAAAATAAACTTTTACAAGATTCAAGATTTATACTCAAAAATTTAAAAAATTTAGCTTTTAATTATTTTTATAATAAAAGAAAAGTTATCTCTTGGCTTTCTCTCTTAGAACTGAGCCCAGCCATATAGTTAAGCATAAATGAAAGTAAATCTTTCTTTTGTGCTTCTTAATATCCTTAATACGGGTATTTTTGTTTGTTTACTAACTTAATCAAAGAGCCGCCTACACTTAACAGTTATGGCGAGCCGAAGAAAATTATATGGAAACATTAGTAGGAATATCGTTAGTAGCCGCATTCGTAGCTGGAGTCGCAGCACTTTTTGCACCATGCTGTATCACAGTATTGCTTCCATCCTATCTAGGAAATATTTTCAGAGAAAAATATAAAATTTTCTTCATGACTTTTATTTTTTTCCTAGGAATAGCAACTGTCTTTGTGCCAATTGGTTTAGGGTTTTCTGCTTTAGCTCAATTTTTTAGTAAATATCATAATGCAATATTTACTATCGGTGGAATTTTCTTAGTTGTGTTAGGAATAATAATGCTTTTAGGCAAGAAGTTTGCTCGACCAACTTCTATTCGAGATGGAATGAGACGACATGTTTCTTCTGTCTATGTTCTCGGTATTTTCTCAGCCATAGCCACAACTTGTTGTGCTCCAGTGTTAGCAGGAGTTCTAACCCTCTCATTAACAAGTGGCACAATTGTTTGGGGAGTACTATATACATTGGCATATGTTTTAGGAATGACTTTGCCATTGTTCATCATTGCCGCATTTCTCGATAAAGTAGACTTGGCAGAAAAATTTACTAATGCCAAGAGAAATATATCTATGAGAATTGGTAGTTTCAGTTGGAAAATTTCTGTTTCCGAATTAATCTCCGGACTCATCTTTTTATTGATGGGTGGTTATATCACTTATTTAGCTTTCAGAAATAAATTATTTGTTCATTCAGATTATCAACTAAATATGAATTTATATAATGCCAAATTCTTAAAATCTATAAATGGATTTATAACAGCAGTTCCTGAATACATATGGGCGCTTCTATTTATCGGAATAGTTATACTCATATCGTATGTGTTCATTAATCAAAATAATAAAAAAAATAAAAAACATGAATAATCAAAATCAAAAACCACTAATATTTTCAATTATTATTCTTTCAATAGTAATACTATTTTTAGGATACTTTCTGATTAAAAATCCTTCACAAGGACCAAGTGACAGCTCCCAAACTGCTAGTGTTAATAACAATACCACTTCTAATCCACATGATCACAGTGGAGCATCTACTCCAGTCAATAGCGAACAACTAAATTCCCTAATAGGAAAAACAATGCCCTCTATCTCATTGACAGATAAAGATGGAAAGGTATATACGACTAATGATTTTAAGGGCAAAAATACTGTTCTTTTCTTTAATGAAGGTCTTATGTGTTATCCTGCTTGTTGGAATCAAATGGCAGCATTTGGTGATGACGCAAGATTTAGTAATGATACAACCCAAGCTATTTCTGTTGTTGTAGATTCTGCAGAAGATTGGCAAACAGCAATTGATAAAATGCCAGAACTTGCAAAAACTCTAACTATGTTTGATGCAAATGCTAATACTTCTAGAGAACTCGGATTATTGACAACAGCTTCTTCAATGCACAGAGGTTCATTGCCAGGACATACCTACATAGTAATAGATAAAGAAGGAATAGTCAGATATGTATTTGATGACCCAAATATGGCAATTGCAAATGATATGTTGTTTGATATAATAGGAGAATTAAAGTAATAAATTATTGTAAAAGGTAATTTTTTGTGCTAGAGTGTATACCTGATGTTAAAAAAATATACACTTCATGTAACTGGTACTCATTGTCCTTCATGCAAAATTTTGCTTGAGGATATTTTGAGTGAACAGGACTTTGTCAAAAATGGAAAAGTTAATTTAAAGAGAGAAATTGTTGAAATTGAAACAGACACAGAAAAAAGTGCCGAGGAAGTTGTAAATATTTTAAATGATAAAATAAAAACAAATGGCTATTTTCTTTCTGTGGATAAAATGATGAAAGAAAAGGAGAGTGATGATATTATTTGGAAAGCTATACCTATCGGTTTAGGTTTTCTTATACTATTTTTCCTCTTGCAAAAATCAGGTATTTTAAATCTAGGTATTGGTAGTCAAACTACTCCAGCAACAAGTTTCATAATTGGAATTATTGCTTCACTTTCTAGTTGTCTTGCCATTGTTGGAGGACTTGTACTTTCATTATCAGCAAAGGTAGTCCAAGATGACAATAAATCAACAAAAAAACCTTTTATCCTTTTCCACGCAGGGCGATTATTTGGATTTGCCATCTTAGGTGGAATTCTTGGCTTGATTGGGGAAGCAATTGGAATTAACTTTTTGTTCTCTGCAATTTTAGGACTTCTAGCTTCTACTGTGATGATATTGCTCGGATTTAACTTATTAGGAATATTTAAGAAAAATAAAATAACTCTACCAAGTAATATTTTTTCTTTTTTTAGAAGAGTAGAACATGCAACTTGGGCTCCAATTTTAATTGGTTTGGGAACTTTCTTTTTACCTTGTGGTTTTACTCAATCAATGCAAATTTCAGCACTCTCTAGTGGGTCATTCGTGTCGGGATTTCTGATAATGTTTTCATTTGCACTTGGAACTTTACCGGTGCTCGCATTACTTTCATTTGGCTCGTTTTCTTTTGCTCATTCCAAACATGCACCACTCTTTTTCAAATCTGCTGGAGTTGTCGTGGTTGGGCTTGGGATATTTGCACTTTTAGCAGGGCTAGCAGGAGTCGGAATTATTAATCCTTTATTCAATTTATAATAAATATATGAACAAAACCGCTTTAGTTATTATAATAGTTGGACTTGTCATCGGCATTGGCATTATTTTCATTGGAGGTTCAAGAGGAAATAATAATACGAATACAACAAAAAATACACAAGTTAAAAATACAGAAATAAAAGATGGCACTCAATATATCACTATTGATGCTAAGGGAGGATATTCACCAAAAATTTCCACAGCTAAAGCCGGGATTCCAACAAAACTTATCGTAAAAACAAATGGAACATATGATTGTTCCGCAGCGCTTCGAATAAGTTCTATCGGTTTCCAAAAAATTCTCAAGAATACTGGGGAAGAGGTAATTGACCTCGGAACGCCAAAAGCAGGCCCATTTCAAGGCGTCTGCGGAATGGGAATGTATAGTTTTAACGTGGAGTTTGAGTAAAAAAGAAAAACCCGAAAGGGTTTTTCTTTCTTTGGCGGGGGTCTTTGAGTTTCGGATCCATTTATAGCTATATCTAAATCCATCTATTTATAAAGCCCCCAACCTTTCCTTTTATAATCTAATTTCTTCAAACGGATCTTTGATTGTTATTCTTCCGGTTTCAGCATCACCTAGTCCTGCATATAAAATTGCTGTTCCATCACCATTGCGTATTAGACCACCAGGAAAAATAATGTCATCAAGCTCTGGTCTTTTTGCTTTACCATTTGGAAAATTCTTTCTTGTCGCAATAATTTCCATAGGTGAAGCACTTTTTGTTTTAGGATCATAAATAAATGCCATTGCATAATAGTGTTTACCTTTTTCATCTTGATAAGCGATATGTCCAATAACACCAATCCTTCCATCTGATAATAAATGTAATTCATTTGCTCCACCCCATTCTCCTTCAGGGAATTGATTCTCTATTATTTCTGCATTATTTAAAATATCTTTTTTCTTTAAATCATCAAGACTATCTATTTCCATATAACCAATTTTTCCTTTACCGCCTATTTCACCCTGAGGTCTTGTAAAAACCCCAATCTTTCCATTTGGAAGAGAAATAAGACGAATGTCTTTCATTGTGTCTGGTCCAACAGCAAATTGTTCAAGTGAAGCTGTATCTTTCCCGCGATAAAATATTGTTCTATAGCTTTTATGATTTGGATTTTCTTCTGTTGAATCAGGGTATACTTCAACTCCACCTATGATTAATTCATCTCCGATGTGTGTAGCAAATCCATCTTCCATTTTGAATTTTGGTTGTTCATTTGCTAGACACCAACCCCCATCTTTCTTTTCAAAAAGCATAACTTGAGAATCATCTATCTCTTCCGTCTTTTCCACACGTCCCGTCACAAATACTTTATCTCCAATATAAAATGGGGCTGAAATATTATAGACATCATATCCGTCAACTCCTTCGAATTGAAGTTTTTCTCCTTGTGGAATTTCTTTTTTATCAAAATCATTTATAAGACCAATACAATGTGCAAATAGTGGTTCTTGAGATACTTCTCGAGATGTTATATGTTCATTTTCGGTTACAATATTTTTCATTGCATCATTTAAATTTTCGTTCATTTTTTAATGATATACTTATGTTAGCAAAAACCCTATATTCTATTCTGTGGAAATTACCCATTTAGAGCTAGCTCTAAATCCCTAGCTAACGACACATGTCGTGTTAGCTGTCAATGGCGGAAGCGGTGAGATTCGAACTCACGAGGAGCTTTCACCCCTAACAGTTTTCAAGACTGTCTCGTTAGACCACTCCGACACGCTTCCGAGTTTTACATTACTTCATTTTCATCTTTTTTTCAAGCTTTATAATAAATAGAAAAACAGGTTCACATAACCTGTTTTTCTATAACCATTTTAAATTTTTGATTTAAATACACGAACTATATCCTTTGGTGTCTTCTTTGCTACGTAGAATATATATATAATATCTAAAATTGCAAAAGTATTTAATATTAAAAGTGCTATAAACCAACGCTTATTTCTTGTGCGCGATGCTGTCCAAAGAGCATAACCTTTCCAAGGGAGGACCCAAACTATAGATATAATAAAAAGCCAGATATTGTTTTGTAAAAATGTTTCCATATGACCAGTATATCAATAATATCTTTTTGTGGCAATTATGATAATATTGAAGTATGCGTTATTTGGGTATAGATTATGGGTCCAAAAGGGTAGGGTTATCACTTTCTGACGAAGAGGGACATATAGCTTTCCCATATAAAATAATCAAAAATGACCTTGCGTTGGTGGATAAAATACATAATATATGTGGCGAGGAAGAAGTTTCGGCGATTGTCCTTGGTGAGTCACATGATTTGTCAGGGAAACCAAATAAAATAATGGGAAGTATTGAAGAATTCAAAAGAAATTTAGAAACGGAACTTGACTTACCAATTTATTTTGAGAAAGAATTTATGACTTCAATCTTTGCTCGTGGGAATGATGGGAAAGTCGCCTTATCGACGACCCGCCGAAGAGGCGGAAAAATAGATAAAAAAATAGATGATTCCGCCGCGGCATTAATTCTCCAAAGATTTTTAGATAGAAAAAATAATAAAAAGTAATTTATAATTAATAATAAAAAATATATGGAAACAAAAAACTGCCAGAATTGTAAAAAAGAGTTCACTATCGAGCCAGATGATTTTTTATTTTACGAAAAAATAAAAGTTCCTCCGCCAACTTTTTGTCCGGAGTGTCGATATATCCACCGACTTTTGGATAGGAACGAATACAATTTGTATAAAAGAAAATGTAATGCAACGAGTAAAGATATTATTTCCATCTATCGGCCGGAGATGCCATTCCCGGTCTATGAACAAGAATATTGGAAGTCCGACGCCTGGGATCCGACGAAGTATGGACGTGATTTTGATTTTACCAGGCCATTTTTCGAACAATTTGAAGAACTTCGCCGTGTTGTGCCACATTTGGCAATGGTTAATTCGAGTAGCACCAACAGTGAATATACAAACCAGTCTCAAGATAATAAGGACTGCTATATGCTTGTCACGAGTAATCAATGTGAAAAGTGTATGTATGGGAGCTGGTGTCAACAAAGCTGTTATTTTTTGAGTGACTGCTATATGGTACAAAAAAGCGAATTTTGTTATGAATGTATTAATCTCACAAAATGTTCACGATGTGCTTGGGCATATGATTGCTCTGATTGTGTAAATGTGTACTTTTCAAGTGATTGCCGAGGGTGTATTGATTGTTTCGGTTGTGTTGGGCTTCGAAGTAAACAGTATCATTTTTTAAACGAAAACATTGGGAAAGCTGAGTATGAAAAGAAAGTTAAGGAAAATGCCTGGAGTAGAAATTTTATAAAGGATTCAAAGGAAAAATTTTTCAAACTTCGCGCTAGTATTCCCGTAAAGTTTTATCATGGTTCACAGGTTCAAAACTCGACAGGAGACTATATAGAGAATTCACAAAATATGAATTATTCATTTAATTGTCGAGATAATAAAGACACAGCTTACATGCAGGATGCTTGGGAAAAAACGGAAGATTGTATGGATTGCACGGAAATAATTGTTGGACAATTATCATACGAAATTCAAGGCGTCGAGAGACCGAGCAGATCAATGGTGGCAAGAAGTTGTTTTAATACGATAACCGATTCATGTTATTGTGATATGTGTTTTGGGGTTCGGGAATGCTTTGGTTGTTTCGGTCTTAAACATAACGAATATTGCATTTTAAATAAACAATACACTAAAGAAGAATATTTTAAATTAAAAGGTGAAGTTATCGAGCATATGAGGAAAACAAAAGAGTGGGGCAAATATTTTCCGTCCAATGTTTCGCCATTTGCCTATAATGAATCTATGGCCCAGGATTACTTTCCGCTTACGCGTGATGAAGCCATAAAAAAAGGATATACATGGTATGACCGACCACCACGCGATTACGGGATAACTCTTTCGGCAAAAGATTTACCTGAAACGTTTAATGATATAAAAGAAAATATTGAAGAGGAAACAATACAATGTTTCTCGCAAAATTCTAACCAAAAAGAAAAATACACTTTGTGTACAACAGCATTCAAAATAACATCACTTGAATTAACTTTGTATAAAATGCTTAATTTGCCTATTCCGGAGAAATGTTTCCCTTGTCGAAGACAAGACAGATTTGCTCTCCGCAACCCGCGCCGACTTTGGCACCGAACATGTATGTGTGACAAGAAAGGGCACTTTCATGGTGAAAATAAATGCCAAGTGGAATTTGAGACTTCATATGCACCCGAGAGACCGGAGATTATTTATTGCGAAAGTTGTTACCAGAAGGAAGTGTATTAAAATATTATGACTAATTTTCAAACAATTAAAAAACGAGCTTTTAAAAATAAAGCAGTCAAAAAAGCATATGATGATTTAAATCTTCCAATGTTTTCAGAAATTACTAATATAAATACTTATTCTAAAAGCTTTTCTTTTTTAAAAAAAGAGCCAGATATTTATTCAACTTCAAAAATAAAATAATGTTGTATAATTAATTTATGGAATACGTATCATTTGAAGAATTCAAAAAAATGGATATAAGGGTGGGAACGATTAGAGAGGTGGAAACCATTCCAGAAACTGACAAACTTTTACGTTGCCAGATTGATTTCGGACCCTCCTTCGCTTCTGGTGAAGCTACGGCGGGCGAAGGAAGTGAACCCAGATCAAATTTAGTGCAAATTATTTCTGGAATTCGTGAATCTTATCCAGATTATGAAAAATTAATTGGCAAACAAGTTTTATATATTGTAAATCTAGAGCCGAGAATTATTAAAGGATTTGAATCAAATGGAATGCTCCTGGCGATTGATGACCCAGACGGTAAATCAGTGTTTTTAATCCCAGAAGTTGAAGTTGTCCCGGGAAGTCGTATCCACTAGAAATTTAATACCAAGGACGGTCCTTGGGGAAGCCCTCTTAAGGACCGTCCTTTTAAAATATGTTAGACCCAATTTTAATTATTAAAGCAGTCGGAATCATAGGAGTAATCCTTATTGTTTTTGCTGAGACCGGATTATTCTTTGGTTTTTTCTTTCCAGGGGACTCTTTGCTTTTTACGGCTGGGATTTTTGCTTCACAGGGATATTTTAGTATTGAAATACTTTTGATTGGGTGTATAATTGCGGCTATTTTAGGAGATAGTTTTGGTTATTGGTCTGGTAAAAAATACGGGCGTAAATTATTTGATAGAGATTCCGGTTTTTTCTTTAAGAGAAAACGCTTATATGATGCCGAGGTTTTTTATGAAAAACATGGAAAATCGACTATTATAATTGCGCGTTTTGTTCCGGTCGTTCGCACCTTTGCTCCGATTGTTGCAGGGATTGGAAATATGAGTTATTTATCATTTATTTCTTATAATATTTTTGGTGGGATTTTTTGGGTTTCGGGGATGCTTTTGTTGGGGTATTTCTTGGGCAGTATAATCCCAAATCCTGATGTTTATATTATCCCAATTGCTTTTTTGATAATTGTTTTATCCTTCATTCCCATTATTTTCAAAATGATACATTTTAAGTTCAAAAGACAATCTTAAGGTCTTTTATATAATCTTAGAGTATCGTATAATAGTATTGTAATGAAAAGATTATATAATCACTATTTTCCAACACCGCCATACTTAGCTATGAACTCTTGCGCGATTGATATTTCTGACCAATCTATTAAGTATGGAGAACTTATAACCACCACCTCTGGTCTTCGTCTCGGTAAATATGGTAAAGAGAAAATTCCAGAAGGGGTAGTTGTTTCTGGTAAAATTGAGAAGGAGGAAGAGTTAATAAGTATATTAAAAAAAATAAAAGAAAAAGAGAATCTTCATTTTATCAGAGTATCGCTCCCTGAAGAACAGATGTATCTATTTACATTATCTTTGCCCAAAACAGGTAATGATGATTTGCGGGAGATAATACTCCTTCAAATAGAAGAGCATATTCCTCTTAAAGCACCGGATTCATTATTTAATTATGATATTATATCGGAAGATAATCAAAATATTTTAGTTGAAGTTGTAGCAATGGCACGCGTTACTATTGAAAGTTATCTGTCTGTTTTCAATAGAGCAGGATTGGTTCCGATCTCTTTTGAACTTGAAGCGCAAGCTATAGCTCGAGCCGTTATTCCTAATTGCGACACTAATCCTGTTATGATAGTTGATTTCGGTGATACTAAAACTGGCATTTCTATATCTAATAATGGGCGTGTCTTTCTAACGACCACTTTATCAATTGGTGGAATAGACCTGACAAATATGATTGCTAAAAATTTCTCTTTGTCATTTCTAGAAGCGGAGAAAATGAAACACGAATATGGTCTTGAGGAGGGGTCAAAAGCCAAAGATATTTTCCCCGCTATATTAAATGGAATTTCTGTCTTACGAGATGAAATGGACAAACAATATGTATATTGGGGGACACATAACAATAGTAATAATACAAAAAATAGTCAGATAAATCACATAATACTTTGTGGAGGAGATGCGAACTTGGCAGGTCTAGCCGATTACTTGGAGTTGAGTATGAAAATAAAAGTAGAAAACGCAAATGTTTGGGTTAATATTTTAAATACAGAAAATTCAGTTCCGGAAATGTCTTTTGAAGAATCGCTTGGTTATGCAACTGTGTTAGGATTAGCACTTGGTGGATATATGTATAAATTGCAATCGGTAATAAATATTTTACCCCATAAAGAAAAAAGGTTCCTTCGTAGGGAGTATTGGATGAGATTTTTTACAATAATGTTAAATTTCGTAGCATTAATGGGAGTACTCGCAACTTTTTTATTGTTTCCATCGTATTTTCTTTCACAATCAAAAGAAAATTTATTTGAAAGTAGACTTGAAATATTTAATAAAGAAAACCCTGACCTTACAAACAGTAATATAGACAAAATTATAAGTGATATTAATTCAAGATTAGAAATGTTGAATAAGGCGGAAACTCCCTATCAAGTTAGTGATAAGGTCTTAAACAATATTTTGTCTAGTCGTACCAGTGGTATAACTTTTTCTCAGATACTTTTTAATAAAACAACAACAATAAAAAAAGTAACGACAAACACTTCTATTTTAGAGGTTCATGGAGTTGCAAATAATCGAGATTCACTACGAAATTTTAAAACAGCCCTAGACAATAATCCAAATTTTTCTGAGGTTAATTTACCGATTTCAAATTTTCTTGAAAAATCAGACCTTAATTTTACAATTTCAATAACAATAAAGTAAATAAAATGAAAAAAAATCAAACAACTCTAATATTAATATTTTCAATCATTGCTACTATTCTAGCAATCTGTCTTTTCTTTTTTTTGTTGAAAGTTATTAAAAATAAAAATCAACAAGCCTCTGTCGTTTTTACAACACTAGAAAAAAAGATAAGAGAAAAAGAAAATACAATAATGTTTGCTGAAAAAGTCGCAGAAATTAAATTGCTCCAAGATTCTGTAAATAGTTACTTCGTAGACCCTAATAGGATAGATATATTTGTTGGATATTTAGAAGAAATAGGCTCAAGTGTTGGTGGAGAGGTGATAGTTCAAAGTATTGAAGTACCACTAAAAACTAAAAGTATAATTTCATTTAAATTATCAATACTGGGAACATTCGAAGAAGTGATGAAAACGATTGCTCTTTTAGAAAATATCCCATATCAAATTGATATTACGCAGGTATATTTAAATAAAGATATAATACAAGGAACACAAGGAGATGTTAAAGATGTTAAAAAAGAGAAAGTTGTAGAAATACCAACATGGCAGGCAGATATTTCTTTTAATATTTTAAGTTCAGATTAATTTTATGAAAACATTTTTATTAAAAATTAAAAATATAACAAAAGGCCTCCTTTCTTTTAGAAAAATAAATCCACATAATCATTGGAAGAATTTACTACATGTTTTCTTTATATTGGTCATTATATTAATAATATTTAGTTTTTATCTTTTATTTGAAATAAAAAATCAACAAATATTTCAGATTACAACTAAGCCAGTAGAAACAACAGGTTTAATGAATGAAAAATTATTAAAAAAAGTAACCGAATCGTTTGATAATAAATTAATAAAAGAAAAAGAAATAAGAGAAGGTTTAGTTTCTTATAAAGATCCAAGTATAAATTAAATCTTGAAATTTGATTAAAATGTGATAGTATATCATTACTTGCGCGATTAGCTCAGTTGGTAGAGCAATCCGTTTACACCGGAAAGGTCGTAGGTTCGAGTCCTACATCGCGCACAAAATCTGGGAGATTTTGTGCGAGCCGGAGCACGTCGGCGCGAGGCGGGGTCGCGCAAAAATTCAGCAGAATTTTATGTGTGACCACAAGTATTTCCTGCCCCTGTAGTTAAATGGATATAACTACGGACTTCTAAGCCGTTATTGCAGGTTCGATTCCTGCCGGGGGCACAATTATGAAAAAATTAAAAATTCTTTTTGAGGACAAAAATGTAATGGTTATAGATAAACCAGCGGGTATTGCAGTCCATGCCGATGCTCATACAAAAGAGAAAGATATAACCATGGCAGACCTTATTCTTGATTATGATAAAAAATTAGAAAAAGTGGGGGAGCCCATGGTTGTAGAATATATGGGCAAAGAAATAAAAATAAAACGTCCCGGTATTGTACATCGATTAGACAGAGAAACTTCTGGTGTTTTACTTGTGGCCAAGAATCAAAAAACTTTTCTTTTCTTAAAAGAACAATTTCAAAATCACAAAATTAAAAAAGTTTACCAGATGTTTGTTTATGGTTTTGTTTCTGACCCGAAAGCTTCACTTGCGACGGGGAGAAGGGGAGTTATCAATGTCCCGATTGGACGCTCTCAGAAAGACATTCGCGCATATACGGCCGGGCGTGGAGCCAGGGAGCCATTGAAAGAAGCAGTAACGGAATATATTATTTTAAATAGATTTGAAACAGACCCTTCCCCAACCCCTTCCCTTGGCAGGGACGGGGCAAATTCAAACAAAGAAACTAAATTTTCTTATGTAGAAGCGTATCCTAAAACTGGTCGCACTCATCAAATACGGGTTCATATGAGATACATCAATCATCCAGTAGTTTCTGACCCGCTTTATCGTGGGGCAAAAGAAAAAGCTCTAGGCATGAAGCGCCTTGCGCTTCATGCTTGTTCCATAACATTTTCTCTCCCTGCCTGCGCAGGCAGGCCAAGTGGTGAAGTTAAAACTATTGAATCACCTCTTCCAGCTGATTTCAAAAAAGTGATAAAAGAATATCTTCCATTAAAATAGCTTTTTTCGAAATGCACGGATATTTTTCTGTTGAAAAATTCCTCGTGCTCGGCTCGACAGCCTCCCAAGGCATTTCTCTAAAACTATTTTAATTACAGATATTAGGGGGATTGCTTAAAGAGAGCTTATGTGATAAAGTAAAACCCATGGATCCCGTACGAAGTCTGCCAGTTTGTCTTTAAAAAGTACGGGAATTATTAATTTATAAGAGTTTATTTTTTATTAAAATTAATTAAAGTACGAAAATCTAAAGATTTTCTACTTCGTACGGGATGGAAATAACAGAAAAACAATTCACTCCAGTAAAACAAGAATCTCGGAAGAAGCTTGATTTTAAAGCAGGCGATACTGTTCGTGTTTGGAATAAGATTTTAGAAAAAGGTAAAACTCGTTTACAGGCTTTTGAAGGACTTGTTCTTTCTCGTAAACACGGAACTGAATCAGGAGCTACATTTACAATAAGAAAAGTTGCATCAGGTGTTGGGGTTGAGCGTATTTTCCCCTTATATTCTCCAAATGTTGATAAAATTGAAATAATTAGAAAATCAAAAACTCGCAGAAGTAAACTCTACTATATAAGAACAAAAGCAGTGAAAGAAGTTAAAAAAAGATTAAAGAGTGTAACTCTTTCCGCTAAAAAAGAACCAAAAGAAGTTGAAACAGAAGAAATTAAAACACCTGCCAGCCCTCTTTAGGGAGCAGGCTGGGAAGAATAAAAATCCATTTCACAAAAATGGATTTTTTTGATAGAGTTTAATTATGCACGAGTGGAGAAACGGTATACTCGCTGCCTTGAGGTGGCAGTGCTCGCAAGGGCGTGGAGGTTCAAATCCTCTCTCGTGCACAAATGAAAAAACTCATGCTTTTGTATGGGTTTTTCATTTGTGCGCGGGAGCGAGACAACTGCTTGTCTCGTGTAGAGGATTTGAAAACCTTGAGCATACAATTTAAAATTTATTAATTTTAAATTGTGCGAAAGGTGTACAGAATCTGTAAGATTCAAAAAGCGTACTCGCGGTCCTCTCCCGCGCACAAAAAGCTATTCGTGGTCCTCTCCCGTGCACCAATACGGAACTCATCGGTTTTTTGGAAGCCCAAATGCGGGACCTTACACTTGGTAAAAAGTAAAAAAGTTGAATAGCATTTTTGAATCAAAAATGCTATTCTTAAAGTGTCGATTTAATTGAATTATGTTAGTATTAAATTATTATGAAATACAATAAAGGTTTTGCACCAATGGTTCTTCTTTTAATTGTCCTAGGAGTGGCGGTTGTCGGGGGTGTTATATATTATACAGGCAAAAGTCCAAAAATTTTACCTCAAACTGAAGAAAATAACTCACTTCAGGAAAATCAGAATGTTGTAAATAAGCCTGTGCAAGACAATCAGATAAAAAATACTACAGATAATATTTCATATATCAAAGTTGATAAAAATAATTCTGTTGTACTTGCTAACAATTCTTTTGCTTTTGATGTTTTTTCTAAACTTATTAAAAAGGGAGAAAACACTTTCTTTTCACCTTTTAGTATTTCAAGTGCATTTGGAATGGTATACGAAGGAGCAAATGGTAAGACAGCCGATGAGATACAATCAGTTTTTCATTTTCCAAAAGATATTAACATTCTTAGAACTTCATTTTCTTCAATAAATAATGAAATCAATAAACCAAACAGCGACTATCAACTTACTATTGCAAATGCTCTATGGGCGCAAAAAGATTACAAGTTTTTAGATGAATATTTTTCTAATGTAGATAAATATTACAGTGGGAAAGCAACAAATCTTGATTTTAAAAATGCTACAGAGGATGCGAGATTGACTATTAATAAATGGATCGAAGATAAAACAAACAGCAAAATAAAAGATATTCTTCCTCCAAAATCTTTGGATACTATGACCAAGCTTGTTTTAACCAATGCGATTTATTTTAATGGGAAATGGGACAAGACGTTTGATAAAAAAGAGACCAAAGCCGACACCACTTTCTTGTCTGACTCTGGAAATGATATAAAGGTTAATATGATGCAACAGTCTAATGACGATAAAACAATATTTAACTATACAGAAAATGAAAATTCACAGATGTTAGAAATGCCATACAAAGGAGATAAACTATCAATGATTATTGTTCTTCCAAAGGAAAATAACATAACTTCATTTGAAAAATTATTTACTTTATCAAATTTTGACAATTGGAAAAAAAATCTAAAAAAACAGCGTGTGAATGTTTACATACCGCAATTTAAGTTTGGCATAAAATATCTAATGGCTGATACTTTAAAATTAATGGGTATGCCCACTGCTTTTTCAGGAAATGCCGATTTCTCTAAAATGGATGGAACAAAGGACTTGTTTATTAGCAGTGTAATTCATCAGGCTTTTGTTGATGTTAATGAAGATGGCACAGAGGCAGCAGCTGCGACGGTTATTTCTATGAATGCTGGATCATACTTTCATGAAGGACCTGTGATACCGACATTTTATGCCAATCATCCATTTTTGTTTGTAATTCAAGATACGACAAATGGAAATATATTATTTATAGGCAAGATTGTAAATCCTAGTTTAAAATAAATATGCAATTTATTATTTACTTTATCGCCGGAGTAATCCAAGATTTTCTGCTTACACTCAACTGGCGTTTTATGGCAAAAGATAAGGCCATACTAGCTTCACTTTTCTCTTTTTTGACAACAATAATTTCTTTCGTGGTTTTGTATAATATTTTAACTAAACTTGACCAAGAACGTAGTATTATTGCAATTGTTGTCTATTCTCTTGGTATTGCGGCAGGAACATTTTTAGGGATGAAAAACAAGTTTGGTATGAAAGACAAATAACCTTGCTCTTCATTTTCTATTTGTTCTCCCATAAATCGTATTTTGTAGTATAATAGTACTATGCTTAATATTTTACTTTATGTATTACAAATTCTATTATTAATTGCTTTCTTTGTTACCGTAATTCTTTTTATATTATGGTCAATAGGAAATTTTAAAAATAAAGTACCTTTTGTAACTACCTCCAATGCTATTTTGAAAGACATAGAAAAAGCACTCGAAGTTAAAGATGATAGTGTTGTTTATGATTTAGGCTGTGGTGATGGGCGGGTCCTTTTATATCTCTCTCGTTTTAATAGAAATGCAAGATATATTGGAATTGAAAATAGCGCGTTTCCAATTATATTAGCTAGGTTTGAATCATTTTTAAATAAGAAAAAAACGGGTAACAAAGTGGAAATTATTAACAACAATTTCTTTAAACAAGACTTATCAGATGCTACCCATATCTTTACATATTTATATCCAAATATAATGGATGAGTTACTTCCCAAATTTGAAAAAGAAGTTAAGCCAGGTACGCGTCTAGTGTCATTGTCATTTAAGTTTGCACACAAAACACCAATTAATGAAATTGACCTAAAAAGGAGTAAATATAAACTTGGGCGCAAATTATATGTCTACCAATTTTAGTTTGAAGTGGACATGACTCGATTATTAAATCTCGCTGGACTGCATTTTTAACAAAATGGTTACATTTTAAAAAAATGGGAGTATAATGAAACTATATGACAACCTCTGAATTAATTTCTTATATAAGAAAACAAATCAACAATAATATATCAAGGGATTTAATAATATCTAAACTTATTGAGGTGGGATGGCACAGGGAAGATATAAATGAAGGTTTTTTGAGTGTTGACCAATATCGTGAACCGCTAGAAGGAGATAATCTATTTGAGGCAAAAAAAGAACTACCCAAAATGGAAGTTTTTAATATAGAAATTCCCAAGGTAGAAACTCCTATAGCAGAAACACCAAAAATAGAAATCCCTAAAATAGATATTTTTAATATAGAAACCCCCGTAGTAGAAACCCCCGTAGTAGAAACACCCGTAGTAGAAACACCCGTAGTAGAAACCCCCGTAGTAGAAACCCCCGTAGTAGAAACCCCCGTAGTAGAAACCCCCGTAGTAGAAACCCCCGTAGTAGAAACCCCCGTAGTAGAAACCCCTAAAGTGTGGACTCCAATGAAGGTACCAATAATAGAAAAGTCGCAAGTAGAGGTTAGTGATTTAGATTTGAAAACAGAAACAACCAAGATAGCAATTCAGAACCTAGAATTATCACCCCTACAGGGGATTTCTCATGCCTACGGCAGACCTCCCGAAGGGATCGGTCGTAGAGAGACAACCCAAAAAGAAGAAACCAAAAGCGAAGAACTCCTCCCGACTCTTATGCCTAAAGCGGTTGTTGATTCTTTTGGTTCTATTAATAGAGCCAACTTAATAAAAACAGAAGATGATACAATTGTCTCTAATGAAACTCCCAAAAGTTATTTAATTAATAATTTACCCAAAATAGCAATGCTCTCTTCTTATAAGAATGATTTATTATCTGCAACTAAAATAAAAGAAGAAATTGTTAAAAAGAAAGGTTTTAAAACAATTAAATGGGTTATTGTTGCACTTGTAGTTATTTTAATATCTCTAGCTGTGTGGGTATTTGCAAGTGGATATATAAATATTAAAAATCTGAATCTCCCTTTTATTAAGAAAGACCCAAGGGTCTTATTGTTAAATAATTCAAAAGTTTTATCTTCTTTAAAATCATATAAAACAGAGACGAACATAGAAATTTTATCGCCTTCTTTTGCAAATATTGCCTCTGGGCTTATAAGTGGAGAAGCCATACCTTCACCGGATAAGGACTCTATTTCTATTAATGTTTTAGGATTAATTAATAAAAATGGACAAGGTGTATTCTCTGATAATTTTGTGACAATTAAGGGTTCTTTATTGCCAGATTACATTACTACAGATATAAAAAATAATAGCTTAGATTTATTTATCTCTATTCCAGATCTTAGTCAGGTTATAAATGAGAATGCACCAGAACCAACCGTAGTTAAAATAAATGAGCAACAATTTGAGTTAGTTCCACCCTTATTCTCTCCAAATATTGAATTGCAACTTAAAAAAATAAATATTTATAAAATCCTATCAAGCGGAATGCCATCTTATATTAACAATGACACACTAAGTGTTTATGATGAATTTATTAATAGTGTAGATATAGTAGCAAAGGGACAAGAAAATATTAAGGGCATAGATACTTATCATTATTCAATAAATACTGATAGGCAATTAGCAAAAAATCTTTTAAATAAAATTTCTGATAATTTTATATTAAATCTTTCGGGTGATGATAAAGATAATTTGGCTCAAATTTTGGGCTCAATTACAATAGATTCATTGGAAATTTGGGTTGGGAAAGGAGATAATAATATTTATCAATATAATGTGGTTCTTGATGTGCCATTATCAAAAATTATAGGTTTTGAGGATAGAAGTATTGGAGATAATCAGTTAAGAATTACTTGGAAAACGACTTATTATGATTTTAATATATCAAATAATATATCCATACCAGATACATCTACTGCCATTACAGATTTTGTAAATGGTGTTAAGGAGACGAAAATAAAAAATGATGTTTCCTCTTTTAAACAACTTGCAACAAGTTTGTTCAATGCAGAAGGTGCTTATGGGAAAAAATCAAACTCAAGCGGTAGTTGTATGAACCCGAGTTCTGGTTCGTTATTTTCACCCACTGGTCATATTAAAGGTGTAACTACAACCACAGCAGTTAGCTCCATATCAGTATTATTAAATAAAGTTTTAGGAATAACTGGTGGGGCTGGTTTCTGTTACTCCACACCAAAAGCTTGGTCATTTACAATTCCAATCTCTGATAATTATGCTCAAGCTTCTATTCCAGTGGGAGGTTATACATCTTTCTTTTGTATTGACAGTACTGGTTCTACACAAGACCTTACAACTCCTCCAACTGGTGTCGTTTGTCTACCTAAGGTTAATCTTCCAAAGGAAGGTAATTAACATTTTTATAAAATTTAATTTTATGGGAGACCCTAGATTTATGGGCGTTTTTTTGGTATAACTGTGTAATCACTCCAGTTTTAATATGGAGTAATTATGGTGCCTATAGTGTAATGGTTAGCACTAGGGTTTGTGGAACCTTCAGTTCGAGTTCAAATCTCGATAGGCACCCCAAAATAAAACCTGTGCTATAATCTATTTATGCAACAAGGAACAAAAAACCCTAAAAGTTTGAAGTTAAACAAAAAAAAAGTAGTTATGGTCAGTGGTGGATTTGACCCTATTCACATTGGGCATATTCGTTATATACAAGCAGCAAAGAAACTCGGCGATACATTAATTGTGGTTATTAATAATGATAATTGGCTTCGAAAAAAGAAAGGGAAGGAATTTATGCCCGCGGTTGAAAGGAAAGAAATTATTGAAGCCATATCGGGAGTTGATGAGGTTGTTATATCAAGTCACACTAAAAATACAAAAGATATGAGTGTTTGTAGAGAATTGATAAAAATAAAACCAAATGTTTTTGCAAACGGAGGCGATAGGAATAAAAAGAATGCGGGAGACCCAGAATCTTCTTTGTGTAAAGATATAAATATGTGTAAAAGTTTGGGCATTGAAATGGTTTATAATGTTGGTAGAGGAGGTAAAGTAAGAAGTTCTTCCGAATTATTAAAAGAATATTCAAAACATATCAAATCAAAATAATATGAATATTTATAAAATTAATATTCCTAAATCTGTCATTACCCTTGCTATCCTTGCTATAGTGCTTAATCTTTTGCGCATTATTATTTGGGGAAAAATGTCTTTTGTTTATATTTTGTGGAATATATTTTTGGCTTTTATTCCTTTTATTATTAGTTCACTTCTTTTATCATTTTTAAATGAGGGGAAATTAAAAAAAATAATATTTATTTTTGGTATTATTCTATGGCTGATATTTATTCCCAATGCCCCTTATTTAATCACTGATTTCATTCATCTTGGTACCACTCGCTCCATTCCTATAATTTATGACACATTACTACTTTTCAGTTCAGCATCAGTTGGTTTAATCCTTGGTTTTTTCTCATTGTTTCATATTGAGCAAATTATTAAAATGCGATTATCAAAAAGAAAAACATCTATAATAATAGGAATAATTATACTCATAATTAGTTTTGGTATATATTTAGGAAGGTTTTTGCGTTTCAATAGTTGGGATGTTTTTATAAATCACACTTCTTTAATTAAAAATGTTTGGAAAATATTTTCTCAATCAAAAACTCACATAGAAGTATATCTTTACACCCTCCTTTTCTTTGTCTTTTTAGCCTTATCTTATAAGGCTTGGAAATATTCAAATACGAAACAATAAACTTATATAACACAATTTATTGTGTTATACTCAAGGAATGAAGGACAATCTTGATATTTATGAAGAAAAAAGGCCATGGGGTCTTTTCCGCAGGTTCACAAATAATGAAATCTCAACTGTCAAAATTGTTACAGTTATGCCGAATGAAGAACTTAGTTTGCAAAGTCATAAGAATCGTTGCGAGTTTTGGCATGTTATTTCAGGTAATGGAACTGTTGAAATAGGGGAAGTTAAGAAAAATACAGTTGTAGGAGATGAACATGAGATAAAAGTGGGCGAAAAGCACCGTCTTTCCGCAGGCCCCGATGGGATTCAAGTGTTAGAGATTGCTATTGGAAATTTCGATGAGAGTGATATAGTTCATTATGAGGACAAGTATGGAAGAGTTTAATATTTATGGCAAAAAAAACTAAAATTAAAACTAAAAAAGTTACAAAAAAAATCGCCTCATCGGCGACCCGCCGAAAAGGAGGGGTTTTTAAAGTGGCTAAAAAAACAAAAACCATCTCCGCCAAGGCTATGGCGAGCCGAAGAAAAATAATAAAAAAGAAGAAAATAACAAAAAAATTAGAAGAGCCAATAAAGCTTAAAAAATCATGGCAGAATCCGATTATTAATCCAAGTTTTTATTCTTGGGAATCCCAAGCTGTTTTTAACCCAGCTGTTGTGTCTTCTGGTGGTAGGGTACATCTTTTTTATCGAGCTTTGGGAGAAGATGGAATCTCTCGCATAGGATATGCTTCAAGTAAAGATGGTATCAATTTTAACGAACGACTTCTTTATCCAGTCTATTTTGTACAAAATGTTGAAGAAATGAAAAAACATTGGCCATATACTTCTCCCGCAAGACCTTCCTATGATAATGCACTTTATGTTTCAGGTGGGGGGTGGGGTGGTTGCGAAGACCCTCGGACAGTATTGATAGATGGAACTATATATATGACCCTTAATATTTTTAATGGGTGGGATTCTATGCGAGTAGCAGTAGTTTCAATTAAAGAAGAGGACTTGTTAAATAAAAAATGGTTTTGGAATAATTTTTCTTATCTTTCCCACGAAGGTGATAGACAAAAGAATTGGGTTTTATTCCCTGAGAAAATTAATGGCAAATTCGCAATTTTTCACAACCTAGATAAAGGTGATTCAACAAGAGTTTCTATTGCTTTTGTAAACAACCTTGATACGTCGGAGACTCCATCTGGGCGTGATGCCCCCGACCCTCATACACTACCTGACCACATAGTAGCTTGGCACAAACGTACACGCAGTGCTGCTTCACCACCAATCAAAACTAAAGACGGCTGGCTCCTTCTATATCATGCTATGGATAAAGATGGTTCAAACCGCTATAAATTAGGCGCACTTTTACTTGACCTAAAAAATCCTGAAAAAGTTCTTTATCGAGCGCAACATCCTATTCTTGAACCAGAGGAATGGTATGAAAACGATTGGAAACCAGGCATTATATATGCAAGTGGAGCTGTGGTAAAGGATGGAAAACTTTTAGTATATTATGGCGGGGGAGATAAACATATCGGGGTAGCTTCAATTATGCTTTCTGATTTAATAAATAGTATAAAGAAAAATGGTAGAGTTAAACTAGAAAAAAATAAAGAACTAAGGTTTGAATAAAATTTTATGTATGTAGTAAAAAGATCAGAACATAATCCAATTCTTGTTCCTAATAAAAATCATTACTGGGAAGAGTTTGCAACTTTTAATATGTGTCCAATAAAGAAAGGGAAAATAATTTATGGACTTTACAGGGCTATATCAGCAATAGATAAAATAGCCACACAACAACAAACTTCAATTATTGGTATTGGTAAGAGTAAAGATGGAATTCATTTTGAAGAGCGCATGCCATTCATTTTCCCGCAAGAGCCATGGGAAGTACACGGATGTGAAGACCCACGCGTAACTTACTTTGAAGGGAAATATTATATTTTCTACACTGCTTTGTCCGATTACCCTTTTACTGCAGAAAATATCAAAGTTGGAGTTGCTATATCAAAAGATTTAAGAAAAATTGACAAGCGTCGTTTAGTAACTCCTTTTAATGCGAAAGCCATGACACTTTTTCCAGAGCGAATAAATGGAAAGATAACTGTTATTTTTTCAGCTCATACTGATATTCCTCCAGCAAAAGTTTCAATCGCACAATTTGATAGAATAGAACAATTGTGGGATAAGTCATTTTGGGAAGAATGGATGAAAAATATAGATAAACACACCGTGGATTTCCGTCGAAATCCGTATGACCATTTAGAAATTGGTGCACCTCCTATTAAAACTAAATATGGGTGGATACTTATCTATTCACATATTCAAAATTATTTTCAATCACCAGAAAATTTAGACCGCATTTTTGGTATTGAAGTACTTCTCCTTGATATTAATGACCCGACAAAAATTTGTGGTAGAACCAGGGGTCCCATTTTAACCCCAGGAGAATCTTATGAATTATCAGGATATGTTTCTAATGTTATTTTCCCATCAGGTGCCTTAGTGGAAAAAGATAAGTTGAGTATTTATTATGGAGCAGCTGATACCACCACCTGTGTGGCTTATGTTAGCTTAAAAGATTTAATTGGAAGTATGTATATTGAAACCTCAGATGATTGGAGATTTAAACGCGGGTTAACAAATCCAATAATAACTCCTAAGATAGAAAATGGATGGGAAGCAAAAGCAACTTTTAATCCGGCGGCAATATATCTTGAAGGGAAAATCCACATTTTATATCGGGCTCTTTCAAATGAGAATACTTCCTTTATTGGTTATGCGACTAGCCAGGATGGTTTTAGTATTTTAGAGAGATTTCCAACCCCTGTTTATATACCTCGGGAAGATTTTGAAATGAAAAAAATTTCAAACGGGAACTCTGGTTGTGAAGACCCTCGCATAACGCAAATTGGGAAGAATCTTTACCTTTGTTATACAGCTTATGATAGTATAGGACCCCCAAGGGTCGCTATATCTTCTATTTCAATAAAGGATTTTCTTGCTCGAGAATGGAACTGGAGTAAACCAGCACTCATCACACCACCTGGATTTGATGATAAAGATACTTGTATTTTCCCCGAGAAATTAAAAGATGGATATTTTGTTCTACATAGAGTCGGGAATGAAATGTGTGGTGATTATTTAAGAACACTTGATTTTAATAATAACACCATTAAAAAATGTATTCGTATCATAGGACCCCGCATGAATTCCTGGGATGGACTGAAGGTTGGTATTTCTGCTCCACCAATTAAAACGAAATATGGATGGCTGCTTCTTTATCATGGAGTTTCAAAAAGCCATAACACTTATAGAATAGGGATTGTCCTTCTTAATCTTAAGGATCCAGCTATTGTGATAGCTCGTTCATCTGATGCCATTTTTGAACCAGAAGAACCGTATGAGAAAGTTGGTATTGTTAATAATGTTGTTTTTCCTTGCGGAATGATTTTGAAAGGGGACTTACTATATATTTATTACGGTGGAGGAGATAAAGTGGTAGGGGTGGCGACAATGAAGCTCTCAATAGTCCTCGGAGCACTCGTCCGTGGTTCTAAATTTAATAAAATCTAACCCTAGATAGGGCTTTAGGCCCTATCTAGGAGGAGGTGCAATTTAGGGATTAATTTGATAGTATAAGTGAAGGGCCTGAAAAGCCCTTTATTTCATTTATGGAGAAAGATTATTCAAATTTACATAGAGGCCTTGTCATTAAATGTTATTGGCAAGTTATGAGAAAATTCAAGTTTTCGTTTTTTACTGTTATATTGGGGTCTATTATTTTTTCAGGTATTGGTATTTATATTCCATTACAATTTCTAAAACTTTGGAATGTACTAAGTACAAATAATTTTAATCTTGTTACACAAGCTCGAGGCGTTGTAGTAATTATTTTTGTATTAGGATTAGCAGGTTGGGTTGTCAAAAGAATTACTGAATTTGTTTTTGCATACTTCCAAGCAAACGTTATGGCTGGTTTACGTGCCCAAGCATTTTCATATATGATGGGGCACTCTCATTCTTTCTTCGCCAATAATTTTGGTGGTTCGCTCACCCAAAGAATAAATAAATATGCTAGAGCTTTTGAGAGATTAACAGATAAATTAGTTGGTGATGGAATTCCTCTCGTTGTCAAATCTATCGGAATTATAATTGCTATTTATACTCTTATCCCTAAATATGCTCTCATTTTATCTATTTTTTGTGTTGTATTTTTATTGACTGCTTTAATATATACACGATTAAAACTTAAATTTGATGTAATCGCAGCTCGTGCTGATACAAAAACGTATGGAGTTCTAGCTGATTCAATTGGTAATCATTCTTCTATTCAACTTTTTGCTGGGCATAATTATGAAAATGAGAAAGCAGAAGAAGTGATAAAAGATCAGAAAACAAAGACAGTTTTTAATTGGTACTTATGGAATGGGTTAGGAGCAATCGAAGGGCTTTATTCTACAGTAATTTATTTTATTGTTTTTTGGGTAGCTATTGGTGATTGGAAGCTTGGACTTATTGGGTTACCAGTTATGGTTTTGATACAAGGATATTTAGCTGGTTTGATAGAAAGCCTTTGGAGTTTCGCTGGGTTAGTTCGTGCTTTTTATGATGGCTTTGCTGATGCCCAAGAAATGGCGCTTATCCTTGATACTCCGTACGGAGTAAAAGATAAAGTTACAAAGATTTTAGAAAATACAAAAGGGGAAGTTGTTTTTGACAATGTCACTTACATTTATGAAAAAAATAAAACCAAAGTATTTGATGATTTTTCACTTACAATACCAAGAGGACAAAAGATTGCAGTTGTCGGTTCATCTGGAGCAGGGAAGTCAACATTTGTGAATTTACTGATGAGATTATTTAATTTAACTTCCGGTAGAATTTTAATTGATGGTATAGACATAAGTTCAGTTTCTCAAAATAACTTACGTGAGCAAATTGGTTTTGTTCCCCAAGACCCAGTTTTATTTCACAGGACATTGATGGAGAATATTCGTTATGGTAAACGTAGTGCAACTGACGAAGAAGTAAAAAATGCGGCAAATTTAGCTCATTGTGATGATTTTATTGGTAGATTACCTCTTGGGTATGATACATTTGTTGGCGAACGTGGAATCAAACTCTCAGGAGGAGAACGTCAGCGTGTAGCAATTGCTCGTGCAATTCTCAAAGATGCAACAATATTAGTGCTTGATGAAGCAACATCAGCTCTTGATTCAGAATCAGAGATGCTTATTCAAGATGCGCTTCGTAATCTAATTAAAAACAAAACGACAATCGTGATTGCACATCGGCTTTCGACAGTTCGTGTGATGGATAGAATTATTGTTATTGAGAATGGGAAAATTATTGAGGATGATACACATGAACAATTAATAAATAAAGATGAAGGTGTCTACAAAAAACTCTGGGATTTACAAGCCGGAGGATTTACTATAAATTAATTCCAGATAGAGGCTTGGACTTTATCTAGAGTTTAAATCTCTATTTGGGAGTGCAATTTATAAAGTTATTTCTTTATTTTTATTTATAGATTTAAAAAAGAAATAACCAAATATAAGGAAAGTAATAAGTGGTGATATATAATATGGTATTTCTATTCCAAAAGAATCACAAAGCATTATTAGTCCAAGAACAAATATAGAATACATTGCTCCATTTTTTAGATAAATATATTTCTTTATTCTTTCTATATTACTTACTGTAAGTTTTCTGAGAACAAAGGCTCCAAGACCGTTGCCGAGGATAATAAGTGGGACAGATAAGGTGAAAGCAAAAGCTCCGAGTACTCCGTCTACGGAAAAAGTTGCGTCAATTATTTCAAGATAGAAAATTTTACTCAAATCATTCATTTTATTTTCACTTGAGAGTAATTTTTTTTCTCCTCTTTCCGCATTTTCTTTAAATCCATGAGTTATGAAAAATGCAGTTGATCCTACTACCGCTGAAAATGCGAGCATTGGGTTTATTTTTAATGAAAACCAAACAACCAAAGCGAGTATTATGGAGACAATTGCAAAAAACCAAACTCCGTGGTTGAAGAAGAATTTTTCATGGCGCAGGCCAAAGTTTTTTGTTTCAAGAAATAACCAGTGAAAGAATAAGAATATTAAAAATATTCCTCCTCCAAGAAGTAAAATAGGGGAAGCGCTTTCAATAGCAGTGTGAACACTTGGGTCGTTTGAAAATGTTGCTGTTAATGCTCCTATGGGGCCAAGAGATGGCATTGCAACCCAAACTATAACCCATGGCAAAAGTCCACGTATCATGAAAACAGCAAAAAGAAACCCCCAAAAAAGAAACCACTTACGAGCACGTCTGCTCATTGTTCCTAATACTTCGGCATTTATGACAGCGTTGTCTATACTTGAAATTATTTCAAAAAGACAAAGACCTAAAACTGTAATTATTAGTGTTCCAATTTGCATATTTTACTATTATACATATTTTAATGAATATATAGAAATTATATCTTTGTATAAGTCTTTTTTCATAGGTCAGACCTGCACAAGACCACCTTACATTTAAGAAACGGCCGTTTCTTAAATGTAAGGTGCATCTAATTGGACAAAATTAATATTTGAGCTACAATTTAATCATATGAAAAGTGAAGCAAAAAATTGTCAGAATTGTAAAAAAGACTTTGTTATCGAGCCGGATGATTTTTCATTTTATGAAAAAATAAAAGTTCCACCGCCAACTTTTTGCCCGGAGTGTCGGGGGATGAGAAGAATGGTGTGGAGGAATGAGAGAATTTTTTATCATAGGACATGCAATCTTTGTGGGATAAAGGTAATTTCGGTATTCGGGAATAAAGATATTAAGGTGTATTGTCAGAAATGTTGGTGGGGAGATGGCTGGGATGGATTAGAGTACGAGCAAGATTATGATTTCTCAAAGAGTTTTTTTGAGCAATATAAAAATCTATTTAGAAACGTTCCACAGATTAATTTAAATGGTCACGCAACAAACAAAAATTCAGATTACGTTAATTATATAGTTCAAGCGAATAATTCTTATTATTGTTTTGGGGGAGGATACTTGGATAATATTATGTTTTCTACTGTTGGAGTTAGAATGAAAGATTCAGCAGAAATATATTTTTCAATGGATTGTGAGTTTTGTTATGAAATACTAAATTGCCAAAAATGTTATAGAATTTATTATGGGAATAATTTGAGAGATTGTCTCGATAGTTATTTTTTACAAGATTGCGTGAATTGCAATGAATGTATATTGTCGTGTAACTTGCGCAACAAACAATATGTGTTTAGAAATGAACAATTGACGAGAGAAGAGTATTTGATGAAAAAAGAGGAATTTTTAATTCTGTTTAGAAAAGATGTTTCATTGTTAAAAAATGAATTTAAAAAAATAGTATTAGAAAAACCAAAAAAGTTTGCAAATATATTGAAATCAGAATTTTCAACAGGAGATAATATAACCGAAAGTTCAAAAGTTTATGATTCTTTTAATGTTTCAAAAACTGAAAATTGTAAATACTCTCAAGATATAGTCGGCGTGGCCCATGATGTTTACGACAGTACTAGTATCGGCCTGGGATTAGAACGAGTGTATGAATCAATGTCAGTAAGCATGAATATAACAGATGTGAATTTTTCAGTAATAGTAAGAAGTGCATCATATAAATTAAATTATTCTTTTTCTATGCATGCATCTTCTAATTGTTTCGGTTGTGTAGGATTAAAAAGTAAATCTTATTGCATCCTCAACCGCCAATACACCAAAGAAGAATACGAAGAATTAGTTCCAAAGATCATCCAGCATATGAACGATATGCCCTACATAGATAGCAAAGGAAGAATATACAAATATGGAGAGTTTTTTCCAAGTGAACTATCACCATTCTGTTACAACGAGACAATCGCCCAAGAGTATTTTCCTTTGACTAAAGAACAAGCTCTACAACAAGGTTACAAATGGAAGGAGAAAGAAGAAAGAAACTACCAAATAGACATTAAAAATGAAGATATCCCTGATAATATTAAAGATATAACTGATGATATCATCGGTAAAGTCATAGAATGCTCTCACAAAGGCACCTGTAACCAACAATGTACCGAAGCCTTCAAGATAATCCCCGAAGAACTCCAATTCTACCGTCGTATGAACCTTCCATTACCAAGACTTTGTCCCAACTGTCGGCACTATGAACGTCTAGCTCAACGTAATCCTATGAAATTATGGCATAGGAAGTGTATGCATGAGGGTTGTACCAATGAATTTGAGACGAATTATGCCCCAGAGAGACCCGAAATCATTTATTGTGAGAAATGTTATCAAAAAGAGGTGTATTAAAATTCTCCTCTTGAGGTGAAGTTGGGTTGGGACCCAACTGTAAAACCTTTTGAGATATCTTTGTAATCAAAGTATCCAAAAGGTGTACTGCTCCTGTAAGGAGTACCCGCTAATGCGGGGGAGGTGGATGAATTTAATTCTGGATTAATTCATCCACCCCGTCTTTTGAGTACAAAATTCACCCCTCAAGAGGGGAATAAATTTTGATCCAAAAATATGCTACCGCAGAACGATTATTTAGGGGACTTTTCAAAAAATATTGACTAATATCAAGCATCTTTTTATAATAGCCATTTTTCTAGATATCCACTTGTTTTAAATTTTACAATAGGGGTATAATGTAATCCCAAAGTATTTTGTGTTAAATTATTAACTAATTTTTTAAAATATGCCTTCAAAAAAGAAAGTATCCAGCGTGAAAAAAAATGTGAAAAGGGTCGTCACAAAAAATTCTCCAGTTGCAGAAACAAAAAAATCAATTAAGAATATTTTTATTAAAAGCGTTCAAAAAAGGGATGGTACAATCGTTCCTTTTGATATAGAAAAAGTAACGAATGCTATTAATAAAGCTATGCTTTCAAGTGGTGAAGGTTCTTCAAAAGAAGCGGAGCTTGTTGCCAATGGTGTTTTGATGGAATTAGTTAAAATTGCTAAAAAACACAAGAATTTTATTCCATCTGTTGAAGGAATTCAGGATACAGTTGAACAAGAATTAATGTTGTCTGATTATGTGAAAACTTCTAAGCATTACATTCTTTATCGTGAAGAAAGAGCAAGACTAAGAGCTCATAGCATAACTGTTCCAGTCCATTTGAAAAAGTTAGCAGATGAAAGCAAAAAATATTTTAGAACTTCCCTTGGTGAATTTGTTTATTACCGAAGTTATTCGAAGTGGATTAAAGAAGAGGGTAGACGTGAGACATGGATTGAGACAGTTAACCGTTATATGGATTTCATGAAAAAAAATCTTGGCAACAAATTAAAAGCACATGAGTATGATGAGGTTAGAGATTACATTTTGAAAAACAAAGCAATGCCTTCTATGAGATTGTTGCAATTTGCCGGTCGTGCTGCAGAAGCGACAAATGTTTGTGCATATAATTGCTCATTTATTGCACCTGAGAGTTTCCAAGACATTGCAGAGATAATGTACATATCAATGTGTGGCACTGGTGCTGGTTGGTCAGTGGAAAGTGAAAATGTTCAAAAGCTTCCACAAATAAAAGTTCAAACAGGCCAGAAACTCGCGACTCATATTATAGATGATAGTAAAGAGGGTTGGGCAGATGCATTTTCTCTTGGTATAAGCACTTGGGCAGATGGGAAAGATATTGATTTTGATTTTTCAAAACTTCGTCCAGCTGGAGCTCGTCTTATGACCATGGGGGGCAAAAGTTCAGGACCTGACCCATTACGTAAACTTCTCGGATTTACCCGCAAGAAAATATTTACGAAGCAAGGACGTCGTCTCTCAAATCTAGATGTTCACGATATTATTTGTATGGTGGGGGATTGTGTTGTTTCTGGTGGAGTTAGAAGGAGTGCCATGATTTCACTTTCCGATTTAGATGATAATGATATAAGAGATTCTAAAAAAGGTCAATTTTACCTTACAGATCCTCATAGATCTCTGGCTAACAACTCAGCTGTCTATATGCGAAAACCTCCAGCAACGCAGTTTTTAGATGAATGGATTTCATTAATGAAGTCAGGTTCTGGGGAAAGAGGAATATTTAATCGTGGATCACTTGCTAAAACTTTACCAAAACGCCGAATTGATTATTTAAAAGAAGAAGGATATTTTGATGCATCTGGAGAAAATATTATAGGAATTCTTGGAACAAATCCGTGTGGAGAAATAATTTTGCGCTCAAAACAATTTTGTAATTTATCAGAAGTTATTTGTAGAGAGGATGACACAAAAGAAAGTTTATTAGAAAAAGTCAGAATAGCAACAATTTTGGGGACTTATCAATCAACTTTAACCAATTTCCCATATCTTTCAAAAGCATGGGCAAATAATTGTGCTGCCGAAAGATTGCTTGGGGTATCTCTCACTGGTCAATGGGATAATAAAATTGTTCGTAATGCGGAAGTTTTGAAAATATTGAAGAATGAAGCGATAAGAGTAAATAAAGTTTATGCTAAGCGTTTTGAAATTAATACTTCTAATGCTATCACTTGTGTAAAGCCATCAGGAACAGTTTCTAAAACATTTGATACTGGTTCTGGAATGCACCCAAGACACGCTCCTTACTATATACAACGCATTCGTATTTCTTCAACCGATTCATTATTTAAAATGTTGAAAGACCAAGGAGTACCTTATCATCCAGAAGTTGGTCAATCAATGGAAGATGCAAATACTTATGTTCTTGAATTTCCAATGAAGTCACCCGTCGGGTCAATTTTCAAAGACGACATTTCTTCTATTGAACAATTGGAACATTGGAAATTGGTAAAAGAAAATTATACCGAACATAATCCATCTGTGACTATTTCTGTCGGAGATGATGAATGGCTTAAAGTTGCTCATTGGGTTTATGAGAATTGGGATATTGTTGGAGGGTTGTCATTCTTGCCAAGATCAAATCATGTTTACCAACTTGCACCTTATGAAGAAATAACTAGAGAACAATATGAAACTTTGATGAAGAAATTTCCAACGATTGATTATTCAAAAATTATTACTTATGAAAAAGTAGATGAAACTGAAGTAAAAAGAGAACTCGCTTGTATTTCTGGAGTTTGTGATATAGTGTAAAATAATTAAAAATTAAGAATTAAAAATTAATAATGAGAAACGGAATCAAATATGTTATTGCTTTTTTAGTTGTGTTAGTTATCAGACTGATGCCTTTTCGAGCACCAAATGTGGAGCCAATCATGGCAGTGATTATGCCATTCGGAAAAGTTTACGGAGGAATTATGGCTTTTATATTTGGGTTCCTTAGTATTGTTTTGTTTGACTCTGTAACGTCTGGCATAGGTATCTGGACCCTTGTCACCGCTCTTGCTTACGGTTTTGTGGGGTTAGGAGCTTATTTTTACTTCAAAAATCGCTCAGGATGGAAAAGTTATGCTTCTTATGCAATTATAGCCACAATTCTATATGACGTATTGACTGGTCTTACTATTGGTCCATTGTTTTTCCACCAGTCATTCATGGTATCATTAGTAGGTCAGGTTCCGTTTACTGCTATGCACTTGCTTGGAAATGTTTCTTTTGCTATAGTTCTATCACCAGTAATTGAAAGATGGATAGTAAAAGAAAATATTTCAGAATCAAAAATAATGACAAGAGAGATAGTCAAGGTTTAGTTTATTTAACAATCGAATACCTATTATGTTTGGAAGTGAGGTTTAATTCCTCCACTGTGCCGCAACGGTAAAGTCCAACGCTAAGTGCGTTTAGGAACAAGTCCGATCTTAATATAATAGCGTTTGTCCCGAGCAGGAGAATACTTACTTTGTATTTTAAAAAACTTCTGCATGTGTAGGAGTTTTTTTTGATTTATATTTATGAAAAATAATAAAAAAATTTCCATAGCATTTATAATATTTTCTATTTTATTTATAGGTTTTTTCTATTATTTTAATTTTCAGATAGGGGTTAAACTCCTATCTGAGGTACAGAAAGGGCCTAAGGCCCTATCTGTGAAGAATGTAGAAGTTTCTTTAAATGTTTTAGATAAAAAATACGAAGTAGAAATAAGAGAGGACTCATCTGTTTTTGAAGTTATGCAGAAAATACAAGAAGAAAGTATGGGGAATAATTTATTTAGTTTTAAATACAGAGAACATCCGGGGTTAGGAATTTTTATAAATGAGATAAATGGTAAAAAAGGAGGAGAAGGTGGGTATTGGATTTATTATGTAAATGGGGAAGAAGCTAACATCGGAGTTTCTAATTATAAAATTAATAATGGAGATATAATCTCTTGGAAATATGAAAAATAAAATTATTTTTGCAATAATGTTTATTGCATTCGCATTGTCTTTTGTTTTACCTGTTTTCGCTGATACAAAAATTAATTTACAAATAAAAACAAATACTCAAACAATTTATGATAGTGAAATAACTGTAACCCCTTGCGATAGTGAAAGTGATGGAATATTAAAAGAGACTCCATATTGTGCACTTGCACAGTCTGGTACACCGAGTGATTGGACGGGCTTATGGGTGAACTCTATAAATAATATAATCAATAATGATAATGGTAACGGCGCATATTGGATGTGGCTTGCAAATTTAAACATTGATACTAGCCCAACTTCTCCATATTCTCTCTCCTCTAAGCAATATATTTTACAAGGTAATGATAATATACTCTTTTACTATAATACAAACCCTCTTGATATATCTGTTGATAATGAAAATCCAAAAGTTGGGGAGAGTATAAAAATAACTGGGAAAGAATTAGGTCTGGATTCATCATGGAATCCTTTATGGAATAAAGCTATTGGTGGGAAAGTAGTAATTAATGGAGAAGAACACGAATTAAATGAAAATGGTGAATTTCTGTTTGAAATAATAAATGAAGATAGTCTTTTAATAAAAATAAAAAAAGAGAATTTTATTGATTCAAGAGAAGTAACAATAACACCGGAGAAAATTAGAAGGAGCAGTGGAAGCAGAGCAGGATCTTATATCAACACAAGTGTAATAGAAAAATCGTTTTCTGTAGCTAATGCGATTTTATTTTTATCTCAAAATCAACAAAATGATAGGTCATATGGTTTACCCATGTACACTGACTGGGTAGCGATAGCGGTATCAGCAGGAGATAATTCTAATCTGAAATTAAGTATAACAAATTATTTAAAATCAAATTCTATAAATTCATCTATTCTTACAGATAATGAAAGGCGTGCTATGTCCTTAATGGCTCTTGGAATTAATCCATACATAGGAACTGATGTAAATTATATTAAGAAAATTACTGATAATTTTGATGGAATACAATTCGGAGATAATTCACTTATAAATGATGACATCTTTGCTTTGATTGTTCTTAAAAATGCAGGCTATACTATAAATGATGAAATAATTATAAAAGATATAAATTATATAATTTCAAAACAATTTTTAGATGGTTCGTGGGGAAATGTTGATATGACTTCTGCTGGTATTCAAGCGTTAAGAAGTTTTGAAAATATTGTTTTAGTACCAGAATCTATTTCAAAAGCAGAAAATTATTTGATTTCAAGTCAAGAACCTGACGGGGGATTTGGTAATTCATTTTCAACTTCTTGGGCATTACAGTCATTACAAAATAATGACCAGATTTTAAAAGCTCTGAAATATTTAACTTCAAAGCAAGAAGTAGATGGAGGAATGGAAAGCATTGATGTAGACATAAATACTCGTATTTGGGTGACTGCTTATGTAATACCTGCCATGCTTCATAAACCTTGGAATGAAATTTTAAATAATTTTCCTAAAGAAATAGTATTAGATGATTCTGTTCCGACAAAAATAGAAGATAAAAAAATTATTGAGGTTCCCAAAATAAAAAATATAAGGAAGTCCAACTTCCTTAAAATCTCTGGAAGCCTGCCCGACGACGGCAAGGCGGGTTCGACTTCCAGAAATTCTGAATCTTTATCAAAAAATTTAGAAGAAAAGGACATTTCAGTTAATCCATTATCAGTAAGTGCTATTGGATCTAATCAAAATAATAATAGTGGCACATTTTTCCCTGTAATTTATAGAATTTTACAAAAAATAAGAATTCCATTTGTGTGGCTTTGGGTTCACCTTGGTTTTTGATATATGGATTACCATATAACAACAGCACTCAGACACCAAACAAATGAATACAATTCATTTGCTTGAGCCCCTCGTTTGTTGTTATAATACCGCCATGCAAACAAAATTCATTGTATTTATAGTATTGGTAGTTTTTCTTGTTGGAGGTTTTGGTATTTATATGGGTTTAAAACCAGAAACACCTAGTAAATTAGATGGTTTTGCTCAATGTTTGAAATCTTCTGGAGCAGAGTTTTATGGTGCATTTTGGTGTATTCATTGTCAAGAACAGAAAGCAGAATTTGGTACATCTTCAAAATATCTTCCCTACGTTGAATGTGCTAATCCAGACAATACTCAAAAACAGATTTGTATTGATAAAAAAATTGAAGGTTATCCAACTTGGATTTTTGCTGATGGGACAAGACTTTCAGGAAAATTATCTTTTGAAACTTTAGCTGAAAAAACACAGTGCATTCTGCCTCAATAAATTACTATTCGGGGATTATTATCCAGGACCGTCCTGTGTAGTATGTTTGCTTGAGTGGTGATATTGTGGTATAATATAAATATATGAAGAATGAAATTAAAAGCTGTCAAAACTGCAAGCTTCAATTTACAATTGAGTCCGATGATTTTTCATTTTACGAAAAAATTAAAGTTCCTCCACCAACTTTTTGTTCTGAGTGCAGGATGAAAGCACGTTATGCTTTTCGTAGTCAGACATCTCTATATAGAAGAATTTGTGACCTTTGTAAAGTAAGTATTATATCTATGTATGATTCAGATAAACCATTTCCAGTATATTGTCGAGATTGCTTTTATGGAGATAAATGGGATGCCACTTCATATGAACAGGATTATGATTTTGATAAATCATTTTTTGAGCAATTTAAAGAGTTAATGAATAAAACTCCACGAATTGCACTCATAGGGACTAATAAGATAAATAGTGATTATACGACGCATTGCAGTGATATTAAAAATTGTTATTTATGTTTTAGTATTGGTCATTCCGAAGATTGTTTTTATCTAGGTCCTCAGTGTGTTAATGATAAGAATTGTTCTTCTTGCTCGATAACAAGATTTTCTGAATGGTCTTATATGCTTGTTGATTGTGAACAATGTTATAAAGTGAGTTTTTCTCAAATTTCTGTTAACTGTATTGAATCAATGTTTTTGTATGATTGTAGAAATTGTCAAAATTGTTTGGGTTGTACTAACTTAAGAAATAAGAATTATTTTATTCTTAATCAACAATACACTAAGGAAGAATATTTAGTTAAGAAAAAAGAGTTAGCCCTTAATACATTTGATGGTTTTGAAAAATTCAAAAAAGAGTTTGAAAATTTAAAGAAAATATCCCTTCATAAATATTCTAGTGTAACTAATTCAAAAGATTGTACTGGTGATAACATTATTAATTCTCGAAACTGCAAAAATTGTTTCGTTATTTATGATTCAGAGAATACAAAATACAGTTATATCTGCAATAAAGCAAAAGAATGTATGGATGTTACTCATGTTTATCCATCTTCCGAATTTTCTTATTATTCCATTGCTCCTATTTATTCAAGTAAAATATACTTTTCTTCATTTATACAGTCGAATAGTTATGATATGTGGTATTCTGATAATTGTTATACTTCTCATGATTGTTTTGGTTCAATATCTTTAAAAAATAAAAGTTATTGTATTTTAAATAAGCAATATACAGAAGAAGAATATTTTAAATTAAAGGAAAAGATAATTTTTCAGATGAGTTCTGTGCCATATTTAGGTAAGAATAATAGAGTTTATAATTTTGGTGATTTTTTCCCGTTTGAAATAAGTCCTTTTGATTATAATGAAAGTGTTCTTCAGGAATATTTTCCATTAACGAAAGAAGAAATTTTAAAAAGTGGATATTCTTGGCATGATCCTATTAATAAATCTTACGAAATATCTATAAAAGCAGAAGATTTATCTTTACGTATTCAAGAAATTGGAGATGATATAATAAAAGAAACAATAGAGTGCGAACATAAAGGAAATTGTGCACATAATTGTAGTACAGCTTTTCGTATTTTACCAGATGAAATGCAAATTTATAAAACACTTGAAGTTCCTATCCCCAAATTATGTCAAAATTGTCGTTATGCGGAAAGAATTTCATTAAGAAATCCAATGAAACTCTGGCATCGGTCTTGTATGAAAGAAGGGTGTATTAATGAATTTGAGACCTCTTATGCGCCAGGAAGGCCTGAAATTGTTTATTGTGAGAATTGTTATAATAAAGAAATATATTGAATTAGTAATTACTAATTATAATTGTTCTTTAATAGGTTTAAATTATAAGTACTACCTAGTCGAGGTAGTATCAATTTATTAGTAAATTTTAGCTACCTACGCCACCTCCTCAGTACAAGACTACGGCGAGTCAAGGTGTGCTACGGCGAGCCGAAGAAATTATATGCTTTACGAAACAGTACAAAAAGAGGATAAAGAGATTGTTTTTGTTTATACAACATGTGGAAGTATAGAAGAAGCAAGGTCAATAGGTCTTTCTGCCATAAAAGAAAGATTGGCCATTTCTGCGGATTATTGGCTTATCAATTCAATATATCCATGGAAAGGTGTTATCCAAGAGATAGGTCAGTGTATGCTTATGTTTGCAACGCAGAAAACCTTAAGTGACAAGTTAATCAAACATATAGAAGCAGAGCATTCATACAGTGTTCCAATTATTATAAGGAGTGAGACATCTTTGACAAATCAGGAGTATGCTTTTTGGGTAGATAATACACTAACAGGCAAAGAGGAATATATCACCGAAGCCGAAGAACAACTTAAAAAGAAAAATGAGGAAGTAGGGTATCATTATGATAGACTTAAGTAATAGTAAGAGAGAATTAAGAATTAAGAATTAAGAATTGAGAATTGGAATACCAATCAACAATAAAACAGTGTCAAAATTGCAAGAATGACTTCACCATTGAGTCCGATGATTTTTCATTTTATGAAAAAATAAAGGTTCCTGCCCCAACTTTTTGTCCGGAGTGCCGTATGATAAGAAGAATGACTTGGAGGAATGAAAGGTCTTTTTTTAAAAGGGATTGTGATTTTACTGGTAAACCGATAATCACAATGTTCCATCCTGAAGCTAATGTAAAAATATATGATCATGATGTTTGGTGGAGTGATAAATGGGAACCAACTGATTACGGCATGGATTATGATTTTTCTCGACCGTTCTTTAAGCAATATCAAGAACTTTTGTCTAAAGTTCCGCTTCAAAACTTAGGAAATAATCGTTGCATTAATTCCCCATATTGTAACCATTGTGCTGACTGTAAAAATTGTTATTTAGTTTATGCTTCTTATCTGGCTGAAGATATTTTATATTCTCAAGGGGCTGGTTCTTTAAAAAGTTGTATTGACACTTATTCAATTATGAAATCGGAGCAATGTTATGAAGACGTTCTTTGTGATTCTCTATATCAGGTCAATTTTTCTTTTGGCTCTGATCAATCAATTAATTCTTCTTTTTTGAAAGAATGTATAAATTGTCAAGAATGTATCTGTTGTATAAATCTTCGTAATAAAAAATATTGTATTTTTAATAAGCAATATACCAAAGAAGAATATTTAAAAATTAAAGAAAGTTTAGATTTTGGAAGTTATAAAGTATTGTCTGAATTTAAAAAACAATATAAAGAATTCATTCTTAAATTTCCTTGCAAATATGCTGGAATATTAAAATCTCCTGATTCATCTGGGGATTGTATTTTAAATTCAAAAAATGTAAAACAGTCTTTTGATATTTACGGCGATATTGAAGATTCAAAATATGTAGCTCATGGTTTAGGGGCTAAAGACAGTTATGATGTTTATGGTTTTGGAGCTGGAGCTTTTCTTTTGTATGAGGGAGTAGATATTGGTATTAGGGGATCCAATAATTATTTTTGCGTTCTTAATCATGGAAGCATTAATACTCAATATACTTATATGTGCTATAATGCCAAAAATCTTTTTGGTTGTATTGGTATAAGAAAAGGAGAATATTGTATTTTAAATAAAAAATATTCTAAAGAAAAATATGAAGAATTGGTTCCTAAAATAATAGAACATATGAACAATATGCCTTACATAGATAATAAGGGTAGAATCTATAAATATGGAGAATTTTTTCCATCAGAATTAAGTCCATTTGCTTACAACGAAACCATAGCACAAGAATATTTTCCTAAAACAAAAAACGAAATAGAAAACGATGGATATTTGTACAGAAAATCTCCCAAAAGGGAATATAAAACGACTATAAATTCTAAAGATTTACTAGATAATATAAATGAAGTAAATGATAATATCATAGATGAAATTATCGCTTGCCCAAATAATGGCAATGAATTAACCTTATGTACACAAGCATATCGCATAGTTAAAGATGAATTAACTTTTTTAAGAAGATATAATATCGCCTTACCGCGTTACTGTCCTAATTGCAGACACTATGAACGCCTATCTCAAAGAAATCCTATGAAATTATGGCACCGAAAATGCATGAAGGAAGGATGTAATAATGAATTTGAGACAAGTTATGCCCCAGAAAGGCCCGAGATTATTTATTGTGAGAAGTGCTATCAGAAGGAAGTGTATTAAAATTCTCCTCTTGAGGTGAAGTTGGGTTGGGACCCAACTGTAAAACCTTTTGAGATATCTTTGTAATCAAAGTATCCAAAAGGTGTACTGCTCCTGTAAGGAGTACCTGTTAATGCAGGGGAGGTGGATATATTTAACTTATCCACCCCGTCCTTTGGGTACAAAGTCCACCCCTCAAGAGGGGAATAAAACACAGATTCTTATTCTTTTTTGTTTTTATTTGGTATAATATAACTATGCATGTTGATGAAAAAACAATCATAGATCTTCTTGATAGTTCTGGGTTGGTTACTAAAACAGATATTTCTGTTGCACTCAAAAAAGCTAAAGAGACCAACCAATCACTTGGTTCTATTTTGGTTTCAAGTGGTAAATTAATTGAAAAAGATTGGAATAAAATTCAAGCGATGTCACTCGGTATTCCGTTTGTCAGCTTAGAAGGGGAGAAAATTGACCCAAATGTTTTGACTTTAATTCCTGAGCCAATCGCTCGAAATAGTAATATTATTGCTTATAAAAAAACCAATCTCGGCTTGGAAGTGGCAATGCTTGATGTAGAGAACCTTCCTGTTATTGATTTTATCAAAAAGAAAGTCGGGTTACGTATTCTTCCTCGAATAACAAGCTCTCAATCTATAAAAGAGGCACTTAATCAATATAAGAAAAGTTTACAAGCAGACTTTGAAGATATTATTAAAAAAGAAAGTAATTCTATAAAACCAATATCTAATGATGGCACTGTCGCTGAAGAAAAAACAGAAAAAGAATTAAAGGAATTAGCAGAGGATTTACCGATTGTGAAGATTGTAGATACTCTTATTTCACACGCTATTTTTCAAGGAGCTTCAGATATACACATAGAGCCGTGTGAAGAGTCTCTCGTTATTCGCTATCGTATAGATGGTATTTTACACGATGCGATGATTTTACCAAAAGATACAGCTTCTGGAATTGTTGCCCGTGTTAAAGTTTTGTCTAATTTAAAACTTGATGAAAAGCGTCTTCCTCAAGATGGACGTTTTAAAATTGTGAATGAACAAGGAGGTGTTTCTTTCCGTGTTTCTACATTGCCTACATATTATGGTGAGAAAACTGTTATTCGTATTTTGCGAGAAAATGCTAAGGGTTTTTCCTTAGAAGGACTTGGTTTTCATGGTGAAGCTCTTGAACGAATCCATGATGGGATGAAGAAACGCACAGGGATGCTTCTAGCTACCGGTCCAACTGGTTCTGGTAAAACAACTACTCTCTACTCTATGCTTGATATTTTAAATACTACAGATGTAAACATTTCAACAGTTGAAGACCCTATTGAATACCAAATGCCACGTATTAATCAAACTCAAACAAAATCTGAAATAGGTCTAACTTTTGCGAATGGTCTACGTACATTACTCCGACAAGACCCAGATATAATAATGGTCGGAGAAATTCGTGATAAAGAGACCGCATCACTTGCTATTAATGCGAGTTTGACGGGGCATCTTGTTTTATCTACTATTCACACTAACTCTGCAGCAGGAGCAATACCGCGTATGATAGATATGGGAGTAGAACCATTTTTAATTGTTTCAACTGTTAAAACGGTTATAGCCCAAAGATTAGTTCGTAAATTGTCCGATGGAAAAGAAAAATATTTTTTAAGTGATATAGAAAAGAATGCCTTAAAAAAAATTGTGGATCTTGACCGTGTGCTTGGATTTTTGAAAGAAGAAAAAGTTGTTTCTCCTGATGCAACATGGGATATGATTCCATTTTATAAACCAAAACCAAGCGAAGAATCAAACGATGGTTATAAGGGGCGTATTGGTATTCATGAAGTTTTAAAAGTTACCACTTCAATTAAAGAAATGATATTAAAGGGTTTATCTGTTGATGAGATAGAAAAGAGAGCCATGGAAGAAGGAATGATGACAATGATTGAAGATGGCATATTCTTAGCGGTTCAAGGGGGAACATCAACAGAAGAAGTGCTTCGTGTTGTTTCAGAATAAAAATATGGAAAAAGATTTTAATAAATGGAATGATAAAAAGAAGGAAACTCATAAACTAGAAAATCAAAAGATTTTTTATGAACGTGAAGTTTGGTGGTGTATTTTTGGTATAAATATTGGAACAGAAATAGATGGAAAACATGAACTCTTTTTAAGGCCAGCAGTTGTTGTAAGGAAATTCAATAAAGATATGGCTATTGTTGTTCCAACAACAGCACAAGTTAAATCCAATAAATATTATTTTTCAGTTTCTGGGGTTGATGAAAAAACTTATAATACCTGTCTTTCCCAAATTAAAAATATAAGTTCTAAAAGATTATTTAGAAAAATTGGAACAATTAAAGGAGAAGATTATTTAGTTTTATTAGATAAATTATCAAAGATGATAAAAGGGACTCTCTAAACAACGAAATCCCCTTGCGGGGATTTCTCAGAGGCCGAAGCCCATAATCACTATAAGTATATCAAACCTAGATATCATGTCAAGCACAAAATCACAAATCAAAATCTGTCAGAACTGTAAAAAAGACTTCATTATTGAGCCAGATGATTTTCTATTCTATGAAAAAATAAAAGTCCCTCCACCCACTTTTTGCCCGGAGTGTAGGATGATTAGAAGAATGACTTTTAGAAATGAAAGGACTCTTTATAGAAGAACTTGTGAAGCAAAGGAACATGGGGAACAAATACTTTCTGTATTTTCACCTGATAAAAAACAAAAAGTATTTTGTCATAGTGCTTGGTGGGGTGATAGCTGGGATGGAATTGAATATGCAAAAGATTATGATTTTTCAAAAACTTTTTTCTCTCAAATACAGGAATTATGGCAATCTGTCCCAGACATAGGACTTTTCAATATTAATCCAGTAAATAGTGAATATTGTAGTATAACAGAAGGTAATAAAAATTGTTATTTAGTAATTGGTGGTGATTTTAATGAGGATACAAGGTATTCCTGTTTTATATTTCATAGCAAGGAATGTGCTGATTGCTATGGTATATCAAAAAGCGAGTGGAATTATGAAGTTATAGATTCAATTCAAAATTATAACTTATCATACAGTCAATATTGTGAAGGTTGTTATGATAGTGTTTTTTTATTTAATTGTAAAAATTGTAGTAATTGTTTTGGTTGTACTAATTTAAATAATGGTTCTTATTCTTGGTTTAATGAACAATTAACAAAAGACGAATACAAAACAAGATTAGAAGAAATAAATTTAGGAAGTTATATCTCTATACTAAAACATAAAAAAGATTTTTATGAATTTTCGTTAAAATTTCCTAGAAAGTATTCTAGAATACTAAGGTCTGTAAATTCTACAGGAGACAATATGGAACAAGCTAAAAATTGTAAAGAATGTTTTGGGATTTTTGATGGAGCGGAAGATTGTAGATATTTATGGTTAATATACTCGAAAATAACGAATTCTTTTGATTCAGATCATTCAGGATTAAAATCAAATTTACTTTATGAATGTTCAACTGTCTATCCTGGCAATATTGTATTATTTTCACGTTTTATATTTAATGGACGCGAAGTAGAATATTCATATAATTGCCACAACTCGTCAAATATTTTTGGATGTATAGGTTTAAGAAATAAACAATATTGTATTTTAAATAAGCAGTATTCTAAAGAAGAATATAAGGAATTAAGACTAAAAATTATAGAGCATATGAATAAAACCCCATATGTTAATAGTGCAGGGAATATATATAAATATGGTGAATTTTTTCCAGAAGAAATTTCTCCTTTTGCTTATAATGAAACTGTAGCAAATGAATTGCTTCCATTAGGAGAAGAAAAAGTAAAAAAGAGTGGATATCTCTGGAAACAAAAGGAAGGGAAGAACTATGCAATTACAAAAAACTTTAACGATTTACCAGATAATATTAATCAAGTGGATATTTCTATAACAAAGGAAACGATACAATGTACTCACAATGGTAATTGTAATGATGGATGTTCTACAGCATTTAAAATAACAGAAGATGAATTAAATTTCTATAAAAAAATGAATATTCCATTACCAAGACTATGTTCAAATTGTAGACACTATGAAAGATTGCAAAGCAGGAATCCTATAAAGCTCTGGCATCGAACTTGCATGAAAGAAGGGTGTAATAATGAATTTGAGACAAGCTACGCCCCAGAGAGACCGGAAATTGTGTATTGTGAGAAGTGTTATCAACAAGAGGTATATTAAAATAGGATGAAGTTTAAATATAAAATACAAAATAAGAATTATGGGATATTTGAAGGGATTACTGAATCACCAGACAAATTTACTTTAGCGAGAGAGTTTCGAGAGAAAGGCAATACTCCTATTTTTATAGAAGAATTTAAAAAAAATACTAATATTTTTTCAATGAAAATAGATTTTTTAAGTAGAGTTTCTCTGGCAGAAAAAATTATGTTTACTAATAATTTAAGTGGGATGCTTACAGCAGGACTTTCTCTAAACAGAGCTTTATCTATATTAGAAAAACAATCAACAAATTCTACTCTTGGTGATGTTTTACGTAGTTTAGAAGAAGATATAAGCAAAGGAAATACTCTTTCAGAAGGGATGAGAAAATTTCCCAAAATTTTCTCTGGAATTTTTATACCAATGGTTCACGCCGGAGAAGAATCAGGGAATCTACCGACGACGCTTACAGAAGTTGGATTGAGTCTTAAAAAATCTTATGATTTAAACAAAAAAATAAAAGGGGCTATGACATATCCGACTATTATTATTTGCGCGATGGTCATAATTGCTATATTTATGATGATTTATGTTGTCCCGACTCTGACTAAAACATTTACAGACATGGGTTCTGAATTACCAGCATCTACCAAAATGATTATTTGGATTTCTGATTCTATTAGTCAGCATATATTTTTATTTTTATCCTTAATTGGTGCTTTTATTTTAAGTATTATTTTTCTTTTTAAAATTAAATTAGTTCGCAGATATTTTGATCGTTTTATTTTATATATTCCTGTTATTGGTAAAATAGTTAAAGAAGTTAATACTGCTCGCACCGCAAGGACAATGTCCTCTTTATTATTATCTGGGGTAAGTATTTCCAATTCTTTATCCATAACAGAAGAAGTTCTTCAAAATATTCATTATAAGGAATTGATTCATAAATCAATTGCCTCTATAGAAAAAGGTACAGTTCTATCTGCTTCTTTTAAAGAAAATACTTTTCTCTATCCAGTAATGATGGGAGAAATGATTGAAGTTGGAGAAGAAACTGGTAATTTATCAAAAATGCTTTTAGATATTGCTAATTTTTATGAAACAGAAGTAGATAATAAAACAAAAGATTTATCAACAATTATTGAACCAGTTTTAATGCTTTTTATCGGAGCGGCTGTTGGAATTTTTGCTATTTCTATGATTAAACCAATGTATTCGGTTATGAGTGATATTTAGTAATAAATTAAATAATGAATTATTTTAAAATAAAAAGAAATAAAGGTATAAGCATTATTGAAATACTCATTGTTATTAGTATTATTGTTATAATAAGTGCTATTGCTATTCCAAACTTTTCTAAATTTCATAATCAACAAGCACTTCGTAATACAACCGAAGATGTAATTTCCTTATTGAACGAGGCAAGAAATAGTACTATTTCTTCCAAAAATTCTAATACTTATGGAGTTCACTTTCAATCAGATAAGGTTATTTTATTTGCAGGTTCGTCTTTTAATGACTCTCCATCAAACAAACAGATTAATCTTGATTCTTCCGTTATTATACCTGCGACTGGTGGAATTAATTTAAATGGTGGAGGAAGTGATATTATCTTTGCTAGGATAACAGGGGATACCACAAATAATGGTACAATTGTTATACAACTTGTAAGTGATACCACTCAACAAAAAATTATTACTATTAGTAAAATCGGAGTAATAGGTTCGAATTAAATGAAAAATATTTTCAAAAAAAAGAAAAATTTGGTGTCGGGGTTTACCCCCACACCAAATTTCACAAAGAAAAGGAATTTGGTGTGGGGGTTTACTATTATAGAAGTATTAGTAGCTTGTGTCATAATAACGACAACGACTATCGCTTTAATGTCAGCTACTTCAAAAGGGATAGAGCTTTCTAATAGAGCATTAAGACAAGTGCAAGCGAATATGCTTATGGAAGAAGGAGTTGAGGCGGTTAAATCAATAAGAGATACTAGTTGGGCGACAATTTCAGGAAAAAGTTTAAATACGAATTATTATTTATCTTTTTCAGGTGCTTGGATTCTTGGGACAACTCCAGTAGCACAAATAGATGAAATTTTTACTAGAAAAGTTATTTTCTCGGCGGTTAATCGTGATAGTAATGATGATATCGCTTCTTTCGGAATTGTTGATATAGGAATTAAAAGAGTAAATGTTATAGTTGAGTGGTCAACTCCTAGTGGAATAAATTCAAAAAGTATAACATTTTATTTAGCCAATATTTTTTAATTAAATGAAAACACAAAACAAAAAAGGTTTTACCCCCACACCAAATTTCATAAAGAAAAGGAATTTGGTGTGGGGGTTTAGTATAATTGAGATTATGGTTTATTTAGCTATTTTTACCGCCCTTTCAATTTTGGTGATTAATTCATTTATTGTTGTTTTATCTTCATTTAACACGACGAATATGAATCGTAAATTACTTGAGTCAGGTGTAGTATCTATGGAGCGTATTTCTCGAGAAATTCGTCAGGCACAAAGTGTTGATGCTAGTAGCACTCAAACTATATTAGTTCTAAATAGTCATGATAATTTAGGGACTGTTATGGTTATTAAATTTATAAAAGAAGGCAGAGCTTTAAATCTTTACAAAAATGATATTTTGCAAGGTAATTTACTTGGAGAGAATTTATCTGTTACAAATATAATTTTTAATCGTATTACTACAACCCAAAGTGAAGCGATAAAAATAGAAATGACTTTGCAATACTCTGGAGGAAATAAGACTAAATCGGAAAATTTTTACAATACGGTTATTTTAAGGGGTAGTTATTAATGGATTAGGTTCTAAAAAATAGAAATTAAAAATGAAAAATAAAATTAAAATTCAAAGAAATAAAGGGGCTGCGATGATGATTGTCGTTTTATTTTTCATGTTCATCAGCTTAACTATTTTAATTGGTATTGTAACCCCTGTTGTTCGTGAATTTAGAATTGCCGGTGATAATTTTAATTCCAAGCAAGCTTATTTTATTGCTGAATCGGGGGTAGAAGATGTGATGTATCGTTTAAAAAATAATATGGAAGTTGGTACTATCGGTGAAAGTAGGACTCTTTTTTTAGATGATTCTTTTTTTCCTATTCCTACTGAATTTACTGACATTTTTGGGGGGCGAAAACAAATAGTAACCACAGGAGATATAAATTCAAATCAACGCAAAGTTAATTTAATTCTTACCACTACCACTGGAGTTTCTTTTAATTATGGTGTACAGGTTGGAATAGGAGGTTTTAATTTTACTGGTAATGCTAAAGTAATTGGAAATGTTTATTCAAATGGTAACATTACGGGTGAGAACAACGCAGCTATTACTGGCACAGCAATTTCAACAGGAACCATTAGCGGGATGACAATAGGAACAGGTACAACTGGAAATGCAAAAGCTCATACGGTTAATAATTCTACAATTCGTGGCATAAACTATTGTCAAACTGGGACAGGAAATAATAAAGCTTGCGATACAAGCCAGCCGGATCCGATAGCGACAATAATGCCTATTTCAGACCAAAATATTTTGGATTGGAAAGAAGAGGCTTCGGTCGGCGATCCACATGTTGGTAATTATTTACTAGATAGTAATAATACTGCTTCTCTTGGCCCAAAAGAAATAACTGGTAATTTTACAATAGATGGCAACGCAATTCTTACAATTACCGGAACTATTTGGGTTCATGGAAATATCACTATTAATAATAATGCTATAGTAAAATTATCTAACTCGTATGGAGTAAATAGCGGTGTTATTGTTGCTGATGGTAATGTAAATTTTACTGGCAATAATAGATTTGAAGGTTCTGGACAAACTGGAAGTTATATACTTCTTGTTACCACAAGTACCTGTCCTGTTGGTCCATCTTGTGGTGGGGATAGTACTAATGCTATTACTATTGGCAATAACGCGAATGCAGTTATTCTTAATGCCCAACAAGGAACCATTTCATTTTTAAATAACGCCCAAGTGAATGAAGCAACAGCTAAAACTATCGTGGCTGAAAATAATACAATTATTACATATCTTGAAGGTCTTGCAGATGTTAATTTTTCTAGTGGGCCTTCAGGTTCATGGGGGATAGATAGCTGGCAAGAGTCAGAATAATAATCCCTGTTAAAATAAGCTATTTTGTGGTATAATTGTCAAATGAGGAAAATTGTTATAGCTAATTGGAAGATGAATCCGCAATCTCAAAAAGAGGCGGAAGTTTTATTTCGCGCTATAGTGAAAAGTAAAAATTCTAAAAAAATTGATGTAGTAATCTGTCCCCCAGTTTTATATATAGAAAAGCTTAATAAAATTTCTTCAAAAATGGTCTTGGGTGCCCAAAATATTTTCTATGAGAAAAAAGGTCCATTTACTGGGGAAATTTCGGCTGGAATGCTAAAAGATATAGGAGTTGAGTATATTATTATTGGACATTCAGAAAGACGCAGTCTTGGAGAAACAAATTTAGATGTAAATAAAAAAATTAAAACAGCGCTTTCTTGTGGCCTTAAGCCGGTAGTTTGTGTTGGAGAAATAGAAAGAGATGAAAATCACAAATATTTCAATATCATAAAAAATCAAATTGAGGAATGTTTAGGTGGATTGAGTAAAAGTATGCTCTCAAAAATAATTATTGCTTATGAGCCAGTGTGGGCTCTTTCGACAACTTTAGGCCACAAAGATGCTACTTCATTAGATTCTTGTGAGATGTCAATTTTTATTAAAAAAATCATTTCAGATAAATTTGGTTTGAAAATAATTATGCCAAGAATTATTTATGGTGGGTCAGTGGATGATAAAAATTGTGCCGATTTTCTAATAAATGGGGGAGTAAGTGGGGTATTAGTTGGGGGTGCAAGTTTGAACGCTGATAAATTTTTAAAAATTATTAATATTGCAGGAATTAAATGAAATCAATAAAAGATTTAAAAAATTTATTCGGGAAAAGAGTAATTTTAAGAGCAGATCTTAATGTACCAATAAAAGACGGCAAAGTTCTTGATAATTTTCGTATTAAGAAAGTAATTCCAACTATTTTATATTTACAAAAAAAAGGAGCAAAAGTTATTATAATTTCGCATATAGGAGATGATGGGAAGGAGAGTCTCTTGCCAGTAGCACAAGTTATCAAAAAATATATTAAAACAATTGAGTTTATAAAAACACCAATTTTTTCAGATGAAACTGAAAAGAGAATAAATTCACTAAAGAAAAGAGAAATAATTCTTTTAGAAAATCTTCGCACTGAGACAGGTGAGAAAAAGAATTCTCCCTCTTTCGCCAGAGCATTGTCCCGATATGGGGAAATTTATGTAAATGATGCTTTTTCAGTTTCTCATAGGGAACATGCCTCAATTGTCGGTATTACCAAGTATCTTTCTGGGTATGCGGGGTTGCAATTTTTAGACGAAGTAGAAAATTTATCTAAAGTTTTTAATCCAGCACATCCATTTTTATTTATTCTTGGTGGAGCAAAATTTGAAACAAAAATTCCTTTAATTAAAAAATTCCTTCGCTCTGCTGATAACATATTTATTGGTGGTGCAATCGCCAATGATTTCTTCAGAGCGAAAGGTTATGAAGTAGGAGTATCACTAGTTGACGATGGGAACTTCCAAATACCAGTATTATTGAAAGCCAAAAATTTAATTATACCCATTGATGTCGTTGCTACTAAAAATTCTAAAAATCGTATTACTAAACCAAGTGAAGTAATATCTGATGAAAATATTGTGGATATTGGCCCACAAACCGTTTTAATTCTAAAAGATTTAATCAATAAAGCAGGATTTATTTTATGGAATGGACCACTTGGTAAATATGAAGATGGTTTTGGTGGTGCGACAGAAGAAGTTCTTAAAATTGTTTCAAAGTGTAAAGCACAGAGCGTAATTGGGGGAGGTGATATTGTCGCCTTAATTTCAAAATTAAAAATTGAAAGCAAATTAGGCTTTGTTTCAACAGGGGGTGGGGCTACTTTGGAATTTTTAGCTAAGGGAACATTGCCAGGAATCAGAGCATTGAAATAATTTTATTTATTACGTTTTCTGCTTCTCCTTCTAGGTATTTTTTTCTTTTAGGATTTGGTAAATCATCAGTAGAGTATCTTGGTAACAAATGAATATGAAAATGTGGGATTTCTTCTCCGCTTACCCATTCTTGAACATAGTCGCATTTCATAGACTTTTTGAGTGCCAGCATCAATTTTTTTGTTAGTTTAAAAATACCAGCTATGATTTTATCATCTACTTCATACATCCAAACAATGTGTTTTTTAGGAATTATTAAAATATGTCCATGAGAAACTGGTTGGATATCAAGGAAAGCTAAAAAGTTTTTGTCCTCAAAAATCTTATGACATGGGATTTTTCCTTTTGCTATTTTACAAAAAATACAACTTTCTTTCGGTTCGTTCATATAATCATTATATGGTAAAATCAAAAGTATGCCAAATCATACTGAATTACTTGACATTCTTCTAACAAATCGTGGAATATCAATAGAGGACAGAGAACGTTTTTTAAATCCATCTTTTGAAGAGCATCTTTATAATCCATATCTTATGAAGGATATGGAACGTGCAGTGGTAAGAATTTTTGAAGCGATAGAAGCAAAAGAAGAAATACTTATTTATAGTGATTATGATTGTGATGGAATTCCTTCATCTGTTATAATGCATGATTTTTTTCATAAAATTGGTTATCCTGTTTCTATTTACCCCTACACCAAAGAAAATAAAGTTTATGTAAACGCACAAGGCGCATTATTCTCTTATGGTGTGGGGGTTTATATTCCAGATCGTCATGATGAAGGCTATGGTCTACATCTAGATGCAATAGATCAATTTATTGATAGCGAGATAAAGCTTTTGATTACTTTTGATTTAGGTATCACTGCGGTTGAAGAAGTAGCGCGTGCACAAGCCGCAGGGATAGATGTCATTATTACGGACCACCATATTCCTCAAGAAGAAGTTCCGCGAGCCTATGCAATATTAAATCCAAAACAAACAGGGTGCCAATATCCTGATAAAATGCTCTGTGGAGCAGGAATTGCTTTTAAGTTGGTTCAAGCTCTAGTAAAAAAATACGGAGAATACTGGAAAATAAATAATGGTTGGGAGAAATGGTTACTTGATATGGCAGGAGTTGCAACACTTTCTGACCAGGTTCCACTTTTAGATGAGAACAGAGTACTCGCGTATTATGGATTGAAAGTTTTACGAAAAGGTCATCGCATGGGACTTGTTGAACTATTTAAAAAAGCATCTGTTGATATTACAAAATTAAATGAAGAAGATATCACTTTTACATTAGCTCCTCGAATAAATGCAGCGAGTCGCATGGCCGATCCAATGAAAGCATTTGAACTTTTGGCTACTGTTGATCCAGTGGATGCGCGTACACTAAGTGACCACCTTGTTAAAATAAATAATGAGAGAAAAATAATGGTTGCGCATATTATGAAAGATGTAAAAAATGTTTTACGCAAAAGAGAAGAAAAACCACTAATTGTTATTGGTAATCCATCTTGGCGAATAGGTATTTTGGGTCTCATTGCTTCAAAAATTACAGAAGAATACAAAAAACCAGTATTTGTTTGGGGAGAAGATGGAAATGGAACTATTCGTGGGTCTTGTCGAGGTTGGGGAGATATAAATTTAGTAGAGCTTATGATGTCACTACCAGAGAATAGTTTGCTTGATTTCGGTGGGCATAAAAATGCTGGGGGATTTTCTGTTTCTTATGAAGAAGTTCACTTCTTGGAAGAAAGATTACTAAAAGTTTTTGATGATAGTACTCAAGTGGGAGAAGATGCTAAAGATTATGTTATAGATGCCACTATTTTAATAGATGATGTTACAAATGAAAATTATAATGTTATAGAAAAACTTGCGCCATTTGGAATGGGGAATCCTAAGCCAACTTTTTTATTTAAAGGCATAAAAATATTTGCAATTAAAGAATTTGGAAAAGAGAAAAATCATCTTGAATTAGTATTCAAAAATAGTCGCGGTTATCAAATAAAAGCAATTTCATTTTTCAAAACTCATAGTAGCTTTAAGCCCGCGCTTGTTGAAGGAAGTAGTATAAATTTGGTAGCAACCTTTGAGAAAAATAATTTTGGTGGTCGAAGCGAGCTAAGATTAAGAATTGTTGATGTTATCTAAAAATATCCTTATAAAATAAGGTTCACCCCCCCCCACAAAATTGCTATTCTTAATCTAAAAATGATATAATAAAGCCAAAATCAACGGATTATTGTTTTGGATTATTTTATTAATTAATAACAAATAAAAAATTATGAAAGAAAAAATGTTTTTAAACAAACAAGTAAATGAGGGAGGAGAAGAGATTGCAAAGGAGGATAAGAATATTTTTAAAAAATTTCAAGAAAAAATCTCTAATGCTTATGAAAAATTCAAGGGCTTATCCTCACAGTTTATAAAAGCTACACTTATGGCTTCAATGATAACTCCGCCGAGTGCTTTTTCTGAAACGCAAGGTAAAGAAGTTAATAAAGAAAAACCAGAAATTGAATTTTCAATTCAAGGAGAATTATCTGGAGAAGTAGAATCAATTGATGATAAAGATAAGAAAAAAACTTCCCTATCTGTTGAAAGGAATCAATTAGGGAATCTTGAGAAAACAGAACAGGATAAGATTGATGAAGTGATTGATAAAAAACACGAAGAAAAAGTTAAAAACAATAAAAGAGAATTTGCGAAAACACAAGAAGAGGTTGCTTCAGTTCTTAGACATGCGTTTGTTGAATACCGTGGGGTTTTCAAGACTGCAGAATCTTTCAGGGCTGCGATTAGCCATCAATATAATAATATTTTAAATGAAAAACAGATATTAGATTTATACTCAATTATTGAAACTGGATATAGTACGAATGAAAATAAAGGTAAAGATGTTGAAACTATACAAATTATTTATAATGATTTGGCTCGTTCCGGCAACCCTGATAGTAAAGGTTTTACTGAAACCTTGGAATCAAATAGTAGTAAACCAAAAGGTATAGATAATATGTTGGGGAGAGCAACTAGAGAGGTTACAAATAATTTAAAAATATTACTCACTCCAGTTTTTAATAAAATCCAATCAAAAGAGGTTTCTCCTATAAAGCAAGACGATGGAAGGCCTATGCCACAAAAAATGGAAGTCCCTACTGATACTCGGGAGAGATTGGGTGATATAACATTTGGTCTCGAGAAAAAAATAAATTTTACAAATGAGCAAGTAGAACAAATTGAAAAATTTATTCCAACCCTAGAGAAGCTTGATGTTAGTAGTCTTGAAAGACTAAATGATTATTTAAAACAATTCAAATCTTCTGACTTTGATAAAATAAAAATTGTTGGATTAGGACATGAAGCAGGAAAAGAATATGATTTCCATGAAATAGAGCATTTAAAACCCGGTATATACACTATTGAAGGGGGTAATTTTTATGTAACATTTGATTATGTAGAAAATGCAAAAGATGGGACAAAAGTTATAGAAAAATTCAATATGGATAATGGTAATGGATTGGGTGTTTCATTTGATAAAATAGTAAGAAATGGTACAAATGAAGGCGATTATTCTCTTGGGGTAGATAATGTAATAATCAAATTAGACGGAATAGAAATCGAAATTGAAAAGATATCTAAATATGAAACGGAAGATGAGATAGCAGGTCAAGTAAATAATGTTACTTTTAAGATAGGTGGTTGGACTACAAAGATTAGTAATTTAGGTATGAAGTTTGACAAGTCAGGGGGTTTTGATTTGTCTAAGGTAGCTACTGATATTTGGAAAGGTAGAGATGGAGCAAGAGTTGGAGATTTACTTGAGCGTTTTGATATTGATGGTGGTATTCTAGATTTAAAAAATGAAGATGGTTCAGTTGTTATTAATTATGATGGACAGAATCTTATATTTAATAATGCAAAAGTATTTAAAGATGAAAATGGTAATTTTAATCTCCAGAATATTAAGAGTGGGGATGGGATTGTTTACAATGGTGGATTTACTTCTTATGCAGAAGTAAATGGCCAAGGTATGACCATTGGTGCACTTGTTGATAAAGTGATTTACGGAGGAGGGGAAGTAATGTTAAATTCTCCAGATGTTAAATTGGGTTTTTCAGCTTTGGGTGGAGCCTTTTCAATGGAATCTGGGGTTGGTTCTAATTTTGATGAAGCTAAACTAGATCAATGTGGTAAAAAGGTAGATAGTACTTTTCAAGTTATTGGAGATAAAATAAAAAATTTCTCAGAAGTAGCAAAAAATTCAAATGGAGGAGATTTAATTGGAAAAGGTATAGCCTTAAAGACCGATATAATTAATGATTTAGTAGAATTAGCCGACTATATTGGAAAAGAGGGAGATGTTAAATTGGAAGACTATAAAATAATTCTTGATTTTATTAAACTATCTGAAAATTTGGTAGTCACGGGAGAAGAAGGTCCAGGAAATGATTTCTATAAATTAGAAATATTATTTAAGGCATTAGGTAATGATTTTGGTAGAGTCGTCATAGATAAAGAATTTATTGATGGAGTAAAAGCTGGAGGATTAGATTATGCAGTTAAAAAACTAGGCTGGGGGGAAGATGTAAAAGATGTTGGAAATAAATTTAGTGAGAAAGCCATAGATATGATTGGAGCAGATTTCTTAAATGAAAAAGCATCAGACATTTTTGAAGTAATTAATACTGTAAATAATGGGGGAGTAGGAGGATTATCTATTGATTCAGAAGGAAGATTCAAAGCATATTACAGTCTTGTTCAGAATCTTGAAAAATTAACAAATCATAAAATTCATGTTATTGGAACTGTTTATGCCGCACCAGGAGATTTCAATAATCACGGGCAAGTTGGATTTGTGCCTTTAGTTGATAAACCAGGAAAAGAGCAAGTAGGAATTGGTTACAATCTTGATCAAAAATTTGGAGGAGGAATACTTTTTACAAAGATTCTTGTCAAAAATGAAGAAAAGGGAAATACCCTAACTGCAATAGTTGGTGGAGGGGCTGATTTTACAACAGGAGCATTTGATATTTCTATAAGTGATGGACAAGGGAATATTTTTAAAGGTCTTTCTTTAGAAAATGCTATGAAGATGCTTGATGGTAAGGGGACAGCTGATTTTGCTCAAGAACAACTTGAACTTGCTAATAAACTTGAGAAGGGTGTGGTCATTCCACATGTTTCTCTTGGTGCTAATTTTCGTAAGGATTTTGGGGCTCAAGGTATAAAATTAGAAGCAAGTGCTTTAGTCTCTTGGATTCCTACTACAAATGATATTCATCCAAACTTAGAAATTTTAGCTGAGAAAGCATTAAGTACTAAAATTACTCCAATGAGTATTGGGATCAAATTAGCCCTTAATGGAAAGCCGGGAGCTACTGTTTTAGAAAAAATGAATGAGTCTACCGCTCGGGTTTATCTTAGAGCTTCACTAAACGGGTATAATCCTAGATATAAAAAGCACCATTAGAATTTTTAAAAAATTAAATTGTTGGTCAAAGAAATAAAAATATACACAGATGGTTCATCACTCGGTAACCCAGGTAAGGGTGGTTGGGGAGTAGTGATAATTAAGAATGAAGAATTAGGAATTAGAAATGAAAATTCTAATAATATTGTAGAGCTTGGGGGATATGATAAAAATACTACGAACAATCGTATGGAGCTTCAAGCTGTAATAGAAGCATTAAAATATCTCTCAGCTAGGCAAGGCCTAGCTGAAAATAAAAAGAAAGATAAAGTGAAAATTTTTGCGGATTCAAATTATGTTCTTTTGGGTGTCACTTCATGGATTTTTAATTGGGAGAAAAATGGTTGGAGAACGGCCAATAAAAAACCCGTATTGAATCAAAATTTATGGAAAGAATTGATTGAGTTAATAAGAAATTATGGTAATAAAATAAATTGGCAAAAAGTAAAAGGGCACTCGGGGCATGTTCACAATAATCGCGCAGATGAAATAGCTACAAGTAAAGCATTGCTTCAAAAATAAAAAAATACATGTCGAAAAAGGAAATTATTATTATAATAATTTTAATATGTGTCGCGTTAGTGCGATTTTTCTTTTTTATACCCAAAGTTCCAACATATGATAATGCTATTGGGAAAGAAGTAGAACTTGTTGGATTAGTAAATGATGATCCTGATGTGCGTTTGAAGAATCAACATTTAAATATAAAGTTAATAGATAAAGATGTAACTATTCTAACCATTATTAGTAGGGGAAAAGAAGTTTCTTATGGAGATAAAGTGAAAATAAGTGGAGTACTTCTAGAGCCGGAGAATTTCACAACAAATTCTGGTAAAGAATTTAATTATAAAAGATATCTAGCAAATCAAGATATTTATTTTATGATTAAAAATGCAGATATAGAAATTATCTCACATGGGAATGGAAATAAAATAAAATCACAGCTTTACAAATTGCGGGGTTTTTTTATGAGAAATATCAACAAAGTTATTCCTATGCCAGAAAGTGACCTAGCCAATGGTTTAGTCCTTGGTGCTCGTGGTGGTTTTGACCAAGAAACAAATAATGAATTTATATCAACTGGTACTATACACATTATAGCTTTATCAGGTTACAACGTTTCCATTGTCGCGGAAAATGTAATGAAATTTTTCAGTTTAATTTTCTCACAAGTTGTCTCAATTATTTTTGGTATTGTTATTATTCTTTTATTTATAATAATGACTGGAGCAAGTGCTACGGCTATTCGAGCAGGAATTATGGCGACTATTATGCTTCTTGGTCGTATGACTGGTCGGAATTATCTGGCTGGTCGAGCGCTTGTCATTGCAGGACTTCTTATGATTGCTTATGACCCGAGGGTTCTAGTTGATATGTCTTTCCAATTGTCTTTCATTGCTACAGGTGGAGTTCTTTTCATTACACCTAAAGTCATGAATTGGTTTAGATTTTTGCCAATGCGTTTTGGTTTTAGGGAAATGGTTGCAAGTACTATGGCTGCGACAATCTCTGTCTTGCCGATACTTCTTTATCTTACAGGAATTTTATCTTTGGTTTCTATCCCAGCAAATATTTTAATATTATTATTCATTCCAACAACAATGTTTTTTGTTTTTATCACTGGAATTTTTGGTTTTATTTCACCTTTGTTATCAATACCTTTTGGTTTTATTTCTTATATTATCCTTCTATATATTCTCTCAACTATCCACTTCCTAGGCACATTGTCATTTGCCAGTGTCACCATCCAATCTTTCCCACTTCCTCTAACAATTTTAATTTATGCATTTTTACTTTGGTGGGTATTTGGTAAGAAAATTAAGAATTAATAATTAAGAATTAAAAATGAAATATATAAAAAAATACCTTCCATATATTTTAATCCTCTCAATTTTTGTAATTGGTTTTTTGGTTTTATATTTAACATATACAAACTCCCATAGCCAATATTTAAAAGTTGTATTTCTGGATGTTGGTCAAGGGGATGCTATTTATATAGAAGCACCAAATGGCAGACAAATGCTTATAGATGGCGGTCCTGATGCGAAGCTCCTCTCAAGCTTGGCTCAAGTGATGCCTTTTGCTGACCGCTCAATAGATATGATTGTGGCAACTCATGCCGATGCGGATCATATTGGCGGTTTTCCGCTATTGCTGAATAATTATAAAGTTACAAGTATTATTGAGAACGGGGCAACTTCGGATTCCGAAGTATTTTCCAGTTTAGAAGAAAAAATTTCAAAAAATAAAATAAATAAAATTATTGCAAAGCGTGGAATGCATATAATAATAGATGAAAAGAAAAATATTTATTTAGATATTTTATTCCCTGACCGTGATGTATCAAATCTGGATAGTAATGATGGTTCAATAGTCGCAAAGCTTATATATGGAGATAATTCTTTTATGTTTACTGGGGATGCAACTCTCTATACAGAAAATTTAATAGAATGGAATGAAAAAGAAAGCACTTTACATTCTGATGTTTTAAAATTGGCGCATCACGGCGCACGTTCGTCGTCAAGTATTTTGTGGCTTGAGAAAGTTAATCCAAGTATTGCAATTGTCTCTACTGGTAAGAATAATAATTATGGTCACCCGCATAAAGAATTACTAGATAGGCTTTCCTCTCTTCATATTCCATTTTTAAGTACAGCTGATATTGGCAATATAATTTTCAAAAGTGATGGAGTGAAATTGCAGTATTAAAAAAAGGAAATCATAAATAGTCTTATCAGAGAGCACGGATATTTTTCTACTGAAAAATTCCTCGTGCTCGCGCCGTCGCGCTCCCAAGTCTCTCTGATAAGACTATTTATGATTTCCTTTAATAATTCCAGCTTTTTTTAAAACTGCGTAGGCACCGTGTTTATTTATTGTTTTGATTGCCTTAGTAGATATTGTAAGAGGGAAATATTTTTTAAGTTCAGGAACATACACTCTTTTCTTTTGGAGATTTGTGTATTTACGAACCATTCCTGTTGGGTTAAATTTGGTAGCACGAACAACATTGGAATATCCCCCAGCCATTTTTGAGCCCTTTTTTGTTATGTCGCAAACTTTCGCCATATGTAAATCATATGCTATCATATTGTTTATGGAAATGCAATCCCGTTAGAAGCCTCGGTCACGGGATAAGTCATGTAAATAATTTAGATTATTAAAATTAATTAAGTAGATTAGGTTAATTATAAAAAATAATGACCGAGACCTGCTTCTAACGGGATGCAAGTGATTGATGGAATATTTTATATTGTTGTTATGATTATATCTATAGTAATACATGAGGTTGCTCATGGTTATTCGGCTTATCTTCTTGGTGATAATACAGCTCGTTTAAGTGGCCGACTTACACTAAATCCCATCAAGCATCTTGACCCTTTTGGGTCTGTTATTTTACCTTTATTGTTATATATATCAACAGCGGGCAGTTTTTTGATAGGATGGGCTCGTCCAGTGCCTTATAATCCAGCAAATCTAAAGAATGGTAGGGTGGGTAATATGATTGTTGCTTTTTCGGGAATAGCCACAAATTTAGTAATTGCTATTTTCTTTGGTCTTCTTATAAGGTTTGCTCCAACACTTGGATTACCTTTATATAATCCCGATTCACTATTAATGCACCCTTTCTATAAAATTTCAACTATTATAGTAATGTTGAATTTGGTTTTAGCATTATTTAATATTATTCCTATTCCACCACTAGATGGTTCAAAAATTTTATTTTCTTTTCTCCCTACAAAATATCGCTATATTGAAAATTTTTTAGAAAGATGGGGCATTTTTTTGCTTCTTTTCTTTATAATTTTTCTGTGGAGTAAGATTGCCCCCCTTATTTATATAACATTTTCTTTCATAACGGGCCTATCTTAAATATCACTCTCTATTGCATTTTTGTATATATTATAGTAGAGTATCCTCACTAGTCAGATGTGACTATTTTTTTCACAACAAATGAGGAGTGCGTAGATGTGTATTCATATCTACAGCATCCGAATGCTGTTGGGATGTTTGTAATCAAACCTAATGAGATGCCTACAATCAATCAATTGGTTCGAAAGAGCCGTAAAACAACTAAAAGAAAATCTAAAGCCGTAGCTCTTGCTCGTGGTTTTAATTCTATTAAAAATAAACCAGTATTTTATCCTGCGCCATTTAAGCGTGGTGTTTGTACTAAAGTTTCTACAACTACACCAAAGAAACCTAACTCAGCTCTCCGAAAAATTGCCCGTGTTCGTCTAACGAATGGAATGGAAGTTACTGCTTATATTCCAGGAGAAGGTCATAACCTACAAGAACACTCAGTTGTCATGATTCGCGGAGGACGTGTTAAAGACCTTATTGGAGTTCGTTATCACATCGTTCGTGGACGCCTTGATACCACAGGAGTTGAGAAGCGTCGTCAATCAAGAAGTCTATATGGCACTAAGACACCAAAGGCAATAGTAAAAAAATAATTAAAAAAAATAATGAAGTGAAGCGGAATATATTTTTCTTAATCCGCCAATAAATTTATTGATTATAATAAAGAAATATGATAAAGTAATGTGAGTTTATAATGTTTAGAAAATAATTTAAATTAACAAATAAATTTAAGGCGGATAACGATTTTTATAGTCGTAAACTCCTTAAAAATCAGTTATGCGAAGAAAAATAAAAAATAGAAATATTGTAGAACCAGATATAGTATATAAATCCCTAAAGCTTGGGAAGTTTATTAACAATATCATGCTTAATGGCAAGAAAGAGACGGCCCGAAAATCTGTTTACAAAGCTTTTGAAATCATAAAAGAAAAAACAGGTAATTCAAATCCACTTGAAATATTTGATACTGCTATAAAAAATGCAGGGCCCATGGTTGAAGTCAGGTCTCGTCGTATTGGTGGCGCAAACTATCAAGTTCCTCGGGAAGTTCGCCCAGAGAGACGCACTGCGCTTGCTATGAGATGGATTATCTTAGCTGCTCGTTCCAAGAAGGGAGCGCCAATTCATGAAAAACTTGCTGAAGAGTTGATACTTGCATCTAAAAATGAAGGAGTTGCCGTAAAGAAAAAAGAAGACACTCACAAGATGGCAGAGAGTAACAAAGCATTTGCTCATTTTGCTTGGTAGTGTGGATGATTTAAGATATATATTTAAAATTTTAAAAAACTTCTAGAAATAGGAGTTTTTTTCTGATAAAACAAATTTACCTATCCATAGCTATAGCTTTTAGTTGGTAAAGATGATATAATATTTGTATGAGTGTAGAAAAATCGATACTTCAATATTTAAGCGATAATAGAGGCAAACATGTCATCAGATACAAAGGGATGCGCGTAGGATTTTTAGGTTTGCCAGATTTTAAATATTTTAAATATCAAACATTAGCGAATAGATGTTCGGAGTTGAAAAATAAGGGGTATATAAAAGAAGCAAATGGTGATTATTATATTACTTATAAAGGTGAAGAATATCTAAATAAAAATACTCGAGATAAATTTAAAAAATTTACATCAGAGAAAACCGATAAAGACCCAAAGGACTTATTATTGCTTTATGATATACCCGAGGATAAAAAATCAGAAAGGGAATGGTTTAGACGCGAACTTCAAAATTTTAATTTTGTTATGATTCAATGTAGTGTCTGGGTTGGGCCTTCACCTTTACCTAAAGAATTTACCTCATATCTTAAAAATGTTGGTTTGAAAGATATGATAAAAACATTTAAGTTGACAAAAGGATATAATTTAACCAAATAACCCATTTACCAAGTCATAGCTATAGCGTTTAGTTGGTAATAATACTTATCAGTAAAAAATTTACTGAGTGTCGGTTTTTTATTGACTATTTTGATTAATAATTGTAAAGTGAAGAAAATAACTAAAATTTAAAATCATGATTGATTATGCATCTTTGAACAAGGCCTGTAGGAGACTTGGGCTTAACCCTTCTATAAGGGGAGACAATAATATGCAGGGTATTCCTGTAGGTGTTTTTAAAAAACCCTTTGACCTTGGGGAAATAAAATTTCCTACGAAAGAAATGACACAGGTATTAATGATTGGTCAAACTATTTCCAATCTGAGATCTCAGCTTCCTTCAAGAAATATTTTTGATAACACTGAAGAAAGTAAGAAAAATTACTTAAAGAAAAATGCCATCATAAAGGTACTGCCAGTGCTAAATGAGTCAATTGGTTTTTGGTTTCAGCTTGGTTTATTCAAGTGCAAATCAGATGTCCGATTGATTCTCTGTAATGGAGAAGTTTACAAGATTGATCCGGAATACGAGGTGAGAGAAAAAAAGATGAACGAGCAGCTTTTAAAAAATCGCCACGATTTCATTCACAAGTCTCACGCTTCAGAAATTGGAGCAGGTAAGGTCATTTTGGATTAATACTAACTTTGTTGTGTATTGTATTTAACCCCTCTGTTTACAGAGGGGTTTTTATTGCAAAAAAAGCTGATTTGTTGTATATTCATATAACACAAGACGTATACGTCTTATTTTTTATTAATTAATCAAATTATATGGAACGAGATTATCCTTTAGAAAAAGTTAGAAATTTTGGAATCATTGCCCACATTGATGCTGGGAAAACCACAACATCCGAGCGTGTGCTTTTTTACACTGGCGTGTCCCACAAGATGGGAGAAGTGCATGATGGTGAGACAGTGACGGACTGGATGGAACAAGAACGAGAACGCGGTATTACTATTACTTCTGCGGCTATCACATGTTTTTGGACTCCAACCTACGTGCCCGCCGAAGCGAGGGCGTTGGCAGGTGCAAAAAATGAGTTTAAATATCGTTTTAATATTATTGACACCCCAGGGCACATTGACTTCACAGTTGAAGTGAAGCGGTCACTTCGTGTACTTGATGGAGCTGTTGTCGTTTTTGATGGAGTAGCCGGAGTTGAACCTCAATCTGAAACAAATTGGCGCTATGCTGATGAAGCTTTAGTTCCACGAATTTGTTTTATAAATAAGCTTGACCGAACTGGTGCCTCGTTTGAACATTCATATGCTACAATTCTTGACCGTTTAAATAAAAATGCTATTCGTATGCAAATTCCAATCGGTCTTGAAGAGCATCATGAAGGGGTTATTGATCTTCTAAAAATGAAGGCCTATTATTTTGAAGGGGAAATGGGTTCAAATGTTGTAGAAAAAGACTTGTCCTCCGAGAAGGGAATCCCGAAAAATATTATAGCTGAAGCCGAAAAATATCATAGAGAGTTAGTAGAAAAAATTGTTGAACAAGATGATGCTGTTATGACAGAGTATCTTAATGGAAAAGTTCCAGATGTTGAAACTCTAAAATCTATTTTGCGAAAAGCTGTTATTGCCAATAAAATCTTTCCAGTTTTTGCAGGAAGCGCTCTTAAAAATAAAGGCATTCAACTTATTCTTGATGCTGTTGTGGATTATCTTCCTTCACCACTTGATATTCCACCAATACAGGGAATTAATCCTGATACAGAAGAAGTTATAGACCGTAAAGCGTCTGACTCAGAGCCGTTTTCAGCGCTTGCTTTTAAAGTGGCGACAGATCCATTTGTCGGTCAAATTATTTTCTTTCGTGTTTATTCTGGTTGTTTATCTGCTGGAAGTTATGTTTATAATCCACGAACTCGCAACAAAGAACGTATTGGAAGAATCCTACGGATGCATGCTAACGACCGAGAAGAAGTAAAAAAAGTTTTTGCGGGGGAGATTGCAGCAGCGGTTGGACTTAAAGATACTATTACTTCAGATACTCTTTGTGACGAAGAACACCCAATAGAGCTTTACCGTATTATTTTTCCAGAGCCAGTTATTCAACTTCGTGTTGAGCCAAAGACAAAAGCAGACCAAGAGAAAATGGGCATGGCACTTTCACGTCTTGCTCAAGAGGACCCAACATTCCGAGTTACAACAGATGCAGAAACAAACGAAACAATTATTGCTGGAATGGGAGAGCTTCACCTTGAAATTATTGTTGACCGCATGAAGCGTGAATTTTCTGTTGAGACAAATGTCGGTAAACCTCAAGTTGCATATCGTGAGACTATTACAGGGGAAGCGGGGACTGAAGGTAAATACATCAAGCAGTCAGGAGGTCGTGGTAACTATGGTCACGTCAAGATTAAAGTTAAGCCAATGGATATGACAGTAGACCCAGATGATCTTCCAAAGAACACAAAAAGAGAAAAGGGATTTGAATTCATTAATACGATTAAAGGAGGTGCTATTCCCCAGGAATATATACCAGCGTGTGAAAAAGGATTTAGGGAAGGTCTTGACCGTGGAGTGTTGGCAGGATTTAAACTTGTAAATGTTTCCGTTGAACTTTGGGATGGGTCATATCATGATGTTGACTCAAACGAAATGGCTTTCAAAATTGCAGCAAGTATGGCAATTCAAGATGCATGTAAAATGGCTCGTCCAGTGCTACTAGAACCGATGATGAAAGTTGAAATTGTCACTCCTGAGAAATTCATGGGAGATGTTACTGGAAGTTTGTCATCCAAACGTGGACTTATAGAAGGCATGGAAGCTCGTGGTATGAATCAAGCAGTCAGAGCTGTTGTTCCTCTTTCTGAAATGTTTGGTTATATGACCACACTTCGTTCTATGACTGAGGGACGCGCAGGATTCACTATGGAATTTATCCGTTATGATATAGTTCCGACTAGTGTAGCCACAACGATTATTGAATCAAGGAAATAATAGTGGTATAATACTCTTATATTAATTAATTTTTCCCAAATATGAAAAATCAAAAAGAAAATATAAGTGTTATAGTTTCTTTTATTATCGTAGTTTGTTTTATAGGTCTTGTTATTTATATTCTTATGCATAAGAGTGGAAAAATAGATCCATTAGAAGAAATAAATAAAAATATAGCGCAAGAGCAAACTACAGGGAATAGTGAGACAACAGAACCAATTAACCCTTCGCAAAACACAATGGAAAAAACAGCAAAAAATGGAGATGTTTTAGTTATGAATTATACTGGGCGCTTAACAAATGGGACAGTTTTTGATTCAAATGTTCTGCCAAAGTTTGGACATATAGAGCCATTTAAATTTACTCTGGGTGCTGGTCAGGTTATAAAAGGTTGGGATGAAGGATTGATAGATATGAAAGTTGGGGAGAAGAAAACTCTAACTATTCCGCCTGAGAAGGGTTATGGTGCTCAAGCTGTAAGTTCAATCCCAGCAAATTCCACACTTATCTTTGATGTAGAATTAGTGGGTATAGAATAAAAAAGAATAAATTAAAAAGGAGCTACTTAAGCTCCTTTTTTGTGCTATAATAGCTATATGGAAACATTTTTAAAAGACAAAAAAATAAGTATTTCGGTTTTTATATTAATAATAGTGGTTTCTTTGTTCACAGTCGCAAAATTAGTTAATGAGGTTAAATCAAGCTCTTATGTTGGTCGTGACAATCAACCAATCAATACTATTTATGTTGATGGAAAAGGGGAAGTTCTAGCAGTTTCAGACATTGCAACTTTATCAATAAATCTTACCAAAGACGGGACAACAGCAAAAGAGGCGCAAGACCTTTTAAATGAATCAATTACAAAAACATTAGTTTATTTGAAAGACCAAAAAATTGAAGATAAAGATATCAAATCAGAATATGGAGGACTTACTCCAAAGTATTCATACGCGCAACCAGTTTGTTATACTTATCCATGTCCAACTACAGATCCAAAAATTGTAGGATACACTGCAACCCAATCAATCACTGTAAAAGTCCGTGTTGTAGATAACGCAAGTGTAATTCGTACAGGACTCGCAGGTCTTGGTATCACAAATATAAGTGGTCCTACATTTTCTATAGATGATGAAGAAGGATTCAAGGACCAAGCTCGTTCCAAAGCGATAATAGATGCAAAAAGTAAAGCAGATGTTTTAGCCAAAGAATTAGGTGTTAAACTTGGTAAAGTAGTAAGTTTTTCAGAAAATAGCGGTGATTATTATCCAATGTATGAAGCGAAAGCTATGATGGTAGGTGGTGCTGTCACAAGTAGCGCCCCTGCTCCTACTCTTCCAAAAGGAGAGAATAAGATTACTTCAAACGTAACTATTACTTATGAAATAAGATAATCAATGCATTAAAAACCCGCTAATTAGCGGGTTTTTAATGCATATTGCGCTATTATAATAAAAGTGGTAATATATATCTATTACACCCCCGGGGTGTTTTTTACTAAGAATAAACATTTTTTATGAAAAAAATAATTGACTATATAAAGGAGGTAATAGTAGAAGCAAAACATGTAACTTGGCCAACACGCAAACAAACCATATTTTTCACTGTAGCAGTTCTCGCAGTATCTATTATTATCGCTTACTATTTAGGACTACTTGATCTCTTATTTAGCAACGGTCTTAAATTTTTACTTACAAGATAATTTTCATTTAAATAAATATGGCAAAACAAGAATTAAGAGGAGAAAGAAATTGGTACGCAATTCATACTTATGCGGGCTATGAAAATGCTGTGATGCGTAATTTAAAACAGCGTATAGATTCACTTGGAGTCAGTGACAAGATTTTTAGTGTGATTGTTCCGAGTGAAAAGAAGATCAAAATAAAAGCTGGAAAGCGTGTGGAAGTAGAAGAGAAAGTTTTTCCTGGATATGTCCTAGTTGATATGATAGTGGATGACAATTCTTGGTATGTAGTTCGCAACACTCCTCGTGTGACTGGTTTTGTGGGCGCTGGAGTGAACCCAGTACCACTTGCTAAAAATGAAGTTGATGAACTTTTTGGTAGAATGGAAAAAGTTGATATCAAGAATAAACACCAGATAGATGTAGAGATAGGAGAAATTGTCCGTATTGCAGATGGTCCATTCAAAGAACTTGAGGGTAAAGTAAACGATATAGATAGAGAACGTGGCAAAATTAAAATATTAGTATCAATGTTTGGTCGTGAGACTCCAGTGGAGTTGGACTTCTTGCAAATTAAGAAATTATAAAAAGTGGAGCAGGATTATTGAAATCATGAGTCGCGTCGGAGCCCAGTACTCTGGGTAAAGCGCGAATGATTTTAATAATCCTGCGAAACGTTGATTTCGTTTAAGTTTTATGTTAGATTAAGTCTGTTACGCTAAAGCTTCAAATTATTAATTCTTAATTATTTAAAAAATGGCCAAAAAAATTATAAAGAAAATAAAATTACAAATTCCCGCTACAAAGGCTACGCCTGCTCCGCCCTTAGGTCCTGCTCTTGGTCAGGCCGGAGTGAACATTGCAGAGTTTTGTCAAAAGTTTAATGCGATGACCCAAAAAATGGCAGGAGAGATAGTCGGAGTTCTTATTACTGTTTTTGAAGATAGAACTTATGATATTAAAGTCAAAACTCCTCCAGTTGCTGGATTAATATTTAAAGCAGCAGGAGTTGAGAAAGGTTCTGGGAAGCCAAATATATCAAAAGCAGGTAAAATCACAAAAACTCAAGTTAAAGAAATTGCTATGAAAAAAATGCCCGACCTAAACGCAAAAGACATAGAAGGAGCTATGAAGATAGTAGAAGGTTCCGCTCGTTCTGCAGGTATAACTATAGAAGGATAAATAAATTTTATGAAAATTACAAAAACAATTAAAACTTGGTCGGGCTTCACTTTAAAAAGTCTAATTTCTTAAACCAAGGACTAGTTGTTTTTCTATAAAAAACCACCCGTCTTTGGGTGGTTTTTTGTATTTTTCCACTTTAAAAATTAAATAGAGATGAAAACAAATAATGTTCCTATGATTGCGGCCAAATTCATTGGGGTGCATACACAGATAGAAGGGAAGTGTTTTACCTTTATAAAAATTGTGTATGAAGAAGCCGGTTTATCAATAGATTTTTATTACCAACCGGTAATTACATCTATTGATGAATTATCCAATTCTGAAAATATTGGGAAAATTATTTTCCTGATGCGTAAGGGTTCTGATTCTTATCTATTTAGTCATATTGCAATAATATATGACAACTATTCTGTAATACATTATTCGCGGAGAATGAATAAAGAATGTATTTACAAAGTTGAAATTAGTTCCTTTGAAGAAATTCTTAAAGTATATGATTTAGTTCCTAATCCATATGCTTCAAGTCAAAACAAAAAAGTAAAAAATCCACGTTTATAAACGTGGATTTTTAATATAAAGTTTATTTCTGAAAATCTCCCCAGGTCAGACCTAGGGGAGATTTTTGATAAGGGGATAACTGTATTGACATTGTGTATACATTGTATATACTATAAGTATGACTACTTTAAATATAAGAATAGACGAAAATTTAAAAAATAAAGCCAATAAGGCTTTCAATAGTATGGGTCTTGATATGTCTAGCGCTGTGAAGCTTTTTTTGCATCAGACGATAATAGAGCAAAGGATGCCTTTTGAGATTAGAACGGTGAATGGCTATACCAGAGCAGAGGAGGATGAGATGCTGAAAGAAAGAAATCAGCTTATGAAAGATATTCAGTCTGGTAAAGCAAAATCATATAAAAGTATAAAAGCTCTACATAGAGATATTCTCTCAAAAAATGCTTAAAGTTGTTTCTACAAAAAAATACGACAAATCATTAAAAAAGTATTTAGAATTACAAAAATTTTCTATCTCAAAATTAGAAAATGTTATTATAAAATTACAAAATCAAATACCATTAGAAAAGAAATATCTAGATCACTCATTAAGAGGTAAACTATCTCACCAAAGAGAGTGTCATATTTATCCAGATATATTGTTAATTTATGAAATTATTGAGAATAAATTAGTTTTATTTTTAGTGAATCTCGGTTCTCATCCAGAATTATTTTAATTCCTTTTTTTACTTCTGAACTCTTTCTACATATTCACCTGTCTCAGTATTTATTATTACTTTATCACCTTGCTCTATAAAAAATGGAACTTGAATTTTTATTCCGTTTTCAAGTACAGCTAGCTTTCCTCCACCTGATGCGGTACTGCCTTTAATAGATGGGGGACAATCTTTTATTGTAAATTCCATTTTAATAGGAAGAGATATCTTTATAATTTGTTCTGCCCCATCATTGTCCCAGATAAGTGCGGTAGTGTTTTCATTTGATTTTAAGAACTTAGCCGTATCCCCGATAATTTTTTTGTCAATTTTGAAACGATCTTTTGGGTCATTTGGATTTGAAAACCAAAATTCATCACGATTAGCATAAAGGAATTTTACATCCTTTTTTATTATTGTTGCCTCTTCAGCTTTATCAGAAGCATGGAAAACAGTATTCCAAGTACGTCCCGAAAGCAAACTTTTGAGTTTGACTTGATTTTGAGGTTTTCTTTGTTGAGTACGAGCCACATGGTTTTCCATCACCTCACATGGCTCATCCTCATATATTATTATTTTTCTTTCTCGAATTTCACTGTATTCAAGCATAATGTTAATGCGACACTAATACACGAATTCATGCAAATGACACGAATTTATTCGTGTGCCCTATTTGTAAGGGTTCTTAACATTTGTATATTCGTTTTCATTCGTGTATTGGCGTCGTGCTAATGATAATTTACTATTCTCCACTACTTGCCACCTGTATTTCACCAAATCGAGATTTTACTTCTTTAAGTAGAGAATCAGCAACTTTTTTATTTTCTCTTAGCCATATGCGTGTAGCATCATAGCCACGACCCATAGGAACTTTTTCACCTTCTTTATTTTTATATGAATATGAAGCTCCAGATTTTTCTATAATTCCTATTTTCTCTCCCAGAGCAATTATTTCACCCTCACGAGAAATTCCTTCACCATAAAGTATGTCGAACTCTGTTTGTTTAAATGGAGCAGCAACTTTATTCTTGACGACTTTCACACGAGTGCGACTTCCGACAACTTCTTCTCCTTTTTTTATTTGAGCAATACGACGAATATCTAAACGGATAGTAGTGTAAAATTTGAGAGCTTTGCCTCCCGGAGTTGTTTCAGGGTTGCCAAACATTACTCCGATTTGCATACGAATCTGGTTAATAAATATTAACACTGTTTTTGAGTGGGCAACTATCGCAGTTAGTTTACGAAGAGCTTGCGACATAAGGCGGGCTTGTTTCCCCATATGTTGTTGACCCATATCACCTTCAATTTCATCTTTTGGAGTAAGCGCAGCCACAGAGTCAATGACGACAACATCTATTTTCCCAGAGCGAATCAAACTTTCTGTAATTTCAAGTCCTTGTTCACCGTTATCTGGCTGAGATATTAAAAGTTCTTTTATATTTACTCCAAGTTTTCCAGCATAATCAGGGTCCATAGCATGTTCGGCATCGATGTAAGCGCAAATTCCTCCTTTTTTCTGAGCTTCTGCGACTATATGAAGAGCAAGAGTGGTCTTCCCAGATGACTCTGGTCCAAATATTTCTATCATACGACCTCTTGGTACTCCACCGACACCGAGAGCCATATCAAGCCCTATTGAGCCAGTTGGTATAACATCTATATCCACTTTTGGAGCATCTCCAAGTTTCATTATTGCTCCTTCTCCAAATTTTGTCTGGATTGATTTAATTGTATCCTCAATTGCACCGCCCATTTCCTTTGGAGCTTTTTTTACTTTTTTTTGCATAATTTAAAATTAAAAAGAGTGTAGCAGGATTATTGAAATTATGAGTCGCGTCGGAGCCCTTTAGGGTAAAGCGCGAATAATTTTAATAATCCTGCGAAACTACTTTTATTTTGTACTAATTTATAATTTCACTACTTTTAAATGCGATCGCCGACGCATTTTCTTTCGTAACTATAACAAATTTTTTCTCCGCCGTTTTTCCGAATTTATCTCTTGCATTTAATGTCACGATTGAAAACCCAGGAAGTATAATAATCGATTCAGAGAAATTTCCTTCTTTGTCTATAAATATTTCTCTCCCGTTCAAAGTAATATATACAGCTTTTTCCGCATTCCCACTGACCACCGCAAGAGAAGAATCATCTTTTTGTTCTAGAACAGCTTCTATTTTTATTCCATTAAATATAAAACTCATTTTTTCATAACCAAAAAAAATAATAACAACAAATAGTAACACACAAGATATTGTCCCTATCCACCATTTTATATTTTTATTTTTGATAATTTTCATAATTTATTTTGGTTTTCCTCCCCTCCTTACCAAGGAGGGGAATGAGGGGAGGTTCTTAATTAAGAACCCCTCCCCAGCCCTCCCCTTGGTAAGGGGAGGGAGAAATTCTACCCCACTGTTTCTTCTGTATGGTCCATTGATTTTTCTAATACCTCTCTCGGCTTTGCTCCATTACCAAGTCCGATAACCCTGCGTTCTTCTAGCATATCTATCAATTTCGCTGCACGAGCATATCCGATTCCTAGTTTTCTTTGTAAATATGAAGTAGAGGCTTTACCTGCTTCTATAACTGTCATTCTAGCGTCTTCATAAAGGTCATCATCTCCATCATAATATCCACCAATACTATCAGTGAAAAGATTATTTTCACCCCTATTTATATTACCAGAAAGTTCAATAGTATTTGGTATCTCATCTATGTATGCCTTCCTTAAATATTCTACCACTTTTTTGACTTCATCTTCAGATATAAATGCACTTTGTAATCGTTCTGGATGAGGATTTTCTGCGCAAGAATAAAGCATATCTCCGGCACCCAAAAGTTTCTCTGCCCCACCTTGGTCTAAGATTGTTCGTGAATCTATTTGTGAAGAAACTTGTAATGCGATTCTAGTAGGAATGTTAGCTTTGATTAATCCAGTAATAACATTAACCGATGGTCTTTGGGTGGAAAGAAGGAGATGTATTCCGACTGCGCGAGACATTTGAGCCAAACGAATAATGGCACTTTCCAATTCTCTTGGATACGCTTGCATAATATCTGCTAATTCGTCTATCACTATAATTATATAAGGTAAGCGTTCAGCTTCTTCACCATTTTTCTTGGCTTTTTCATAAACATTATAATGATATGATTCTACATTCTGGACTGACTCTGCTTGTAATATATCATATCGTCTATCCATTTCACGGGCAGTCCATTTGAGAGCAAGAATTGTTTTCTTTGCGTCAGTTATGACCGGAGTAAGTAAATGAGGTATTTTATTATAAAGTGTAAGTTCTACTCGTTTTGGGTCCACCATTATAAATTGCAAATCCTCCGGTCCATTTCGATACAGTAATGATGTGATGATAGAATGAATTGTTACCGACTTACCAGACCCAGTTGTTCCTGCGACGAGTAAGTGTGGCATCTTTGCTAAATTTCCAAAAATAGCTTTCCCTGAAAGTCCACGACCAAGTGCGATAGTGAGTGGATTAGGAGAGTTTTGAAATTTATCATCAGCTAAAAGTGTAGCAAGTCCAACAATCGATTTTATTTTATTTGGTATTTCAATACCGACAAGTGATTTTCCAGGAATAGGTGCTTCTATACGAATAGTTTTTGCAGACAATGCAAGAGCCAATTCATTTTGCAGTCCGACTATGCGAGAAAGTTTAACACCTTGAGCTGGTTTGAGTGCATAACGAGTGACAGTTGGTCCAATAGTTACTTCATCCATTTCTACAGAAACTCCAAAGGTAAGTAAAGTTCTTTGAATAATATTCATATTGCCTTTCATGTCTCCAGTATTTGCCGTGCCTCTATCTTTCTCAAGAAGTGAAAGTGGGGGAGGGATATAGTTTGTGCTAATTTTTTTTACTTTTCCAATTGCTTTTGCTATAGCATCTTCTTCTGTTTCTTTTATTGGATTCTCATCATATTTAGTTGAAACCTCACCTTCTTCTTCCTTGTCAGAAATAGAATTTTCCTCCCCTGCGAAGGGGAGGTTGGAAGGGTTTAATTTTGGTACACGAATATCCTTCTTAAGGAAATTCCAAATCTTTTGAAATAGTTCCACTAAGTTTGGTTTCTCATTAAATAAAATAATAAGAGAGATAATAAGCAATGCCCCAAGCAAAAGTATTCCGGCATATATTCCAAAAAATTTTACAAAAGGCCATGCGACCATACTACCAAGATATCCACCGAAAGTTATATTGAGAGATTCTCCTTTTCCATTACTTGCGATGTCCATAATTCCGAGAGTAGAAAGGAAAATTACAAAACCAAAAATAGCATGTGAACGGGCAACTTGTGGTCTTTCGTTTTTCAAAAAAGAATAACCGATAAGCACAAGTAATATCGGCAAAAGATAATATCCAGCTCCAAAAAATGAACTCAATGAAGAATAAATAAAATTTCCCACAACTCCGGCCATTTTAAAAACTGAAAGTGTTATCAATATTCCAAGCACAATAAAACCAATACCCCAAATACTGTAGCGAGTCTCTTCTTTTAATTTAATTCTTTTATTATTTTTCTTTTTTCCTTGCTTTGATGTAGGTTCATCAAAATCTTCCTCTATATCTTTTTTTGCCATATTATGTACACATTATAGCATAATTTTTTTTGTATTTCCTCCCCTCCTTACCAAGGAGGGGAATGAGGGGAGGTTCTTAATTTGAATTCCTCTCCCCCTGTGAAGGGGGAGTGCCCAAAGGGCGAGGGGGTGAATAATTAATTCACCCTTCCGCCTTCGGCACCTTCCCTTCGCAGGGAAGGAAAAATTAATTAGGAACCTCTCTTCAACTCTCTCCTTGCAAAGGAGAGAGGGTATTGCATCAAAAATATTTCAGTATATAATGGACATATTAAAGACATAAATATCTTGCCATAGGCAAGGAAAAAGACAGATGAATAATCAAAAAGACACACAAAAGACAGACGTAAATATATATGGACAGTCAAATGTCCCTGATGTTAAAGCATTGTCAAATGGGGTTATTTATGAATTTGCTAACAAAAAGACAGAAAAATTGGTTACGGCCCTATATATGGTTTCCGATTGTATGGATTCCGATGACGCTCTGAAAGGGAAGCTTCGTCAACTAGGTGTAGAATTATTGTCCGATATGTATAAACTTTCAACTCTCTCCCCGATGGATAAGCATGTCCACATTTCTTCCTCTCTTGCTCGTGTTAATGAAATACTTTCCTTTGTAGAAATCGCTTACACTATTGGCTTTATTTCCGAGATGAATACTGCTATTCTAAAGAAAGAATTTATAATCTTAATAGGGGAGCTAGAAAGCCATCAAAAGAAAGATAAACACTTTACTTTCACACTAGACCAACAGATGTTCTCTCTCCCAGAGGATTCCTCCGCTAGGCAAGGCCTAGCGGAGAGGGATGGGATAAAGGACATGCCTGCGCATACGGGCAAAAGGGCGTCATTTAATAGAATGTCCTTTACAAATAATAAAAGTCCTTTATCAACTTTTCAGTCTCATAAGACAAATCATTCAGTTACGAATTTGGCTGATAGGCATGATAGGACAGAGAAGATATTAAATATTATAAAAGACCTGTCTCGCAACAAGGCGGAAAAAAAGGAAATTTCTATCAAGGACATCTCAATTTCATTCACAAACTGTTCCGAGAAGACGATTCAACGTGAACTTAATTCTCTTGTTTCTAAAGGACAACTCAAAAAAACCGGTGCCAAACGCTGGTCCCGCTACGCAGTGATATAAGGGATTTTAGTTCCCCTCTAATTCTCCTCTTGAGGAGTACCCGCTAATGCGGGGGAGGTGGATGAGCCCTTCCACCCCGTCCTTTGATTACAAAGTCCACCCCTCAAGAGGGGAATCTAACCCTCCTTATCTGGGTTATCCACACCCCTTGTTGCTTATATTTGCATATTTAAAACCCCGAGTATATAATATATACGTATATATTGTTGCTGGTGTTTTTTTACCAGACATGATAATATATAGTATCCCCTGTGTACTTATTATATCTACCTTTGCTAAAGCTTTGGCAAGACACAGTAAGTATATTTTGGGAAGAAAAGATCATTGAAAATTTAATACTGCTATATTCTAATACCAAGAAGGTAGTGGCGTTTTCGTTTTCGTGGTCTTATCCATTTTGTATTATTTAGTTTTTATTTTTTCTTAGTCGCCCGATTGATAGAGATTGGGTGAGTCTTACTTTTTGTTTTGATAGAGCAATAAGATTATCCCGTTGATAGAGGCGGGTGATAAAAGAGAAATTAAAAAGTAAATTTTCAAAATGTGTTATCGGCCCTGTCGACAAGGCAGATATGCTTGTCTCGTCTTTTCTTTACTCTCGTAAGAGATTCTTAAGAAAGTAAAGACAGGCAGTTATTTAGTTTACGATTCTAAATTTTGTTACTTTTCTTTTTATTTACTTCGCCGTTGCTTTTGATAGAGAAGCGGAGGAGAGTGATAGAGAGCATGCCCCGTGGAAGCTTTGCTTCTTTACGGGGGATATAATAAAGTTTCGATTTTTAGAAGTTCAGTAAAAGATAATTATTAGTTTTGAATTTTGATTCCGATTTAATTCGTAATTCTTAATTCTTAATTATTAATTATCTCAGAGATACACACACATTAGTTTTTTTCTCGGCACATTGTTATTTTATTAGTCGTGCCAGAGAATTAGTCGAAACTAATCTAAACGTGTATAAATTATAAAATTATGTTAAAAAAATTTTTAATCGGAACATTTTTCCTTGCTGCTTTCGCTTTCGCGTCAACAGCAATGGCTTATGATTTCGGTACAACAACTTTAAAAGTAGGAAGTAGTGGACCATATGTTGTCACTCTTCAAACTTTAGTTGGTGCTACAGCTGACGGAAGCTTTGGTCCTTTGACTCAAGCTAAAGTTATGGCTTGGCAAGCGAACAACGGCTTAACAGCTGATGGCGCTTTTGGCCCAATGTCAAAAGCTAAAGCAAACGCAGGTGAAACAGTTGTTACGGTAACTGGTTGTCCAGCAGGCGCATTGTTCAATTCATTGACAGGCGCATCATGTACAGTAGTAACTCTTCCAGCAGGTTGTACAGCAGGCGCAGCATTCAGTTCAACAACTGGCCTATCATGTGCAGGTGCCGTAGTTACTCTACCAGCAGGCTGTACTTCAACCGCAGGATTTAGTCCTACAACTGGCGCATCATGTGGAACAGCTGTAGTATCTGAAGTTCTAGCAGGAACAACAGGCACTGTAACATACACTCAATTATCACAATACAGTAGTGAAGAGACTGGAAGTGGTCAAAATGATGTTAAAATTGCCGGATTTGAGCTTGAAGCATCCGATGGAGATGTAGGGCTTAAATCTTTCAAATTAACCTTTAGTTCAACTGGAAATGCTGCGGCAGATTCAGATCGTATTACTGACTATCTTGATTCAGTGTCAATCTGGCAAGGAACTACAAAAATTGGAACAGCTAACACAGCTGATTTTATCAGAGACAGTGCTGGTGTTTATTCCAAGACTGTAACTGTTTCTAACGCTATTGTTAGAGATGGTGTTACAGATAAGTTCTATATCACTGTAGATGCGGCAAGTAATATAGATTCAGCAGATATTGATTCAGATTCCTGGGGTGTTGATCCTATTAACGTTAGATATGAGGACGGCTCAGGAGTAGTATCAACAGATACTATTACACAGGCTGAAATCCCAATTCTTTTCGTTACTTCTGCGTCAGCATCTGATACAATACTTAAGGTTTCTCTTAATAGCACTCCAGTTGCAAGTGTTGTGGATGTAGATGCTACCAACAACACTGATAATGTTGTACTTTTGAAAGGTAAATTGAAAGTAGAAGGTACATCCGATGTTTGGTTGGATGCGCTTCCAATAACCTTTACTGCAGCTACTACACTTGGTAGTATCAACGCAATAACAGGTTCAGTTAAACTTACACTTGGTAGTAACACTTACACAGAGGTTACTGGTACAACAAATTGTCTAACTGAAGCAAACTTTTCAACAGCATCAACTTGTTCTACAACAGCTGAAGCAATAGCCGGTATTCTCTTTGACAACCTTGATTACACCATTACTGCCGGCTCAACTGTGAACTTCACAATTTCAGCTGACATTAATGACCTTGACGCAACTGCTACCGAAGATGTTAATTTTGACGCAGGAGATACTCTTCTTGCATCTATAACAACAGCCGGTCGCGCATTCATTGTTGCTGAAAACGAACAAGGTGATCAATTAGCAAATACCACAGAAATGACTGGTACTGCCACCGGTGAAGCTCAGGCATTTCGTGATACAGGTATTAATGTTGCTTTTGTTTCCAGTTCAGCGACAATCAGTCACGCTGGAGATATTAACAACACAACAGACTCAGATGAAGCAACATTTGTTATCACATTTGATGTAACTGCCTTTGGCGCAGATATGTATGTAGATGGCACTGAGCCAGTTGAAGGTACTGGTAGTGCTTCAATACATCATGTTACTATCTCTGGAACAGACACTCTTGTTGACGCTAACATTAGAAGTTCAACCGGAGCTGTTCTAGGCGGTGCCCTTGATGCTGATGGTTGGTATGAAGTAGTAGAAGGTACAACTGAAAGATTTATAATCACATATATTTCTAGAGCTGGCGCAGATGGATTGTCTCAAGCCACTCTAGGAGGTCTTTCTTATGGTACTGATGCTGCAACTGGTACTATCTTGTATAACTACAATCTTGCAGAATTCAAGACCCCATCAATCAACATGCAGAATGATGCGGCTTAATCGTAAGATTGAGTTAACATAAACTGGTTATAATACGCCTTAAAAAGTATTAAATTTCTCTTTCTTGGTCGAACCTGCCTCGTATTGCTAGTAATAGCGACGCAAGGCGGGCATCTAGGAGATAAAACAAAAAACCACCCCGACTTCGGTCGGTGGTGGTTTTTTGTTGCCTGAATTCGTATTTCCTCCTCTCCTTACTAAGGAGAGGATAAGAGGAGAGGTTCTTAATTAATTAATTCACCTCTCTCCACCTCTCTCCTTACCAAGGAGAGAGGGAACTCAACCCAAAACAAGCAATAGAAATGGGCGGAGCCTACGGCTCCGCCCCCTCTTTGATATCTGATTTTGCTTGATTTTATTATTTATGTTATATTGTCAATATAACTACTTTAACCAAAAATAATGTAATAATTTCAGCCAATGAATATGATTATCTTAAAAGAATTGAAAAAACTTTTGAACAGTTTTTTAGTTCTTTTACTCATCTTAAAGAGATTGAAAAGGCTCGAAAAGAAATAAAGAAAAAACAATATTTATCTCAAGATATTCTTTTTAAGAAATTGGGCTTATAAATATAGCAGAGCATTTAACTGATTTTAGAAATGCTCAATTTAGATTTAGAATAGGGGAATATAGAATTTTATTTGACGTTGTTAAGTAAGTTTATCTTTGTTCTCAAAATTAAGCATAGAAAAGATACATACAAATAATCTCTGGTTAATACGCCCGCCCGAACGACTGACAATGTTCAGTCGGGCAGGCCTTAAAAAGTATTCAAAAAACCACCCCGACGGGGGTGGTTTTTTGCGTATGAGGAAGAAGAAAATAATAAGGGAAAATCCCCAGATAGGGGCTAAGCCCCTATCTGGGGATTAGACTAACTTTATAAAGTTTACAAGATTTTGACTAACTTTATAAAGTTTGATAGTATATATGGGTATGGAAAGTATACAACAAAAACTTAGAATAATTCAAAAGAAACTCGTTATAACTCAAACCAAATTAGCTGAAAAATTCGGGGTTTCTTTTGTTACATTAAATAGTTGGTTGAATGGTAAGTCCACTCCTCGAAAGAAAATGGAAGTCCTAATAAATGATTTATTCCTTGAAGTTACAGGTCAAAAGGTAATTCCCTTAGATAAGCTACTCACAAAAAAACAATTCTTGAAAGAAAAATCATCCAAATATAAAAGCATTATAAATGAAATCCTAAGTAATAAGGATATTTATGATGAATTTGTTTTAAAGCTTACTTATCATAGTAATAGTATAGAGGGAAGTACTCTTACAGAGGGAGATACAGCTGCTATTCTTTTTGATAATGTATCCCTTCCAAATAAAACATTAATAGAACAGTTGGAAGCAAAAAATCATCAAACTGCTCTAAATTATTTATTTGATTATATTTCTAAAAAAGGAGAAATAAATGAAAGTTTAATTTTGAAATTACATAGTATTCTTATGAACGGTATTAGATCTGATGCGGGAATGTATCGTAACCATGCAGTTAGGATATTGGGAGTTAGTTTACCCACTGCGAATTATATACGGGTACCAGATTTGATTAAATCTGTTATTTCAGATATAGAAAAAGGAAATAAGGATATTGTAAGTATTTCAGCAAAGGCGCATAGTCATTTTGAGCAAATACACCCTTTTTCTGATGGAAACGGACGAGTTGGAAGGTTGTTAATGACAGCAATGCTTTTAAGAGCAAATATGGCTCCAGCTATTATCCACCAACAACAAAAACAACTTTATTATACTTATCTTTATAAAGCTCAAACCAAAGATGATCACAGCCAGCTTGAAGATTTTTTGTGTGATACTATATTAAGTGGTTTTGATATTTTAGAACGAAATTCTTAATTCTTAATTGTGGATAACTATCAGGATGAAAGCCTGATAGTTATCCACACCCCCCTTTATGTCTTGCTTTATTATTTATATATCTGGTATAATGTAAATACTAATTCTAAATTGAATTTTTGTTTTTGTGTTTTATTATTAGTGTCGAGTTTTATTTATTATTATCTCAGCCTTATGGCTGGTCCGTACCACTTACCCAATGGGTTTGTGTCGGGAAAATTTATTATGAAATTTAATTTAAAAAATGTTTTTCTCTCGGTCGGAATGTTAGTTTTTGTTTTAGGGGTCTTTGGATTTGTTTCGGTCAGTAAAGCTGAAGCAGCTGAATGTACCTTTAGTGGTGCTACTGATAACGATTGGCATACAACTACCAACTGGGGTGGTTGCGGAGGTTTACTTCCTCAAGCAAACGATAGTGTTATTATTCCTACCGCTAAAAATGTAACTATGAGCGGAAATGCTACCATAACCGCTCTTACTTTTAATGATGCAGTTAATGCTGCAAACAGTATTACGATTGGTGGTACTATTAGTCGCTCTCTTACCGTCACAGGTGCTACTACATACACTGCTACTACAGGCACAGCAGGAGCAACTCTTGCTGTAGGAGCCGCAACATTTTCTACTGGAACTCTTGTTATTACAGATGGAGCTGGTAGCGGCGATCATACTCTTAGTGTTAGTACAGGTTCAGCTACGGTTACTGGACATGTAAGTGGTACCTGGACTACTCCGGCAGATGTTATCTTTCTTTCTACTGGAGCAGGTAATATGTATTTCGGAGGAAATTTTCCTTCTGGAGGAACTTTAACTACTACCACTACTGGAACTATTACTTTTAACGGAACTGGCGCCCAAAGTGTAGGCGCTTATACTACATATAATAATGTGGTCATTCTCAAAACTCTTGAAACTGCAACCTTGCTTGGAACAACAACTTTTGGTGGCACTCTTACATTAACTGATGGAAATTTGGACACCAACACTCAAACATTCACAGTTACAGGAGCATCATCTATTACTGACACTATTACTTTCGGAACAGGCACCAAGACTTTCACAGGTGATGTTACTCTAAATGCTGGCGCTGTCTGGAATGAAACAGGCGCAGCGGTGGTGGTTTACGGTGGAAACCTTGCAAATGCCGCAACTACTTTTACTGCAAGTACAGGGCTCCACACTTTTGGTGGTGCTACAAAAGTAATTAGTGGTGCGACAACAACATCAATCGCTTCAGTAAGAATTACTGGCGCTACTTCTAACACTGGGACATTGACAGTAGCTACACTTTTAGACGTTGCTGATGGCATTACTCTTACCAATACTGGTACGGTAACCGCTACCACAGCACTCTCTGATGTGGGAGCTACTGGAACATTTGTCAATAGTGATGCAGGTACTTTAAATCTTGGTGGACTTTCTGATATTGGCACTTTGACCGCTACGGCGACAGGAAATACTGTCAATTATACTCAAGCTGGCGCACAAACAGTTTTTGCTACGGCCTATAGAAATTTGGGCTTAAGTGGTAGTGGCGCTAAAACCATGACTAGTATTACCACTCTTACTGGAAACTTTAGCATGAGCGGTTCAGCTACGGCAACATCAGTTATTACGACCATCGGCGGAAATGTCAGCATCACCGGCACAGCTGTATGGACAAATGGCGCAGCGAATGTAGTCACTGGAACTCTTACTGTCGGAACTGGAGCAAAACTTACTATGGGAAATTTCGCTTTGACTATTAGCAGTACTTCAGATATTACTGGAACAGTTGATACGGCTACTGGAGCAACTGGAACGAAAACATTTACTGGCGCGGTTCTCATTAATTCTGGTGGCTCGTTCAGTCTTACTGGACAAGACCCAGTCACAAGTTTTGGCGCAGGTATCACAAACAATAGTGTTACTGCTATGAATATGGGATCAGGCGCCTCAACTTTAGTTGGAAACTTGGCAGGAACTGGCGCTATTACTTTTGAGGGCGCTTTAACTATTGCAAGTGGAACCACAACTAACAGTAATACTGGGACAGTCACAGTGACTGGTCTTTTGACTCTTGATGGCGCTTGGACTCAAGGAACTAATTCAACCCTTTCTCTTGGAGCCGCTGTTCCTTTTGCTGGAGCTGGAACATTTACCCCTTCGGGCTCAGGAAACTACGTGATTTATACCGGAGCTTCCGCTCCAGTCAAAGCGGCAACTTATAAATATTTGACAATTAATGGAAGTGGAACAGCTACTGTTGATGGAACAACAGTAGCAGATACGATATCAGCTTCTTCTGATCTTACCAATAATGCTTCTTTGACGGTTAACACACTTCTTGCTGGTGGCACAGTAACAAATGCCGCAGCGGGTACTTTATATATCGGTGGTGCTGTTACTGTAACTACTCTTACAGCAACAGCTACAGGAAACACAGTTAATTACACAGCGGCAACCCCGACTTGTAAAGTTACCACTTATGACAACTTAACATTTAGTGGTAGCGGAACGGCAACTTGTGCTGCCACTTCGGTTACTGGAGACTTGACTCTTTCTGGAACAGTATCTCTCGCTCCATCTGGCGCATCTCTAACTATCGGTGATGTATTGACTGTTGGTACTGGTACCACCTTTACCCTGCCGGGTATCGCAGTAACTGTTACCGGAGCAACTTCAGTTACAGGAATATTAAATACAGTAACTGCGGCAACCGGTACGAAAACATTTACCGGTGCTGTAACAATTAATGCTCTCGGTACTTGGGATTTATCTACTACCAATCCAGCTACTAGCTTTGCGGGTGGTATCACTATGAGCGGTACGACTTTCAACAACGGTACTGGTGCAGCAGCATTTTCGGTCAATCAAGCTCTAGCTGGTGCAGGGGCAATGACTTTCGGAGGGTTGTTAATTCCTGCTGGAGGGATTACTCTAACAAATAACAATACAGGAGGAGTTACAGTATCTTCTACAGGTGGTATTACCCTAGCTGGTAATTTCACTCAAGGTACTAACTCAATTTTAGCTTTAGCAGCCGCTACTCCATTTAGTGGAGCTGGAACATTTGACGCAACAACTAATGCTAACACAGTTAATTACACTGGTGTTGCTCCTACAGTAAAAGCAGTTGTTTATAGAACATTGGGTCTTTCTGGAAGTGGTGCTGCAACGATGACGGGCGTCACAACTATTGGTACAAATTTCAATATGAGTGGTTCAGCTACAGCTACACCGGTTATTACTACTGTTGGAGGAAATGTAAGTATTACAGGAACTGCAGTTATGACAACAGGTGCAATTAATGTAGTCACTGGAACTCTTACTGTTGGAACAGGAGCAACTCTTACTATGGGAGCATTTGCTCTTACCATTGGCGGAATTTCAGATATTACAGGAACAATAAACACAACTTCTGCTACTGGTACAAAAACATTTACCGGCGCAGCCACTGTGAATACTGGAGGTGTCTGGGATTTCTCTACCGGTGGACCAGCAGTATCTTTAGCCGCTGGATTAACTGTTGATGGAACTGGAACATTTTCTTCTGGTGCTGGAGTTTATACTTTTGCTAATGGCGCTGCTCAGACCCTCGGAGGAACTCGAGCTATTACTATTACAACTATTACAAACAGTGATACAACAGGAAATGGTCTTACTTTACAAGATGATGGTGTGACTATCACTACTCTCACTCAAGGAGCAAGTTCAGTTCTTACTTTTGCCGGAGCGATTCCGACTATCACTACTTTAGACGCTGACACGAATACTAATACTGTTCAATATACTGGTACTTCTCAGGCAGTTAAGGCTGACACTTACAGTAGTTTGACTGTTAATGGTGGTGGTACAGCTACAGTTGGTGGAACGACAGTAGTAAATGGTACCTTGACAGCAACTACTGCTATTACAAACAATAGTACTTTGACTGTTACAACTGCTCTTGCCGGTCTATTATTAACAAACGGCGCAAGCGCCACTCTAAATCTTGGTGGCACCAGTACTGTTACAACATTAACTGCAACAGCAGCAAGTAATACTGTAAATTACACTGCATCTGGTGCGCAAACAGTAAAAGATCCTGCAACAGAAGTCGATTACGTCAACCTAGGACTTTCTGGAAGTGGAGCAAAGTCAATTGCAAGTAATACTGATGTTAGTGGAAATATTACGATGGGTGGTACAGCTAAGATTACTCTTTTGACTGACAGTCTTAGTTCTGCTGATAAACTTTATTTTGGAACTTCATTACAACGCTCTGGTACTTGGGGAGCAGCCGCTGCGACTGCAACTAATGAGACTGATACATATTTCACTGCTGGTGTAACTTATCATATAACAGTTGCTTCAGGAAGTAGCTCTAGTTCTGGAGGTAGCGGTGGTGGAGGTGGTTCAACAATAAATTGTGGCTCTTTATACACTTTGGTAAATGGTGCTTGTGTAGCTAAAGTTGTCACTCCAGTTGTTATTCCAGCAGTAGTTGCTCCGGGATGTTCAGGAGGAAACTTGTTCAATACTTCTACAGGGGCAGCTTGTGTAAATAACGCAGTTATTCCGCAAGGTTGTTCAGGTGGAAATTTGTTCAACACTTCAACAGGTGCAGCTTGTCCAGTAAGTGCTACACCGGCAACTCCAGCTACACCTGCAGTACCAGGAGTTAGCTCTGCTACTCCGGCAACACCGGCAACTCCTGCTTCTTACAACTTCGGCATTAGCACTCTCAAAAACGGGAGTAAAGGTGAAGGAGTTAAAGAGTTACAAAGATTCTTGAATGTTAAATTGAATCTTGGTTTGGTAATTGATGGAAAACTGGGTCCAAAAACTATTGCTGTTATTAAAACATGGCAAAAAAATAATGGCCTCGTTGCAGACGGCCTCGTCGGCGCTAAAACAAAAGCAAAGATGAACGCCCAATAATCTTAAAACCCTTTCCTTTGGAGAGGGTAGGGAGAGGTTTTTAATTAAACTCCGAAACCCTTTCCTTTGGAAAGGGTAGGGAGAGGTTCTTAACCAAACCCTGCATAAAAAATCGCCCTTGTAAGGGCGATTTTTTATGCTTCTATTATTACCCAGTAAAAGTGGACAATATCTTTGATAATTTTTTTTTTAGTGATATAATAGAAACGTAAGTGTCGATTTTTGATACAAGTTTTTGTTGTTATTAATAATATTAATATAATTTATATGAAAAAAAATATTAGAATTTTTTCGTTTGGTGTTTCTGCGCTATTAATAAGTGCAGGATTTTTAGTGGCCGTTTCTTTAGTACAGGCAGCAGACAGCACAATTCAAGAAGCAGGAAGTGCTCCGTCAGAAATGTTGTCTAGCTCGGAGGTGTTTGCAAAAGCTAATGCGGTAGTAGCAACTACTACTTTTTTGCTTAGGCAAAATTTAGGTTCAGCTACTTTAAATTCTGTTACAGTGGTAATTACTGATCCCAGTACTGGTTTAGTAAATACTGATATTGCTTCAGTATCTTTAAGAAAAGAAAGTGGAGCAACATCCAATTTTCAAGTAGCTGAAGATTTAGTAGTTCCAGGAGCGGGAGCATCAGCTATTACTCCAACTATAGGCACGCCAATTACTCTAACACCAACACCAGAGGCAATTGGTGCCAATATCGTGCAATATTATATAGTAATAACCATTGCGGCCAGTCCGGCAAATGGTCATTCCTTGGCGGTTAATTTAGGGACTAATTATGGAATTGACAGTATTGGTGGAACAGTCGGTACGGCTTTGACCGCAACTAAAAAAATCACCATTGATACGGTTGTTCCCTCTGATCCTTCAGCAGCGAATTATATACTTTCCCAAAATGCTCCTGGAACAGCGGATTTAATAATGGTTAAGACAGGAGAATCTGCTGGTATTGCCGGAAATACTATAAGAATTTACGCCTCTAACGGTACGACTCTCTTGGGGTCCGGCCTGCTTGGCGGTTCCCCGAATGCCCAATTTGACGCGATTAGTATCGGTAATAATACTAATGCCAGCGTAAAAGTTGAATTTGCGGATCCGGCTGGCAATACTTCCGCTCAAGTTGAGGTTACCGGAAATGACATTGTTAATCCTACTGCTATCGCTACTGCTTATACTGATAGAATAATTATTCAATTTAGCGAACAAATAGATGGAATGATGGCAATGAATTGCGCTAATTATACTATAGGT
>JBBABB010000003.1:0-56409 GCA_041657885.1 Minisyncoccota bacterium
GGGTTGGAGTTTGACTAGCCCAAGCACTGCCAACTGATTGGATAATATTACCGGTAGTGGCGGTAAGTCCAGCGATAGTTGTGAGGTCTGAATCTACTGGTTGAGAAGAACTGTTGGCTGAATTGTCTCCCGTGTTGGTGCCAGAGTTTGTTCCAGTAATGTCAGAGGTGAAAGCTAAAGTTCCAGAAGCATCTTTCAAAGTGTAAACTCTGTCGACGGTATTGGTATTAACAAAACTTCCATTAAAGGTATTGGCAACATTTCTTAACAATAGTTTTGTATCGTTAAATGTTTTGGCTCCAGAGACTGTTTGCACAGAGGCCAGAACCATGTCACCTACGCCTGCAGGTGTTCCCCAAGTTCCTGCACCAGTTAAAAACTTTGTTGCATCTCCAATCGCTTGAGCTGGGACTAAACCTTTTAATCCTCCAGCTCCAGAATCTCCGGTCATACTGAGAAGGGTGGCGGTAACTTGGGTTGGAGTTTGACTAGCCCAAGCACTGCCAACTGATTGGATAATATTACCGGTAGTGGCGGTAAGTCCAGCGATAGTTGTGAGGTCTGAATCTACTGGTTGAGAAGAACTGTTGGCTGAATTGTCACCTGTGTTAGTTCCAGATGTATTTCCTAATAATATTATTTGTGCATCTGTTACATAATTATCATCAACACCTAGAACTGGAGCGTAAACTCCAGTGTGGTTGTGAGTAGCTGTTGCAAAGTCTCCAGTATTGTTGAGAGCTGCCGATCCTAATCCAAGTGAAGTTCTTCCAGTTGCTACGACTAATCCTGTACTTCCTCCATCCCATTGTCTTGTTTGAGAATATGCTGTGTTCCAGTTCGCAGAATTATTAGTGATGGAAGCTCCCCATGCTGAACCTGTAGAAATGGCGATACCTACTCCGGGATAAACCATTCCCCCACCTGAAAGTGTTGTCCACTGAGGAGCAAGAGTTGTACCTTGTGATGTGAGTACTTGTCCGGCTGTACCGTTTCCTAATCTTCCGGTTGTGTTACTTGCTGATTGATACAATATTTCGCCACCTACTCCACCTGCTATGTTACCTGCTGTACCGGTAACATTTCCTATAATATCATTGGATACTTCTAAATCAGTAAACCAACCTTTAGTAAGTTTTCCAGCTCCAGTTGCACCGAGTGAACCAGTTGAAGTGATATTGTTTGTTCCCATAGCTAAAGTTCCTCCCATAGTGAATCCAGCGACTGGCCCATTCAAACTAATAGCTCCTGTCCCTGTAGAAAAAGTATTTGCTCCAGTTTGAGAGAAAGAATTGTCTAAAGTTACAGCACCGTTGAGTGTAGTTATCCCACTTAATGTCGGTCTGTTTAAAGTTGTGTCATTTAGTGTTCCATCTTCTGTAATGTTTTCTGATGCGCCACTTACGCTTCTACTGACACTGTCGTATGTTCTATCTGTTTGACGAGAATCGTGAGTGATACTGTTTTGTAATGCTAATTCAATACCTTCTATACGGGTAAAGATTGTTGGGTCAACTTGATTGATGATTGTGGTTTGAGGTTGTTCGTAAATCTTTTGAATGATTGTGCGTCCAGCGACAAAGGTTCCCGTGGTTGATGTTGACGGTTGTTCTGGTGCAATAACTTTAATTTTAATTGTCAGTGCTGTCGTTGTGAGTGAAGGAGGTATGACTGTGATTGTTTTAGGTTTTGGTGTGGAAAGAATAGCAAGAAATGAATTCCAATTTGATGCGATTTTACTTGGGATAGATGTTAATGAATTCCAACCAAATGCAAGTCCATTAGATACAGATGTAAGTGAATTACCAACATATGTGATAACTCTTGCAATTACACTTGGGGTAGATGTGATTCCATTTGTAATTCCACTCCCGACAAATGTGGCTCCATCCCAGACAGAAATGGCAAATTCTTTTGTTCCATTTGCAGAATCTTTAATATTATTTAATATCCCTTCCGTGAATGTTACCCAACCATCGGCAAGTCCACTTGATACAGATGTAAATGAATCTAGGACAGATGCGGAGAGAAGAGAAGCTGGAATTTTTTCTTGTGCAACTATCTTATTGGCTTTCACTTCTTCTGTGTGTCTCGAAAAAACGAAAGAGTAGAAACCAAGCGAAGGGAGAGCCACAAATGCGATGATGACCAAAACCAAAATATTACGAGTGAAATTGTGGGTAAAATTACGAGTGAAATTGTGGGTAAAATTGTGGGTAAAGAAACTCTTAACAGCTAGCTTTTTGTGGAGAATTTTTTTAACAGAACCTTTATTAGATGACTGAGCGTGGATAGTTTTTTGCTTTAAAAGATAACTCTTAACCTCATCTTTAGAAGTAAACCAATTCCTTCCTTTTTTGACTCCTTTTATCTCACCGCTACGTATCAAATAGCCGAGATGGTCCTGGGTATACCCAGAAATCTTGGCTGCTTGATGCAAAGAAATGACTTTTTTTAATGATTCCATTTTTACCTAATATTTGTAAATGTTTTTAAAACATATCGGATCTCGTATATCGGATATCCGAGATACTATATGTCAAAAATACTCTTTATATTATAACAAAACAATTGAATTGTTCCAAGAAAAAACAAAAGTTATCCACGTTTGAGGAATTTTTCGTTTCTTTCACAAATTAAACAATAAAACAAAGGATTTCTAAGCCCTTGTGCAACCAATTATATTGTTTTGTATTACTCTGCGTTAGGCCTTGCCTAACGCATTTTCCACTTCTCTATTTTTTTATGGTCGCCCGAGAGAAGAACCGCAGGCACTTTGTATTTCTTTTTATTATAAATTATTATTTCAGGGCGAGTATAAACTTCGCTTGTTGAGACACGTTCTTCTTCTCTTGAATCAAAATTCCCTAGAACTCCTTCTATCTGACGTGAAATACAATCGATGAGTATCATTGCTGGTATTTCTCCACCAGTGAGTACATAATTCCCTATTGAAATTTTTTTAAATTTACAGAACTTGTCCTGAGCTTGTCGAAGGATTTTATCTACACGAGCGTCTATTCCTTCATACCGTCCACAAATCATAATTATGTCGGTATATTTTTTCGCAAAATTTTTAGCAACTTTTGTATCAAACTTTTCTGCATTAGGAATAAAATTAATAATTAAAATTTTTGGTTTTATTCCCCTCTTGAGGTGAGGTTGGGTAAGGGACCCAACCGTAAAACCTTTTGAGATATCTTTGTAATCAAAGTATCCAAAAGGTGTACTGCTCCTGTAAGGAGGGCATCGAAGGGTGGGGTGGAGAATTTTTTTTGTTACATTCTCAACAGCTTTGAGAACTGGTTCTGCTCGCATGACCATACCTGGACCACCAGCGTATGGTCTATCATCCACCTGAAGAGAAACATTACCATCTGGCCAAACTTTTTTATATTTACCTGTAACAAATTTACGAGGGTTTACAAAAGTAATTTTTATTTTTTTATTCTTTATCGCTCTACCTAGAATAGACTCATTCAAATATGAGTCAAACATTTCTGGGAATAATGTAATAATATGAAAATGCATATATACTGATCAACACTGATAATAAATACTGATTAGACACTGATAAAAGCTGACTTACACCGATTGATTCTGATTGGTAAAATTAATTCTTCGACGAACTTCAACTTTTCTAGGTCCAAAATTTATAAGAAATCCTAAGGGTAATTTTGTTGATTTCAAATAATTCAATAATTGAACTTCGTAATCCTTGGGCATAAAATCAACGGCTTTAATTTCAACTACTATATTATCATTTATAACAAAATCTGGGCGATAGACACCAACCTTAACATCATCATAACTAATCGTCAAGGATTTTTCTCTTTCAAAATTAATACCTAATTTTTTCAATTCCAAAGCAAGTGCTTTTTGGTAAATTACTTCTTTATGTCCACCTCCTAAAATATTATGCACATTAAAACAAGCTCCTCTGATTTTATAAGATAAATCTTCGTACATAAAATTCTCAACCTTTTTGTTCATTTAATTCTCTTGATAATTATCTTTCTAATAAATTCTTCTCTGTTTTTATTATATCAGATACTTATTAATTTTTATCAGTGTTTATCAGTTTGAATTCCATCAGAGTTGATCAGCAGAAAACCCGCCTTTCGACGGGTTTTCGATTAGATACCCTTTAAATCTTCAAGCGCTGAATCAACTGACTTTGATGAATCACTACTTGATGGGGCTTGACTTGAGACTGGAGCTGAAGGATTTTCAATTTTACCACCTTCTGGCTCATTAATCTTTAGATTAACACGAGCATTATTTTTCATTCCAATAACTCGCAAAAGAGTTCTTATCGCTTTTGCAGTATTCCCCTGACGACCAATTATCTTACCCATATCTGCCGCATTAACGGTCATAGTTATAAGTACTCCCATCTCGTCTACTGTACGGTCGATTTTCACATCATCTGGATTATCAACCAAGGCTTTTACAACATATTCTAAAAATGCTTTATCGTCTGCCATATCTTTGTTTATAGTATTATTCTTAAATCTGCGCAGTGTATCGACTACAACCTGCTCTGTTTTAGATTATATCACAAAATTGTTTTACTGTGCAAATAAAAAAATATAATATCAAAAAGAGCACAATATTAATATTTTATTTATTGGTAACCAAAAAGCACAATATTACATTTTCTGAGTCGCGTCGGAGCCCTTTAGGGTAAAGCGCGAAGAAAATGTGATATTATGCTTTTTGGTTTAATTATTTTTTCTTGAGTTCTTTTTTGGCCTTAGTGGGAGATTTCTTTGATAAAACATTTTTCTTTTTACCAGTAATTAATTTTTGGTGGACAAGAAAATTGTGAACTGTATCAGAAACTTGAGCCCCTTGACTCATCCAATAAGCCACACGGTCTTGTTTAAATAATACCTCACCTTTTTTCAAATTATATGAGCCTAATATTTCTTTAAACCTACCGCTCTTAGCTGAATTTTTTGAGTCGGTTAAAACAACCCGAAAAGCAGAATCATTCTTGCGACCTATTCTTTGTAATCTTATTTTTAACATATGTAAGAGTATTCTATCATAAAAGAATATATAAATCAAATTGTTGAGAGTTGGAGAAATCGTAAGAGATCAGGTGGAAGTTCAAAACCTCTTTTATAAAGTTCATTTAGATAAAGTATCGCTTCTTCGTAATTTTTTTGCTCATAATAATATACTGTTAAAGCTTTCAAGGCATCTATGTAGTTCGGATTAATTTCTAATGTTTTTTTCCAATTAATAAGAGCTTCTTCGTATCTTTTTTGTCCAAAATACAATAATCCTAAATTAAAATATGCATTATCATAATAAGGATTAATTTCTAATTCTTTTTTATATTCACTTTCAGCCTCTACTAATTTATTTTGATTAGAATAAACAAGCCCTAAATTATTGTGAGCCATTGGTTCATTTGGATTAAGTTCTAAGGCTATTTTGAATTCTTTTTCAGCATTATCCATATCTCCATCTAAATATTCCATAGCTCCTAAATTACTATGATTAAAAGCAAAACTTGGTGATGTTTCCGTAGCATTCTTCCAAAAACTAAGCTTGTCTTTATAATATTGATTACGATAAATTGTTACGGAAGAAAAAATTAATATTACTAACAAGCTGACAAACAAAATAATTTTTTTCCAATTAATTTCATAATTCATTCTCTTTCTAATAAAAGTCGGGATTCTAATCCTACCAAGTCCTAGAATCACAAAAATAAATCCAAACATCGGTAGATAAATTCTATTTTCAGAAAATTCAGGAATTGTACCAAGAGGTTTTATTAGTGTTAGTAAGATAAAAATAAAAAACCACAAAAAGCCAAAAATAATTAATTTTAAATTCTTTTTTTCACTCAAAATAAACCAAAATCCCAATAAAATTAAAGAAATTATTCCATAAAATAGAGACATATCATTCATAACTGGAAAGACTGATAAATTAAAAGGTAAAAATATTTTGCCAATAGCAGGAATTAACGACGGTAAATTTTTATAAATGGAAAGGAAGACATTATAATCAGCATTACCTATAAAATTATGCAAAACCGACATACGTATTAAAAAATAAAAAACTCCTATACCTATAGAACTAACTCCAAGTTTAAGATAAATTTTATAATTTTCAATTATTTTTCTCCAACCAACAAAAATTAAAAGGTAAGTCGCGCAAATGACTGGTAATACTACTGCTGTTTCTTTGGTAAAAAGAGCCAATGTAAAGAAAATTAAATACCATATAAAATATTTATTCTTTTCTGTTTGTAAAAAACCTAAAAAGAAAATAAGTGATAAAAAAATAGAAATAACCAAAAGAGAATCATTGCGACCAGAAATAAAAGCTACAGTTTGTGCTGTTAAAGGATGAATACTAAAAATTAACGCGAATAAAAAGGCTGTTTCTTTTTTAATGTTCAATCTTAATAGAAAAACAAAAAGTAGGCAAATCGCGAGAATATGCAGTAATAGATTACTAAAATGTGACATGAAAATGATAGCTCTTTCTCCAAACTGTGCATCTAACATAAATGTAAGTCGTTCAATAGGGCGATAAAAAGTTCCCCCATTATGTGGTGTTCTGAAAATATCTTCATTAAAGGCTTGAGGAATATTCAATAAATTTTTATTAAACTGGTATTGTCCTGTTACTAAAACATTGTCATCTAAATAAACAATATTAAAGAAAAGTGTAGCCCCATAAACTAAAGAGATTAACAAAGTAATCCAAAAAAATGGATGCCATGATTCTAAAAATATTTTATAAAATTTGTTTTCTTTATTATCAATCATTTTTATCTTTTTGCGCGATAATTGTTATAACTTCCCCACTTCTAGAAAAATAAAGACATAAATTAATTAAAAGGCATGGTAAAAATAAAATAGTAAAAAGAAAAACATGCCAAATTATTTTTGGATTAGAATCTCTATTTTGAAGCCACTCAAAAAAATATGAATCCGAATTAGTTATTAGATTCATAATGCTTTGTGTAGAAGTAAAAGTTGAATATTCCAAAGAAAAGGTCCTAATTTTTTTAATTTTTAAATTATACTTTTTAAGTAGAGAAACTATAGATGAAGGCATAAAAAAAGTTAAATGGTGTTTTAAATCCAAAGCTAACCAATGTTCTTGAGTTAATTTTCTTGTCCATGAATTATAATTAGGAACTTCGATGAATAATAAACCTTTTGTGTTAAGTAATTCGTAGACCCTTTCTACATATTCTTCAGGATTTTTTACGTGTTCCAATACGTGCAAAATACTAATAACATCAAACTTTTTTTCAAAAGACAGTTCAAGAAGGTCTTTGTTGTAAATTTCTAATTTCAGCTTTTCTTTTGAAAATTTATAAGCATTTTCGGCAATTTGAGTCCCTATCACTCTATCATATTTAAAATATTTTTTCAGAAAATAAAGTATCCATCCCCGGCCACTTCCTATATCTAAGATACTTTTAGCTTTTGTGTTTAAAGAGTAAATCTTATAAGCACGTATAAAACGAAATATTTTCACTATAAACTCAATGATAATACTAAATCTACTCCCAGTTTCCTTTTCATAATAATTACTATAAACTTCTACCAAGTTTAAAATTTTTTGCTCATCCTTACAAGCAAAAATTAATTCACATGATAAACATTTACAAAGCTTATAGCCCTTTGTTTCTAAAATAATTTCGGGATTTTCATTTTGGCAAATCATATGCAAATGTTTTTACTTTTTATAAATTTTTCTTATACGAGTTTTAAAAAAGAATTTTAGCGCTGTAAAAAGTGTAAGAATACCATACTCTAAACTATGAACAAAATTAATTGAAGAAGATTCTGCGGTGTATCTTACAGGAATTGGTATATCACCTATACGATACCCTTTTTCTATAATCTGAAATAGAACCTCTGTATCAAAAACAAAATTATCAGAATTATTTATAAAATCAATTTTCTCTAAGACTTCTCTTTTGTATGCTCGGAGTCCTGTATGCCATTCAGATAAATTATATCCACTTAATGTATTTTCCCAAAAAGTAAGGAAACGATTGGCAAAATATTTATAAAGGGGCATTCCACCTTCTAGTGCCTCTTTTCTAGATCTGATTCTTGAGCCTAACATTACATCAGCATATCCCTCTTCAATAAAACCCACCAAATATTTTATTACTTTTGCATCATATTGATAATCAGGATGAATCATAACAATAATATCCGCGCCTTTCTCTAGTGCAATACGGTAACATGTTTTTTGATTGGCTCCATAACCCTTATTTTTATTATGACAATATACAGTTATATTAAGTTTTCGCGCCAAAATAACTGTCTCGTCATTACTACCATCATCAACTAATATAATTTCACTGACAATATCTTTTGGTATATCTTCCACTGTTCTTTTTAGGGTTGTTTCAGCATTAAAAGCAGGAAGGATAACGATGACTTTTGGTTTTTTATTCATAATGTTAAATTTTTTTAAATATAATTTTATTAAAATAAATATAATTTATACAAGCAATAATAATAGCGGACATTGCTTGAGCTAAAAGATACCAGATGTTAATTATATCAACAAAGAAATACATTAACAAAGTATTGACACCGAGCATAATTAAATTATAAATAAAAAAATTTAAAAACTGCGTATGCATGTTTTGCGTTAAGTAATTTTTAAATACAAAAAATTTTTGGAGTAAATAACTTATTAGTACTGCACAACAAAAAGAAATAATAGTAGAAGTCAAATACCACAATTTAAAATAATGAACACAGACGAAAAGGATTGCTATATTAGAAGCTGTCGCAATTCCTCCTGCAAAGATGTATCTGATTATTTGATTATATTTGGACATAATATTGTTAATCATTTTTAATATTTCTAACTATTAATAATAACATAGTATTTACTATTTTTATAATTAACCCTTAAAAACCTAGTCTTTATATAAAACAATATGTGCTATACTCCTAACTATGAAAGAACCGAAAAAAGGCAAGGATTCGAGCAGACATTTTGAGGGGATTATAAATATTTCACATCGCGGAACTGGAACCGTTCGCTTAAATAAAGAGAATAAAACTATAGAAATAGACCATAGTTTCTTAAGAACAGCTTGTAATGGTGATACTGTTATTATATTATTACATCCTAAAAAGAAAGATGGTACTTTAAGCGGTGAAGTTATAAAAATACTTCATCGTTCAAAAAAAGGATATGCTGGGGTTTTGGAAAAAGAAAATGATACATACTTTCTTATCCCAAGTGATTTGAAAATGTATTCTGATATCATAATCCCTCCAAATAAATTAAATGGGGCAAAAGTTGGGCAAAAAGTTTTCGTCACCATTACCGACTGGACAGATGCCAAAAAAGCTCCAATTGGAGAAATCACAAAAGTATTGGGTATGCCAATGGAGCACAATGCTGAAATGGAAGCTATTGCGCTCGAGAAAGGATTTAATTCTACTTTTCCACCATTAATTTTAAAAGAAGCTCAAAAAGTTTCCCAAATAGGTGTCACAGACCACGATATAAAAGAGAGGCGTGATATAAGAAAGACAACAACTTTCACTATCGACCCAGAAGATGCAAAAGATTTTGATGATGCAATATCTATCCGTAATCTCCCCTCATTTTCCAAGGAGGGGGTTGGGGGTGGTAATCTTTATGAAGTTGGTATTCATATCGCAGATGTATCTCATTATGTAAGATTGGGTACTGAACTAGACACAGAAGCGCGTCGACGCGGAACTTCTGTGTATCTCGTTGACCGCACTATTCCCATGCTCCCAGAAGAACTTTCAAATGGAATATGTAGCTTAAATCCTGATGTTGACCGACTAACCTTTTCAGTTATATTTGAATTAGATAAAATGGGTGGAGTCCATAAAGAATGGTTTGGGAGGACAATAATCCATTCTGATAAAAGATTCACATATGAAGAAGCACAAAAGATTTTAGACAATAAGCGAGGAAATTTTTTTGAAGAACTTTCTACTTTAAATAATATTGCCAAAAAACTTTTAAAGAAACGATATGACGAAGGGGCAATATCACTTGAACAAGAAGAAATTAAATTTAAATTAGATAAAAATGGTGTCCCTATTTCTGTCTATATTAAAGAACGTGGTGATACAAATAAATTAATTGAAGAATTCATGCTTCTGGCAAATAGACGTGTTGCAGAATACATGTCTAAAGGGAAAGAAAGTGTCAAAGGTGTTTTCCTTTATAGAATTCACGACTTTCCAAATAAAGAAAAAATAAAAGATTTAGCAACATTTCTTAGAAGACTTGGCCATAAAGTAAGATTAATAAATGGAATAATTCCATCAGAAGAAATAAATGCTCTGATTGCTAAACTAGAACACAGCCCTATTAAAGACACAATTCACAGCGCTATTATTCGCACAATGGCAAAAGCTATTTATTCCACAAAAAATATCGGGCATTATGGTCTTGGGTTTAAATATTATACTCACTTTACTTCTCCTATCCGCAGATACCCCGATGTGATAGTTCATCGATTACTTTCAGATTTCTTAGAAAATAAAGTTATTCCAAAAGAGAGATGGTTTGAATATGAGCAAATGAGCCAAGAAGCTTCAAATAGAGAAAAAGAAGCGTCCGAAGCAGAGCGCGCATCTATTAAATATAAGCAAGTTGAATACATGTCTCACCGTATTAATGAAAAATATGAGGGTATAATTACGGGAGTTACCGAGTGGGGGTTGTATATTGAAGATAAATTGACCAAATGCGAAGGTATGGTCCGAATGAGAGATTTGAAAGATGATTATTACACTTTTGACAAAGAAGGAATGAGTATTAAGGGTAGGAAAAGTCACAAGAAATATACTCTCGGAGATAGAGTTAAATTCATAGTCAAAAATGCTGATATGAATAAGAAAACTATTGATTATGAAATACGGTAGTTGTAAGTTGGAAGTTGAAATAGTCTTATCAAGAAAGTTAGTTGTCCGTTGAAATAGCTCTTCTCAAAGGGTACTCAAATTTTTTGCTAAAAATTTGCTCAGTTCTCGCTCCGTCGAGCTCCAAAGCCCCTTTGATAAGACTATTTCAACTCCCAACCCATAAACCAAAATTATCATGAAAAATAAAATTATAATAATATCATTCATAATCTTAATAATAATTTTAGTTGTTGGTTTTTTTTATTTTAAAAATGATTGGGTTGTAAACCAATATGATCAGATTACCCAAGTCGAAAAAGTAATCGAAACTCCAAAAGTAAAAACAACTACCTTATTTTTTGTTGGAGATATGATGTTTACACGCGGAGTTAAAAGTTCCGTTGATAAAAATTTTGGAGGTGATTATAGTAAACTATTTGAAAATCTACCTTTATTAAAAGATGCCGATATATTATTTGGTAATCTTGAGGGAGATGTATCTCTTGTTGGGAATAACGTCGGAAGTAAATATTCTTTTAAAATGGATCCAAGTATATTACCAGTATTGAAAGACGCTGGTTTTGATATTGTATCTTTTGCAAATAATCATGTCGGCGATTGGAATATGAGTGCATTCAAAGATACATTATCAAGATTAAAAGATATTGGAATTTTAAAAACCGGTGCTGGTGTAAATAAAGAAGATGCCACTAATCCTACTATTATAGAAAAAAACGGAACCAAATTTGGATTTTTAGGTTTTTCAGATGTAGGACCAAATTGGCTAGAAGCAAAAATTGATACCTCTGGAATACTTCTTGCAAGCGACCCAAATATTGGTGAAATAATACAAAATGCTAAAACAAAATGTGATGTACTAATTGTTTCCTTCCACTGGGGTGTTGAATATAAACTCGTTCATAATGCTCGGCAAGAGAATTTAGCTCATATAGCCATAGATAATGGTGCAGATATGGTAATTGGCCATCATCCACATGTGATGGAAGAGATAGAAGAATATAATGGCAAAACAATTGTTTATTCACTTGGTAATTTTATTTTTGACCAATACTTTTCAAAAGATACGATGAGAGGAATGCTTTACAGCGCAGAATTTGATGGAATAAATTTAATAAAAACAGAACAAAAAATAATTACACTGAATAAAAATTATCAGCCGGAAGGAATTTTTAGCATAGAGGAAATTAAAGAAAAAGACGAACTAGCTTCAATTGTCTGTCCAAAACCAAAAAAAGATTATGACGATATGATGTTGCTAAATATCGGACAAGAAATTGGATTACCAGATGTAACTTACATTCCAGAAAATCTAAGAGAGCTTAATACAGAATCAAGTACAAAAACAATTTGTTTAATAAAAGAAGTTAGGGATGCGTTTGAATTGATGGCCCAAGGTGCGAAAAAAGATGAGCTCACAATAAAAGCAAGCTCTGGATTTAGAAGTTACGAAATTCAAAAAACTTTATTCAATAATAATATAAAAAATAGCGGAAAAGATACTTCAATATCTGTAGCAAAACCAGGATATTCTGAGCACCAATTTGGAACCGCAATGGATATAACAGGGCTATCCATAAATTATGATTCTGCTGTAGGAAAATTTGATAAAACACCTGAAGATTTGTGGCTCAAAGAAAATGCTTATTTGTATGGCTTCATCCAAAGTTATCCGAAAGATAAAACTGATATAACTGGTTACAAATACGAACCGTGGCATTATCGCTATTTTGGAATAGATAAAGCAAAAGAAATATACGACTCGGGATTAACAATTACTGAGTATCTAAATTAAAAAAGCCGCTGCGAATTTCGCAACGGACTTTTTTCAGGTGATTCCTTTATCACCTTTTTATCTTATTTCTTTTTCTTTTTTGAAAATAATCATCCGCAACCCAAACGATAGCTGCGATAATCAAGAGAAAAAAAACAACCCAGGGTTCATTGTCCGCGACCCATGTTTCCATATTTGCGCTACTTATAGGCCCAAACAGAAAACATGTCATCAAAAAAAACAATAAAATATTCATATCTTTTTTATTTTAAAAATTTGTTTCAAAAATATCAAAGAGCTATTTACCCTTGCATTATATCACAACCAACCCAAAAAGTCAACGGAATCCCCCAGATAGGGGCTAAGCCCCTATCTGGGGAAAGATTATAATATAAGGATTATTTCGCGTATGTTGTCGCATCTTCGAGGTGGATGGAGAGAAGTTTGGAAACGCCTTCGGCACTCATTGTGACTCCGTATAGAACATTGGCTCGTGACATTGTCTCACGATTGTGAGTCACGACTATAAGCTCTGAAACTTTCGAAAGATTTTCAAGCATGTTTCCATATTTTCTGGAATTTGCTTCATCAAGCGCTGCATCTGTTTCGTCAAGAACTAAAAATGGAGGAGGGTTAACTTGTGAAATCGCAAACAAAAGCGCGATAGAAGCGAGAGACCTCTCTCCACCTGAGAGCATGTGTAAATCTTTAACTTTTTTGTGCGGAAGATTTACATTTATTTCTATACCCCGTTCAAATCCAATCTCATTCTCTTCATCATCTTCGTCTTCTTCAATTTCTTCTTCCAATATAGATTCATCGTCTTTCTTTGGCTTTTTATGTTCCATGGTGATAGAAAGAAATGCTCCTCCCCCACCAAACATCAAAGCGAAAAATTCTTGGAATTGTTTATTGATTTTTTCTACGCCTACTTTAAATTCTGTATCAAGTTTTTCTTTTAATTCTTGTATAAGAATATGGCAATCTTTAATACTTTTATCTAAATCCTCAATTTCTTTAGCCAAAAATGTATCTCGCTCAGTTGTCTCCTTAAACTCTTTCATAACATCATTTCCACTTCCGCTCCCAGCATCTTCAATCTTAATTTTGATACGTTCTATTTTACGACGAAGTTCTTCTTGTGTAATGCGATTAATTTCTCCTTCCACGTGTTCTTGCGCAAAAGAAACAATCTCTTTCCCAATCAAAACTCCAGCTTCAGTTAATTCCATATTAAATGCATTCTTTATCATAGCAAGTTTTTCTTCTTCAAAGGAAAGTGAATGCGTGTTTGAAGTGACTTCATTTTTATCTCGAAGAAGTTCATACAATACTCGTTCACTATCGCGATATGACGCTTGACTTTCAAGTTCTTTTTGTTTGAAATCTGAAATTGTATTTAAAATCTCTTTTTCTTCTCCTTGCATTTTTTCTATCTCGTCCAAAATATCATCTTTTGTCTTTTGCATTTCTTTATACTCATCATTATCGCTCAAAGAAATGCTATGATTTTCGTTTTCATCATTATTCTTATAAAATTCCCCCAAACGTGATTTAATATTTTTCAAAACCTCAATCACTTTTGGTAAATCCTCTATTTTAATTGCTTCATCAATAAGTAAAGATATATCGTCCATAAAAGTTCTCCATTCCGCTTCTTTAATCACCTTATGTTTAACTTCTTTAACACGAGAGAATTGATGTTCTATTCTTTCAATAATTCCCTCTATACGCCCAAGCTTGCGAACTAATTCATTCTTTGCATTGCGAAGTAATGAAACCTTATTTTCACAATCTTCCATTTCTTTTAAATAAATATTTTCAGCTTGATTTTCATTTTTTTGTTTTTGCAATTCATCTATACGGGTATCAAGCAATGATTCTTTTCCTTCTAAAGAATGTCTTAAATTAGCCAAACGCTTTGATTCATCATTTATATATGTCCCTTCATTAGAAAGATATTTTTTGTATAGGTCTCTCAAATCGTCTCTCATGACTCTCGCTTTTTCCACTACTTGTACCTGCTTTTTTAAGAATGCTAAGTGCGGAGCAATCTCTCGTCTTAAGGCCTGAACTTCTTTTATATTCAAAAATGTCTTTTCAAGTTTTCTCTCTGATTCTTTTATTCTAAATTGATAAACCCTTAATCCAAGAGCATCTTCTATCATACCTCGGCGCTCTTTATTTGAAGCACTGAGTACTCGATCAGTTTCACCTTGAGAAATTATATGATGTCCTGAACTTCCAATATTTACAGAAGCAAGTAAGTCAATTATATCTTTAAGACGAACTTCTGTATGATTAATAGAATATTTATTTGACCCATCAGCAAAAACTTCTCGCCCAAGCACTATTTCATCATAATCAACAGATACACCAATACCACTATTCGTAAAAGAAAAAATTTTATCAGTGTTATCAAAAGTTATTAGTACTTGTGCACGATTTAATGATGATAAACCTTTAGACCCTTTAAAAATAAGATCAACTCCGCCTTTTCCTCGGAGGGATTTCATTGATTGTTCTCCAAGTACAAATCGAATTGCTTCTACTATATTTGACTTACCAGACCCATTGGGGCCAACAATAGCAGTTATTGGCGTTGTGAAAGTTACAATGCTTTTCTTTCCAAATGATTTAAATCCTGTTAACTCAATAGATTTGAAGGTCATTTTAATCTAGCCATTCTTTAACTTCTAATGCTTCATGAGCTGCTGCTTGTTCTGCCTCTTGTTTAGATTTACCTTTACCTTCTGCAACTAATTCATCTCCAAAAAAGATTCCTATTGTAAAATGTTTGTCATGGTCAGGACCAACTTCATTTAAAACTTTATAAGATGGAGTTACGTTTAGATATTCTTGGGATTTTTCCTGAACTAAACTTTTCGCATCTCGCCATAATTTCTTTGTAACTATTGCGTCTATTTTATTAAAGAGTGTTTTGGCTATAAAATCTTTTGCCACATCATAACCCAGGTCTAAATATACCGCTCCGACGTATGCTTCATAAGTATTCGCTAGTATATAACCCCGGGCTTTACCTATATCTTTAGCCTCTCCCTTTGAAAGAAGTAGATAATCATTCATACCAAGTTTTAAAGCCACTTCTCCTATAATTACAGCATTTACAAGAGCTGACCGGAAAGCTGTGAGATCCCCTTCGTCATGGTCTGGGTATTTGGAATAAAGATACTCAGTAACAATAAGTTCAAGAACTGCATCTCCCAAAAACTCCAAGCGTTCATTGTGAAATAATTTTGAACCAGAATTTTCATTAATATAAGAACGGTGAATAAAAGCTTGTTCTAATAAATTTTTATTATTAAAAATGATTTTTGTTTTTTTTTCAAATTGTGAGAAGTCAATCATAAATTAATTTATTTCTTATTAAGAATTTCTATTGCTTTAGTCAAGAGAGGAATCATATTGTCATACATTTTAAGATTTGGAACCTCTCCAAGTGGGAACCAACGAGCGTCATCTAATCCACCTGTGCCTTTTTCAAGAATAAGATCTTTATATTCTGATTCTGCTAAAAAGAAAACGACTTGTTTTCTGATTTTTCCTTTTTCTGGATGACAGGCAATATATTCATTACGACCAAGTAATTCTTTTATTGTGATATCAAGACCCATTTCTTCTTTAATCTCTCTAATTGCTCCATCTTTTTCATTCTCTCCTTCTTCAATACTTCCCTTTGATAGAGTCCAATAACCAAAAACATCGTGGACGAAAGCAAAATATATTTCATCTTTATTATAAGCATAAACAACAGCTCCAGCCTTTTTTTCTATTGGGAATTTAGTTGGATCGGTTTCAAAATGTCTGTTCCTTTTCTTACAGACATCATCTTTTCCTGGTTCACCTATTTCTTTATAAACCCCACCTAAAACTCCATTTATAAATTTACTTGAATTCTCTCCACCGAAACTTTTTGCAAGTTCAATAGATTCATTGATGGCAACTTTGGGAGGAACTTGAGTTCTATCCCCAAACAACAATTCATATAATCCTATCCGAAGAATGTTGCGGTCAACTATTGATATTTTATCTATTGGCCAATCAGGTGCTGCTTTTTCTATAATCTCATCTATTATTGCTTTTTTCTTTATCACGCCAAGAAACAACTCGGACATAAAATCTGAGTCATCAAGTCCTGGACCAAACTCTTCAATATTGCGGTCAAGCATCTTTTCGGGTATCGCATCTTTTGAGACAGCGAAATCCCACTCGAAGAGTGTTTGAAGAACAATTGAACGTGAAAGGTGCCTGTTTGCCATAAGATAATGCGACACTAATTTACGAATTCATGCGAATTTACGAATAAATTTATGAACCCTATTCGTAAGGATAAGTAACTATTTGTGTAATTCGTATCCATTCGTAATTGGCGTCGTGTTTATTTTTTCTTTTTTGCCTGTTTCTTTTCTACTTTCTTAACCACATCTAGAACTTTGCGTCCATTGTAAAAACCACAATGTTTACAAACTATGTGAGTTTCTTTTTTCTGCCTACAGTTTGAACATGTAGTAAAAACAAGCGCTTTAAGCGCATGATGTGATCTTCGGTTCCCTGTATGGGAACGCGTATGTCTCATTCGTACTACCATATAAGATAGTATACTGATTTTTGTCTAAAATGCAACTCAAAAAACAAAGGTTTGTTCGTATTAATTATTGTGATATTATATGAAGTATGGAAAACATAGAAAAATTAACGCAATTACGCCATTCCCTTGCTCACTTATTAGGAGCTTCTATATTAGAACTTTATCCAGGGTCCAAGATTACACTAGGCCCAGCAGTAGATAATGGCTTTTATTATGATGTAGATACTAATGGCAAAATTACTGATAAAGATTTAGAGAAGATAGAATCTAAAATGAAAGAACTCATAAAGACATGGACTACATTTAAGAAGAAAGTCCTCACAAAAGATGAGGCTTTAAAAATGTTTGCTGATAATACATATAAAGAAGAACTCATAAATGGCATCATAGAAAAAGGAGAAGAAATCACAATTTATACTTCAGGAAAATTCTCTGACCTTTGCCGTGGTGGACACATTGAAAGCATGAAAGAAATTAAAAAAGGCTCTTTTAAGCTTGACCGAGTCGCTGGAGCTTATTGGCGTGGAGATGAAAAAAATAAAATGCTTACTCGTGTTTATGGACTTGCTTTTGAAACAAAAGAAAAACTTGATGCATATATGAAATTAAGAAAAGAAGCAGAAAAAAGAGACCATAAGAAAATTGGGAAAGAATTAGATCTTTTTACTTTTTCAGAATTAGTTGGTTCTGGATTACCTCTCTGGACCCCCAAAGGGACACTAATGATAAATCTTCTTGATGAATATGTTTGGGAGCTTAGACAAAAATTTGGTTATGTAAAAGTAGAAATACCACACATAACAAAAAAAGATTTATATATAACAAGCGGACATTGGGATAAATTCAAAGATGAACTTTTCCGTATTACAACACGTGAAGGTCATGAATTTGCGATGAAACCAATGAACTGCCCTCATCATACACAAATTTATGCAAGAAAAGTATGGAGCTATCGAGAACTTCCACAGCGATATGCAAATACAACTATGTGCTATCGTGACGAGCAATCAGGAGAATTGTCTGGATTATCAAGAGTACGTTCTTTCGCTCAAGATGATGCCCATGTATTTTGTAGAATGCACCAAGTAAAAGAAGAATTTTTGAAAATTTGGGATATTGTTCATGATTTTTATAAAGTATTTGGTTTTAATCTACAAGTACGACTTTCTACTCATGACCCCAAGCATATGGAGAAATATTTGGGGGAAGAAAAACAATGGGAAAAGGCAGAAAATATACTTAAGGAAATAATTAAAGAAAAAAAAGTGGAAGCAGTTGATGGCCTTGGCGAAGCTGCTTTTTATGGTCCTAAACTTGATTTTATGGCCAAAGATTCACTTGGCCGTGAATGGCAAGTGGCTACTATTCAACTTGATATGAACATGCCAGAAAGATTTGATTTAACTTGCGTAAACGAAAAAGGAGAAAAAGAAAGAATTGTTATGCTTCATGCAGCTATTATGGGTTCAATAGAAAGATTTATTTCTATTTTAATTGAACATACCGCTGGTAATTTTTCAGTTTGGCTTTCCCCTGTTCAAGTTATAGTTCTACCGATATCAGAACACCAAAAAGATTATGCCGATAGTATTTACAAAAAATTAAAGGACTTTGGTATAAGAGTAGAATTAGACGATTCAAATGAATCTCTCGGCAAAAAAATCCGCAACGCAAAAATGCAAAAAGTCCCTTATATAATTGTTCTTGGTAATAAAGAAAAAGAAAGTAAGACCATCACCATCGAAGGACGAACAGAAAAATTAGAAGGTCTAACTGTAGAAAAATTCTTAGAAAAATTAGAAAAAGAAATAAAAGAAAGAACCTTGAATTAATTATGAAAAGTTATAATAAATTGGTTAGAGATAATATACCAGAATATTTAGATTCAAAAGGTATTTCTTATAAAAAAAGAATAGCTAATAAAGAAGAATATAAGGAAGAATTGATTAAAAAATTGGATGAGGAAATAAAAGAATTTATGGAAATAAAAAATACAGAAGAATTGGCTGATATTACAGAAGTTATTGAAGCTCTGAAAAAATTACCTGAATTCGCTAATGTTGAAGAAATTAGATTAAAAAAATTTAAAGAAAAAGGTGGTTTTGAGAAAAAAGTAATCTTAAAAGGAGAAAAATAATACAAAACAAACTTCATGTTTTACATTTAACGAACGGCCGTTTCTTAATTGTAAAATACTACAACTTAAACAATTTTTTAAATTTTAAATCTTTATCAAATGAATCAGTAGTTATATAAATGACTTCATCATTGAAATTAAAATTCGTTTTAATAATCGTTATAATCTCTTCACATGGGTAAGGATATATCCACACACTTCCCTGTATTTGCAAGAAACCGATTTTTTTAAGATGAAATCTTATAATATTACGTAATTTTGTTTTATCTTCAGGTATATCAAACATCACCATTCTCCATTTACCATCCCATTTTGTAGGTTTTTTAAGTTGTTTGTAATCTCCTAATAAAAGATTTCTTACAATATTATGACCCTTAGAAGTAATAGTCATTCTTAATTCTCCATACTTATTAACAAACTGAATCAGGCCTTTTTCTTCCATTCTATTTATAGTTTCAGAATATTGATACTTTTGACGAGCAGTTTTAAAAATATCAGAAAAAGATTCAGAGTATTTTGTGGGTAATTCTCTATCTTTAATATTAAGAATTGTTTTTAATAATTCTCTCTCAATTGAACCAACTCTATATCCTTTATATCTCATTTCTATATAATATCACAAATTTATAAAAATTACATTTAACGAATGGCCGTTTGTTAAATGTAATTTTTATAAATTTATTTTTTAGATATCTAGATTTGCCATTTTGGCGTTGGATTGAATGAAAGTTTTGCGAGGTGGAACTTCCGAGCCCATAAGCATATCAAAAACTTTATTGGCAATCTCTGCGTCGTGTATTGCAACTTGTTTTAGAACTCGTTTACTTGGGTCCATGGTTGTTTCCCAAAGTTCTTCGGCGTTCATTTCTCCGAGACCCTTGTATCTTTGAACATGAACTTTATTTGATTGCTTTTTTTCTTCTTCCCTAAACGCTTCAGTAGAAGCGTCGGGCGATCCAGCAAAGCTGGATTTAGCTTCTTCTTGAATTGTATCTTCTTCGTTTGCTGACGCGGAAAGTAATTCTTGGAGTGATGCCGCATCCTTTCCGAGTAACTTGTCTCTTTCTTCATCTGAATACGCATACATTATCTCTTTACCTCTTTTGATTTTGAAAAGTGGAGGTTGAGCAATGTAAATATAACCAGCATCTAGTATTGGGCGGAAATATCTATACATTAAAGTTAAAATAAGTGTGCGAATGTGAGCTCCATCCACATCGGCATCTGTTGCAATAATTATTTTATGATAACGCATTTTTTCAAGGTCAAAAGTATCTCCTATTGAAGTCCCCATCGCAATAACCAAATTTTTAATTTGTTCACTCCCGAGCATTCTATCAAGTCGAGCACGTTCTACATTCAAAATTTTCCCACGGAGTGGAAGTATGGCTTGAGTTTTTCTATCTCTACCCATCTTGGCTGTACCACCTGCCGAATCCCCTTCCACAATAAATAGTTCTGCAGAAGATGCATCTCGAACCTGACAATCAGCAAGCTTGCCTGGAAGAGTCATCCCCTCAAGTGCCCCTTTTCGAAGAACGGAATCCTTGGCAGCTTTAGCTGCTTTACGAGCCCTAAGAGCAAGAAGTGACTTATTTATGATAGATTTTGCTTCATCTGGATTCTCTTCAAGAAATGCAGAAAAAGCATCTCCGAAGACCGTAGCCACTGCCCCCTGAGCTTCAGTTGACCCAAGTTTAGTTTTGGTTTGTCCTTCAAATTGAATTTCTCGAAGTTTGACCGAAATCACTGCTGTTAGACCTTCTAAAACATCATCTCCAGTAAATCCACCATCTATTTCTTTAATTAAATTATTTTTTTTGCCATATGCATTTAGAATACGAGTAAGAGCAGTTTTAAAACCAGTAACATGAGTTCCTCCTTCAACGGTATGTATATTATTTGCAAAAGGTATTATATCAAAGTTAATATCATCCACATATTGAAGAGCTACTTCTACTCCAACATTATCTAATTCTTTTTCAACATAAAAAACAGTCGGGTGAATTGGTTTTTCAAGTTTATTATAAAATTTCACAAGCGATACAAGCCCTCCTTCAAAATAAAATGTTGCAGATGGAATTTCAAGTTCAAGTTCCTTGAACCAAAAAATATCATTAAAATCTTTTTTACCTTTTCCTCCTGTTAGTGGGTCCCATTCACGCGCGTCTAATATATCTATACGCAAACCTTTCACCAAGTATGCTTGCTGACGCAAATGATTGGTAACTGTTTCTAAATCAAATTTAACTTGTTTAAATATTTCCTCATCGGGTGTAAAAGAAATAATTGTACCGTGGAGTTTAGAAGAACCAATTTTTTTGACAACGGCTTTTCTCTTTCCTTGTTTATATTCTTGCATATACCTTCCTCCTTCTGTATGTACAATCGCTTGAGTATAAATAGAAAGTGCATTTACAACTGAAGCTCCAACACCGTGAAGCCCTCCTGAGACTTTATAGCCACTATTCTCCCCACCAAACTTTCCTCCAGCGTGAAGAGTCGTCATAACTGTTTCTAGCGCAGAAACTTTTGTTTTAGAATGAATTCCAATAGGAATACCACGCCCATTATCAACAACTCGGACAGAGTTATCAGGTAAAAGAACTACTTCAATGTGGTCACAAAATCCCCCCATCGCTTCATCGAGAGAGTTATCAAAAATTTCCCAAATCAAATGATGCAATCCATCAATTCCCGTAGACCCAATATACATCCCAGGGCGACGTCTAACTGGCTCAAGACCTTCAAGGACTGATATTTGCTCTGCCCCATATTTAACTGTTGATTTAACTTTTTTTTCTTCTTTTTTAGCCATCCCATTAGAAAATTAAATAATAATATAATTTAAAATACCCATTTATTATGGATAACTTCTTCTTATATTATAACAAAAAAATACCAAAAATCCTAATATTTTTAGTGAATTTAAACCTTATAAATAAAGGATATTTTCTTTATCTAACCTCAAAACCAAGAGATAACACCTTGTTGGTAATATTCGTCATAATTACATTTATTTCTTCATCTGTCAGAGTTCGATCGTCTGCCTGAAAAACTAAACGATATGCAAAAGAAGTTTTTTCTTTTCCATCGATAATTTTTGTGAAAGAATCAAACAATTTTGGTTCTTTGATTAATAATTCTGTTCCAAAACTTTTATAAATCTCAATAAGTTTTTCTGGAGCTGTCCCCTCTGGAACCCAGACCGCAATATCACGCGTAATAAATGGATATAAAGACCACATTTTGAAAGGTCTTGAGTTAGTGAGTGAATGAGAAGTTTCTTCTGAAGTGCCTTGGGAGGCTGTCGAGCCGAGCACGAGGAATTTTTCAACAGAAAAATATCCGTGCACTTCAGAAGAAAGCTTCTCGTTCACGAACTTATCTAAGTTTATCTCTTTAATTTCTTTTTTATCTCCATAAGCAACATGTATTTCTTCTCCATTCTTTGTAAATATCGTTCCAATTTCAAAAACTTTTATTTCATCCATATCAAGAAGAGGAATATTTAATTGATTCAATTTGATGCTTTCTTTTAAACCATCTGACAAATTATTTCTCAAAAACTTTTTATCAGAAGCCGAAGCGAGAACCTCTACCTCTCCTTTATTACGAAAAACATAAGTCATAATTTCAGAATATCCATCTGTTAAAAGTTTATTACGAACCCAAAGCATTTTATAAAAAATTTCATTTATTAAAGGACGGTCCTTAAGAGAGTTTCCCCAAGGACCGTCCTTAGGTAATTTCTCTTCAATTCTATTATATCCTAAAATTCTTATTACCTCCTCTACTAAATCATGTGGACCTGTTATATCAATTCTTAAAAATGGAATTTTAATTTCAAATTCTTTATCTTTTTCTTTATATCCAAAATTTAATTTTTTCCAAACACTTTCAATTTCTTCCTTTGAGAAATTCGAGCCTAGTCGTTTATTTATATAGTTTATTGAAATAAGAACAATTCTCTGTTCAGTTTTTTGTGGATAAATATCTACTATTTCTTCCATCTCTCCACCAGCCAAAGCATATATCATATCGGTAATGGCATTCATAACTTTCTCGCAAAGCTCTGGAGTAATTTCATTCTCATACCTTTTTACTGCATCTGTTGATATACCAATTTTCTTGGAAGTTTTTCTGGTAGTAGTCGGGTTGAAATTTGCAACCTCAATAACTATGTTTTTCGTATCTGAATCAATTTCAGCTTTATCTCCACCTTTAATCCCCGCTATAGCAAGTGGATCACGCTCGTCTGCAATTATCAAAATTGAATTATCCAAATTTACTTCTTTTTTATCAAGAGTTGTTATTTTTTCACCAATTTTTCCATTTCTGATTATTATTTTACTACTTTCCAATTTATCTAAATCAAAACAATGAATTGGTTGCCCTAAATCAAACATAACAAAATTAGCAGCATCAATAATGTTATTTATGGATTTCTGACCTATTGTATTTAATTTATTTTTAAGCCAATCTGGACTTTCACCAATTTTTATATTCTTTACTATCCTACCCATATAACGAAGACATTTATTGTTTTGTATTTCAATTTTAAGTTCTGAATCAATATGGCTTTCTGAATGGTCTGACTCTGTTTTCCTCCCTCGTCTGAGAATCTGAGAAAAGCCATTCGGCGAAGAAATTTCTAAATCGAAAATCGCTGAAATTTCTTTCGCCACCCCCCAGTGCGAAAGACAATCATGCGCTCTATCTGGTAAAATTTTAATATCAAAAATCCAATCTTCTTTACTTGTACCAGTCGGACTGGTACATCTATCTAAACTTTCCACTTCAAAAGAATGAAAAATAATCCCTTCGGCAACTTTCTCAGGTTTTGGTAACTTTTCTTCAAAATAATTTTGTAACCAATTGTAACTTATTTTCATATTAAAATTGATTAAATCTTAAATCACCCTGATAAGCAGGTCTGATGTCTGGCATTATATATTTAATAACCATTAGCCTCTCAAGCCCTGGGCCAAAAGCCAAACCTTGATATTTACTTCCATCAATCCCGCAATTCTCTAATACTTTAGGATGAACCATCCCTGCTCCACCCATTTCAATCCAGTTTCCTTTATATTTTAAATCAAATTCAATTGAAGGTTCAGTAAATGGGAAAAAGCTTGGTCTGAAACGGAGATTAGTATCTTCGCCAAGCATTTTTTTATAAAAATGAGACAAAATTCCTTTTAGATTTGCCATTGAAATATCCTCTCCAATCATAAGTCCTTCAATCTGATAAAATTGCATTTCATGAGTTGCATCTGTAGCTTCGTTACGAAAACATTTACCAATTGAAATAACTGCAAATGGTGGTTTTTTACCAGACCTTGTAAGATTTTCCATATATCTAATCTGCACATTTGAAGTATGAGTTCTTAATACTTTTCCGTTTTGGCCCTTAATCCAAAAAGTATCTTGCATATCACGGGCTGGGTGATCTTTCGGCATATTAAGTGCATCAAAATTATGCCATTCATCTTCTAATTCTGGCCCACTAGCAACTTCAAAGCCCAAGTCAGTAAAAATCTTTACTGCATCATTTATAACTATTGAAAGCGGATGCTCTTTACCTTTCTGATTCTCTTCCATATATAGAATATAGCATTTTCACGCCTTTTTTCAAATATTTACTTTTATTTCTTTATGTTATTCCACATTTTACAATATTCACACTCCATAGATCCACTGCCATATGGTTTGAAGTTACACTCCCTTTCTACCCAAGAGCCTGATGAAAGAGCTTCGTCATATTCTTTTATATCTCTCTTTAATAAATTAATTTGTTCTTCGGTAATTTTTGTTTGATAAAATGCATTTTTATCACCCACTTTACTTTCAAGAAATAATAATTTTGAATTTGAAACTTTTAATTCTCCACTATTACCGGATAAAAGATAAGAGTACATCGCAAGCTGGCGCATTAGGTCAGACATTCTCCCTTCTTCATCTACTTTCTCTATTATCCCACTTGTTTTTGAGTTTCCTGTTTTAAAATCTGTCACATAAACTTTACCATCTGTTAAATATTCCGTTAGGTCTATTTTCCCATACATTAAGAGGTGTGGAAAATTTTTTTTATCAACAAATAAAACTGAACGTTCTGACTTGAAATCAGGGAGTAAATGAGAATAATAATTATCTATCCAGTTTTGAGTTATATCATAAGCATCACGGCTTAGTTTTCTTAAATTGTTTTCATTTGTAATCCCTTCCTTCTGAAATGCTTCATTAATATTAGATTTTATTTCATTTTCACTGGGTAATTCTTTTAACTTCAAAATATATTCAATCATAGAGTGCACTACTGTTCCAAGAGTCAAATATACCGGCTTTACTTCTGGTAATCTCAAAAAATTTCTAAAATACCATTTCCACGGGCATTCAAAGAAGTTATTCAACATTGAGACAGAAACTTTGATATCACTATGATTTTCATAAACCAATTTTTGTATATCAGAAACTATATTAGTATCTTTTTTAATATTAGAATTTATATAAACTTCAGCTCCTTGTTCTAATATTTCTTTTTCTGTTGCAGAAGAATTTTTCTTAACAAAATGTATATCATCAAGCTCTTTAATTATAGAAGCGAGTTCCATGGTATTACCATTATAATTCTCTTGTGCGTATGATAAGATACAAAATTCTTTAGCTCGGGTAATTGCAACATAAAGTTCTCTTTTAGCCATTTCAACACTTTTCTTATTTATATGCTCTTTAATTTTTTCCGGCAAAGTAAATCCGCCTTTTTTCTCAGACATCAATGTCTCTTCATTCATATGCGCCACCCAGACACATTCATACTCAAGACCTTTTGATTTATGAAGAGTCATAACTCTGATACCAGAATCACTCTCAAATTTCGTAAGCTCAATATGTGTTCCATAAGATTCAAGCCGATTAATATATTCCAAAAATGAAGCGAGAGTTGGTTTTCTGTTTTTTTCTTCATAAAACATTGCTAAATGAATAAAACTTCGGACCACCTCTACTCTATTTAATAATTCATCGCTTCCTTTTGATGTGTTTATCAAAAGCTCATTACCAATATTACTAATAACTATACTTGGTTTTTCGCTAGATAAATTGTTTACCCAGTCCTTTAATTTATTTCCCCATTTAGAAATAGGATTTTCTCTAGTAAAAAGTCCATCATTAGAATCATAAGAAATTAATTCTTCTATCGTTAATTTATCTGGTTTTGTATTCTTTAAGAAATTATGCGCTGAAAGGTAAGAAATATCACTTGTCTTATCAAGTAGAGATTTTGACAATAAAATAGAATCAGATGGGTTAACTATTACACCCAGTACTCTGCGAAAAAAATCACCTTCAAGTACAGAGAAGAGAGATAAACTTTTCCCCGACGATACAGGTAACCCCATATCGGAAAGTATTTGTATAGCGGAGCGGACATTGTAATTCTTTGGAACTAAAAGAGCACATTCATCAGAGCCTAATCCTTCTTCAATTTTTTGTTTGAAGTAAAAACCAGCGCCGATAATTTCATCGCGGGGATAAGCGTATTCGTTAAGCATTATTTTACTATTACCTTTTTTGTTGCTATTTAATTTTTCATCTGTAATTGAACTTTTAAGTAAATTATCCGCAATAGAAAGTATTGGGGCTGTGGAACGATAATTCTCTATAAGAATAATTAATTTTGCTTTACCAAAAATATGAGAAAACTCTTCAAAATAAGAAAGCGATGCTCCAGAGAAAGCATAAATAAGCTGACGATCATCTCCCACTACAAAAATATTTGGACTTTCAACCTCTTTCCAAACTGCTTTCAAAAAACTATTTTGAATTCCATTTGAATCTTGATGTTCATCTACTAATATATATAAATAATTTTCTCTTATGTCATCTCGGATACTTTCAAAATCCTCAACTAGTAAAACTGCATATTCTAATACATCATCATAATCGATGAGTGATTTTTCTTTTTTATTTTTTTCATACAACTCATAAAACTTTACAACTTCACGAGTGCGCATTAACTGGTCTATTTTCTTTTCTGTTTCTTTTTTAAGCTTACCTTTTGTTTCCCCACGAGAAGAAATATTCTCCGGAGTTTCTTTTAAGTTTTTAATATTTTCTTCTATATAAGATAACAATTTATTGAATGTTATACGTTCACGTTTTAATATTGAAACAAGTTGTTTTAAGTCACCAAAATACATTGCTGGGTTATTTCGAGGACTAATATATTCCCAATCATTGTTGTTTAGAATTTCATCAATCAAAAATACTGCTTCATCGTCGGACAAAAGTGCTGGCATCTGTGTGAAATCAAGAAGTTCATAATGCTTCTCAATAAGGTTAAAGGCAAAACTATGGAAGGTTGAAACAGCAACATTTTTTGCCCTATCACCAATATATTTTTCTAACCTTTCTTTCATGGCTGAAACACCAGAATTTGTAAAAGTCAAACATAAAATTCCATCAGGGCTTGTATCTGTTTTTTTCAAAATATTTCCTATACGCAAAGCAAGTATTTGGGTCTTTCCGGTTCCAGGACCTGCTACTACCATTACTGGACCATCTATGGTATCCACAGCTAATCTTTGGGCTTTATTTAGCTCTTTATATGTTTTTTCAAATTCAGTTAGTAGATTTCTCATTTCTTTATTTTAGCATATTTAACTCAAAATTATTATTCCAATCTATTTTATTTACTTCTATATTTTTATCAAATAATTTTGACAAAATTGGCTTTATATCATCTTTTTCACCTGAAGTAAAAATATCAATTTTCCTGTCCCCTACCACAAACTTATTCAATAATTTGTTTTCACTCAAAACACGAGAAACTTGATGAACTATTGCACTCGTCGGATCTATAACATTAACTTTATCTCCCACAATTTTTTTTATTAAAGGAATGACAAATGGATAATGAGTACATCCTAAAACAACGGTATCAATATTTTTTTTAAGCATTGGCAAAAGTCCCCGTTCTAAAATGGAACGCGTTTCAATAGAATTCAAATCCCCTTTTTCTATTTGGCCAACAAGCCCCGAGCAGGTATCTTTAAATATTTCTACATTGTAAGCGAATCTCTCTACAACAGAATTATATAATTCTCCTTGAAAAGTAGCAGGAGTTGCTAGTACTCCAACTTTCCTTGTATGAGTTACCTCTACTGCAGGTTTAATAGCTGGTTCCATTCCGACAAAAATTACTTTTGGAAACTTTTCTCGAAGATATTTTAGAGAAGTTGCAGAAGCCGTATTACAAGCAATAACAATCACATTACAACCTTTGCTAATTAAAAATTTAGTTATCCCTTCTGAAAATAACCTTATCTCTTCCATAGTTCTTCCTCCATATGGCACATGCCCCTGATCTCCGAAAAATACATAATTATATCCCGGCAGTTCTTCCTGCAAGTGCTTCAATATCCACAACCCCCCAACCCCCGAATCAAATACGCCAATACTTCCTTTTTTCATAAGGGTATTATAGCATTATTTTATTATTCTAACATATTAAAAGAAACCACCCAATAATGGTATAATTTACTTTTATGCCTGATATTACCTTACTTTTAAATCTCTTGACTCAATTCGCGTGGCTCGGCAATTGGTTGTTTTTTACCTTGGCCTTTGTTGAATCCGCTCCATTTATTGGTGTGTTCATTCCGGGAGCAACCCTCATTTCAATTGGTGGATTTTTGGCTTCTCAAGATTATTTAAATGCTTGGGATATAATATTCTTTGCCACTATCGGCGGAATTGTTGGTGATTTTTTCAGTTATTCACTTGGGCGATGGGGTGGTAATTTTATAAAAAATAAAAAAATAATCAATCAAAAAATCCTTGACCATGGAGAAAAATTCTTTAGGAGGTATGGCAACAAAAGTATTTTTTTGGGTCGTTTCTTCGGACCAATTAGGGCAATTATTCCCTTTATTGCCGGTTTGTCAAAAATGAAACCAAAACCATTTATTTTTTGGAATGTTTTAAGTGGAATAGGTTGGGCAATATTGAATGTTTTTCTTGGTTATTTCTCTGGCTCTTTGGTTGTTTCCATTTTCAAAAAATGGACAAGCGGTTTGACTTTAATATTAGTCGCCGTTACAATTATCGTTCTCGTTTACTGGTTAATTAAAAAACGTGGCGAATCCCTTGTCTCTTCTTTCCGCGCAAGTAGCCTTAACTTCGTCCAATATCTTCATAACCAAAATTGGTTCAAGAAATTAATTGCCCGCTTCACTTTTATCACCGATTTCTTCAATGAAAGAAAACACGCCGAAGAAAAACTCTTCGGCAGTGTTATTATCTTTTCATTCTTAATTATAATTTATCTTCTAATATTAATTCTAGATGTATTTTAACTTAAGGTCTCTGAATAACTAACTCTTCTTCAGGATTTTCTAGTTTTAAATTATTTATAACCTTTTCGGCTACATAATTTGAACTCATAAATTCTCCATAATTTTCTGGTTTTTTCTCGTCAAATAAATTAGTTTGCATGCCCCCTGGATAAATTGCCATTATTTTAATATCTTTTCCATCTACTTCTTTTTTAAGGGATTTTGTAAATCCCATTGCAGCAAATTTACTCGCACAATATGCTGTTTCATTTACTTTACCATCCAAGGCACTTGTTGAAAGAATATTTATAATTAAACCAAAACCTTGTTTCCGCATTTGAATGAGAGCAACTTTAGATCCATACACTGTGCCAAACAAATTAACTTCAATTAAATCGTGCGCTCTTTTCCAATCTGTTTCTTCAATTGGTTTGTGTGGCAACCAAATACCAGCATTATTTATCCAAATATCAACTCTACCAAATTTTTTAATTGTCTCATTTAAAAGAGAAGTTAATTCTTCCTCTTTTGTTACATCAGCGTAAAAACCAAACGCCCCTATTTCTTTTGCGATATTTTGTATTTCAACATCATTATTAGAACTTATAATAACCTTTAACCCCTCCTTAACAAAAAGCTCAGCCAATGTTTTCCCAAACCCTTTTGACCCACCAGTTATTATGACAACTTTATCTTTTAGATTCATAATTCTATTTTAACAAAAATCGGAGAGTTGATACAAGGCGAATTTTCTTATATTCGGGAGATCCGGGGTCTTTGTCTGTTATATCAAAAACTCCTTGATTACCACGAGTAACACTTCCTACCAATGAACCTGAATTATTTGCAAATTGTGAAGCTGTGTCTCGTGCGTTTTTTATTGCTTCAGCAAGCATTTCAGGTTTGATACTATTTAAATCTGAAAATTCAAATGAGATATTGTTTTGATTTAAAACTACTCCCCTTTTTACCAAAAGCAATGTTTCATTTGATGTTGATTTTGCAAGGTCAACTTTTTTCGTATATACCGACACTTGATTCATTGAATTATATCTGAAGGATGCATCTTTGTATGTCTCTTGATAAATATTCACCGGAGCAACATTTATTTCTGAATTATCAAAACCTTTTTCTGTGAGGAATGTTTTAATCGTTGTAATATTTTTTTCTATATCAGAATAAAGAGTATCTATATTATTAGATTTTACCTCAAAACTCATAGACCAGATGGCTGTGTCCGCCTTAACGATTTTCTCTGAAAGGCCTTTTACTTCTACATAAGACCCTTGTTTTGAGAAATCCTTAGCCGAAATAAAAAACGCCGCAGAAACTAACAAAGAAAATATGATAATCGCCGAACTAATAAATATAAACTTGTTGTTTTTTGTGTCTCCCATAATTTAATTATAACACTTATTAATTTTAAAACATAATCCACGATTTCGTCTTGTTGCGGAGGGTATAAGTCACTGCTGGAACCAGTATTTTAAAAAATAAAAGTATTATAATAATTATTTGCTTTTAAGGGTTATTTCTGATAGTTTTAAGAAAAAGGAGGCTATTTTGAAAAAACAACGTTTTTTAGAAATTGTGCGATTCTGTATTAGTGGAGGAATAGGAGTTATATTAGGATATGCAACTCTTTATATTCTTACAGAATATGTAGGACTTTGGTATTTATTATCATCAATGACTGCATGTGCTCTAAGCTATACTATTGGTTTTATTATGCAGAAGTTCTGGGCATTTAAAAACAGAGATACTAAAAAAATAAAAAGACAAATATTTTTGTATTTAGTAATATCTGTTTTATTCTTTGTAACAAATACTGGGTTCATGTATGTATTCGTAGATTATTGCCATATACAATATATTTTTTCTCAGATAATTCTGACAATTATATTGTCTATTATAAGCTACATTACAACTAAAAAGATTTTCGCACACTAAACTCAACTATATTTAAACATACGTTGAGTTTTTTAATTTGCGGAGGGTGAGGGACCATGAGTACATGTTTTGGCCTCGACTCATAATTTTTCCGTCGAAAAATTATGGTCTAGCCACCGACTCGCTCATTTTCTCTGCTAAGAAAATGATGCTCCGTCGTTCAAATCCCCACGCACGACAAGCAGTTGTCGTGCTACCCTCCGCAAATACAAAACAGCCCCAAAAGGGGTTTTGTATTTGCGGAGGGTGAGGGATTTGAACCCTCGAAGGTTGTAACACCTTACACGCTTTCCAAGCGTGCGCAATAGACCACTATGCGAACCCTCCATTTAATTAATTCAAACTTCCCCTTAGCCGTTTTATTCTTTCTTCAACAGGAGGATGTGTGGAGAATAAATTACCAACTTTCTTTGAAAATTGACCAGAACCTGTTGGATTTGCAATATAAAGATGTGCTATAGCATTTGATTGTTTTTTCATTGGTCTGCCATATTTACTAATCTTCTCTAGCGCAGAAGCGAGCCCTTCGGGATAGCGAGTAAGAAGCGAGCCTGATGCGTCTGCTAAAAATTCGCGCTTACGTGAAATAGCAAACTGAATAAGTGTCGCAGTAATAGGCGCAAGAATTGCGAGAACAATTCCCACAATCATGAAAATTCCACCACCCTCTCTGTCATTACGACGACCACCAAATATCGTCATGCGAATCATCATATCTGAAACAATAGCAACAAAACCCACAAGGACCACCGCTACCGTAGATACAAGCATATCACGATTACCAATATGGCTCATCTCATGAGCAACAACCCCCTCAAGCTCTGTTTTATTCATAATAGAGAGTAAGCCTGTCGTCACTGCCACCACAGCATGATTCTTGTCACGGCCTGTCGCAAAAGCATTTGGTGATGGGTCAACTATGACATAAATTTTTGGCATTGGAAGCCCAGCAGTAATGGCTAAATTTTCAACTATCGTATAGAAATCAAAATATTGTTCTCGAATTGCTGGGTGTGCCCCAGCCATAGAAAGTGCAATCTTATCAGAAAACCAATATCCTATTATATTCATTCCCACACTAAAAATAACAAAGAAATATAAAATAGTTGGATTATTATACATTCGGGCAAAAACAAAACCAAGCCCAATCACAACGATTAAAAAGATGCTCATGAGCATCCATGTCTTGCGAACATTTTGTCCTTGATGTGTATAAAGTGTTGCCATTTTAAAACTTAACCGCAACTGGTTCTTTTTCGGCACTATCTTGCTCTAATTCAAAGAAATCCATCTTAGCGAATTTAAACATAGAGGCGATGACATTCCCTGGGAACTGGTCAATAGCAGTATTCAAGTCGCGAATATTTCCATTGTAAAATCTACGAGATGCTTGAATCTTGTTTTCTGTATCTGAGAGTTCACTTTGAAGCTGAAGAAAATTTGTATTCGCCTTTAAATCAGGATATGCTTCTGACACTGCAAAAAGAGATTTAAGAGTATCGGAGAGCATATTTTCTGCAACACCTTTTTCTGCTGTAGTACTCGCCTGCATAGCCCGAGCACGAGCTTCTGTAACCTTTTCAAATGTCCCTGCTTCGTGTGTAGTATACCCTTTCACCGTATTCACAAGATTAGGGATAAGGTCATAACGACGCTTGAGTTGAACATCAATATCTGCCCATGCTTCTTGGGTCCTAGTACGGAGTGTAATAAAACCATTATACTTGAAAACCAAAAACAAAATAAACGCGACAACAATTCCTAATATTATATACATATATAATTGGAGCAGAAAATGAAATTTTATGAGTCGCGTCGGAGCCCTTTAGGGTAAAGCGCGAATAAAATTTTATTTTCTGCGTAAATAATAAATAAAAACGACTTTAGATACAATATCCATTATAGCATACTGAAACCTAATTCTTTGCCTTCTTCTTTTGAAGGTTATTAAATATTACAAGCAATGGACTTGCTAAAAAGATGGAGGAATATGTACCGAAGAACATTCCGGCTGTAAGCATAATAGCGAAAACTCTTGTACTTACTGGTCCAAAAAATACCAAAGCGAGAAGTGCAATAATAACAGTTGATGCTGTTGCGATTGACCTAATATAAACTTGGCTAATACTTCGCCCGACAGTTTCTTCAAATGTTTTAAAATGACCAACACGAATATTTTCACGAATACGATCAAATACAACTATAGTATCTGAAACAGAAAGACCCAATATTGTCATCACAGCAACCACAAAAAGAGTATCAACTTCAGCTCCAATTAAATGACCTAAAAACGCAAATACCCCAGCTGAAATAGTAACATCGTGAATCAATGACACTATTGCTATTAAACCATATTTCCAAGAAGAAACTGGTTTTGAAACTTTACGAAAAGAAAAAGCTATCCAGAATATAATTCCAAGCGCTACTAGAATAAAAGAAATAATAGATTTGCGGACAAGTTCAGCTCCAACAGAAGGGCCGATAGAAGTAAAACTTTTTTCTGTAACATCACTTCCTAGCGCTTTCATGACAGACGAACGCTCTAGTTCATTTATATCTCGAGTTTTGATACTGTAACCCTTTTCTCCCATAGGTTGAACTAATATTTCTCCTATAGAAAGAGGTTTTATTGTATCTTCTATAATTTTTTGTTCTGGTCTAGAAGTTGTATATTCTACCTCAAGAAGAGAACCTCCTTTGAAATCAATACCGAAATTCAAGCCGAAAAAAATTATAGATAGAATAGATAAAGAAACAAGAACAGCTGAAATCGTAACGAATATTTTTTTGTGTTTAATTATAAACATATTATTTTTGGACTGCAGTAGCAGTTACAGTTGAGGCATTGCTAAATCCCGACCCAAATAGAAAACCAGTTAATTTATTTTTCTTTTTAATATTTAGAGAATAAAGGAATATTCTTGTTATTGATATTGCTGAGATCATAGATATAAGTACGCCGATTAGAAAGACAAGCGCAAATCCTTTAATAAGAGAAGTTCCAAACCAGAATAAAATGATAGCTGTAATCATACTGGAAATGTTTGAGTCGCGAACAGAAAGCCATGCTCTCTTAAAGCCATGATGAATTGAATCTAAAATACCATCACCATTACGAAGCTCTTCTTTTATACGTTCAAAAATAAGAACATTCGCATCCACAGCAATTCCTATGGAAATAATAAACCCAGCAATACCAGCTGCGGTAAGGATAACAGGAACTAATTTAAATATTGAGAGCATTATTATGACATACATTGAGAGAGCTAAAACTGCAATCATTCCAGGCAATCTGTACCAAATCATAAGGAAGAGTGCAATAGCCAAAAATCCAATAAGGGCTGCTTTGACTCCAGCACTTGTCGCAAGGACCCCAAGAGAAGGGCCAATTGTCTGAGTGGAAACAAGACTTATTGGCACAGGAAGGGCTCCCGAATTCAAACGGCCAACTAGTGTCTTTGCTTCTGTTGGAGTAAAATTACCTGATATTTGAGCTCTACCACCAGTAATTGTTTCATTTACTGTTGGTATTGAAATTGGCGTTCCATCAAGGAATATTGCCACACTTTTGCCGACATTTTCTTTTGTTATTTTCTCAAATAAAAGAGAACCTTCTGCATCAAATTGCAACGAGACTACTGGTTCACCCGTGGTCTGATTAAATTCAAGAATTGCTTTATCCAAGAAACGACCAGTAAGATCAGTTTTAATATATTTAGATGCATACATATCAAGAACAACTTTTCCATCTTTATCTACTGTTACTTCCTGAGGAGCATCTGTAATTGGATTCTCAGTGCGAAAATCTAGCATTGGGGTTTGCCCAATCATTTCTATTGCCTTACTAACATCCGTAACTCCGGGAAGGTCAACAATCAAACGTTCTTCGCCCGCATTTGAAAAACCACCATTTTGAACTTGAACAATTGGTTCTGAAACACCGAAGACATTGACACGTCTCTCTATGACATCGCGAAGTGCGTCCATAGAATTTTTCAATTCTGTAGAATCTATCAGAGAAACATCTGCTTTATAAACCAAATGAGTACCACCGGAAAGATCTAAACCCAACTTGAATGGATATTTGGCAAGACCGGTAATTTTAGCATCTTTAGCTAAATTTCTATGACGAACTTCAGACTTATAAACAAAAAAACCGAGCCCGATTCCTAATAAGAGTATTAACAATGTTGCAATTCTTGTTTTCCACATAATAGAGATATTTTATAGCTTTTTGACATAAAAAGCAATCAAACTATACTATGTTGACAAGCTTGAATAAATATTATAGAATAAAAAAAAATTAAAGGAAAGGAACCCCATGAAAAATGATAATCTTGAAAAAGCTGTCGCTAGTATTTTTTCTAATGAGAAATCAAAAAAAGTTGCAAAAGAGATTTGTATACGTGAGTTAATAATTCTTAGCTCAACAGACGTTGATGCAAAGAATGGAACTTATACTAGCGTTTCAGAAAACTATACCTATACGGAACTCATCAAACAAGTAGAAGATGAAACTCCTGATGGGGTAAACGTCATAAAAGAGGATATCCGACTTAGGATACTTATCGAACAAGGTTGGAAGAAGTTAAAAAAATTTCCAATGGACAAACCCTTCTGAAAATGAAAAAATGAGACTAAAAATAAAAAACAACCCCGCGCGCATTGCGGGGTTTTGTTTTTTCCACATGTCTGACATGTGAGAAAATTACTCTTTATATTCAAGCCATTCTAGGATTTCCTTATCAAAATTTTTATTATTAGAAAAATAATCAGGGAAATCTTCTAAATTTAAAATCTTATTTTCTAAACGATTAACACCACTGAAATCCAAATAACTGCTCCATTTATATTCGCCCAAAAATTCTAGAGTTTTATTTTCATCCTTAATTCCAACTTCTTTCCAATCTTTCTGTATAAGTTTTACTGGATTCAAATGAATATAAGAAAAAAGATATTTAGCTTGGTTGTCATTTTCTATATACACAGATTTGAATGCCCCCTCAAACAAACCTCCAGTTCTATTATATTTAGCATTAAAATATTTTACATATGCGGTTTGTAACTTCCTCATAAATTCGGAAATAGCATTTCTCCCCTTTTTTTCCCACATGTCAGACATGTGGGAATTTATCATTAAATAAATATGAAAATGATTAGGCATTAGGACCCAAGCTCCAATAGAAACTATTAGCTTTCCCCTTTCAAATTCAAAAGCATCAATCTTAATATCTACAATATTATCTCTAAATTTAAAATTATTTTTTGTATTACATATATAAAGTAACTTAACGAAATGTTTATAATCAGATTTATCTAAAAATATTTTCTGTTTACTATTTCCTCTATTATATATATGATAATATCCACCTCTAGCAAATGGTATTTTTCTTTTAGCCATATATAAATTATATCATATTCCCCATATGTCTGACATGTGGGGAAAACTATTTTCTCTTAAAAATAAGATTGAAAATTATAGCTATAATCGCACCTAAAATATAGCCAACTAAGATGTCTATAGGAAAGTGAACGCCAGAAGCTACACGAGCTAACCCGATGAGTAATGCAACAACAATATACAAATACTCCATTCTTTTATGAACAAAATAAAGTGATACCGCAAGTGCACCAAAAAACATCGCGTGACCAGATGGGAAGGAATCCATTCCCCCATGTAAAAATAGTGGTTTAATATTTTCAAAAAGAATAAACGGTCGGGGTGATAAGATAAACAATTTAATAATAGTTGCGATAATCCAAGCTGATATACTCGCAGAAAATATAAGTGCTACTTCTTTAAATTTATTCTTAAATTGTAAAAATGGTGTACGATAATTAAAAACTCCATCAGTATGAAAAATCAAATATATAAATGCAAGAAAGACCATCATATATCCAAAACCATTTGCCGTAAATATCAAAAGCCAATCAAGAAAGACAGATTGATGCGCTAAACTATATAAACTAAAAAATATTTCATTATTCATATTATTTATCTCCATAACGACTTTCCGCGACCGCATTAAATCGTTATGCCTTTATTTTTTATTCTTCGCTACTTGTAATACATTTTTTAAAAGTATCGCCACTGTGACTGGACCTACTCCACCCGGAGTCGGTGAGACAAAAGATGCAATATTCATTACGGACTCTAAATCAACATCCCCCACTACAGCACCATTGTCTTCAGAAGTACCAGCATCAATAATTATAACATCTTTTTTAACCATATCCCCTTTTATAAATTTTCCCTTTCCAATAGCAGAAATTATCACATCCGCATTTTTAATCAAAGCTTCTGTGTTTTCAGTTTTAGTATTAACAGTATTAACTTCGAGTCCTCTCTCTCTAAGTAAATGAGTTACTGGTAGACCAACCAAACTTCCTTGCCCTAAAATTAATATTTTCTTTTTTGATAAATCAATATTCAGAATATCAAGAATTTTTACGCAAGCAAGAGCTGTCGGATAACCTATTTCACCTTCATTATTATAAAAATTTTCACTATTTATAGAGCCCAAACAATCAACATCAAGAGATGGGAAGATAGCATCAAGAACTTTTCTCTTGTCTATATGGTCCGGTAGTGGTAACTGGATTATGACTCCACACATATGTGGAACTCTGTTTAAATTTTCTATTTCCTCTACTAATTCTTCTGTTAATACAGAATCTTTAAACTCGGCCGTACGAAATTTAATCCCTACTAATTCCGCAAATTTCGTCTTAATTCTAACATAGGAGGCTGAAACTGTATTATCTCCAACTAAGATATCACAAAAAATAGGTATGAAAGGTAGAGATAAAACACCTTCTTTTACTTCTTCTAATATTTCATCTTTAATTTTTCTCCCATCTATTATTTGTGTTTGCATTTTGTATTTATATTTTTATTCCACTATTCTCTTCACTCTATTCACTATTCACTATTCACTAATAATTATATTCCCAAAAATTCATTATGCATATCATCTCTGTGAGCTACACGACCATAACGACTCATTCCCATTAAAATACCTAGACCAATAAATTCAGTTAGTAAATGAGACCCTCCATAACTCATAAATGGCAGTGTGATACCGGTAACTGGCATAATACCAAGGTTCATTCCAATGTTTATGATAAAGTGAGTCATAAAATAAATTGCGAGACCTAGACCAAAGAGTATCTCAAAATTTGTAGTCCCAAGTAAGGCTATGTGTAATATACGCCAAATTATAAGCCCAAATAAAACAAAAAGAATTATAATTCCAACAAAACCCCATTCTTCAGAAAAAGCTGCGAAAATAAAATCTGTTTGATATTCGGGTAAGAATTTTAATCTTGATTGTGTTCCAAAACCAACTCCCTTCCCAAATATTTGCCCACTTCCAACCGCAATCGTCGATTGATAAACGTTGTATCCTGAACCATGAATATTGGAAAGTGGTTGGATAAAATTTATAACACGAGCTTTTTGATAAGGTTGGAATACGAAACCCCAAAGAAAAACAAGGGAGATTACCACAACACCAATAACTATAAGTAGGTGTCGCTTTGAAATACCAGAGACAAGTGTCATCCCAAACCATATAAAAAAGATAATTATTGCTGACCCAAAATCTGGTTGTAGAAAGACAAGAAGAAATGGAATGAGAGCATAAATACCTGAAATAAAAATGTGTTTGAAATTACGTATTTCTATGTGTCGCCGAGAAAAATATTTTGCCAGCATTAGTATAACAATAAGTTTTATTGTATCCGAGGGTTGAAAAGAAAACCCTCCAAAAGAAAACCAACTTTGGGCCCCATTGGAGGTATGTCCTAGAAAAAACAAAAGTAAAAGTAATCCTGAAAAAATTAAAAAAAGAACGACTAGGACATCTGTTCTTTTTAAAAATCTAAAATCAATAAAAGAAAATGAAAAAAGAAACACAAAGGAAATCCCTATCCATATTAATTGGTGATTAAAAAATGAAGTTTCTCCGGTAAAAGATTTCATCGTTACCAAACCAGCCCCAAGAACAGGAATTATAAATAGGATTAATAACCAATCAATCCCACTAGAAATCTTACCTGCCTCTATTTTTGGTGAAATCATATGCTTACTATATTAAAAATTATTTAAAAAGAAACAGAAAAGGGATTAATCTGAATTAAGACATCTTTAATAACAGGAATAGATGAAAGTATTTCTGGCCAAGTAAAGACAACTGGTAAATTATCGCCACTTAGAAGTTTATCTTTGTAAGTTTTAGATGCATTAATAGCGTTATGCTCTGCATCATAAAGAATTGCAATTACGTCAAATTCTGGTAAATCATAAATCGATGCGTTGCTAATAATAGCAGATAAATTGGGGGTATCTTTATTATCATCAAAAACAATATTACTTACATTGATTGGAAGGGTTTGTAATGTTGGAGATTTTTTAATCCAAACAAGTGGTGGTAAAAATTCAAACGTAATACTCTTGAGTTCGCTTTCCCCCGCATCAAAACGAGATTCAAATACAGCAAATTGCTGATTTGGTGGAATAAAAGTGCTTCCTTGCCTACGACCCAATAATTTATTATTAACATCATAAACTCTAAATTCATATGGAGCTGAATATACACCCGAATTTTTATTTCTATTTTCAATAAAAGCAATGAGATTGTAATTGCTACCCACAACTGGGAAAGCCCGACTCCAAAGGACAACAGGGTCTGACACTTCCGCTAAACACATACGTAAACATGCCCCACCACAATCCACCCCCGTCTCTGCGCCATTTTGCTTGCTATCTGTGCATGTGGGTTTCTTAAAAATCAAAGGATATATAAAAGCAAAAACAATAAGTCCAACTACTAAGAGAAAAATAGAGAGGTATTTAAATTGTCTACTTGATGCCCATGTCATATATCTTTCTATTATACCAAAAATCTGCCCCAATGTGGAGCGAAAGTTTTTTGAGTTAAATTCTTTGTGCTGGCGGCAACCTACTTTCCCCGTTTATAGAGTATCATCGGCGCAACGAGACTTAACTTCTGTGTTCGGAATGAGAACAGGTGTGACCCCCGTGTTGAACCACCAACACAAAAAATTCAACTATTTTATTTTCAAATTTTACTACATTACCCTCTTGGTAATGACAGATATAATACCTGAAAACTGAATGCTGTGAACGCAATAATATGATTTCCAAATTTCCTAATAGGAATCGAACGATTAGTACGCCTCGGCTGAACACATTGCTGTGCTTACACCTAGCGCCTATCAACCTGATCATCTCTCAGGTTTCTCAAACGATTCCTCATCTTGAAGCTGGCTTCCCTCTTAGATGCTTTCAGAGGTTATCCATTCCCGACATAGCTACCGGGCAGTCCACTTGGCAGTAGAGCCCGTACACCAGAGGTCAGTTCATTCCGGTCCTCTCGTCACTTCATAAAAACTAAATTATTTTAGTTTTCACTATTCCCCTATTTCTAGGAGCGCAGACTATATCTTCACCTTTTTCTGAAAAATTCAGAACGAAGGGTTGGCATATTACAGATATATGCAGTCATTTTCTAAGAAATGATTCCTCATATATAAGTCTCTCCTTACGGATTAGTCGTTACGGGGTCAAACCTAAAACCCTATGCAAATCTTTGCATCAAGATAAATTAGATCGACTTCCCACGGTATTATCTTATCATTTTCTGGTCCTCAAGTAAATTCTCAACACAACGGCAGGACCGCACATTTGTGTATGTATAAGTGGACAAAAAATAATTTAAGACTTCACCGTTATTAGCCAAATTGTCATCACAAATTTCTTTGTGAAGTAGCAGAAACCCTCTCGGGTCTACTAGGAACAAATCTTCTCAAGAATCAACGCCTGCAGTAGATAGGAGACCAACCTGTCTCACGACGGTTTGAACCCAGCTCGCGTACCTTTTTAATTAGCGAACAGCTAAACCCTTGGTAGCTTCTCCACCACCAGGATAAGGTGAGCCGACATCGTAAACGTAGCTATCAACAAAATATTTTAATTGCTAATAACACCGCCATCACTGGCGGGATCGGACTATATCTTCATCCTTCCATTAATCAATAATAATGGTTAGGAGATTGGCGTCTAGTCTCTGAGGATTCTTGTTAAAAATTTTAACAAGCCTTTCCTGCTGATTACCTTATCAATTACGAATAAGGGTTCCAGCATATGGCCAATTATTTTATTTTTCTCTTTACACCTATCAAACGTAAAGAAAAAACGCTAATATTATTTCTAATATGGCACCCCGATAATATGTTAAGGTGCCGAACTCCGCCGTCGATATGAACTCTTAGGCGGAACTAGCCTGTTATCCCTAGAGTAGCTTTTATCCGTTAATCTTCATCCGCATCTAATGCGAAATGTCGGTTCACTATGTTCTACTTTCGTATCTGCTCGAGATGTACCTCTTACAGTTAAGCTAGCTTGTGCCATTACACTATCGGCACGATTTCCATTCGCGCCTAGCTAACCTTAATAAACTCCTCCGTTACTCTTTAGGCATTTATGTTAACCCAATTTATATTTTAAACTTGGAAGTATATATGGCTCAATTATATTTTTAAATAATTGTGCCGATTCGCTATACACATACAGTCTCCATTGTGAATATTGTTTATGTATTCCGACTTTAATTCCAAACTTTTTTTCAAAAACATCTTTAATTAACTCAAGCTCATCTTTTGTGTAGCAATTCGAATGAATTATATATGTTTTATGGTGGACAGATTTATATGACCCATCATCCATAAACCACATTGCTAAACTTTTTTGACTAAACAACTTAAAAATAATTTTAGGCATTACTTTTTTACCATTATGATAAAATTGTTGTCCATAAAATCTAAATATATCGCTTGAAATTGTCATAAAACCATAAGATTTTAATTCTTTTCCAAGTGATATTCTTGTTCTTTCTTTTGGAGCTGATATCGTGAATTCCTTAAAAATTTGATACAAATAATCAACATATTCTTTCTGTTTGATTGAGTGCTCAACTTTAAGGCGATATGTTCTGCCATTGTTTTGTGTTTCCAAATGGCCATCTCCTAAAATAATTCCTACAAGAATTTCTTTTTGTTCATCCGTAAGCTTTTCACTAATCGTTTTACTTTGTTTTGTTTTCATATTAGGTTTTCTAATTTTAAATTAGAACTTCATGTCGCCATGAAGATCGGACTATATCATCATCTCAACTTTAGTTGAGAGCCAGCGTATAGTCTCTGAGGATTTTTATCAGATTCCCAAAGAAGGAGAAGAAAAAATATTGTTATACTTTCTCTTCTCAAAATTTTCAAAACCTTAGATGAGATTTAACTTTTTACAGTCCATGTAGTTGACTCAACAAGATTCAACCAGCCAAAAGTATTGTTCAACATACGTCTATGTATTCCTCTACAATCGTTAAGTTGTCCTGATTATACGGACTCTGTCATTATGCTTACACACAATGAGTATCTACCTAAGTGGTAGCCTACTTTTTCTCCTTGGTCTTGAATTAAATTCAAAGAACATTTCTCCTTCTTTGGAAACCCAATAAATCTTTCCTGCTGATTGTCCGCCGATTTTTACATCTCACTTTAAGATTTTTACTATTTATATTTTATAATAAATTAGTACTTAAAGATACATGCGGATGTTTCAGCATACAGCTGATTTTCTATCATCGTTTACACGATGATGTCCCCTTGTTTTATTTTTTTCGAGGTGGATTAGACCTCTCGAGGCGGCATAGTTCGAGAATTCAAATAGAAATTTATTCTGTTTAAATTCTCGAGGATACCGCCCCAGTAAAACTACCCACCAGATACTGTCTCTCTACGTTTTTGCCGTAGAGATTAGAATATATCGTCACAAAGAATGGTATTTCACTGTCGAGTAAATCACAACCGAGATCGTGACCATCAAACCTCTCCCATCTATGCTACGCAGAATAACCATATACTCAATATCAAGCTGCAGTAAAGCTTCTAGGGTCTTTTCGTCTATCTGCAGGTAACCGGCATCTTCACCGGTATTGTATTTTCACCGAGCAGGTCTTCGAGACAGCTCTCCAGTCATTATGCCATTCGTGCGCGTCGGAACTTCATTACTCAACACCAATTTATTTATAAAAATTAGTGTGAACCCTTTATTTCTAAAGGAATGGACTATATCTTCATCCTTAATAAATTATTAAGGATGTTTGCGTGTAGTCTCTACGGTGTCCCCGTAAATTATGGGGTTCCCTCGGTATTGCCATATTTAATTTTCATTAAACTTAGGTTTCACCGATACAGCAAATTATCGATCAGTTTTACAACTGAAAGGGGCAAGTTCCGATACTTACCCGACAAGGTACTTCGCTACCTTAGGACCGTTATAGTTACGGCCGACATTCACCAGGGCTTATATCAGCCAGCCTACATCTTGCGACATAGACCACCGATATTTGACCTTCTGGCATTGGTCAGGCATCACCCCCTATACATCCTCTTACGAGTTCGCAGGGAGCTGTGTTTTTGATAAACAGTTGCCAGAGATACTTTCGCTGCGGCCCCGGGCATCACGCTACGCGCGATGTTAATTAAGAATTAATAATTAAAAATTAATAATGAAATACAAAATGCATTCAATTCTTAATTCCTAATTCATAATTATTAATTGCATCACATGCAATGTGATGCCTAGGGCAAGCCTTATTCCAAAGTTACGGCTGCTTGTTTGCCGAGTTCCTTGAAGACCTCTCACTCGTTCGCCTTGGTCTACTCGACCTGATTACCTGTGTCGGTTTACGGTACGGATTCTATTTCATTAACCTTAGATACTTTTCTTGGAAGCGTGCTTTATAAAATCTGCCTCGACGAATCGAAACATTTATGCCTCGCTTGGGTGCCACTTTTACGTGCATCTTCCGGATTTTCCTGGAAGAAACCCTCACTAACATACTCAAATCCAATAATGAGCTTTATATACTACACTCCGTCCTATCATCGAATAAAATAGAAGTCAGGGAATATTAACCCTGTGCCCATCGGATGCGGCTATCGCCATTTCCTTAGGACCGACTAACCCTGGGGTGATTACCATTGCCCAGGAAACCTTAATCTTTCGGCGGGAAGGGATCTCACCTTCCTTGCGGTTACTTGTGCCAACATTCTTACTTCCACACGCTCCACCATGGGTCACCCCTTTGGCTTCGACGCTGAGTGGAAAACTCTCCTACCGCTCCCAATTTTAAAAAAATGGAAGCCCTCAATTTCGGTATTATGTTTAGCCCCGATTATTTTCGGTGCGAAATCTCTGGATGAGTGAGCTGTTACGCTTTCTTTAAATGATGGCTGCTTCTAAGCCAACATCCTCATTGTCAGAGAAATTTCACCTCCTTGATTTGCACTTAACATAAATTTAGGGACCTTAATTAGAGATCTGGGCTGTTTCCCTTTTGGCTGATGGAGCTTCGCCCCCATAGCCTAACTGCCGTGTTTTTTACCCCCACACCTACTTTACCATCGTTCTGTTTTTTCAAAACAACATTAACATTATTTTAATATTCTAATTAATAATATTATTTTTAATAATACAATCAATACAGAACAAAAAACAATGGCAAAGTAGGTGTGGGGGTTTACTCTTAGTATTCGGAGTTTGATAGAATTCGCGAGATTACTCCCTGTCGAAACCTTCCAGTGCTCTACCCCTAAGAGGAACACACGACGCTAGCCCTAAAGCTATTTCGGAGAGAACCAGCTATTACCAGGTTCGATTAGTTTTTCACTCCTTACCACAAGTCATCCGAGACTATTGCACGGGTCACCGGTTCGGACCTCCATCTGCCTTTCGACAAACTTCATCCTGCTCATGGCAAGCTCACCTGGCTTCGGGTCTTATCTAGACTACATTTATTTCGCGCTATTAACACTCGGTTTCCCTAAGGCTCCACTGTTCTAACAGCTTAGCCTGCAGCATAGATAAACTCGTTGGCTCATTCTTCAATAGGCACGCCGTGACGGACAGAACAAAATTTTCGAAAAAAATTCCTTTCAAAAATTTTGTTCTGCCCGCTCCGACTCCTTGTAAGTATATGGTTTCAGGTCTATTTCACTCCCCTTATCGGGGTTCTTTTCACCTTTCCCTCACGGTACTAGTTCACTATCGATCTAAAAAAGTATTTAGCCTTACCAGTTAGTTCTGGTGGATTCGCTCAAGCTATTCGTGTCTTGAGTTACTCAAGAATGACAATCAAGAAGATGTGAAATTTTCAACCACCGGGCTATCACCGTCTATGGCTCTTCTTTCCAGAAGATTAATCTAACAACACATTTTGTAACTTCTCTAGATAAATCTACATTGTCATCTTACAACCCCCCCACACCTACTTTACCATCGTTCTGTTTTTTCAAAACAACATCAACATTATTTTAATATTCTAATTAATAATATTATTTTTGATAATACAATCAATGCAGAACAAAAAACAATGGCAAAGTAGGTGTGGGGGTTTGGGCTCTTTCCTTTTCGCTCGCCGCTACTCAGAAAATAAATATTTTTCTCTTTTCCTCCAGGTACTGAAATGTTTTACTTCCCTGGGTATGCTCTTTTGTGTCAAGCACAAAAGTTTCTAAGGATTACTTAGAAGGGTTTCCCCATTCAGAAATTTCCGGATCAAAGGTTGCTAGGCACCTCCCCGAAACGTATCGCCGCCATGCTACGTCTTTCATCGCCTTTTTTAGTCTAGGCATCCGCCATATACTCTTATATTTCCTATTAGGAAATATGAAAACCATCCCGTTAGAAGCCGCCCTCGCAAGTATGCGAGTGCTACGGTCACCTCGGGGCGACCTGCTTCTAACGGGATTAATTAATATTGTCCGGAACCGCTTCCTTCTAAATATTAACTTTTTAATTATTGCGTTCTGTTTCCAACTCGATTAAAAGACCCTCTAAAATAAAGGATAACAGTGAGTTGGAACAGCATTCAGTTTTCAAATATCATATCGACGCTTACAAAATAAAAATCCGCCTTTTAAGCGGACGAAGGAAAACCAATTGGTTTTACTTTAACCGCATATTTTGGTGATTTGTATTTATTAACATCGTGGGTTTATTCTATACTAAAGATAAATTAATGTCAAATTTTTTGGGGATAATCAGAGTATAAAAACAGCCTTACAAAGTAAGGCTGTTTTTATACTTTGATTTCAAATTAGAAAACAGACTTACATCCTTGAAGACACATCATTAGACATATCGCGAGATACATTTTCAATAGCGCGAGATGCTGCTTCTTTTCCACCAAGACCAAATGCAAGACCGAGTGCAATAGCAAGAGCTGCGATTAATCCTGTGAATAGAATCTGCATGAATGCAGTTGCAATACCAAGCTCTGATAATGCAATAATAAATGCGAAGCCCCAGATAGCATAACGAGTGATAGAGCCGAGCATATTTGCTGAATGAACATTTGCAGCTTGTGCAGATGCTTTGACAATCTTCTTCATTGCATCAGCAAGGAAAGAAGCAATGACCAAAACGAGAGCAGCAATAATTACTTTTGGTAAGTAGTACAATACTGCTTCACGAAGGAAATCATTGACTTGAGTCAAACCGACAATCTCAAGTGATGCCATTAGAAAGACCACAATGATGAACCACTTTACAAGTCCACCAATGAATCGACTAGCACTCAATTTAAGACCAGTACGATTTACGAAATCATTTGCTCCTGCACTTTCAAAAAGTTTATCAACTTTAAGTACAGCAACCAATTGTGTAATTGCCTTACCAACAACCTTACCAACCAACACACCAACAATAAAAATAATTATTGCGCCCAATAGACTGGGGATAAAGCTTATAAACCCATACCAGAGACCTACCAAAGATTGACTGAAAACTTCGCCCCAAGATTGTAATAAAATCATAATATAATAAATATATTTACAAAAAAATAATAAGATACTTACAAAGATTCGACCTTTTCAAGTACTTTACCATTATACCAAATTTTACTACTTTTTAGAAATATATGTGGATAACTGCCCGTTGTCTATAAGCTTCTCATGTGGCAAGTCTATGATGTCACAGACCAATTTATCATACATATCAACACGATATTTAAATTCATTAGTATCAAAAACCACATAATCAAGCTCCTTCCCTATCTCGGCTTCTAGTCCTTTAATGACTTGTTGTAAAATGTTCTTTTTGAGTTTGTCCCCGACGATAAGAACATCGGCTCGGCTCTTGCTATTGCCGATAAATACTCCCGATACTACCATTAATTTAATTTTCCCTACTTGTTTGAAGCGCTGAGGTAAGTCCTCTTGAAGTAAAAGAGTTGGGTCTACAAGAATATCTCTTATGGACTGAAGGTATCGGAATGATGGGTTTAATGACCAAACAACAACTTTCTTTTTTGTGCCACGATAACCCTCTTTTGTTATAACTTTCTGCTTAATAAAATCTATAACAGATAAAGCATTTATTTCTTTACGGGCATTGGTTTTTGTTATACGACTACGAGATACAACTTCTTCAACTTCAAAATTACTGTTATTATTTAATAAAAAAAGACGCATTATCCTGACACGTGCCTGACCACCAAAAAGTTTTGATAGAGTTTCCATACCACCAATATACACCTTAAAAAACACCCCCGCAAGCCCCCACACCTATATTTTGTTTAATTAAATATAGGTGTGGGGGCAAGGGGTGTTTTTTTGAGTTTTCCTCCCCTGCTAAGGGGTGAGCTTGGGCAAGGGACCCAAGCGCAAGACCTTGAACGTTTTGTAATCAAAATGTGAAAGGTGTACTGCTCCTGTAAGGAGGTGCCAAAGGCGGAGGGGTGAATTATTTACCTCAACGTAACCTTACCACCCGCTGTTTCCAATTTCTTCTTAAATTCTTCTGCTTCAACTTTTTTCATACCTTCTTTAAGTACTGAAGGAGCGCCATCAACTAAATCCTTTGCTTCTTTAAGTCCAAGAGCAAGAACTTCTTTGACAACTTTCATAACGGCAATTTTCTGTTCACCTGCAACTGTAAGCTCAACAGTAAAAACACTTTTTTCCTCAACTGCCTCCCCTACGACTGCAGGACCAGCTGATGCGACTGTGGCTGCTGAGACCCCAAACTTTTCTTCTAATATTTTTACAAGTTCGTGCAAATCAAGAACTGACATTTCTTCTATTTTTGAAACTATGTCCTTGAATTTTGCAGGAACCCCGCCTGAATGATTTTCAGATCGGGCAGGTGTTGTTTTAGCATTAGTCTTTTCTTCTTTTTTGACTTCTGCTTTCTCTTCCATTTTTGTTTCTTCCATATGTTTTTAAAATTAATTATTAATTGATTTGAGTTTCCCCTCCCCTTACCAAGGGTTGGGGAGGGGTTCCTAATTAATTAAGAACCTCCCCTCTCATTCCCCTCCTTAGTAAGGAGGGGAGGAAATGCTATTTAGCTTCTGCTATCTGGTTTAGAACACTTGCAAACCTTTGTATTGGTGAATTGATAAGATTGACGAACATTCCGCGTAGAGTTTGAAGCGGAGGAATTGTTGCAATGGACATCATCTCCGATGCATTCATATACTTCCCTTCAAATACTCCCCCTACGATTGAAATATTCTCCTTGTGAATCTTCTGGAAACCAAAAACCTCACGAGCTCCAGTTAGTAGGTCAGCACTATAAGCGATTGCGACTTGCCCTCCCATTTCAGGTAAATCACCTGTTATCCCATGAGTGGAAAGCGCGCGCTTAAGTAGAGTTTTCTTTGCTACTTGGTAACCAACTTCTTGTGCTTGAAGAGTTCGGCGAAGTGTATTCACGTCGGCAACTTTCAATTTACCAAATTTCACGAAGACAACAGAATTCGCGCCCTTTAGCGCTTTCTCGAGAGAAGCCACTAATTCTTTCTTTTTGTCTAATGTAATTGGCATAATAACTGTAATCTATCTAAATTAAAAAAATCGACCTATTAAGGCCGTTAAGTATTCCTCCTCCCCTTACCAAGGGGAGGGCTGGGAGGGGTCTGACCCCCTCTCGGTCTCCCTTTTAGCAGGGGGAGAAGGAAACCTGGGAAGGACTTATAAATGCCTTCTTTCTACGGCTTACTTCTAGATAATAGCAAATAAAATTACTTTGTCAACAATTAAAATTACCAACTCAACGCGATAGCTTCGACTTGGTAAAAATCTTATTTAAATGAATCAATAACAACAAGCATTATAAGGCCAAAAATTATGACCCCGCAAAACGCTAAAAGGACCTTAAATGAATGTTTGTTAAACATATTTGTAGTATACCATATTTTGCATTTTCCGTTTTTGGGTGTATAGTAATTTTGAGATAACTAAATTTTGTTCTTAATTTTTTTAAAAAATCTAAAACTATGGCTAGAAATTATGCTACCCAGGGTCTTCCAACCGAAAGACCTGACCCAAGGTCAACAAATTTCCGGAATTTGAGATTTTATCAATCCTATTGTGGTGAATCGTCAAATTCCAAAAAAGCGAACCGAAACGTACGCAAAAGAACACAACACAAGTAAGAAATTACCCCCATGAAGCTTTCAAATAATGAAAGATTTCATGGGGTATTTTTTTAAATTAATATCTCTAAGATTTATCTATTTTTGATTTTAAAATAAATAGCGGAAATAGATGTTACGAGAATACTTAAAATCAAATACAATATCCCTGAGAAATATATCATAAAGGTGCGGTCAACACAGAACATCATATCGCACTCATTGGGAGTTACTTTTATTAACAAAATTCCTATCAGCATTAATGGGATTGCAAAAATAGCAAACTTTTTCCAAATTTTAAAAACTCGTTCTGAAAAAAATACAACAAATAATAACGAAGCTGAAATAAAAAGAGGAGTTAAAACAAACATTGGGATTAATTCATCAAAAAATAAAGTACTGCAAGAATAATTGTTTAAATGGTTACAATTTATTATATAAAGTGTATATAGATACGATAAAAGTAATATTATCAATAACACACCCAGAGAAATCAAAATTTTTTTTCTATAATTCATATTTTTATTCTAAAAATTAATTTAAAACCAATTAATAATATTAACGAGGCAACAATTCCTGATATGGCTGTTCTCTTGCTAATTATACCACTATCCCCTGCAGAAGCAGAAATATTCGGGTTATAATTATCGGGTTCGGATTTGGTAATTTCTTTATTTTTGTTTGATTTTGTATCCTCTGGTAAATCATATTTAATTTTTTCTAAAGATATTTCCCTTATGTTTGAGTTAATAACATCTTTATTATTGAGAATATCAACTTTTGCTTCTGAAATTTTATTGATAACAAGTGGAATACTTCCCGAAGAATAATGTTTTCCAGACCCAATATTTTCATCTTCTTCACCTGTCGAGGGGTAAATAACTGATTCAAATATTCCATCACCTTCCTTGTCTAGGGAGATACTTGTCGCTAAAGAGTCAGCGTTTATATCAACTTCACCACGAAGAGACGAGGTAGTAGAAATGTCTCTAAACACCACAGAATCAACTGGTAAATCATTTACTACTAATTCTTGTTCTAAAGTAAAAATACCATCAGATAAACCAGTAAGCTCTAATCTATAATTTTCATCTCTTGGTACAATGAGATACTTTTCATCTCCAACTTCTAGGTATGAACTATTTGGAATATTCTCCTCTATAAACTCAAGGTCTGGGTCATCATTCTCTACCATTCCTGTATGCAATCCATCTTCATTGTATATGTCTATGGCAACAGGTGAATGCATTTTTATTACTGTAAAATCTACAGGGGAAGGCTGGGTTGTAGTTACATATTCGGGCAAACTAGAATCTCCTTTTATAATATTGTGAACTAAATCAAATAAAAATGGTACATCAAATATATTAGCGTGACTTTTTTTTAAAGAAAATTTATTATCTTTATTGTATTCACCCAAATTCAAATAGTAATCTATTCCATCACCAGCCAATGCTGTATCTGCAATAACTGTCCCATCTCCACCAGAGACCAAACCAACATCTGATGAAAGTGCTAATTTCTTTTTTATACATACTAACAAAAAAATATCGCATTCATTTTTGGATTTATATTTTAAATCGTATGTAGTTGGTATTCCCCACCCAGAAACTTGGTGTATTTTTATGGTTTCTGGAAATACCAAATCATCAAGATTATCATGGAATAATTTTGCCCTATCAAAAAGAGTCTCATTGAGAATAAGTGGATTTACTAAATCATTATAATTAGGTTGCATCCTGTTTCCATCAGACGCGGACAAGAATTTCTCTAATTCTTCAAAAGTATCCACTGACTGACCATACAATTCTTTCCAATTATTCAGCTTATCTAATGATTCATCTAAAGTGATTAAATTATTATCAATTTCATCCATGTATTTTTCAGACGGCAATAAATTATAAGCACCTGGGAGATTTTGCCCAAAATCTCGAGCATTCTTTCTACTAAGAAGTAGATTGAGTAATTTACCCTGATTATACCCATGCAAAAGGGCAGGAATCGCTTCTGGCGTCCCTAATAAAGGCGAGCCAACAAATATTATGTTATCTATATAATCAACTAAGTCAGATTCCCCGTTTTTCTTCATTTCTTCTAATTTAAAAACTAGGGCTTTTGCAACTAAACCACCATTTGAATGAACAACTATTGTTACCTTGCCGTTTTTAGAAGAATCTGCAAGTTTCTGTAATTGGTTAATAATATAAGGGATTTGGTCTTCTGTTAATTCTTCATTGTAAGAAATGTTTCCATTCTCTTTTTCTATTCCCCTATTCACAATATCAGTAGGTGACAATCTCCAGTCATATGCGATAGCCTTCCACCCAGCAATTTCATCTTTAGCGACAAGCTCGTCCATCTGGTCCATGAAAGATTTATAGAAATTTTTTACTCCAATACCAAAAAGAGTGGCTGTGCCTACTATATCTCTTGTATAAATATCACTATCTATACTGACGCCATTTTCATCCATAAACAGGTCTCTGATGTCATCACCAGCATTGGACTCCCAAAGCTTATCCTCAATTTCTGAACCCAAATAACTTTTTGTTTTATACATTCGACTGGCTTCAAATCCAGGGATAAGCATAACATTGGAGACACCTGGTTTCAGCGGGTCAAATTTAAGAAATGGCTCGAAAAGGATATTGTCGGAAACGATGTCGCCGAGGCCGGTGGGATTTGAGGAGTGAGTTGGACCAGTTTTGTCTCCCCAATAGTTGGAAGTGAAATCAAGTAGAATATCTGTAAAAGTATCAACACCACTAGTAAAATTATCATGGATACTATTCTGGTAAGCAGAAAAAGTAGAATCAAATATCTCAAAACCATATTCGTTTCCTGTAATTTCACTGTTTGTTACAGTAATTTGATTTGGCTCGGCATTAGTAAAAGCAGTAATTCCAGCATCTAATGAATCTGTAATCTTTACGCCATCAATACTTGCTATTATTCCATTAAAGAGAACAATTCCATTATTGAAACAAGAAATAGTTCCACCAGAAAGATTCAATGAAGAATTATTGAAAATTTCAATTCCATTATTCCAACAAGTTATAGGTGAATCAGTAATTGTAGCAGAAGAATCATTAAAAATTTCAATTCCATCATTTTCACTATTTACAGATGAATTTATAATCATTAGAGAGTATTTATTAAATACACTAACTCCATAATCTTTACTATTTATAATTGAATCTGTAATAGTTAAAGAGGAATTATTAAAAAATTCAGAACTCTCATGATTATCTAAATAATCAGAACTATTATAGCCAGTAAACCCATTCTCAACATTTGTGACAGAAATATTCTGCACTTGAAGCGAACTATTATCATAAAAAGTAAAAGCATCTTCCAGATTATCAAAGTTGCCACCTAAAATTTCAATATTACTATCTAAGTCTCCAGTAAGTCCTGAGTAACTATCATTTATATTTAAATTTTCAAAATTTATGCTCGATGATTTAAAATAAAGAGCATCATTCGCATATCGAAAAAACACATTTTTAAAACTTGAACCTGCAGAAGATGTAAGATAAATACCTCTCCAGTCCCCAGGATATGGATTAGCATAATCATATGTCTCACAAGTTTCTTCACCAAAAGGATCTCCGTTTTCATCAACCTCATAGCCACAAGATTCATAATCGTCTGTACTACCTCCTAACTCATCATCATAAATTGAAGTAAAATAAATAGGGTTATTTTCTGTTCCCTCTGCAATTATTGTTCCAGAAATATCAAGCGAGGTACCACTATAAGGATATTCACCTGCTTTAAATTTGACCACAACACCGGGCTCTATAGTGAGAGTAACTCCTTCCTCAATATGTATTGCATTCTTAATGAGATACGGACTCTCATCTATCATCCAAGTTGTATTTTCTGTAATATCAGTATCTATAGTAGTTGAAGCAAATGCAGTAGAAACAAAAAAACCGTTAGCAATAAATGCGACGGATATGAAGAGAAACAAAAAATATTTCTTTGTGAGAAATTTGGCAACAAAATAAAAAGAACAACTTTTCAGTTTTTCCATTATTTTATGATTATAAAACTTTAAAAATATTTTGAAAAGGTTAAAAATGTATTTTATGTGGATAACTTTTTATATATTCTTGCGTTAGGCAAGGCCTAACGCAAGAATACTTATAGCACAAAAAGTCGCCAGTAAGGCGACTTTTTGTGCAGGGTTTGGCTAAAAAACCTCTCCCTACCCTCTCCAAAGGAAAGGGTTTTAAGATTATTGGGCGTTCATCTTTGCTTTTGTTTTAGCGCCGACGAGGCCGTCTGCGACAAGGCCATTATCCTTTTGCCCCGCCGGAGGACGGGCAGGCATTTCTTTATGACGGCAATAGTTTTTGGACCAAGTTTTCCATCAATTACCAAACCAAGATTCAATTTAACATTCAAGAATCTTTGAAGTTCTTTAACTCCATTACTCTGACTTCTGTTTTTGAGAGTAGTAATTTAAGCAAAAATCTTATCTTCTAATTTTTCTATTCTTTTATCATGATGCATAACTGTATCTGTATTATCTATTGTATCTTTCTCTATTTCTTTAATAGAATGTTCTGTATCTTTTCTAAAACTCTTAAAATCCGAACGGAAATCTTGAATTTCAGTTGTGAGTTTTAAATCTAAATTTGATATTTTATTTTCAACCTTAGAAAAACTCCTATTCATTGACTCTAAAAGTTCTAGGTTTGTTATATCTTTATTGTCATTATTATTCATATTATTTTTTTATTTTATCTTCTTTTATTAATTTATGCTTTTTTAAGAAATCTATCACTGGCTTTCCACAAGTTAAACAAAAATCTTTCGCACCAAAAAACCAACACCAGCTCTTACCGGATTATCTTGTATTTTCTTCTTGCAAATATCACATTTTTGGATATTCATAATTTAAAGTATATCAAACGATAAATTTTATGCAAAGGTATAAATGCTTTACAAAAGAATTTAGTGTGTTCCCCACATGTCTGACATGGGGGGAACAATATAAAAAATTGATGTAACACTTGCAGACGGCCGTCGCTATCTGTTACAGATATACAAAACGGAAAGTGGCATTTCGGTAAACCGAAATGCTGCTTTGGTTTGTATTCAATTAAGAAACCTCTCCCTACCCTCTCCAAAGGAAAGGGTTTTAAGATTATTGGGCGTTCATCTTTGCTTTTGTTTTAGCGCCGACGAGGCCGTCTGCTACAAGGCCATTATTTTTTTGCCATGTTTTAATAACAGCAATAGTTTTTGGACCAAGTTTTCCATCAATTACCAAACCAAGATTCAATTTAACATTCAAGAATCTTTGTAACTCTTTAACTCCTTCACCTTTACTCCCGTTTTTGAGAGTGCTAATGCCGAAGTTGTAAGAAGCAGGAGTTGCCGGTGTTGCCGGAGTAGCAGAGCTAACTCCTGGTACTGCAGGTGTAGCTGGAGTTGCCGGTGTAGCACTTACTGGACAAGCTGCACCTGTTGAAGTGTTGAACAAATTTCCACCTGAACAACCTTGCGGAATAACTGCGTTATTTACACAAGCTGCCCCTGTTTGAGTATTGAACAAGTTTCCACCTGAACAACCCACAACTGGTGTAGCTGGAACAGCAGTACCTGCAGGCGTTACTGTTGACACAGCTGAAGTTGCAGAAGCTGTACTACTACCATGTCTTCCACTACCAGAAGGAGCTACTGGTGTTACAGAAACCTCCGTAGTTGCGGCAGATTCTTTATTGGGACTAGAACTATCCAAAGCGGAGACTTTAAAATAGTAAATAGTGCCATTAGTTAAACCGGTAGCGGTATAAGAAGTAGAAGTTGTTTGCGCTAAATATGGATAATCAGCACCTACTTTTTTATAGATGTCATATTTGGTTGCACCAGCTGAAGCTGTCCAAGATAAAACAGCACTTACATCACTAGCAGTTGCGCTTAATCCCGTTGGTACTGGAGGAGCGTCTGAATCTGTAGGAATAGAAGGAGCATATGTTGATAAGTGAGTTGTCGTTCCTGTAAGAGTTATTGCCGGATCATCATCTAGCCCAGCTATAGTAGTAGCAGAAGGAACACTTAAGGTAACTACTGTTGGTATTTCTACCCATGAACCACCAGTAGAGTCATAATAAGTAATTTTTATAGCTTGCGCCTGCGCGAATGTTAAGTTTGCAG
>JBBABB010000004.1:0-49748 GCA_041657885.1 Minisyncoccota bacterium
CGGGCGGTGCAGGCCGGGCAGATATAGATGCATCCGCCACAGCGTTTGCATTCATCTGAAGTCTTATTGAACGGAGTATTTATTTTCAAATGGTTACCGCGATTGGTGAACCCGATAGCCTTGGCCCCTATCTGTTCCTCGCACATACGGACGCACAGCCCGCAATATACGCACTTTTCCCATTTAGGCGTAAAACGGACTTCTTTAAGCCCCATCTTAGCAGCCATATCCTGCAGAGTCCTCGAGGTCGGGCACTGGGCAATCAGGAGTTCCAATGCCATTTTGCGGGCTTCAATAACCCTTTTACTGGATGTTTTTATAACCAGCCCTTCCTCAACCGGGTAGGTGCAGGAACTGACCAGCTTGGCCCGGTCCCCGGTTCCGATTTCCACGATGCACAACCGGCAACCTCCCCAGGGCGACAACCCTTCATTATAACAAAGGGTGGGAATTTGCAGGCCCAGAAATTGGGCTACTTCAAGGATAGTCCAACTTGGCTCGGCATCGAATTTAATACCGTCAATCGTTACTTTAGGCATGCGACACCTGCCTTTTCTTTATTATTCTTGCTCTTGCTTTTATTCTTAATCTCTTCTATGAATTTCTTGCCGTCCTTGGTTTCCAGATCGCACCTAAGACAGCGCTTGGCTTCATTGACCGCCTGTGCCTCGGTCAGGCCCAGCTCGACCTCCTTAAAGTTGCTGTTTCTTTGCTCCGGCTTGAGATGCGCTTGAACCGGACGTTTGGCCTCGGCCAGTTCTTTTTCGCTGAGCTCGACCGGCTCGATGTATAACGACGGCCGGGTCAGCGTGTATTGGCGTTTTACTTCCTGACCATTCAGGAATTGCTCGATTGAAGCGGCAGCAACCTTGCCGGCTGAAACGGCCTCGACGACCGAATTGGGGCCGGTGACAGAATCGCCGCCCGCAAATATGCCCTTGGCATTGGTGGCCATTGTTTCCGGATTAACGGTAATGGTGCCGTCTTTGGCTATGTCCAATCCCGTCTTTTTATCCGCGTAGGACGCCTCGGGCTGTTCGCTGATAGCCACGATAAGCGTATCAAGTTCCACGGCAAACTCGGAACCCTGGATGGGCACCGGTTTGCGCCGGCCGCTTTCGTCCATATCGCCCAGCTTCATCCTGACGAAATGGCACTTTTTAAGCAAACCGTTTTCGGCAGATATCTTGGTCGGCGCGGTCAGGAATTCTATCTTGATACCCTCGTTAATCGCGCCTTCAACCTCTTCTTTATAAGCCGGCATCTCGGCCCCGGTCCGGCGGTAGAATATGGTGACGCTTTCGGTCTTACCGCTGCGCAGGGCCACCCGAGCCGCGTCGAGAGCTGAGTTGCCGCCGCCGATTACTCCGACCCTTCTGCCAATTTTAACCTGGTTGCCCAGATTAATTTCGCGAAGCAATTCCATTGAAGGATATATGCCTTTAGCGTCTTCGCCCGGTATGCCCAGTTTAAGCGATTTGTGTGCACCTGTGGCAATGAATATCGCTTTGTAACCCTGTTTTAATAACCCATCGATGGTAATATCTTTCCCCAGGGCCGTATTGGTGCGGATATTAATCCCGGCGCTCTTGATATATTCAAGGTCAGCATTAAGCACCTGGCGCGGCAGGCGGTATTCCGGTATAGCCACGGCCAGCATTCCGCCGATTACCGGTAATTTTTCGAAAACTGTAGTTTCATAGCCTTTCTGGGCTAAATGAAAAGCACAGGTTAATCCGGCCGGACCGGCGCCAATAACAGCGACTTTGCCCTTACCATTTTTCGGCGCTGACTTTACTTTCAAAGCCTGTTTTTTGGCCAGACCGTAATCGGTAACAAAGCGCTTCAGCCCCCTGATTGAGATAGGCTCGCCGCCGTCACCGGCGCGGCATTTAGACTCGCAGGGGTGGTTGCACACCCGGGCCAGCGTGGAACAGAGCGGGTTGTCTTTCTTTATTATGTGCAGGGCTTGGTCATATTTACCCTTGGCAATAAGCGAGATATATGTGGCTGCCTCGGTGTCTATCGGACAGGTATGCTGGCAGGGCGAAGAGATTATCTCCTTACAGGCCACCGCTTTACATCGCTTTTTCGTTATATGCTCGGCATATTCATCCCTGAAATACCTCATAGTTGCCAGAACAGGGTTTGGCGCGGTCTGCCCCAGGCCGCACATAGATGCGTCTTTTATTATCCGGCCCATTTCTTCAAGAAGTTTCAGGTCTGACTCTTTGCCGTTACCTTCGGTTATACCGGTAAGTATCTCGTGCATCCGCTGGGTGCCTTCGCGGCAGGTAACGCACTTACCGCATGATTCCTCTTGCAGAAAATTGGTAAAATACTTGGCGATATCAACCATGCAGGTGCTTTCGTCCATCACAATCATGCCGCCCGAACCCATAATTGCGCCGGCCGTTTTTAGCGATTCATAATCAATGGGCAGATGGAACATATTTTTAGGTATGCACCCGCCTGAAGGCCCGCCGGTCTGGACGGCTTTTACTTTCTTATTATTGGGAGGACCGCCGCCGATATCGAAAACCACCTCGCTGAGTTTGGTGCCCATGGGGACTTCAACCAACCCGGTATTCTGGACCTTGCCGACCAGTGAGAATATCTTGGTCCCTTTGCTGGTTTGGGTGCCCATTTTGGCAAACCAGCCGGCGCCTTTGGCGATTATCATGGGCACATTAGCCCAGGTTTCAACGTTATTGATATTGGTCGGCTTGCCGAATAGTCCGTGCTGGGCCGGGAACGGCGGCCTCTGGCGGGGCATACCGCGCTTGCCTTCGATGGAAGCGATAAGCGCTGTTTCTTCGCCACAGACAAAAGCGCCGGCGCCCTTAGCCATCTTAATATCAAAATTGAATTTACTGCCCAGAATATTTTCGTCCAAGAAACCCATTTCCCGGGCATCATTTATGGCTTTATTTAAGTTCTCAACGGCCAGAGGATATTCATTGCGGACATACATCCAGCCCTCGTTTGAGCCGATGGCATACGCGCCGATAATCATGCCTTCAATGACGGAATGAGGATTGCTTTCCAAAACGCTTCGGTTCATATAAGCGCCCGGATCGCCTTCATCCGCATTGCAAATAATATATTTAATGTCACTTTTTTGTTTACGGGCCGCTTCCCATTTCAGACCGGTCGGGAACCCGGCGCCGCCTCTTCCCCGCAAACCGGACTGCTTAACCTCGTTAATAATCTTCTCTTCCTTCATTTCAAAAAGGGCTTTAACCAGAGAAGCATATCCGCCTAATGCAATATAATCTCCAATGCTGGTTGGATCTATCTTACCGCAATCAGCCAGGACCAAACGCGTCTGTTTCTTATAAAAAGGAACATCTTTCTCATAAGGTATCTTTTGCCCGGTGTTTGGATCTGCATAAAGAAGCTCGTCAATCAACTCACCGTTAATAAGTGTTTTAGAAACAATGACCGGAATATGCTCAGGCTTACAGCGTTGGTAAAAAATACCTTTCGGTCTTATAACAATAATCGGCCCTCTTTCGCAGAAACCGTGACATCCGGTAATTTTGATATCTATTTTATTATCGAGTTTATTCTTTTGCAGTTCCTTCCTAAACCTTTCGACAATATCATCAGCGCCAAAAGCTCCGCAACCTGAACTTTTACAGATTGATACACAGGGTTTATTGACGTCTACCTTATCCAGGATAGATTTCCTGAGTTTTTCTAACTCAGTTGAATTATTAATCTTTCTCATTTTTTATTCCTCTTCTTAGATTCGGAATCTTTTAACACGTTATCAACCTTGGCGGCGGTCATATTCCCATGATACTTACCGTCAATAACCATCACCGGTCCAAGCGCGCAAGCACCCAGACAATTAACCGTTTCCAGAGTGAATTTTTTGTCCGAAGTTGTTCCTCCGGCCTTTACATTAAGACGGTTTTCGATTTTATCCAAGACTCTCATGCTACCCCGAACATGGCAAGCGGTCCCCAGACATACACAAACAAGATGCTTGCCGCAAGGTTTCATACGAAATGCGTTATAAAAAGTAGCCACGCCGTAAACATCCCTCAATGGAATTTTAGACTTTTTAGAAACCGCCCGTAACGCCTCTTCCGGCAAATAGTTGTAATATGCTTGGACTTCCTCCAGAAGAGAAATTAAGAGCTTGCCATTCTTGGCTGCCAGCTTATCGACCATTTTCTCCGCTTCTTTCAATTCTATCATAATACTCCCTCTTTTTACCTGATGCTAAATCAATGCTAAAAGTAAGTTACAGGTTTTAGCCATGGGCACAAAACAGGTTAGCGGTATTCCTGACAATGCAATACGCCGCCCTCGGGTCTGGGCAGGTTGCATTGCTTCCTGTTTTCACAGTTCTTACACAACCCTTTATAGGCCTTATCCGTATCAGAATTTTCCGCACAGGGCTTATCATTGCATTTTTTAGGCTTTGAACTTTCCGGCTGTTTGAATTCTTCGCAGTGAATGGTTGGATTCTCCTCGTTTTTAGGGTAAGTGCATTTATCGCCCTCATCGCAACTTATGCATATCCCATTCGGGCTTTTCCTGGTTTTAGTCATAAATGACTCCTTTCTGTTAGGCTACCACCTAACTATTCCCATATTCAAAGCAATTAGCATGCCAGAAATGGCCATCTGAAGTGGATATCCAACCCTATCTACATAACTAAATAATAATTATATAGTTACAATAAATTAATTGCTAATAAAAATTTAATCGGCGTGAAACAAGTGGATGAAAAATACGGGTTATTTTGGGTAATTTATGACCAACGGGTAAAATCTCCCCACTTAAATTATCAAGAAAGTATTACATCGGCATCTTCGCCACTATCTGCTATGGCGTATCTTTTCAGCTTTTCCCTGAGTGTTTTTCGGTCTATGCCGAGTATTTCCGCAGCACGGGTTTTATTATCGTTTACGCTGGTAAGCACATTGCGGATATATTCGGCCTCAACATCATCCAGAGTCCTGTTAAACCCTTTACCCTGAAGCGCAGAAAATCTCATCAGCGATGGCAGGTCAGGCACATCAATTATGTCGCCTTCGGTCATGACCACCAGTCTTTGGATGACATTTTCCAGTTCCCTGACATTACCGGGCCAGTAATAATTCTTAAGCACCTGCAAAGCACCATCTGAGAATTTCTGCTTGGTTTTTCCCAATTCTTTGGCAAATTTAGCGGCAAAATGATGGGTCAATAGTAGTATATCATCTCCTCTTTCACGCAAAGGAGGAAGCGTTACTGTAATAACATTGAGGCGGTAAAACAAGTCCTCGCGGAAAAGCCCTTTATTAACAAGGCTTGTCAGGTCTTTATTTGTAGCGGCCAGAATCCGGATATCCACCTTGCGGGACCTTCTTGAACCGACCATACAGACTTCCTTGTCCTGCAACACCCGAAGAAGTTTCACCTGCATTGACAGGCTGGTCTCGCTCACCTCATCCAGGAATATAGTTCCACCGTCAGCCGTCTGGAAAAATCCCAAACGTGATTCATTGGCTCCGGTAAAAGAACCCTTCATGTAACCGAACAATTCGCTTTCCAGAAGGGTTTCAGGAATACCGCCGCAGTTAACCGGCACAAACGGCGCAGAAACACGCGAACTGCTGTAATGGATGGCTCTGGCCACCAGCTCCTTACCGGTGCCGCTTTCGCCGGCAATAAGAACCGTAACCGTAGTGGCGGAGGCCTTGGTAATGACACTAAAAATTTTCTTGATTTGCTCTGATTCCCCAATAATTCCGTAAGGAATCGGCTGGGCACCCTGCGATACTCCCTGTCCGGCCTTACGCATATGCAATTTATCCAATGACCTTATGACCGCGGAAAATAATTCGTTATCAGTAAACGGTTTAGGCAGAAATTCGTCCGCACCGGCCTTAACGGCCTTGACGGCACCTTCAATGGATGCATAACCGGTTATCATCATCACTTCAGTATTCTTGAGGTTCTCGCGGACGTGCCGGACCAGATCAAAACCACTGCCGCCAGGCATTTTAAGGTCTGTTATAACCAGGTCAACCGCGGTGCCCTCCAAAACCCTTATTCCCTCAGGCACACTGGAAGCTGTGAAAACCTGATAGCCTTGAGAAGAAAGGTTCCTTTTTATGACCTCAATAGTATCAACTGCGTCATCAACCACAAGGATTCTTTCTTTTTTACCGGATAGATGAGCCATTTTATTCGTTCTCCTCTGGTTCAGGGGGAGCTTTGATTGGTAACTTTACTTCAAAGCGCGACCCTGCATTTACTTTGCTTTCCACATTAATAACTCCACCATGTGCTGTTATTATCCCGTGGGCCAGCGATAAACCTAATCCTGTACCCTGACCAACCTCTTTGGTGGTAAAAAAAGGTATGAAAATCTTCTTCATTATTTCCTTACTCATCCCTATTCCGGTATCCTCGACAATCAATATAATATGATCACCTGAAACCAATGTTTTTATGGTAATCTTACCGCCATTGGGCATGGCCTGTATCGCATTAACAACCAAGTTAACCAATACCTGGTGCAACTGCGACTGATCGGCGTATATTTCCGGCAATTCCGTGTCCAGCAATCTAATAAGCTCAATCCCCTCCTTTTCACAGCGTGACTTAAGGAAATACAAGCCATCCTGCACCACTTGATTAACGCTAATCCAGGCTTTTTTTGTGGGCATTTGCCGCGAGAACATAAGTAATTTCTTTACTGTTTCCCGTGCGTGAAGGGAATAATTTATTATTTTATCAATATCATGCTCAGCAGCTTTAGGCAATCCTGGTATCTTTCTGACCAGCTGGGCAAAACCGAGAATATTGCTCAGCGGCTCATTTAATTCATGGGCTACGCCGGCCGATAATTGGCCGATAGTTGCCAACCTATCCGAGTGCCTGACCTGTTCTTGTAATTTTATTTTATCCTCCTCAACTAACATCCTCTCAATTATAATAGAAACTTCTTTAGCCACTGTATCTATCAAACTGCGCTCTTCCTTCAAAAACGGCCCTTCATCCATTTCGGGGCGCTCGGCTGTATAAATTATCTCAACTACGCCACGCTTAGCGTTATTAATAATAATATCAGCACTAATCTTATTTAATGTATTTTTATAATCACCCGTGGAACAAGTATAATTATCAAATTTAATACAGCCAACAGCAACTTCCGGATATAACCAGGCTGAAGGTAATAGATTAGCTATGGCCTGAAGCACATTATTCAGACCGGGCAAGGCGGCAATCTGCGCTATTCCGTACAGGCACGATAACTCCTTAGTTCTTTCCCTGAGCGCTAATTGCTCTGATTCCGTTGATTTTAACTCTGACATAGGGTTATTTAGCATATAAAATACAGTTTAAATGTCAAGTAAAGCCTGTATCAATAAACTGGGGCATTATGCCCCGCCGCCCACAATCAACAATAATAAATGGGTAGTTTCGTACCTATATACCATCAACCTAAATAATAATCGCATCAAATTACAAAATAGTAGCTATATACTTTATTATTCAATGTCTTGACCAATTTTATTATTTCTGCTATCTTATCAAAGATTAAATTATGAAGATTAACTCATTTTAATATAACGCCTTTTAATAATTGATATGAAGCTACATGTTTCAGTCTGTATTATCTGCTTTAATGAAGAAACAAATATCCGCCGATGCCTGGACAGCGTCAAATGGATTAAGGCCGCCGGCGGGGAAATAGTCGTTATCGACTCCTTCAGCACGGATAAGACCCCTGATATCTGCCGTGAATATACCGACAAATTCACCCAGAATAAATGGCCAGGGTTTGTCAATCAGAAGAACTTCGCGCTGGATAAGGCATCACACGACTGGGTGCTGTCGCTGGATGCGGATGAAGTCATCTCAAATGAGGCCAAACAGGCAGTAATTAAGGAAGCCGAGACCGGTTTCCTAACTGACGGCTACCTCTTCCGGCGTCATACATTTTATTTAGGCCGCTGGATTAATCACGGCGGCTGGTATCCGGACTGGAAACTCAGGCTATTTAAGAAATCTAAAGCCCGCTGGGGCGGGCTGGACCCGCACGACCGCATCGTTATGGCCGAAGAATCCACCGTCAAACATCTCGATTGCGACATAGTCCATCACACTTACCAGAACCTGTCGCACCAGATAAAAACCATAGACCGCTTCTCTGACGCGTCATCCGAAGCTCTGATGAAAGACGGCAAGCGTTTCAGCTTGTTCCACCTGCTCTTCCGGCCGCCGGCTAAGTTCCTGGAAACATACTTTTACAAACTCGGGATTTTGGACGGCCTGCCCGGACTGATTATTGCCGTGGCATCCAGTTTTTACGTATTCATCAAATATGCCAAAATGTGGGAGCGTCAGTCCTCCAACCAGCCAGTAGAACGGTAGGCCAGTCTTATGAAGGTTGCATTAGTAATATTCAATTTTTCCGAATCACGGGGCGGAGTAGAACGTTATGTCTATGACCTGTCCCGCTGTCTGGTCCGGGACAACCACGAAGTCCATATCTTCTGCCATAATGCCAATATTTCCGGCGCAGACGAGGTTGCCAAGCTAAAATTTCACACCGTGTCGGTGTCAGTTGCCGGAATTTATACCCCATTCAAAGTATTATCCTTTGCGGCAAATGCGGCGCAGATGGTTAAGCAAGAACGCTTTGACATCATCCAGGGCTTCGGCCGGACATATTATCAAGACATCTACCGGGTGGGCGGCGGCTGCCACTGGGAATATCTCAAACATACTCATCCTTCTATGTCTAATCCACTCGGACGGCTGATTCAGCGCTATAACCCCCGCAACTGGGCAATTATGAAATTGGAAAATGAATCATTCGCGCCCGGCGCATATAAAAAAATCATCTGCATCTCCAAACAGGTCAAAGCCGAGATTCAGCAATACTATAACGTGCCTGATAAAGACGTGGTGATTATTTACAACGGCATAGACACCAACCGTTTCAACCCGGCCAACCGGGTAACCTATCGAGACACCCTTCGCTCCAGATATGGGCTGAGTCCCGATGACGTAACCGTGCTCTATGTTGGCTCGGGCTTTGAGCGCAAGGGCCTGCGATATGCCATAGATGCAATAAGTAAAATCTCTGGCAATACACCGCCTAAACTGCTGGTGGTCGGACGGGGAACAATCGGCAAACATACGAGGCTGGCCCGGAAACTGGACATAGCCAACCGGGTCATCTTTGCCGGACCGCAATCCGGCATCGAACAGTTTTACGCCGCGGCTGACGTATTCCTGTTCCCAACGCTCTACGAACCGTTTGGCACGGTCTGCCTCGAAGCCATGTCAACCGGATTGCCAGTAATTACCAGCCAGCGGGCCGGCGCCTCGGAAATTATGTCCAACGGCATAGATGCTTTTATTGTGGACGACCCAACCAACAGCGTAGCCATGGCCGAGAAACTGACTCTCTTAATGGACCCGGTTTGGCGCCAGAATATGGGCAAAGCCGCTCAATTAACTGCCGGTAAGTATTCATTCGAACTAAACTATCAACAAGTGTTGAATATATATGAGGAGGTAAGCGCGATACGGAATAAGTGATATGCAATACCCTTCGTATGCTCAAGGTAAACGCGTATCATGAATCTTGCATCACGCATCACGGCAATGCCTAACTTTATCCGTTTGTACAATAAACCATATTACTGGCTGATAAACGAGACGCACCAGAAGCTGGTCCAAACGCACTTCGTCGGCAAGGAAGAACTGCTGGCCGAGGAATCCGGCAAATCGCCGCTCAAGGATAATAACGCCCGAACAATTTTCACCTATTGCCTCAAAGGACAATCAGAGCTATTCGTTAAGCGCTATAAAATAGATTCGTTTCTGCGGAGGCTCAGGCACCTGGTCGATTCCAAAGCCGTCAATGAGCTTAAAATCAGCAACTACCTGGTAACCAAGGGCCGGTTGACCGGCTACCCCATCGCTGTGGTCCAGAAAAAGCACCGGTTCCTGCCGGTGGACGCCTTCCTGATAATGAAAAAACTGCCGGATATGCCTACCATGGGCGGCTACCTGGCCCAGCCGCTGGATCGGGATACCATCAATGAAATACTCCAACTGTCAGGAGAACTGGTGCGCGACCTGCACGACGTCAAGCTATTTCACCGCGACCTGCATGCCGGTAATATTCTGATTAAATCCGATAGCGAACCCAAGGAATTATATATCATCGACCTGCACCGGGCGTCGATATTGCCCGGAGTCAGCCGATCCCAACGGGTCTTCAACCTGGCTCAGTTCGCCTATTCACTCTGGGGGCTGGTGCCCTTTACTAATATCGTCAGACTGATAAAAGCATATCGTCCGCTCGATCAGCGTCGAAACAAGTTCAAGTCTTTGGTGCGCGACGTTTACGATACACTCCTAACCATCCGGCACAAACACTGGCAAGCCAGAACTAAGCGTTGTTTCCGCAGCTCCTCACGGCATATGACCGTCAAAGACGGCGCTAAAACTCATTACCTTAACCGCTCATTTTCGGGTCTGGCCGAACCCATTATCAGCATGCTCTCTAACGACAACCTGATTGGCACCGTGCTCAAGGAAACGGCCCGGCATAAATTAATCCGCACGCAACCAACCGGAGGAGCGTCCTATACAAATACTTTCTACATCAAAGAATATCGGCATAATACCCTGATGAGCAAAATCAAGAGCCTGTTTGGTTACTGGCCAGCCCGGAATAACTGGCTGGCTGCCAACGGGCTGGCGGTTCGCGGAATTCCCACCGCCCAAGCAGTAGCACTGATGGTACGTAAAGAACCCTTCTGGGACTGGGTCACCACGGCTAAAGTAATGACTGCCGAAATCAACGGCACGCCATCAAACCAGTATGTTATGGATACCTTCGCCTCTCCGTATGCGACCATTCATAATAAAGCCCCCAAGAATGCAGAGGACCCAATTGCTCCCCAAGAAAAAAACTTCGCGCACTTCGCGGCCAAAAAAGAATTTATCAGGGATTTCGCGCTGGCTATCCGGCGTCTGCATCACAAAGGCGTGTTCCACTGCGACCTTAAGACCAACAATGTGCTGGTCAAAGAAATCTCAGGTTTAACTAATTCGACTCAACAAAATCCACTTAATCCGCGGTTCCCGAATTGGGAGTTCTATTTTATAGACTTGGACCGGGTCAAGTTCCGGCGGGTTGTGCCTTGGCGAGAGAGAATAAAGAACCTGGCCCAACTCAATGCGGCTATGCCAGCGGTGATGACCCGATCCGACCGATTAAGATTCTTCAGATATTACGCCTGCGGCGAGTTAGCAATCAAGACTAATAAAGAGCGTCGGATACTAGCCGAGGTAATGCGTATCACCATCACCCGCCACCATATCTGGCCCCGTTAGAAACAAATTATCGAATGGTTTCAAGATGTTATTTTAGGTCAATCACCATTTTTGCCCCCTAAAACGAATATACCACGTTTTAAAGCCTAGGGGGGATATACACCCCTCATACTCCCCTGACTCAGTAATCATACACCCCAGCCCTGATAAGCATATCCCCAGATAACAAGTATCATCCCCCTCTATCTCAGTAATCATACCCCTCTTGGCCACGGAGCATATCCCCTTGTTCACGGAAGCATACCCTCCAAACCAGTTAATCATGCCCCTTGTAGCCATTAATCATATCTCCTTATAACAATAGTCATATCCCCTTAAGCCACGAAGCATATCCTCTGTAGCCGGGGAGCATACCCTCTCATAGCAAAGAGTATATCCCCCATAGCCGCTAATCATACGTCTGGTAGCCGGGAATCATATCCCCTATTGGTTTTTACTTTTTGTTGCCTTTAACGGATAGTGGGCTATGTGATTTTCTGTGTGTGGTTTTTGGTGAAATTAGATCAGTCTTTTATGACGCTGATAACCTTTTGCCTAACCTGGTCCAGCAGTTGAACAGTGCGTGCCTCAATATTCAGCCGGAGCAACGGTTCGGTATTGGATTTGCGGACATTGAACCACCAATCGGCGTACTCCACAGTAATGCCGTCAAGCATATCCTGTTTACCGTCTTTGAATCGTCCGACCAATTCGGCTATCTTTTTATCCTTATCAACCACGGTAAAATTAAGCTCACCCGAGGCATGGTACTTCTGCAGGGGCTTGACCAGCTCCGAAAACGTCAGTTCCTGTCCAGACAGCAGGTTGATGCAATTAATAAAAGCTATCAGCCCACAGTCGGCGAAGTAGTTGTCGCGGAAATAATAGTGGCCGGAAAGCTCGCCGCCAAAAGGAATATCCAGCCGCCGCATGGTTTCCTTAATGAAGGCGTGGCCAACCCGTTCGCGCACCGGCCGCCCGCCCAATCGGTTGACCTCCTCTTTAACCACCCAACTGGAACGTAGATCGTAAAGTATATGCGCCCCTTTCTCACGACTGAGAATCTGCCGGCCGATAAGCGCCGTAATGATATCATTAGGCACGCGCACACCCCGCTCGGTCAGGAAGATGCACCGGTCACCGTCACCGTCAAAGGCTACGCCTAAATCGGCCTGATGGGCGGTTACGGCCTGCCTGAGCTGCTCGATATTTTCGTCATGCATGGGATTGGGCTCATGGTTAGGGAACCGGCCGTCCGGCTCAAAGAACATCGGAATTATCTTAAACGGGGAGTTGTTGCCAAAAATATCGTTCAAAACCGGACCCATGACACCGTTGGCCGTATCTATCACAACTTTTAAGGGGCGCTTGACATTAACAAAACCCAGGATGAATTTCTTATAGTCAGGCCGAATATCAATTCTCGTCGGCTGACCAACTGGCTGGCTGGCCGATTGTCCGGCTGACCTATTGAATATGTTTTCTATTTCCTTAAGCCCGGTGGTCTCGGACAAGGCGATGGCCTTTTCCCGACAAACCTTGAAACCATTATATTCAGCCGGGTTGTGCGAAGCGGTAACCATAATCGAGCCATCAAAGTTGTAATGACCGCAGGCAAAATATGACATCGGGGTGGAAATAATGCCGACATCGGTTATTTTGCATCCGGCGTTCAGCAAGCCGTCTATGGCGTTTTTAGCCAGAACCGGGGATGAGGCGCGAACATCACGTCCGATGACGACATTAGGATTGGTGAGTTTACCGCGGCTGATAAAGAATCGCCCGATGGCCTGCCCGATATTCCTAGCCATGGATTCATTCAATTCGCCCGGATATTTGCCGCGTATGTCGTAAGCCTTGAATATACCCATAATACCTCACCTCTAAGAGCACAAAATATTAATATATATTAACATTATATATCTATTTGTTTTATGGCAATAATTACGACGCATATTTTATTGACCACTTACCGCAAAAGACGTAACATCCATAATAAAGACACAAAATCTAAGTAATTATGGTGCTGAAGGATTATTATGCAAACGTGTAAGGTTACATTTACGCCCGAGAATAAGACCGTAGAGGTCCGGCGCGGAACCACGGTGCTTGATGCGGCCAAAGCAGGCGGCATCCATATCCAAAGCGCCTGCGGCGCGGACAGACTCTGCGGCAAGTGCCGGGTCATTATAAAATCCGGTAAGGTAGGAACCAAGCCAACCGGTTTGCTTAAATCGGACGAGATCAACCATGGCATAGTACTAGCCTGTGAAGCAATGGTGTTCGGAGATGTCGCAGTAGAGATACCTCCGGAATCGCGGGCCGAGAAAGCACAAATAGTCTTAGGTACCCGGGATGACGCCGTTCACCATTCCAAGATACTCCAGCACAACCCGCTGACCACCAAGATATTACTGAAACTCCCGCCGCCTACCCTGCAGGATGCCATAAGCGACCTGGAACGGATATACCGCGAGCTCAAAAAACAGGGCATTGATAATATCCAGACCAGCCTGGCAAACATCAAAAACCTGTCGGCATTACTAAGGAAAAATAACTGGATAATAACAATCACCGTGGGCAAACGCCACGGCGCCGCGGAAATAATCCTGATTGAGGGCGGGAATACTTCTATGACCAATTACGGTGTAGCTGTTGATATCGGCACAACCACGGTGGTAGCGCATCTGATAGACCTGGTTAGCGGCCGAACTGTCGGGTCAACGGGCTCATATAACAAGCAAATAACTTACGGTGATGACGTCATCACCCGTATTATTTTCGCCGGCCAAAAGGAAGGGTTGGAGAAGCTTCACCTGGCGGTGGTTGATAACATCAATTCGCTGATTGAAACACTCTGCCGGGAAAATAACCTGAACCAAAAAAGTATTACCGCGGTATCGGCGGCCGGCAACCCAACGATGATACATCTTTTGCTAAATATCGACCCGGCCCATATCAGAAAGGAACCGTATATCCCGACCGCTAATGAAATGCCGGTAATCCGAGCGGCCGAAGCGGGGATAAAAATCAATCCACTCGGACTTCTGGCCTGCGCGCCGGGCGTTTCCAGTTATGTAGGCGGCGATATCACAGCCGGATTGCTGGGAACCGGGATGACAGAATCCGATGAACTGGCGCTATATATCGACATGGGCACCAACGGCGAGATGGTCCTGGGCAACAGAAACTGGTTGGCCTGTTGCGCCTGCTCGGCCGGTCCGGCTTTTGAAGGCAGCGGTATCCGTTCAGGCACCAGAGCAGTCAAAGGCGCCATCCAGAAAATAAAGATTAAAACAGCCGCCCTTTCCGCGGAGTTGGATACCATAGGCCAGTGTAAGCCGCACGGAATTTGCGGGTCGGGATTGATTGAGATTATTTCAGAACTACTTAAGGCGGGGATTATCAAGCGGGACGGCAAGTTCGCACCGGAATCAAAATCGCCTTACCTGAAGAAAACCGAACAAGGCATGGAGTATATCTTAGCTAAATCATCTAATTCTGCGACCGGAAACGATATAGTAATTTCCCAGTCGGACATTGATAATATCCTCCGCTCAAAGGCGGCGGTTTATGCCGGAGCCATGGTGCTGTTAAAAAAGATGGGCCATACCATTCAGGATGTCCGGCATTTCTATATCGCCGGAGGATTCGGCAGTCATCTGGATATAGCAAAAAGCATCCAAATCGGGCTGCTGCCCGATGTCCCGCTGGAACGATTCCAATATATCGGCAACGGTTCAGCTGAAGGGGCCAGGCTTATCCTACTGTCATATGATGCCATGACCAGCGTCAAAAAAATCGCAGGTAAGATGACTTATATCGAACTAAGCGCGGATAATGCTTTCACCGAAGAGTTTGTGGCGGCATTATTCCTACCGCATACCGATTTGGGACTGTTTCCCAGCGTAAAAGAATAAAAAGCTAAGAAATTATATGTATAACATAGCCGTCGCCGGTAAAGGCGGCGTGGGCAAGACAACGATTGCCGCGCTGATTGTAGAAATACTTAAGCGCCAGGGAAACACGCCGATTCTGGCGGTTGATGCCGACCCTAATTCCACGCTGGGCGACTGGCTGGGCATACCTTATAAAACCACCGTAGCTGATATTATTGAAGAAACCAAAGGGCTAAAAAACCTACCCGAAGGCGTTTCCAAGCCGACTCATCTGGAATACCAACTCCAGCAGGCCATAACGGAATCCAAAGGAATTGATTTATTAGTAATGGGTCGACCCGAAGGCCCGGATTGTTACTGCATGGCTAATAATATCCTTCGCGGCTATATGGATAAAATCAGCCGGAGCTATAAATATGTAGTTCTGGATAATGAGGCCGGAATGGAGCACCTCAACCGCAAGACCACGCAAAATATAGATACCCTACTTTTGGTAAGTGATCCAAGCCAGATCGGCCTTAAGACGGCAATGCGTATTAATCAGTTGATTGATAAACTGACTTTCCTAAGCATAAAGAAAAGGTTTCTGGTAATCAACCGGGTAAAAAACGAAAAATATTCGCGGCTGGAAACATCATTAAAAATAGCTGGCCTGATTCCCGATGAATCGATTCTAACTAATATGGATATGGACGGAAAACCGGTAGGTTCGCTGGCTGACAACCACGCGCTAATTACCGCCGCGCGCGAATTAGTCTCTAAAATTCTATAGTTTGGGCAATCTGACCCTGGGTACATCCGACCAGAGAAATTCCAGATCGTAAAACTTGCGGAGCGATTCGTGAAAGATGTGTACCACCACGCTGTTCAGATCAACCACAATCCAGTTGCCCTGCTCATAACCCTCGATACCCAGAATCCGACCTTTAAGGCTCATCATAAACTCATCAGCGATGGCCTGGTTCTGTTTTTTATTATTGCCCGAACAGATAACGAAATAATCGGTCACGCCTAAAGAGGTTTTGGCCATATTTAAAACGGAGATATCATCTGCTTTCTTGGTTGAAGCCAGGCGGGCGCATTTAACGGCAAAGGTGCGGGTATTATCCACGGTCTTTATTAAACGGTTTATCATTGCTGTAATACTTTAACCTCCTCTGCTTTATAGGTTTTAGAATCAATTTCTTTCATGGCCTCACTAATTATTTTCTGGTCGGTTATATCAGCGATGACCGGCTGGTTAGGTATCAATTTTTGGGCATACGCAAACCCGGCGATATCATTTAATGTAGTCATAAAGTTATCGCTCAGACCTATTTTAATCCTGTTAATCTGGTGGTCGCGGTTACTGTAGAACATATTATTATCAGAACAAGCCCAAACAAACTCGGATGGTATGGCGGAAAGCTGTTCAACCCATTTATTAACAATATCCTTATGAGAGGATACAAAGAAAAACGCCTCTTTAATGGAGTTAATGAACCCATAGACCGCTTCGGGATTCTTGGCATAAAAATCCTTGGAAATAAGAACAACACCGTAGTATTGGGAATCCATCAGGCTGGTAACCTTGCCGGACCTGAGAAGAATTTCCAAAAGAGGGTCGGTAAACACAGCGGCTTCAGCCCTGCGGTCTTCCAGAATCTGCAGAGACGGCTCGTTAAAATGAAGAATCCTGATATCTTCCGGCTTCATCGATTGTTCTTTGAGCCATTTTACCATGCTCCGATGCGCCGGCGTCCTTTCAGTTAAACCGATTGACTTTCCTTTAACATCCTGAAACGACTTTATACTGGAATCATAGGAACTCGACAATACCACCAGGTCGGTCCGGCCTAATGGCCCAAGGTAAGCCACAATCAAACCATTGTAACCTTTGCCAATCGCCATAACAGCCGAAAAATCGGAGACAAACGCCGCATCCAGGGCTCCGCCGGAAACGATATCCACCAACGACTGTTCTGTTTCAAAATTGGTTATCTGCCCTTTGAGTGAATTCTTATCCAAAATATTGGTTCGGAGTAATGTCTGCCCGAGGTGATTGATTATCAGGAGTTTGCTGGTATATCCAACCCGGATAGTTGTTTGTTTCGAAACTACTTTGGTTGTACTGGTTTCGGTTACCGTTGTTATGGGGCCGGTCTTTCCAAGATTGGTCTTTTCGCCCGGTCCCTGATTGCTTATTTTATTAAGAATTATTATGGCCGCGATGACTACAACAAAAATCACACCTAAAACCACGACTTTTTTCATAAGCGCTCCTTAAAAAAGTTATTTATCTATCCGTATATCATTTCACAGAAAAGGTGCAAGTAAAATAATAAAATAGAATGGCGGAATAAGATGCGCGGGTAAACAAAAAGGGCGCCCGATTTCTCGAAGCGCCCTTTTGTTTTAAGTGCTAATTACCAAAGTGTGGAAACGATCAAAGCTACCTTGTTGTTGTCAACTTTAGCAGCCAGAGCCGTATCCGGTTCGTCGTCCATTGTGTATTCGAACTTCAGGGTGGTGTTGCTGGAAACCTTGTAGCCGCCACCAATCTGGGTCCGGGTGAATTTGCCATCTAGGGTGGAATTGCGATCCACGGCCACATCATTGTAGCTGTAACGGAACGCCACATACATCTTGGGGTCTACGTTGTAAAGAGCGCTTAATGCAACATAGCCGTAAGTAATTTTGCCGATTACCGGTTCGCCATCGGTGGCTGTGCCGTAGGTCAGGCCAAATACACCCTTGCTCTCGCTGAACAGCGGGGTCTTTTCCGGTGTGAACTTGGCGGCGCCTTCGATCATGTCAAAACGAGCATTTAATTCGAAAACCTTGCGGCTCCAATTGACTGCGACGCCATCCATGCTACCATTAACATTCAAAGCGGCATCCTGGGCCACGGTGCAGGGAATACCTGTTGCGCTGTAATAAGACAGTGAAAAATACAGCGGCATGGTCTTCATCTGGCCGGTAGCCTTAACGCTGAAGGCCTTATTGGTGTTGTTATCTACAGCTACGGTAGCGCCGTTCATGAATGACAGGCTGTAACCAAAAATCAACGGCATATTCTTCAGGAAGTCGTTCTGCTTAAGCATCAGACCATTGTCATTGCCACTAACATCAGCTACTGAATTAAAAACCAAAGCGCCTTCGACCGGGTTGTTGTACCAAGTTTCCTCGCCGAAATCGATCTTGAACTTGCCGGCTGTGATAACCGGGTTAATCGGCAGATTCGGAACCAGCTTGGAAACGACGTTATCCAATTGGATATAAGCATAATCCAATGTCATTGTCGGGGCGTCGATTCTCAATACGGCTGAAGTCATCTCATCCACTTTTGCATTCAATCTCAGCTTAGCATCGGCTACGCCGAATGTGGGGTTGGCTGATTCGTCTGTGAAATAACCAGCTGCCGCGCGTGAACCCTTATGATCAACGGCCACATCCGCGGCATAGGAAAAACCTGTTACCAGGCAAAATACCGCGATAAGACCTACTGTTAAAGCTTTATTCATTTTAAATCCTCCTTTAAGATTTATCTTGGGACAGCCCCCGATGTTACATCGGAGAACCCGGCGCCTCGTGCCAGGCGAAAAGTATCGTCCCTCTCGCAACTCCGTTTCATTTGGAGTAATACCTTCCATTCCTCGTTATTCTTCCCTTCGTTACGAGCCGAGACCTCATAACGACTACTCTTTATCACCTCCTTTTACCTGACTTGCCGGCGTAGAGACTCCGACAAGACGGGAAGATTAATACTATATCGGCAATTAAAACCGAAATAATTAACTTTTAACCATATCATTAATAAAGAATGTGTCAAGAAAATAAAATGATTTTTATCATCTTTTTACTACCGCCAAAATATGGCTATTCCCGAGTCAAAATACCCCCTAAAACACCTATTTTTACCCAAATAATAGTAAATTATCTTGCCAAACCAATTTATTTAATATTTATTTATCACCTATGGAAATAATCGCGCTAAAAATAGCTTATTTGATTCTGGTATGGCTTGTTTTGGTATTTTCGGTTGTCGTCCATGAATGCGCCCACGGTATAGCGGCGTTAAAATTAGGAGATGATACGGCTTATATACTTGGCCGCATAACTTTAAACCCGATTAAACATATTGACCTGATAATGACTATTATTATGCCATTAATCTTGTATTTCACCATTGGGATTCCCTTTGGCGGGGCAAAACCGGTCCCCATAAACCCCAACAAATTTCGTGATCCCGACAAAGGATTTATGCTTACCAGCATGGCCGGCCCGGCTTCTAATTTTATTTTGGCTTTTATCGGCATGATTGGATTCATTGCTGTCATGAAATTTCTACCTTTAGAAGGATTCGCCCGTGATATCAATAAGTTTTTCTTCCAATATTTTATTATTACAAATGTGATTTTAGGTTTATTTAATCTTATTCCTATCCCACCACTGGACGGCTCGCGGATATTGCGCTATTTCCTGCCATGGCATATGAAAGAAGCCTTTGATCGTTTAGAAATGTTTGGACTAGTAATAGTTGCTTTCCTTGTAATAAGCGGCGGAACTTCATTTATTTATGTAATTATAGATCCATTATTTCGATTGCTTCAAAGAATCGCACAATAGGAGTAAAATTCATGACCAAACCAAGAATTCTTTCGGGTATGCGCCCGACCGGTAAACTGCACCTCGGCCACCTTATCGGCGCGCTGGATAACTGGGTCCAGCTTCAGGATAAATACGACTGCTTCTATATGGTCGCCGACTGGCATGCCCTGATGAGCGAATACCAGGACCCGGCTAACATCCGCAAATACTCCCTGGATAACGTCCTGGACTGGATTGCCTGCGGCATCGACCCGAAAAAGAGCGTCATATTCCTGCAATCAGATATACCGGAGCACCTGGAGCTTCACATCATCCTCTCAGTTATTACGCCGTTGGGCTGGCTGGAGCGCTGCCCTACATATAAGGAACAGCTCGAGGAACTCAAGGCCAAGGACATTATGACCTACGGATTCCTGGGCTATCCGGTGCTTCAGGCGGCCGATATCCTGATTTATAAAGCCAACGCCGTCCCGGTGGGCGAAGACCAACTGCCCCATCTGGAACTGACCCGGGAAATAACCAGGAAATTCAATAATCTATACTGCGTAAACAAGAACAAAGCGCCTTTATTCCCCGAACCGGAGGCCAAGCTGACCCGTTTCCCGCGCCTGCTGGGTATGGACCGGCGCAAAATGAGCAAATCATACGAAAATGCCATAAACCTTTCGGACAGCCCGCAGGAAATAAAGAAAAAGACCCAGTCTATGTTCACCGACCCCAAACGTCTCAGAAAAACCGACCCGGGCCACCCGTCCGAATGCAACGTCTATAACTATTATAACGCCTTTAAAGCCCCCAACGTAGACCAAATCGCGTCCGACTGCCATCAGGCTAAGATAGGTTGCACCGATTGCAAGGCTAACCTGTCCGATTTCCTGTTGGGCATCCTTAAGCCGCTCCAGGACAAGCGCAACGAACTAATGAAAGACCCGGATTATGTCAGGAAAGTTCTTGATGAAGGCGGGCAAAAAGCAAAGGCAATCGCTTCGGCCACAATGAAAGACGTCCGTAAGCTTTTGATGCTCAAGTAAACCCGTATTAAGCTATTCTGCGCTTGGCCTAATCAAATTAATCTAAACACCTCTAAAAAACAAGGTCTGCTAAATTTCGGCATCTCTACGACACGATAGCTGTCATTCACCTAACCAAAATTATCTTAAACAAGTGTCTACCCTATTTATTAGGGGATATTCTGTTACCCCCTCCCGTGACCGATAGAACCCCGTCCCGTAACGCCGGTGATACCCACCCGTGGCGGTTATGGGGGTGTCCCGCGGCAGTGACCATATAGTCCCGTCGGAGCGGCAGGGGTGTCCCGCAACGTTGTCCACCCCTACCCGCCGGAGTCAAGGGGGCGTCCCGTCGGCGTTAGAGCCCTGTCCCGCCGGCGTCAGGACCCTGCCCCGTCAGAGACGCGGGTATGTCCCGTGGCGGTCCGAGACCCCTCCCGTCCGAGCCAAGGGGGGGAGGAGTGGGGGTGGTACCCCCCTGTCTGAGCCATTTTGAGCACGAAATTACATCCTCAAACCGGTCAAAGAGGGTAAAAATCAGGTGGATTTTAGGAAACAACATATCTAAAATAGAATTTAAGGGTATCCTATTGTGTTTATGAACCAGATTTGATGTGAATCAAGGCACCCAGATGTTATGTTTTTTGGCGGTTTGCTGAGCAATCTCGTAACCGGCGTCAAAGTGACGGACCACGCCCATGCCCGGGTCGTTAGTCAGGCATAAGGCCAGTTTTTTGGATGCCAGCTTTGTGCCGTCAGCCAGAGCCACCAGTCCGGCGTGTATGGAATATCCGATGCCCACCCCGCCGCCGTGATGCACCGATACCCACGAAGCGCCCGAAGCCGTATTAATCAGGGCGTTAAGTATCGGCCAGTCGGCTATGGCGTCCGAGCCGTCCTTCATGCTTTCGGTCTCACGGTAAGGCGATGCCACCGAACCGGAATCAAGATGATCCCGGCCGATTACGATAGGAGCCGAAACCTCGCCTTTGGCCACCATCCGGTTGAATATGTGCCCCATCTTGGCGCGTTCGCCGTAACCCAGCCAGCATATCCGGGCCGGCAATCCCTGGAATTGGACCTTTTCCTGTGCCAGTTTTATCCAGCGGACCAACGCTTTGTTATTCTTAAACTCTTTCAGCACCGCCTTGTCGGTGGCGTAAATATCCTGCGGGTCGCCGGAAAGCGCGGCCCAACGGAACGGGCCCTTGCCCTCGCAGAACAAAGGCCTGATATATGCCGGCACAAATCCGGGAAAATCAAAGGCGTTGGCAACTCCGGCCAGTTTTGCCTGCTGGCGGATGTTGTTGCCGTACTCAAACACAACCGAGCCTTTTTTCTGCAGACTGAGCATAGCCCTGACGTGCGCGGCAATAGATTCAGACGCCCGTTCCATATACTCCGCCGGATTGGATTTTCTCAAGGCAATGGCATCAGGCAATGATATGCCTCTGGGAACATAGCCGTTAAGGGTGTCGTGAGCCGAGGTCTGGTCTGTCAGCATGTCCGGCACGATATCGCGGTGAGCCATTTCGGGTAATATTTCGGCGGCGTTACCAACCAGCCCGATAGAAACCGCTTCCTTTTTAGCCCGGGCGCTGTTAATTATTTCCATGGCCGTATTAAGGTCCTCGCACAATACGTCGCAATAGCCGGTTCTGATGCGGCGTTCGATGCGTTCCGGATTAACCTCGATACCCAGGAAAATACCATTATTCATGGTAACGGATAACGGCTGGGCGCCGCCCATACCGCCCAGCCCGGCCGAAACGACCAATTTACCGGACAGGTCGCTGCCGAAATGTTTCTGGGCCGCCACGGCAAAGGTCTCGTAAGTGCCCTGAAGAATCCCCTGGGTGCCGATATATATCCAGGAACCGGCCGTCATCTGCCCGTACATTATCAGGCCTTCGGCTTCCAGTTTGCGGAAATAATCCCAGTTGGCCCAATGCGGCACCAGCAGGCTGTTGGCCAGCAACACCCGGGGCGCCATCTCGTGTGTTTTAAATACGGCCACAGGTTTGCCTGACTGAATAAGCAGGGTTTGGTCATCATCAAGCTCCCGAAGGGCATTGACTATTTTATGGAAAGCGTCCCAGGAACGGCAGGCCCGGCCGGAACCGCCGTAAACCACCAGGTTCTTGGGGTCTTCGGCCACCTCCGGGTCAAGGTTATTCATCAGCATCCGAAGCGGCGCCTCGGTTTGCCAAGACTTACAGGATATCTGTTTGCCGCGCGGTGCGCTGACTGGTATATATTCCATATCACATCACTTCTTCGGTTTCAAAGCTAAAGGATTAAAGGATACTTAATTTTACAAGAAAGCGGCAATTGTCAAGAAAATAACAAGATTATTCTTGACATTACATGGATTAATGGTTAAGTTTAGATAAATAATTTAAATAATTCGTGAAAGGAGAGCAATTATTATGAGAAATGCAATGGCAAAAACCGCATTACTTACTGTAGCGGTGGTTTTCGTAATGGCAATGGGCAATGCTTACGGCGAGGAATGGCTGACTTACGGACCCAAGGCCCAGGCTATGGGCGGCGCTTCCGTGGCCCTGCCCGATGCGACCAACGCGCATTACTATAACCCGGCCGCACTGGCCAAGAATAAGAAAATCGGACCGGCTATTTCGGTGGCGACAGGAACCGCAGCCGAAGGCGACGTTCTCGGCGCGGTTGACGCGATTGCCAAAACCATGGAAGGTATTGACTGGCCAACCCTCTCAGCTAAGATTGACGGCGGACAATCGCTCACCCCTACCGAAATCCAACAGCTCCTTAAACTATTCGGTAGCGATATGACCGGGCTTAATAAGCCAGCCCAGGGCGTACTCTTCAACCTGGCCAGCGGCGCTTCCATCACCATCGGTAATATGGGTTTCTTTGTGAACTATTTTGTGGACGGCGGCGCTGACCCGGTCTTCGATATCGGCGGTCTGTCTCTAAGTGCTGATAGTGATATTGCCACCCAGGTTTCAAACGTAGTCGGCGCCGGTAACGACCGGACCGGTTCGTTCACCAACACCGGCAGCCAGACATTGGCCGACTCAATCTTTACCGGGACAACCGGCATATTCACCCAAAACCAGGCCGAAGAACTGGTTTATCAGGCGGAACTGGCCGGAATTGATACGTCAGACCCGGCTATCGCCAGCGCGATCCTGCAGATTGCATCCACAACCGGCGGTATTTATAAATCTGTTGCCACCCTCTCAAAAGCAACAACTACTACGGCTACCGCCAGTAATAACCAATCCGGTCTTTACATGAGCGGTATCTTCCTCAAAGAACTGGGCGTTTCCTACGGACGGCCGGTTATTGATAACCTGCTCAGCGTCGGCGCCAACTTCAAAGTAATGGAAGGCGAAACATATTATAATTTCATAAAGTTCGACCAGCTCCAGAGCGGTACCAATACCCTGGAAGATATCGTAAAAAGAGAAAACATCAAGGCCACTACGACTTTCGGGCTTGATGTCAGCGCCCTGGTGTCCTTGACAGAAATGGTCCAGGCCGGTTTGATAATCCGTAATCTCAACGGCCCTACCTTCAAATTTGATGGACCGGGAGATTTTAAACTCGACCCGCAAATCAGGCTGGGCGTCGGCGTTAACCTGATTAACCGACTCAAGGTCGCGTTGGACTATGACGTCACCAAGAATAAATCAATGGTTTTGAACGGCTACGAATCACAGTTCTTCGGTATGGGCGCGGAAATAGACCTGTGGGTATTGAATGTCAGGGCTGGTATGATGAAAAACCTGGCTTCTTCAGGTTCCGGACCGGTCATGACCGGCGGAATCGGCTTGGGCTTGGGCCAGCTTATCAGAATAGATCTGGGCGGCTCTTTGGCTACGGATACGTCAACAGTGGGCTCCGGCGCAAATCCGGATACGATTCCGCAGCGCGCTTCAATCGCGTTCCAAGCTTCGATAAAGTTCTAATCTAAACGCTACCCCAAAAAGGGCTCCGATATGAATCGGGGCCCTTTTTTATTTGGCTTGGTCTGCTTTATTCTGGAATGAACCGGCATTACCTTTAGCTCAGGCAAATCTGGAACGGTCTAAACTGCGGTACTGAATGGCTTCAGATATATGCTGCGGCAGGATTATTTCAGCGCCATCCATATCGGATATCGTCCGGGCCACCTTTATTATCCGTGAATAAGCCCGTGCCGAAAGGCCCAATTCATCGATGGCCTGTTTTATCAAAGTCTCTGATTCATCATCCAGATGGCAGTATTTCTTCAGGTGCTTGGCTGACATGTGCGAGTTAGTGGCAATGCCGTCGCCCTTAAACCTTTTAGCCTGGGCCAAGCGCGCTTTGGCGACTGAATCTTTCATCTCGGCTGATGACGTACCCTCGACTTTGTCGGCCAGATTACGGTAAGCGATGGCCGGGACTTCAATATGGATATCTATCCTGTCCAGCAAAGGCCCAGATATCCGAGACAGGTATTGCTGCACCTGCCGCGGCGAACAGTGGCATTCGCGTCGGGTATCGCCGAAAAATCCGCACGGGCATGGATACGTTGAGAATTGCACACCAACCGGACAGGCGTCTAACATACAGTTTTATCCTCCCCAGACCTAAACGAAAACCTAAAGGCTACCCTGAAAATCCCCAAACCATCGGCGAACATATCCGTAAATGCCGCATGGACTCAGGGCTACAAATCAAGCAACTTGCTTCGCAAATCGGCGTTGACGAGATGACTATTATAAATTGGGAGATAGGAAGAGTCAAGAAACCAAGAAAGAGTTATGTCGAACGTTTATTTAGGCTTTTTCCCCCGATAAGAGATCTATTTGATATCTCGATAAAGATATAGCTTAGCAATGACATACCTATCTTTTTTAGAATTATTATCTGCATGATTAGAGGGGAACGAGAAGAGCAGCGTAACTATGCAGTTTTTATTTGCGATGTTTTTTTACATGAGTTCCTTGCATGGTCATAATATCCCGTATAGTTTCTGATCGCGCTAGAGTATTCTTGCAGTCATCAGAACACTTGATACAAGGGCGTCTTTTGCACTTAAGTATGTAGCGCCGATAGAAAGATATACTGTGATTGAAAAAAGCTAGAGCCTTTCTACGCAATTTATGATTGAATTCGCTAAACATAGTTAATAGTAGCTGTTTATCTATTGCGTAAATACTGTCAAAAAGAACAAAAAACTGCATGACATCTGGTTCTATCGTATAAGTTATTATTTCTTTAAGCCTTACTCTTGGTATTACACGCAAAACTTTTTTGGCCTTTCTCGGATTGAGTCTTCTAAGCTGGTTCAATGCCATGGGGAGAGTGCTAGTCAGATCTACTATATCATCTTTCGATAATGCTGTCGCCAGAGATTTATTATTTAATTTTAAGAATTCCCTGTTAACGGACATCGATGACTTATTGGATCCAATGTTCTCACCAAATATTGCGAATTGTATAGCAAACGACTTAGGGATGACATTGCCCGTATTTATTTTTGTCACAAATAGCCTTACAATTTTTGTATATTTTCTAGTCCCCCTCGTCATTCTAAGAAGAGTGCTTAGTACACTCGCCCCCGTAGAATCAAGACGATTGCGCTTTATTAAATAAAATATTCTTTCAAAAAGACAAAGAAAACTTTTAGCGTTTTTTCTCGCTGAAGCATGATACATATTACCACCACTTACTACACTATCTAAAACACTAAAAACAGATTTTATTTGATCTAACGACGTCGTAGCATGCAGATTTCTTAAAATATCGTTTTTTTTGTAGCGCAAAAAATAATCACATGTTTTCACCCTTGTTTCGTCAATCAGAATCGAATGATCTTGTTCGCAGATTTTATAAAAAATATCCCAGAAATTATCAGGATAATCTGACAGATATACAGAAAAAATAACCGAAAATACATTATCATTATATTTACTATCACAACAATGGAACAAATCACGTAATGCATCCTTAAAAATATCGGATTTTAATGAGACTAGTATTGCTCGAGCTATTGCGCGATGCGGCAAACTAAGCATTCCGTTATCTAGTATGATTTCATGCGCATTAGCAAGAACATCAATCTCGTGAGATGATATTTTCAGGAAATCCGTTAGAAATTCCTTTCTTATTGAAATTTCATAATAGCTAAAAACCGCTAATGGTATAAGAATTCTCCCAGGCGTGTCGATTCTATAATCAGATGTTAGCCTTTCAAAGAAATATTTCTTTGTTAGGTGTTCAAAAGAAATTTCAGTATTTTTCTTGGCAGCAAGCGCAAAAGTTAAAACCCAAAGGTCTGTCTGCAAGAAATCATAGAAGTCACCACACATCTCGTAGAGTTTATTTATCGTAGTGGACATATCAAGGTTAGGATTTATTTTTTTTATTATACCCTCTATAGTTTCGGGCACTGGTCTAAGCACAATTTTTTTATTTGCCAACTCTGCTAAACGAGGATATTTGTTAGAAAATATTGTTGAGGGCAAATTCCTTGATGCCAACAAGATCACACATTTGATATTTGTATTTTGCAGTATCTTCTCGACTTCGAACTTGTTCAAATGGACATCGTCTATTAGCAAGAGATCGTCGTTTGATAAGGATTCAAGCATTTTATTTTCTGGAAATAGGCTATTTTTAAAACTAACGTAATACACATTACGTTTCTTACAAACTTTTATTCCAATATTTTTCAGAATAGTGCTTTTTCCTGAAGATGATATCCCTTCTATTATTATCCTATGGACTTGGTCCATAATCTTGATAATTCCTTCAACTACTGGCAGTTCATACACATAAGCATTAGGGCCAATGAAATCCTCTAAACTTGGACCACCTGGTTTTAACAAATCCAACTTGCCCTTATCTCTTCTCTTTAATACATTAGTTATTTCCCAAGAAGCGAGTTCAGAAGATTTTTTAATGCTTTCTGTTTTCAGGCTTGTGGCAATGCTTTTCTTAACAACCTGTATAAATGCTTCTTTGTGTTTTTCAAGAGATGTTGTAGGTATATCTGTGCGATATTTTCTCAATAAACCTTTTTTGTATTCTTCTTCCGCAGATTGAGCCGTTTTAATTGAACTTTTATCTGATGTTGCATAAACTTTGAGACAGAGTTCATCAAAAAACGGATTGATCGCAGATTGGATTGCTGGTATATTCATCTGCGTATCGCCGTATGGGCTATAAAGGCTAATATTTTCGGGATGAACATTAAAAAGGCAAAGAGTTTGGTTGGGCGTAGTAGTTTTCACATAACATAAAAACGCATCTTTTGGGCATTTCGTTGGCCGAAAATAAGATTCCTTTAGACTACTAAGACTGGGCGCCCGAGTAAGTTTTCGGTTCTTTCCAAACTCATTCCAGGGAGTATAAATATTTTTTAAGGGGTATTTTAATAGATTGATTCTGTGTGTTTTTTTGATTAAGACTTTTTCAAGCACTTCGATATCCTTATTACATAGAAGACCTGTAGTAGAGCAATTCCGCAAGCGATCATACTTAACTTTAAGAGCGGTTAAAACAATAAGATATATAATATTTGATTGGACAGCGGATGACGGGACACTTATCGTTTTTTCTTCATTAGCCCATCCAAATACTATTTTGTTGACATTCTGTAACCCGTTAAAGATTTCAGCTTTTAAAAAAATAGTAATTTTAGCTTTATTGAATACATCGTTTAAAAACTTTGCGCTTTCCCATCGTCGAGTAATTTGGCTATAAGCATCGCGAAACGCTTCTCCTTGTTTTAAAATGTCTGGCAAAGACAATGGTTCATCAGAACCTTGTGATTTCATATCACTCAACATAAATATTTTCCCTTTTCCCAATGAGTCTATTGGGGAACCTCGGTATATGTTATTAGTACAGTCATGCCCGCGGGGGCTTACTTAGATGTATATGATTAAAGTGGTTTTTTCAAGTAAATTAAAACTATGGATAATGCGAAGACTGATTAAGTAGTTATATGATAAATAACGGTAAATACAAAATAGTGTATGAGTTCAAACGCATTGAGCGCTGGAGAGAGGAATTCTCTACTGCGCAGATTATTAAATTGTTTAACGAAGTATTGAATCGAAAGGAACAAACGAAACCTTACAATGATGTTGGGGGCAATTACCCAAATAAACGATCCAATAGTAATAATGAGAACAATATGAAAGGAGATAATAAATGAAGGATAAAAAACAGGATAAAGAATTGGTGCTTGCTGAAATACCAAAGGGGAATTTCAAAATACGTATAACGGTCAGTCATTTTAACGGAACAAAATTGGCCCATCTCAGGGAGTGGTTCAAAGACCCGGATGGCAATATGAAACCTGGGAAAAATGGATTAACCTTTGGTTCTATTGATAGCTTCCAAGCATTTGTGCGCTCAATTTTAGTTGCAGAGAAAAAGGTTGTGAAAGCTCTTTCCAAGTAACTTGAAAAATGAAAGGAGGCAATAAATGGATAGAACGGTTCAGATAATCAGCTTAGTCGGTTGGGCAATTCTTTTTGGGATTTGGGTTGAGTCACAATCTCAATACCTTCCTTTTGTAGGAATTCCAAACAACTTTATGCTTGTAACCTACCTCATATTGGTAGTTATAGGTATATACCAAGCCAGTCTTGTTTGGAATAAGCAAAAGGTCATTGTGCCGTGGAAGTTTCTTAATCCTATCATCATTGGGCTCTACCTGCTCCTATTTACAATGACCGTATCGCAAGTTTCGTTATTAAATATAGGTCTTTGCCGAGAAGTTCTTCTGGTCTTCCGCTTAGCGGTCCTGCTTCTCTGCGGTTTATTACTTATTCAAGTGTACGCAGATACAAAAGGCGTCTCGAAAGACAAATTACCTTCTTCTGACGAGAAGTGGTAATCTGAAGAAAGGAGAAAAGGATATGTTTCGAAAACTTTGGTTTGTAGTGTGCAATATCATGTTTATCGCAATTGGTGGAGCAGTTATTATTACGTTCTTTGTGACAAGGCCATTTGATATGGCAAGATTAAAACTATTTAATTATCAACAATTAGTTATGTTCATTGCCATGATTCTGCTATCGATCTGCTGGATATGCGGTGGAACAATCGGATTATGGCGGATTATACATGAAGCGATTAGAGAAAGGAAATTACAGAGTTATGAGTACCTAAAGTGGAAGCTTTTTGAGCTGTATGAAAAACTTCGAGGTAATATTGCTGATACAAAAGAGGGACTTGCTGCCAAAGTTGCCGAAACGGAGTTACTCATTACACAAAGAGACCAGTTGCTGTCCGCGGTAAACACAGTAAACGAAACATGTGAGAAGGCTACACAAGAGCTCCAGCAATTAAAGAAGGACTATGACAATAAGCTATTAAAAAAAACAGAATTAGAAAAAGATGCAGAAGATCTTACAAAACTCGCAGAGAATGAATTATCCAGACTTAATATTCTCAAGAAAGAGATAAAAAACAATCAAAATGCAATTGAATCTTTACAACTAGAACTAACTACTACGAGGTCACAATCTATTCTGGTTAAATCAAATTATGAGCAACTACAGAAGGAATACGAAGAAGCAAATAAAAAGTTTGCCGAATTCAAAAAGGAAGAATCTGAACTGACAGCCAAAAATGAGCCATTAAAAGCTGAGATCAACAAATGTAGAGATTTTATTGATACCGAACCTAATCCCGCAGAGCTTCAGGAAGAACTTATCTCACTTCAGGAGAAATGTAAGCAGTTAAAAGAAGAAAATTCACGGCTTTTACCACGGGTTGAACCGCTAAGGGTTGACCATTCAAGACTCCGGGAATCTGTAGCTGGTCTTGCTACCCAAGTTAAAGAAGCTGAAGACCAAAATAATGAATTTAAAAGAATACTTCAACAGAAGTCGACCAGTTTGTCCCAGATTCAACAGGAAAACGTTAATCTTAGGAAAGAAGCACAGCAACTTGAGAAAAAAATACCAAAACTTCAGCAAGAATTAGCTCTGGAAAAAGCTAAAAAACAGGATATTGAGCAACAAATTACGAATCTTGAACAGAAATCTCAGCAAGCGAGCAAAAATACAGCTGTAAGCGAAAAAAAGTTAGGAATTATTCGCCAGAGTTTAGAAGCTCTTAAAGAGAAAGACAATAAGAACAAGGAAATTATGAGGCGCGCACAGGAACTGCTGCAACTGATTAAAGCGGCTTCTTAAAGATTCAGATGTTTGAAAGGAGGTTTTATGGCACCATGTTTTGAACTGATAGGGAGAGGAATGTATCGGGGATTACGCCAGATTGAGTTTGGGTCAAGCGCATGGTCAGTTATTAATAGAAACTATGCGGATATTATATCGAAGGAACTTCCAGACAAAAAGGCACGCGAAGAATCAGCTCAAAAAGATATTGATGATAAGGAAGCAGAAAGGGTTAAACAGCGTGAGGAAAGGGGAAGGCTTGCGTTGGCTCAACAGGAGTCTGCCCTGAAAAAACTCTCTGCGTCACTGGAAAAGCAAGCATCATCTATTTCGAATCAGCAAGAAATCATCACGAAAACATCCCGAGAAAACAATTTAAAGATTGGTGGATTTCAGCGTTCTCTGGCGGACGATGAGCGCGATCGGTTAAGGGAAGATCTGGAACGTCAAAAGGAAACAACTCAAAGAGCAATTGATAAGATAGCGCAAGCCGTTACGAAAATATCGCAAGAGAGTGCATCATTTAAAGAAAGAAATAGTGAATTGCAACGATTGTTGGTATCAAATGAACTTGAGCGTTCTAAAGAAGCACTGGAACGTAAGAAAGACGAAACTCAAAGAGAAATAGACAAAGTCGTTGCATTGCATCAGACCATCTCTGGACCAATTGTTAAGAAATGGCAAGAAGCAAAGCTAAAGGCGGTTGAAGGAAAAATTATTCAGGCCCAAGAAGCATTATCAAAAGAAAACTTCAAAACAGCTGTTGAAATATCAAGGCAGGCATGTAACGCGTTAAAAGAGATTGAGCAGACAGCGCTTGAATATACCAAAAAGGATAACGGCCGCAAATATGGGGTTACCGCTTTGGTAAAGGCATTGGATTATATCAAAGGATGGACTGATATATCCGTGCAATCAGTTGATAAAACCGACCCTAAGGGTGCTGTAATCATTCGGGCTAAGCACATTTCATCCGGAGCTACAGTAACGATGGAATATACCCTTGATGGTAGTCTAAAGATTCAGTTTAACGGTATCACAAGCGAGGACCAGGCTCATTCAGAACAAGATGCCTTAGTTGAGGCGATCCAAAAGGGATACGGCATCAAAATTATGAAGACAAGCCCGTCGGCGGTTCCACCAGAGGCTAGTAAACCGGTAATTGGGAATGATAAAAATAAAAGATTTCAGTACGATTCTTAAGGAGGTTTATAAAGATGGAAGCAACCGATTCTCTCGGGCTAAAACCTTGGCGTGAGGTCAAAACTTTAAGAGGCCAACAAAATGCCAATTGCTTTATGATAAAGCTGCCTTGCTATGCTTCTATTCCTCATTTGGAAGAAGGTATTTTTGAGTTCAAGTGGCTCTCTGCGGAGGACGCTTTTGGCACATGGCTTAAAATTTATTACGATTTGGTCATTATTTTCTCAGGCAGAATTAGTTTTCTTTCATTAGAGGATGAGCGAAAATTTAAAAGTTTTTTCAACGCCAAAACTCCTCCAATTGACCCTCAGGACGAATACAGCGTTTTAGGAGTGGAAGCCCAAGACAATAAGATTTTCCAAATCCCGAATAATCCGACCCAATCCGTAGCGGCAATAAATCAGATTTTTGCACAACAAAAAGTCAGAGTTGCCATTATTTTTTCCCAGATAGACATACATCTGTCGAAATCAGCGGGTGACCCTACATTAATTGGGCTGATTAAAGGCATGGTTAATAATGCCCCTGATAGCCCTCATTTTGTTCTTTTCCTGACGGATAATCCGGGGGAATTACATCCCTCTCTTCAATCCTCTTTAGGTCGCCAGATCAAGGTAATTGACTGGGGTTATCCTTCCAAAGAGGAACTAACCACAGTTTATCTTTGTCTTAGTATTATTTATCCAAAGGTTTTTGAAGGGATTTCACCCGATGATTTAGCCGACGCGACCCAGGGCTTATTATATCCCGAGATTAGGGGTATTTTAGCCAAGTACATAGATGGGACTGAAATCTTGAGTATGGAAAAGATGATAAAAGAAAAAAGTGAGATTGAGAAGTCAAAAGCTAAGGGAGGAGGAATGGTTATGAGAAAAAAACCTAACGTAAAGTTTGATGAGGTGGCCGGTCTTGAGAATGTTAAAAAATTGATCATGGAACGTGTAATTCTCCCTTTAAAAAACCCAGATTTAGCCAAATTATATGGAATTAAAGGTTCAACTGGATTACTTCTTTATGGCCCGCCCGGCACCGGAAAGACACTAATTGCCAAGGCGATTGCAACAGAATTGGACGCTGTTCTTTTCGATGTAAAGCCGAGTGAGCTACTTGACAAATGGGTGGGAGAGACCGAAAAAAAGATCAAAAAGTTATTTTCAGATGTTCGCTCTTGCAAAACGTCTGTGGTTTTTTTTGATGAGATTGAATCGCTGACTCCCAAACGAGATACTTCAGACTCAAGTTTTAGACTCAGCATGGTTTCCGAACTTTTGAGTCAGTTTGACGGCATTGACACAGCTCGCGATAATATCACACTCTTTATCGGAATGACTAACAAGCCGTGGTTGATTGATGAGGCATTTACCCGTCCAGGCAGGCTGGGCACTAAAATATTGGTTTCTCTTCCTAATCTGGCGGCGCGCGAAGCCGTATTGAAAATTCACCTTAAAAACCGGCCTGTGGCAGATGATTTTGATTTTTCATCACTTGTCTCCATACTCAATGGGTATAGCGGTGCTGATATTAAGAATATTTGTGACGCAGCGGCACAGGGACATTTCCAAGGGGCGGTAAAACAAGGGAAAACCACTTTAATCACTACGCAATCTGTTAGAAATGTAATTCAAATAATAAAACCATCCGTTACATCTGAATCTGTTCAAGAATATATTCAGTGGGCCAAGGAAAAAGGTTGGTTAAATTCCGAAGACACTTAATCATTATTTTAAGGAGTGCAGTATGACTAAGCTTAAAATTGGGATTACGGTTAGAATAGATGGCCGTTCTGAAATAGTTCAGAGTGTCAGCAGGGCAATTAGTTCGGGATTCAAGTATCTCGAGGTCTTACTTTCCAATCCTGAAACGGTAAACACGGGAGATATGCAGGCGTTATTTGAGCTCAGCCGCCTGACTAATGTTTTTATTTCATTCCATTTCCCTGTTACTATCGTCAATCTCACCGGGCTGGGACAAGGCTCTTTCTCTGAAGTTCGACGAGACGAGGATTTAAGAAGAGCATTCCAGATAATTAGTCTTGCTTCAAGATTACGCATCGGTGGACCTATTACAGTTCATGGGGATTTATATAACCGCCCGCTCTTTGACATGGCAGACGGGATGTTCCAACTATCAGGTTCTGAGCCAGCTGAAACGTCTCATTATTTCATAGACCAAAGAACCGGGCGTCCGATCGGAGTAATCGGGGAAACTGAGACTGTTGAAATACCTATTCAGGCCATAGATGAACAAGGCAACTTGTTATGGATTAACACCCCTGATGGAGATCCCCTGATTAGTGAAATTACAGGAGAACGAATTCCAGTACAGGCCACGGACTCCTCGGGAATTCCTCAGGTCCAGAGAGTAATTTTTTCCGAATACCGCCAACAAATTGCCGGTCAGGGCGGTAGAAAAAAAGCAGATAAAATCGCCTTTGAGCTATTTCGGCAACAACAATTAGCCCGGATGAGCCTTGGTTATCTTCGCATCAGGGAACGCGAGCGTCTTAGCAAATTAGGGGCTGAACGGTTGGAAAGACTTCGTGAGACAGATACATATGCTGACAAAATCTCAAAAAACCTGCCACCGTCCGACCGCTGGCGGGAGGAAAGACTGGTCGCTGATCGCCTTAACTCCTTGAATATTCCTGTGCCCGGCCAGCTCGACACGGTTCAGAACATCCTGCGAGTTGAAATAATGAACACCCAGCGCGAGATGGCGGAATCCATTGAAGCATCAAACACGGAACGGAGACAGATTAACGACATTTTAGAAGCTCTAAAGAATGCAAGAACAGTATCTGACCTGGCCCTGGACCGTGCCAGTGATTCTTTTGCCAAACTCGGCAAATATGCCCTGGATTGTTCAAAAGGATGCCGACGGCCGCTGGTCATATCAATTGAGAATATGTTTCCTCCCCGCTATGCCTCGCTGGCCGATGAAGTTATCGAACTGGTTTCTTTATCCAGGGAAAAGATGGCATATTCCCTGAGGAAGGAAGGGTATTCCAGGGAAGAAGCTAAAGAATCGGCACGAACCCATTTAAAAGCCACATTAGATCCTGCGCACCTTAATCTTTTTTACGCTTTTCTCACGGATGGTTCTGAAAATAGAACAGATTTCTTCAATGACTGGCTTGTCAATCAATGCATGAAACTTCTTCAGCAAGACGGGCTTGTCAGCATGATCCATCTTTCAGATAACGACGGATACAGCGATTCTCATGCCACACTGGGTGCTGCTTCCATCCCGTATCAGCGGTTGCTGAAAGTCATTGAACAAACCGGGTTTCAAGGGCCGGTTATATTAGAGACAGGACGTTCTGGAAATTATTTAGATGACCTTAGATATTTGGGCATTCTTCCTCAAGATAACTCGACGGGAAAAGAGGAGAAATACTTATGAATGTGCAAGCTTCTGAACGTCTTGTAAAAATCATGCGTGTCCTTGCTGAATACAAGTTTTTAACTACGTCCCAAATTAAGGAACTTGGTTTTGAAAATATCAAGACCTGCCAGCGCTGGATGAGAAATAAGGTTAGACAGGGGTATTTGAAATGGTTTTCTTCTCCACCAATAATAGGACAGACCGGTAGGCTAGAAAGAGTCTATTACCCCAACCCGAAACGGGCTCTAGAAATCAGGGCATTATTACAGCTGCCTCAGGAACAACCACTAATCATGCGCCCGCCCAGTAATCCGGTAAAAATTGGACACCTTTTCAAAATCAATGATTTTATCATTGCATTAATCTGCGGGTTAGGACAGAAATATTCCTTCGAGTGTATCCCGGAATACGGAAGAGGCCGCCATAAGATTCTTAAAGCCAATGAAAAATATATCAGCGATCGTGTGGCCTTACCGGTTTCTCCTTACCGGGAAGTTAGTTTTATTCCGGACGCCGTCTTTGCCATAAAAAACCCCGCATCAGGTCGGAAGGCGCTGTTTTTTCTTGAGATAGACAATGGCACTGAGTCCGTAATCTCTCTCAAAAACAAACTTTTGGCTTATACGGGTTATGCGAGGGGAAGATTTCAGCGTTATTCTAAGGAATTTGATTTTTCTTTCAATGGCTTCCGCACATTGATCGTAACCTCTGGACAAACCAGGTTAAGACACCTGTTATTATTATGTAAAGAATTCGGAACGATGTTCTGGTTAACGACTTTTGATAGGATTAATCCTTCAACCATCCTGACCCCTATCTGGACGGTGGCCGGAACTGAAGAATATCGGGCTATTGTTAAGACAGATGAAAAAAAGGAGTGATTATTATGTCTCGTTTAAACCCGAAAATTCAGGACATGATTAGTAAAGGGATTTCCTTAACCGCAGAAGATGCGCTCATGATAGAAAGTGTGAAGAGCCGTGATTCAACTATTTACCCGTATTCGGTCGAGTTAGAACCGGCGTTTTCTCCATTTCGCGAGCCGAATTTCTTAGAGCCAACAATTAAGATGACTCCTAATACCATAGTTCCTGCGGTGGTTAATTGTTCGCCTGAGACCGTTCAAATATGGTTCAAGCCGGAACAGCAACCCCACTGGTCAAGTTTTGAAGGCGTGATTAAGAGCCTCTCCGGAATAAAAAGTCCCATTATCTTAACCATCCAGGGAAATTCCCAGTGTATCACACATTCCCTTACCTATGATAAAGAATTGTCGGAAGTTATTACGACGGTCCTGAAATCACATTTTCCTTCTGCATGGCTTCAAAGACACTCTGGTAATCCATTGGAGATAAAAACAAACGTCAAAGGCGAAGTTCCGTGGTTTTCTGGTCATCACTGGGATTTCCGCGAATATTACCCAAATAGCCCATATTGGAGTGACTTTACTGTTTTCTCATCTAAAGACCGTTCGCTTCTGATTCCTGTCTATACCGCTCTATCCCAGATTGAGAAAGGAGAACAAGGATTTTATCAGGTCATTTTCCAGCCCGTTAGGAATGATTGGAAAGCCAATATTCAGCACATCAGGACTATGGTAAAGGCGATAAGGACGGTGGGCATTCCTGAAAAAGAAACAATACCTTTTCATAACGATAGTCTTAAAACCAATCCTGACCAATCTCTGTTTGCCTGTATTATAAGAATAGGAGTTGAAGTAAAAACCGGATCTCGTCTATCATCGGCTCTTAACAGTCTCGGAATAGCGCTTCAGCCCTTTATGGCTGGGGGATATCCTCTGGTCAGCCTGTCAAAACAAGCCTTTCTAAATGTACTTAAAAACGCGGAACTCGTAAAAGAGATGCTTATCAAGTCATTGTGTTATCGGGCCGGTATGATAGTCTGTTCAAAAGAACTATCCGGCTTTTCTCACTTTCCCGACCCGGAGACCTTAAAATCACCTTTGTTTCACTGCGAAATCTATCGTGGGAGTCTCCCGGTTCAGCATTCGAAAGAATCAGGGGTTGTGATCGGAATTAATAGCATTGATAAGTCGTTAATCTTGCCAGCAAGGGTTAGAGAGTTACCCGTGGTTATTTTCGGAAAAACCGGAAAAGGGAAATCCCATCTCCTAATGAGTATGATTCTCTCGGACATTGCGGCAGGCCACACTGTAATAGTCATTGAACCGCACGGCGACTTAACTAATGACCTGCTTCCCCGAATTCCTAAGTCCAGAATTAATGATACGGTGCTGATTGACCTGACAGATGAAACTCATATTTTCAGCTATAATCCGGTTAATGAAAATCCGCGAAACCGTTTTGACGCCCTGACCGATGAAATGCTACTGAGCATCAAGCGGCTCTTTGACCCCAAGAGCTGGGGTTCTTCCATAGAGCGGGTGCTACGCTTCGATATTCAGACGGTTTTATCTGTTCCAGGCTTAACTCTGGCATCCGGCAAGACATTACTTTCAAAAACCCTTAAGGGAGAAGCGTTGCGTGAAACAGCCCTTGAATATCTTCAGGGCACAGAAACTGAAAAATTCTGGATTGATGAGTTCCCGTCTCTGGCTAAGGACTCAATTGACCGTGTTATGGCCAAACTGGACCGTTTGCTCGGTCATCGGGTGCTTGGCCGGATGTTCAGCCAAGTTAAAGGCAAATTTAAACTCGAGGAACATCTTAACAGGAAACCTTCCATCATCCTGATTTACGCCCCGGCTGGTCTTGTCGGAGGTGATTGCGTAAATGTTTTCGGCTCAATATTTTTGAGCCAGATATACCATCTTGGTCTGGCAAGAATCTCACAACCGCCCGATCAACGCAGAGAGGTTTATGTTTACATTGACGAAATGGCGCGGTATGCCAATGCCTCGCTTGAGGATTCCATTAGAGAATTAAGGAAGTTTAAAATACGTCTTACCCTCAGTTTCCAGCAATTTGACCAAATGCACCCGGGCGTAACCGCTGCGTTAAGCAATATGGGATCTCTGATTACTTTTGGAATAGCCTGGCAGGATGTCCAATCAGTATATAATGAGTTCGGCAAGTCAATTGAGCCGGACGCCTTCCTGCAACAGGATGTCGGTGAAGCTTTCGTACTTTTTGAGAATCGTGCCTTTAGTTTCCGCACCATATACCCTCCGCCGTCACCGGATCCGCAAATTGAGAAAGCCATCCGCGAGCGTTCCCGGAAACTCTATTATGTGCCTGCTGAAAAACTTAAATTAAGAAAGTCATCTATTCATAAGATAAAGATGAATGGAATAAAATACGACGAAGTATAAGAAAGGAGATTGATATGGCTGATTTACAGGGTCTTTTAGTGGCTTTGGACGAACAGACCATTACGGAAAATGTTACGCAAAGACACGACCTGGCAAGGGAACGGTATAAAGTATCCTCTTTGACCGTTTCTTCATATCCCGTATTTATGCGTTTGGTTGAGGACTATGTGATTTACCATAGAAGGTCGACAGGGATGGGGGACATACCTTTGTATGCTGCTAACAGCGAAGGGATGAGGATATTAGATTCTGCCTTTCAGAGTTTGGGAGGAGTTCAAGGGGCATATCAAATAGCCGTGACGGGGTTAAGAGGCGGAATTATTACTATTCTCAATCTGCTTGCTGAAGCATTCAAGAAGGAAGATGAGCGGTTTTATATCGAAGCCCAACTCCGTTATTACTGCAATTTCCTGTCATTTGACGACAGGGTAGCACTTATGGAGCAGTATCTGGCTCGGTTCTCAAGAAACCTGCCTGATGGCGTCAAATCACGGACGGCTCTGGAGTTGGCGGCTAATTACGAAAGCGTTATTGAAACTCATCTGGCAGTAATCAGAAATATTCGCTTCGCATTAGGGCGGATTTAACTTTTAATTGGCTTTCAGAATAATTTGGTGTTCTTTGGGTTGGGGTTACTGCCCACCCTCATTTTGTGCAGGTGCAACATCTCCCTTTGGTTGCACTTTTGCACTTTTCCTGTCTGCTTCCATTTGCTTCTGCAATCCTCTCTTTATGTTGTAGAATGTCCTGCGACACTTTCCTGTCAGTTGGTGAAAAACAGCAATTTGTTCGCTAATCCCTTTCTGCGAGTTCATCAGTTCCCATACTATCGTTTCGTCCTCGTCCTGCTTGATGGTTGAAGTGAATAATTGTTCGGCAAGGGTAGGGTTGTAGCGGATAAACACGAGCAATCTTTCAAGGGTTCGGAAATTAAAGTGTTTGGTGATTAGGTTCGTGTGTTTGTCTATCACTTGCTTCGCCAATCTTTTCTGTTCATCTGTAAGCCCCTGTTTTTTATCAAGGATTTCATACATTATCCTCTTTTTCTGCAAATGGCTAAATGAAAGTTCGTAACTGATAGTCCTGCTTATCATAGCACTTACACTAATATCGTTTTCTCTGGGGACTTTGTTGCAGAGCATTATTAATTTGCCTTTAAACTCAAACATACTCGGTAATCCTTCTGCCTTGTCGCTGGTTGAGGCATAGTTGATTATTCTCTTTCCATCAGCGTCCCATAAAGCCCCTTTCAACAAAGCCATTCCTTTCTCGTCATTAAATATCCCTTCCACATCATCAAGAAGAATTAGTTTTTCCCTGTGTCCGTAGAGGAATTTATAGAAGGAAAGAGGCGTAGTGTATCCGTTGAAGAACTCAAAATCCTTCGTAACCGCCTTGATGGTGTTGATAGCCAAGAATGTCTTACCTATTCCGCCCTCGCCTGTAATGAGAGTAGCGTTGCCGTCCCCTTTCGCAGTAGCAAGGATTAAATGCTTGGCGGTTTCAAATTCAGGTATTTGGACATCTTGGGGTGGCGTGGCTTTCCATTCGGCAACAAGTTTTTGTTCCTCTGCCTTCATACGCTGTAACTCCTCGTTCTTTTTTGCCTGTTCCAACGCCGATTGCTTCTTGCGTTCCGAAATTGCCGAAGGTGTCGTCTTTGGCTTGTCTTTTAACTGCAAATCTTTTTCATCTTTGATTGCCTGAACGATTAACACTTTATTTTGCTCAAACGATTTGCTTGTATCTATCTGAATTGGTTTTTTGATTTCTACGCCATACTCGTTTTTGCATTTTTCTTTTGCCTTGATAACAAGTTTGGTTAGTTGTTGTTCCTCGTCTTTGGTTAGCATTTATATCCCCCCGAGTGCGTCCTCTATCTTTGCGTCTTCGTTGCTCTTTGGTAGTTCCTTTTCCCCTTCCGAGATGGTTTCTATCTTGTCAATAGGAATGTGCGTTAGTTCTTTTTTCAGCGTTGTTCCCTTCTTGTTTTCCTCTTTTCTGACGACTTCAAAACTGATGAAATCGTTTTCTATCTCGGAAATCTTCCCCAAGCCGATACCATTAACAAAAACTCCTGTTTTCTTATCGTGCAGTTCCTTTATCAGTTCGGTAAGTTTCATTTTATCCACCCTTCACCTTGTTCGTTGCTGTTACGCTTTTGACATCTTCAAACTTCTCCGCCCACTTTTCCTCGTCGGACTTCTCCACTCCTGTTTCATTTATTGTCTTGGTAGCGGGAATGTCCTTTTCTGTCAGGAGTTCTGTGCCTTGCTCATTTTCTATCGTAACCCATTTATCGTCTTTTAGTTGCTTTTCCACTTCCTCTTGGACTTCGTTTTCAGGCACTTCTATCGTGTCGTGTCCATTCGGGCTTTCCACAAGCATTTTTATTGTTCTCATTTTAGATTACCTCGTTTATTGTTCTATTATCGTGTCCTCTCAATAAATTAAGTAGCATTTGAACGCCTATCAACGCCACTATCTTGTTACCTTTCTGGATTAGTCCTTTTTCTAAATCCATTTCGTCTTGGCAACTATATTCTTTCCAGTCCCTGCTATCTACGAACTTTAAGTTGCCCTCAAGGGTTGTTTTGGGCATAGCAAATATTCTTCTGCCTGTTGCCCTCAAATCAAGAAACTCTTTGCCATTTTTATGGCAGTATCTTATTACCATCTCCCTTGTTTTTTCGTTATCAACACATAGGATAATGATGTCATAACCTTTAATTTGGTTTTCTTTATCAACTCTTTTTATTATTGCCTTGACATCAAATCTTTTACCTAATGCCTTTGCTTTATTCATTCCGATTTCGTTTGACTTGAAGTTCTGATACCTTAATTGTTCCATTTCAATCATATCGCTATCGGCTATGGATATGTCTGTGAAAGCGTTTATCTGCTCTTGCTCAAAGCACTCCGTTATCTCGGAAATAAGATAACTTCCAATTCCACCGCAACCTATCTGTAAGATTTTCATCTATGCTACCACCCTACAAGGTTCTTGGATTTCGTTCCACCAGCTATCCATTCTGTCGCCTTGTTCATAAATTTCTTTTGCCACCACTCTGTCTTTTGACAACGCCAACAACCTTTTGGCGATACAATCATTTTTTCCTGCTTCGTCTTCTCTCTCGCTATCTATGTCAATTATGCAGAGATATTTTTCCTGCTTTCCCTCTTTGGTTGTCCATACTCCCAAATCATCACCGACATAATAGGTAATGCAGTTTAATCCTTTCACAAAATAACCATTCTTAACCCTCGTTGCGTGAGTGAGTTTTACGGCGTGAGCAAGAAATTCCTCGCTTCGTTTCAGTTTGGCTTCCTGTTCTTGTTTAATTCTCGTCATCATTTTTTCGTGTTCTGTCTTACCATTTCTGATTAAGTCGCCTATTTCCTTGTGAGTTATTCCCTCAATCGCCCGATACAGCAGTTTGATTGTCCTTTGCAAATAACCACCTTGTAGTCGGTGTCTTTCAATATCTTTTCCTAAATCGAGCAGGGCGGTTGTGTCCCTAATTCTGTATTCCTGTCCGTCAATCTGGGCGTAGTTCTTGGTATCTTTTCTCACTATCGGGATTGACAAAAGCATATTTGTTTCGTCTTTTTCCGTCATCAGGCAATTATCATCTGTCTTGTCTATCTTTAACTTAAAACTAACTCCGCCTTGCGTCAGAATTTTTTGGAAAGCAAGATTTACTTTGCTCGTATCAGAAACAAACTCGTTGTATTGCTCTTGGCTATTGTAATTGATTGCTCTTTTTGTCGTCGTTCCTATGTCCTCTTTGCGTATCCTGTGGTTATTGATAAACAGGATATTTTTTCTTTCCTCGATAATTACTTTTATCTTTCCTATCTCTATTATCTCTTTACCCTTAAACCGACACCCTTTAATCAAGGAGTTTCCATAGATGTCTTGGCTGATTTCATAATTTAAAAAATAATCAACATACCCCTCAAAGATTTTATTGAAGTCAGGACGTTCTTGTAAGATTATACTCTGTTGGCAAAGATACTCGCCTATCATTCTGCCCTTTAAAATAATTCTTTCGTAACTTACGCTGTTCTTGGTGAAGGTTATGCCCTGCCTTGTTACTTTTCCCTTACCAAACTGCTTTTGAATGGACTTAACCAAAGTATGCCTCGCCTGTTGCTCTTGTTCCTCTCGCTTGGCACTCATCAATTCAATTCTTATCCCTGATTTCTGGTTGTTATACTCGTCAGCAGTTAGAAACACAAATCCTTCTTTTAATCGTTTCGATAGCACTCCCAATTCTGTGGCGGTTATTTTTCCGTTTAAATCGTCATCAAGCCAAATGTCGGAATTTTCGCTGTAACGCTCTCTGACATAAATTTCCCTATTTGGGCAGACATAATTGTATTGCCTATCTCGTGGCGTGAATGTTATTATTTTGAATGTCGTTCTCTTTATTTGTTCTGTCCGTCTTGCCTTGAAAAATCCGCCTCTTTGCTTCTCCCAATTTGCGTTAGTTTGGATTATGGCTAATCTTCTGTTGTTGCGGGAGAATACCTTGACGATTTTCGCTATGTTTTCCCTCGCTTCTGTCGGCTCGAATGTATGATAGTCCTCGTCAAACAACCAAAAAAGTGCCTTTAGTTGTTCTTCTGCAACCTTTCCCTTTAATATCTTGTTTTTTTCTCTTTCGTCAAAATCACCATACACCTCATCATAGACACCGCCTAATTCTTTGGGATACTCATCAATAAACCTGTCGCAAATCCTGTCTTTGAGTTCCTCTAAATTATTTGCAACATACTTTATGTCGGTATCCAAAGCCCTGTATTGTGCTATCTGATGCAGGACATACACTTCCTTTGGGAGTTCCACAAAAGTTATCAGGGTTTTAAAGAGAACTCGGCTATTCGGGGCGGGTTTAATACTGCCTTTTATTTCTTTGATTACAACCTGATGTTTCTCGTCGTGGCTTACTCCTATAATCTTGCCCTTTTTAACTAGATTGATAGAAAGCCCTGTCCTTTCTGTGTGTTCTTGTTCGTTTTCAACCTCTTTGAACTCGTTCTCGGTTGTTCCCAAATCGTAGAGTGAGTTGAACACTCGCAGGGCGTTTATGTCCATCTTAACACCTCGAAAAACCTTGCTTTCTTACAACTATTCAGGCACTTATCGTTATGATTATTATTCATTTGAGTTTTCCTTCCCAAGCATTCGGTTCTTTATCTTCCGTCCGCAGTCAGGACAGATACCATCCCAATCTTCAACATATCCAGTTTTGGCGTTTTCGCCTTGACAATTCGGGCATTCTTGTTTTTTCATCTTTGTTTTCCCTCTCATCTTATCTGTCTAAAGGGTATGAACTATATAAATGTTTCGGTTTTAAGAAATAAGGGTTAGAAAAGATAGTTTTGATGATACCAAATAAATTTTTTATTCTTCCAAAAGTCGTCCTAAACTCTGTAGCTTCATAATAGCCAATATTTTTTTCTTTATCCTCGCACTATACTTAACCTGCTCTGATTTAGTAAGAACCTCGCCTCTTAACTTCTTGCGAAGCAGATGGGTTTCGTAATCAGTAAAAAGACGCAGTAAATAAGGGCTAATCTCTATCTCAAATGCCGATTGACTTAAAATATCCTCATCCCAGTGGTTTGATTTACGCATAAGACAAACTATAAGAATATACTACTTTATAAACTTTACGCTAAACAGGGGGGGGGGGCGGAGCGAGGCGAAGCCGAGCGAAGCGATTAGGGGAACCCTAAACTATACAATTATATGCAGGATTAGGGGTTAGAGCAAATAGGGGTGGTTCCTAAGGTACCATATTAGACACCACCTTTAAACACCAACCTCAAGCATGCTTTCCCCCTTTTTTCCACAGCGGTTTCTTGACCGGCACTGGCCTCTCTTAATAGAAGGAATTAAGATATGCGAAGTTCAGGTATTCTTATGTTTTTCCACTGTCCTGAAAAGCCAATACTGACACCAAAATATTCCCTGTCAGTGTCCAATCATTTCCTAAGTTCAAGCCATAATATATATTTTGTATCACAATAAAATATATAAACCCACAACCCATTCTAATGCCATCACTTAAAAGTGCGCAAGCACTAACAACAATCGAGCAAATAAAACATTAAAGGTTATCGCCTAAGATGTTGCTCATAACACCCTACAGCAGGAAGGTATCTCTTCCTTTTTAGGGTTATTCCATTGGATCTACCAGTTTATATAGTCAGAACTTTTTACTTCTATAATTGAGAAATAAGCTAAGAAAGGAGCGAAATATGAACACGAATAATAAAGATGAGCCGGAAGTCATATACACCTACACTAGGAAACAAGCGATCGAGGATGGGATTTTAGTTCCGGTAGGTTTTATCGGAAATCAGTCTGTTGTGATTACTGCGAATCTTTTCAAGGAAGGTTATGAAGATGAGCAGAAACGTAAGGATTTAGTTAATCGTGGATTGGAATTACTCAGGCAACCAGATTCGGAGGATACACCATATATGAAACTTAGAGCCATTTCGAAAGACAAGATTTGGGTTATCTGGAATGGAGAAGGATTTACTTACATGAAGCCTGAGGATTATTAAAAGATGAACTAACCAATAAAACAGAGAAAAAAGGGGGTGATTTATGGATAAGCGAAGTTACATTATTCGCAAGATTCCCAAGGGTAATGGTGAATTTAGGGAGATAGCCGAACCCAGACCAAAGTTAAAGGCATTACAAAGGTCTGTCTTAAGATGGTTAATGGCAAGGCGAATCGGTCCTTCAAAATACGCTCACGCGTTTATAAAAAATAGAAGCATCTCAACTAATGCGCAGGTTCATACGAATAAGAGGGTTGTAATCAGAGTAGATATCAAGGATTTCTTTGGTTCAATAACCAATGACCATGTACTTAATGCCCTGAAGAATGAGGGAATAAGTGCACAGGACGCTCAAAGGATTGCCGAGATTTGCACTCTGGACGGTTACTTACCTCAGGGCGCCCCAACTAGCCCGCTACTTAGTAATCTGTGCTTAAAGAAGCTGGACTACAGATTGGCAGGACTGGCTAAGAAATGGACAGATTCCATGAGGAATACCGCTTACACAAGATACGCGGACGATATGATTTTTTCGTCTCGCGATGTCAAACTGAATATGATTTTGCCTATTGCTGAAAAATTCGTGTGTGAGACCGGCTTTAAGATTAACAAGACAAAGACTCTTGTGATGAGAAATGGTAATAGACAAGTTGTAACTGGCGTGGTGGTGAATAAAACGCCAAATATTCTTCGTAAAGAGAGAAGGAATTTCAGGGCAGAGTTGCATAATATCAAGGCAAAACTAATCAAAGGGGAAAACACCGCCTTTAATATGGCAAAATTGCAAGGCAAGGCATCGTTTATCAAAAGCATAAATCCTGATGTGGGGAAAAGATTTGTTCAGGACGTGAATGAGATAAAGAACCTATTAGCCTTACAAAACAATCTGGTTAAAGTCTGCTAAATAATCATGGGAAGGGCACCTTGGTTTTAGGTTTGTTCCATTTGCTAAGTCCATACCATCATCTCGATGAAAATTGGGCCGAGGGTTAATGCTTTGTAGAAACGAAACGAGGGTTATAGGTCTGTCGCCTTTCAGAATCCATTATTTCCGAAAGGATATAATCTCTTCTGATGATAACACGATAACGACGAGAGTAATAGCATCTCGTGGCCTGACCATTTGTTTCAAGGAATAAGCCGGACTGATGCTTCGTCAGTCCCGAATATCAATATATTACACAATTAGCTTACCGCACCTCCGAGCCGCCCGCTCGCCTCGTTTGATACCTGTTACTCGGCTTCGCTCGCGGCTTTACGGTCGCGGACGAGCGAGGTGCCCCTTCCCTATTTTTAGAAAGGAGTTGTTTATGGAAATAATTGAGATCAGTGAAGGTATTGTTGAATTAAAGGAAGTTTCTACAGTCAGGCGGGTAAAATTAACTGACTTTAAGAATGCCTTGATTCAGTCAAGCGGCTTAAGAACACCAATCCTGCCAAAAGGCGTGATTTTCTACGCCTCAAAGGATTACAAAAAGGCATATCTGATAGAACAAGAACCTGCAATGGTAAAGGTGCTTTATGCCCACAATGGAGCGCATTCCAAAGAGTATACGTTGGCTTTCCCTTACCATTACTTCCTGATACTCTTTGAAAACTATGCATTTGAAAAATGTTTCTTTTATTTTAGAAACCAGAGATTAAACAGTAGCGAAGATAAACTGTTCACCCCGCCAATCCCGAATCTTCACAGCCCGGATTCAGCTGTCTGTCTGGGCGATTTCAGGTATAGCGTAACGGCTGAGGCGCCGGAAAAGATTAATAGCCTGATTGGTTACTTTTTCGCCTCAACCTTTAACACTGATTTAAACCAGTTTTTCAGGGAAAAGATACCAAAACAGATAGCCCTGCTTAAACAAAACCAGGAAGAGCATTGTTTTGACACCTGGCAACGGCTCAACTTAGAAAATGTTTGCTCTGTGGAATGGTTTCCCTACCAGAGCCTTAGCCGGTGTCTTGACAACGTTCTGGAAAAGGAGTAGCGAATGAAAATATTTAAACAAATCATACGAAAGGTTGCTATTGCCAATAGTGTCCACTCTGTTAAAGATGTCTTGAAGGATTTCATTGAACGTTCTGATGAGGAGATTGAGGATTTCAGTGGAAAATTAGAAGACCTGATTTTGACGCAGGCAGTCAGGGTGTTGCGGCAAAAAAAGACGTGTATTACGCCTGAGGCTATTGAAGAATCTGGCAATTTGGCAGAACTCGTAAAATCATTAGAGGAGGTGAAAAATGATAAAGATGTACTTTGTCGGCCAGCCAATCCCGGAAAATGAGCCATATGCCTATATTGTGGCTAAGGAAGGGTTTTACATCCTTAAGAGAAATGAATTGTTTGATGCTTGTGTCAAGATTGACACGCTTCCGCTGGCTGAGCAGGAAGAAACGTTTGCGTTAAAGGCCAAAAAGATACCCTACGAGCTAATCAAGGAAGTATTGGCCTTTTTCCACGCAGTGTATCAGAAACACAAGTCAGAAGCAATGGTGTTACTGTGTTATGAGCAGGATAACTGGTCTGTGTATGCCCCAGAGCAAGAAGTGGCTGGCGCCAGGGTCCAGTATAAGAACGAAACAAACAGGAGAGTTGTGGGTAGCGTTCATTCTCACCCGGGCTTTGGATTATTCGCTTCTGGAACAGACCATCAGGACGAGCTAAACTTTGACGGACTGCACCTTATAGTGAGCAAATTTGACGAGGTTAAGCCTGAATTAGCCTGTTACGTGGTAATTAACGGAAAGAGGGCTGAATTAGAGCCTGAAAGCGTTATTGAGGGTCTTAATGAGCCTATTAGGATGGTTAATCAGGAATGGCTCAAAAAGGTAAAGCCACTCCAAGAGCCTTTTGGTGAGAAGGAAGATGTATTGGGAAAGCCAGAAACTGACAAAAAGCCAGAAGATGACAAGGGAAATGTACCATTGGATGATGAGTGCTTTTGTTGCTCTCATGAGGATGTCTGCATTCAGGAGGATATTAAAGAACCAGGAAGCCCTTGTGATTTTTTTGATTACAGCAAGGAGAAAGATGTTGTAAATCAACGGCTTTTTGGCAATCAAAGAAAGGAGATTAAACTATGATTGGAAAAATAGTCGTGATTGGGCTGGGTGGTATTGGTTCGTTCCTGGCATTGGTGCTGTGTCGATACCTTAACTTTACACAGCATTGCAAGAAGGTAATCTTGGTGGATGGAGATAGATACGGTAGGGAAAACTTTGTCAGGCAGAATATCTCTGCTTTGGAAGAAACCAAAAACAAGGCAGAGGCGCAGGCAGTCTATCTCAAGTCGTTATTTAATACGCTTACGATTGTGCCAATTCCTGAGTTTGTGACTGAGAAGAATGTAGTTGAGGTTATTGGTGAAAAGAGCGTAGTTTTCTTGGCTGTGGATAATCATGCTACAAGAAAGATTGTGTCTGAACGATGCCAGCGTTTGCAGGACGTTGTTCTTATTTCTGGCGGGAATGAAATCAGTGACGGCAATATCCAAGTTTACATTAAGAAAAACGGCCGAAGTAGAAATCCGCCCATAGAAAGATTTCATCCGGAAATTGCCCAGCCAAGGGATAAGAATCCTGCTGAACTTTCCTGCGAGGAACTGGCGCGACTATCCGGCTCAGAGCAAATCATTTTCACCAATTTAACCGCTGCCTGTTTAATGCTGAATGCTTTTTACACCATCGTTGCAGAGAAGCCATTGAGATACGCTGAGGTTTATTTTGACATTGAACGGAATAAGGCGCTACCCCGACAAAGGTAATCCTGTCCATCATCACATCTTATTAAAACTCTAACGCCTAATTTGAAAGGGGGTGATAACAGATGGCAAAGTTTATTTGCGGGTGTAACGAAACGGACGTTACCACATTCGACGGGAGAGCAATCTCCGATGCTAGGAATGGGTTACGCCAAGCGCTCAATATCTCGGATGATATGAGAGTATTGCTGAATTCTAATGAGGTAAGCGATATGCAAACCGTCGTTCGGGCTGATGACGAAATTGAGTGGGTCAAACAAGGAGGAGTGAAAGGGAATTAGCCTTTTTCCATCCTTCCAAGACACTTCACATCAAAGTAGCCGCTTCTAACCATAAAGGAGGCAGTTGAGATACTATTATCTTGGCTGCCTCCTTCACTTCTTAAGGAGGATTTTTATGGAAGACTTGTACGTCTTCAGCGCAAGTGATAGTTTTAAGGGGTTAAAACTAAGTTGCATTTCCGACTCCTGAAAATCTTCTACTATTTACTTTCTTTCTACGATTTAACGTTTCGTTTTTAACACCTTGCCTTT
>JBBABB010000005.1:0-40531 GCA_041657885.1 Minisyncoccota bacterium
ATTTAATCTTAACAGGTTCTACTACTGCAGGTTCTACTACTATCGGTACACTCAATGTCGAAGGAAACACTACACTCGGTGATGCTGGCACGGATACGATAACTCTTCATGGAGTCACAACTTTAGACAATTCTTTTTCTCAAACTGGAGCTAACACATTCTCGACTGGTACAGGCGCAGTTTCTTTAAACGGGGCCACAACTATCACAGGAGCCAATACTTTCGGAACTGGCACAGGTATTGTCACTTTGAATAATGTCTCAACAAATATTTCTTCTTTAAGTCCAGTTATTGATCTAACAACAGCTACCACTCTTTCTATCAACACCGTTACCAACCGCCCAGTCACTTTTGGGACTGGCACAATCACAATTCCAAATATTTCTGCAACTACCCTAACTTCATCAGGAGCTTCAACTCTTGGAACAGGAGCATCTCTGACAAATACTTTTGGGACAGGCACTGGAGCCATCAATACATTTGGTAATGCCACTGGCACCAATGCCATCAATGGCACAACCACCATTCTCGGCACCACCCTTATCAACTCCACAGGTACACTTGCGACAACTATTGGAAATGCGACTGGAGCCCTTTCACTTGCTGGTACTACTTTTGCTTTGACATCAGGTTCTGGACTCAACATCACAACACTAGGTGCTCTCTCTGGAATCACAACAATTGCTACTTCCAGTACCATCAATTCTCAAACCATTTCGGCCACAGCTTCATTCACCGGAAGTTTAACTGTTGCTGGGGCTCTTGCTGCCGATGGAGGAATAACCTTTGATAGTGCAGCAGATACAGTTGGAGCCCATACATTAAGTGGAACATTGGACGCTAATACAAATATCATCACAAATATTGGTAATGCCGGGACTGATTTCGTCGTAACCACCGGGGCCTTGAATCTGGCCGGAGCCTTAACCATGGCAGCCAATGCCAATGTGGTCATGACTTCTGGGACTGGAACATTTGCTCAGACATACACTGGGACAACGACGACAGCCAATACAATTACAGCTAACTCTTTGACAACCGGGACAGGACTTGATGTTAATACCACTAATACGGCTACAACTAATACGGCATTAAGTGCGATATCTTTTGATATCATAAATGCTCAATCAACATTAGCCAACACGGCCGGTATTACAGGACTGGCAGTTAACTTCACCAACAATCCTACCATTGCCGGTAATACAGGATATGCCGTTAGAATCCAAAATCAATTAACAGCTAACATAACTGACAATGTCGTCGCGGCTCTTCTGCTTCTAGACAATGCTGATACTGTGGCTGGTGGTACAACAATAGTTACTGACGCTATCAAGATTACTAATTCCGGTGGAGCCAACTTCACTAACTTCCTTGAAACTCCAACAATAGATATTTCTGCGGCTGGAGCTTTGAGTGGAATCACAACAATTGCTACTTCCAGTACCATCAATTCTCAAACCATTTCTGCAGTTGCATCATTTACCGGCACAGTTACCGCGGCTACTTCATTCCTAGCTCCAACTTGGGATACTGCTACAGGAGTAGCTATGAATATTGGAACTGCTACTCAAACTGGTTTAACTCTTGGTAGAGTCGGAGCAACGACGGCAATAAGTGGTTCTACCATTACTGCTGGCTCAGCTACGACGACAGCTATTTCCTTGGGTAATGTTACCAGCAACCCAACTCTTACCTTGCTTGGTACTGGTCTGACTACTTTAGGAGGAGGATTAACAGTTACTGGAGCCGTCACATTAACCACTGATCTTGGAGTTGCAAGTGGTGGAACAGGAGTCTCAACTTTCACAGCCAACGGAGTCCTCTATGGTAACGCAGCAACTTCAGTCTTAGTAACTGCCGCTGGAACAACAGGGCAACTTCTTATAGCTAGTGCAACAGGTGTTCCAACTTTTGTTTCTATGATTAGTGACGCAACTATTGTTGCAGGTGGAGCTTTGACACTAGCAACAGTTAATGCAAACGTAGGTTCATTTGGTTCTTCTACTTCAATACCAACTTTTACGGTCAATGGAAAAGGATTGATAACCGCAGCTAGTGGAAATGCTGTCATTGCTCCAGCGGGAACACTTTCGGGCACGACACTTAATGCAACCGTCACCGGTTCATCACTTACAAGTGTTGGAACACTTACCGGCCTTACAATGGGGGGGACTCTTGCCGTGGGTGCGAATGCCATAACCTCGACTGGTACGATTTCTTCCGGACTCATAAACGGCCAAACAATTTCTTCCGCAGCGAATTTTACTGGGACATTGAATGCGGCAAGTACTATTACCGGTTCCTCATTTAGTGGAGCGGGGACGGGGCTTACGGGTACAGCATCAAGCTTAACTGCAGGTGCAATAAGTAACTTTACTGTACGAATAGATAGAAGCGATGGTAATGATTATAGTCTTGCGGGACGCACGACTGGTATATATGCAATCGCTGGTGTTGGTACAAATGGTCCTGGTGAAAGTTATCTTGACTTAATTCATACCACAAACTCTACAGATGTAGCATTTCAAATAGCTGGTGGTTATGTGTCAGACGATATGTATTTTAGAGGAACATCTGCACTTCAAAGTGGCACAGGATATACAGCATGGAGAAGAGTTCTTCATGATGGTAACTATAATTCTTATGCACCAACTCTAACAGGTACTGGTGCATCAGGAACGTGGGGAATTAGTATCACTGGCAACGCGGATACGGTTGATACTTTCCACGCTAGCCAGAGTACCGTAGCTAACAATGTCGTCGTTCGCGATAGTGGCGGATATATAAATACTAACTATTTTAATTCTACCGATGATATCAGTGCCGGTACGGTGACATACTTAATGGGTAAGTTTGGAGATAATTATTATCGAAGCGCCACCGCTGCAAAAGTCGCGACTTTTATAAGTGGACAGACGATGAACATCGCTGGTTCTGCCACCACTGCCGGCACAGTCACAACAGCAGCCCAGCCAGCCATTACTTCTGTTGGGACATTAACTTCATTAACGGTTTCCGGAGCAATCACCTCCGGCCTCATCAATGGCCAAACAATTTCTTCCGCGGCGAATTTTACCGGTACTTTGACGGTGGCTGGAAATCTTTATCCTAATGCCAGTATCTATAAAACTGTAGCCGCCAATGACTTTTACGAGATTTACACAACTGGGACAAGCAACGACGGAGCTCTTTATATCTCCACTGGAGATGATGCCACGGAACCAATCTATGTTCAGCAAAGAATGACATATACACCCTTCACCACAAGAACATTGACATTACTAGATGGGAGTGGAAATACTTCTATTCCGGGCAATCTGACGGTGAGTGGGACAATCACTTCCGGCCTCATCAACGGCCAAACAATCTCCTCGGCGGCGAGTTTTACGGGAACCCTAACAACCGCAGGATTGATAAATGCCACTAACTACCTACAGATTAATAGTAAATATGCCATTGACGGCACCGATACCTATCTCCGCCTGAACCAGCAGAATAGTTTTACTAGCGGTATCTATACGCCATATAGTTTCCGGGCCGACGGAACGATTTATACCGGTGGCACAACTTATTATATTAATGGCGGTGATTCAAACCTAAATGGTCTTATTTTAGGTGGAGGTTCATCTTCAAATTGGGCAACCTTGGATATTGGCGGATCAGCCAGTATTAACGCGAATGGAACAATATATAGTTATTCTAGAATTTGTGCGGGCAACGCAAGCGGCACCTGCGATTCCGCCAGCAGTGGCGTGGTAATTTCACCAAGCGGTTCTAATGTATATGGCAGTACATATATTACTGGATCGGGCAATTCATATTTTAACGGCGGCAACGTCGGCATCGGGACGGTAGTCCCAAGTGGAATACTCTCTGTTACTCCTACTCAATACAGCACAGGTACGGCATCACAATCACTCACCACAGTCACAGGTGTAGGCACGACATTTACCAGTGCTATGGTTGGTTCACAATTTGTCTTTGCCAACGGAACAACTGCTGGAACAATTACCGCTTTTGGTTCAATAACAAGTCTTACAGTTTCAACTTCTCAAACGGTTGCCTCGCAAGCTTACAATATTGCCTACACAGGACTACAGGTAGCAACAACAGGCAACGTCGGCATCGGGACGACGGGACCAGGGGCAAAATTAGAAGTTATGGATGGGGCAAATGTAGCATTTGCAGGTACTGGATATCGTCTTGCTTTGTTTAACTCAACTGCCGCATCCGTCGCTGACCGACCAGGTATTATTTTGGGTTACGATACGACTGGTGGTGGAATAATTGCACCGGCGACACAAGCAGGCACAACAAACTTTCTTGGTTTCTGGACTTATAACAGTGGTTGGGCTGAAAGGGTAAGAATTACAAAAGAAGGCAACGTCGGCATCGGGACGACGGCGCCGGGGAGTCAATTACATGTATCAACTTCGACTATAAATCTTGCACAATTTGTTTCATCAAATGCAGATTATTCAAATGTATTGTTTAAAAGTAATGTGACTCAACTTAATCTAAATATTAATAGTAGTACAAGAACTGGGAATGCTTATGGTGGTGTTATTCCTCATGCTAATTTAGTAGCATTTGATATGGGAACATCTGCTGGGGCATTAATATTTGCTAATGCATCAACTCAACCTATTGCATTTTTAACTAATGCTGTTGAGACAATGAGAATCCAAGATGGTAAAGTCGGCATCGGGACGACGGCGCCGGGGGTTAAATTAGTAGTTAGTAATGCCGGTTCAGCTAATATGTTTAGAGTAGAACAAACCACTACTACCGGAGATTTGTATTCACAAATGGAAATAAAATCTGGTAGCAGGTCTGGATATCTATGGATGATGAATGAAAGTGCAACGAGTTATGGCGGTGATGGCGCACTCAATATTTATGCAGCAACAGGGCCTATGCTGTTGTACACTGCGGCCACAGAAAGGGTGCGTATTTTAGCCAACGGCAACGTCGGCATCGGGACGACGAATCCTTTATCTAAACTTTCAATTAACGGAGGACTTCATGTTGGTGGAGATAGTGATGCAGGTGATAATAACTTGTTGGTTGATGGAACTACAACTCTTGCAAGCACGTTAAGTGTTGCAGGTTATACCTATAACGGAGGAAATGTTGAAACAGTTGAAAATGTAGCGGAATATTATGCGGATACTACTGATACTGGTATTCTTGTTATTAAAATAGCTAGTCCTCCAAATATGATGATTGATGTGGAAATATCTGCTCAAGGATATGGGACTATCGGGGATTATCATGTTAGAGGTTATACTTATACCGGAACATCTGCATGGCACATGCCTGAAGCAACTGTTCTTAATAGTGATCAAACTCAAACTGTTAGAGTTGCATCTGATGCTGCAGGAGCGAGATATATTCTACTTGGAACTACGGGTACTAATTGGGGAAATTATCTGCATGCTGCTGTTGATAAGGTATCAGTGGGATATGGAGATTTTGGTGGAACTTGGTCAATGTATTTGACAACAAGTGAAGTTGGTTTTACAGACATTCAAACGGTAACTCCAAATGCAGGAATGAATATTGGGGGAAGTGCTGGAAGTACAACCGGTAATGCAGCTACTGCAACAAATGCATATGCTTGTAGTGCAGATTCAGTTTGTGATGTAACTAATATCCAAGTAGCATCTGGGGGATATGTTGGACTTAGTGGAGGCACAGCTTATGGTATTGGAGTTTATTCTGGAAATAGAAATTCTGGTTATTTTGATACAGTTGAAAGTGCTGGAAGTACATTAGAACTTAATTATTATACTGCAGGGGATGTTCAAATAGGCCCTGGGTCAGGAGCGCACAATTTGAATGTTCCATCGGGGGCAATTACTGCTTCTGGGGCTATAACTGGCGGATCCATTGTAGCTGGTCAAGTTACACTAGCTAGTCGTTTGTATATGAATACTGGAACCAATCTTCACTTAGATTCAAATGCTGGGGGAATAACTTATATTAATTATTATGGTGGGACTGGAGGAGTTAATTTTTGTAATGGGGCAATGGGATGCTCAGCGAGTGTTTCTGCTGCAGGATTGTTTACTGGAAGTTTTAGTGGTTCTTTATCTGGAAATGCCACGGGGCTTTCTGGTAGCCCTAATATTACTGTTGGTACCATTACCTCCGGCCTCATCAACGGCCAAACAATTTCTTCCGCGGCGAATTTTACGGGAACACTAAATGCAGCGACTTCAATATCTGTAGGTAGTGTTGGTGTTATTACTCAAGGCGGTAATGACGTCTACGCTAACATTCGCGTGCTTCGAAATACCTCTTCGACGCTTACCGACGGTATGTATATTGGTTATTCTGGTTCAGGCGGACCTCTTAGATTTTTTTCTAATAGTGGCACTACGGAATTTATGACACTGTCGACCGCTGGAAATCTTAATGTAACTGGCACAGTTACTGCCCCGACTTTTTCCGGCGCCTTGTCTGGAAATGCAACGAGTGCCACTACTGCCGGAACTGCCAACGCAGTGTCTTTTAATAGCGGACTGACAACTGGCTCTAGTCCATCTTTTGCGGGACTTGGAATTGGTACAACTTCTCCTAGAACAATGCAAGAAATTTCAAGTTATGACGGAGTCGCTACGTTAAGATTAACAAATAATAGAACTGATGATGGGGCAGTTGCAACAATTGGTACTATCGAATTTTTTAGAGATGAGACAGATCTTGGAGCGAGTGTTCGTGCAAAAATTGTTGCTTACTCAAACTCAAAAGATGCTTATGATAGAAATAGTGAATTACAATTTTGGACTAATAATGTAGGTGTAGTGACTCAACAAATGGTTATTGACGAAGCTGGTGATGTTGGTATTGGTGTTGCCGATCCAACCTACAAACTCCAAGTCAATGGTCAACCTGCAGCGAACGGTTACACTGCTTTCACTAATTACTCAGATCAAAGATTAAAAGAAAATATTCAAGAATTGCAAACAGGATTTTTGGATAAAATATTATTACTCAAACCATCAACATTTAATTACAACGATCTCACTGGTTATGATGAAGAAACAAAAGCTAGAACTATAACTGGTTTTATCGCGCAAGATTTGCAAGAAGTATTTCCTGAAATGGTAGGTAAGACAACAGTCAATGGAGTAGAGTATTTAGACACTAATCTTTCTACTCTTCCAATTTATACAATCAAAGCGATACAAGAACTTAATCTAAAAGTAAACGACTTATCGTCGCTTGATACCACAATTGCAACTTCACTTGGTTCACTGATTAAAAATTTCTTGGCCGATGTGGGAAACAATGTCGGAGATTTATATGCGACTGTAATTCATAGCGATAAAGTGGAAACGAAAATGCTTTGTGTCGGCAGTACTTGTGTGACAGAAGAACAATTTAAACAAGCGTTTGCCAGCGCAGGAGATGCAACAAATAATTCAACTACAATTGAAATTACGACCACAATAGAAACTTGCTCTGATGGAATTTTGAATCAAGATGAGACGGGGATAGATACCGGAGGTATCTGTGAAGTTCCTCCAACTCCACCTACTTGTACGGATACACAAACTCTTGTGGACGGTGTCTGTACTGACACGGTCCAAGTGCTAGAAGCTCCAACATGTACTGATACGCAAACTCTAGTAGATGGAGTTTGCACTGACCCAGCAGTTGTTGTTGAGCCATAATCACCCCTCCGGTCTAGCGACCACCTCCCCTGCGAAGGGGAGGTGCCAAAGGCGGAGGGGTCTTAGATGCTTTTTATTATTCGAACGAATGTTTCTGGATTTTTCAGTGCTATATCTGAAAGGATTTTGCGGTCTATTAGGATATTTTTCTTTTTAAGCCCATCAATAAATTTACTGTATGAAATTCCAAGTGGTCGGACTGCAGCATTGATACGAGTAGTCCAAAGATTCCTCGCATCTGCCTTTTTGTCTTTACGGTGAGCGAATGAATAATTACCTGAGTGTTTTAAAGCCTCTTTTGCTTGTGCTTTTTTTGTGCTACGTCCGAAGCGGAAACCTTTTGTTTGTAAAAGGATATTCCTGCGACGTTTATTTTTTATTGTTCCTCTTTTTACTCTGGTCATACGATTTTGAATCAGATAGGGGTTAAAGCCCTATCTAGATAGGGCTTTAACCCCTATCTGATTATTTTAATAAATATTTATTTTACTTATTTTTTGATGTCGCAAGATATGTGCGTCTATTTTTATTTGAAATTGCAAAATTCTGATTTTTCTTTCCTTTTAATTGTTTAGTTCGTGATTGTTTTGCATTAAAATGATTAAACCCTGGCGCGCGAGATAAAATCTTACCATTTTTAGTAACTTTCAAACGCTTTGTTAAAGATTTATTTGTTTTTATTGACATACATTTATTTATCTTTTTCTATTGTAATAGTTGGACCTTTTGGACCTCTTTTATAACTTTCTGCTATTTTAAAATTTTCGGTGATAAGGTGAATTACACGGTTAAGACGCTCTTTTAAGAATGGTTCTGGCATATATTTGGAACGTCCTACTATGAAAAGCTCTACCTTGATGCGATGACCTTCTTTAAGCCATTCTGATGCTTTTCGTGCCTTTAAAGCTAAGTCATTTTCTCCAGTTCCAATTTTTATTTGAATAGTTTTGGTTTCTGTAGTTTTGGACCCCGCTTTAGCTTTTTTCAACTTCTTATTTTGTTCGTATTGATACTTACCACAATCTGCTATTTTTACTATTGGAGGATTCGTATTAGGAGAAATTTCAATCAAATCAAGACCCAAGTTACTTGCTTGAGCTAGAGCTTCCCTAATACTCAAAACACCAAGATTAACTCCTTCGTTTGAGATTACACGAACCTCTAACGCTCTTATTTGATTGTTTATTCTTTCTCTCAATTTTGTGTCCGATAGAAATAAATAGATTATCCGTCTCATTGTCGAGACGAGCCTACCTAAAATGCATATTATCATATCTGTCGTATTTAGGCAAGCAACGCCTTGGTTTCTTCAAAAAGCGCGTCAACTCTTTCTTGCGTTTTAGCTTCTCCGAATAACCTTATTATTGGCTCAGTATTTGAAGGGCGTAAATGAATCCATGAACTATCAGGAAATTCAAAACGGATACCATCTTGTTCATCTACAATTGCATCAGTAAAATTTGATTTTAATTTCAAATATAATTCATTTAAATTTATTCCTGCCACTGGCCATTTGTCTTTTTTGATAAAATATTTTGGAAGTTCTACTACTAATTCGCTGACTGTTTTATTTCTTTCTGCAAGAAGTTCAAGAATAAGAGAAAGACCTACAAAACTATCTCGGGCTGTGTTGATAGTCGGGTATATAATTCCACCATTGCCTTCACCGCCAATAATTGCATTATGGGCAAGCATACCTTCTACCACAAAACCTTCTCCAATTTTTGTTCGGAAACAATCACTTCCATATTTCTTGGCGATATCGGCACTCATTTGTGAAGTTGAAAGATTTATTACAATATTTCGTCCTTGATTTTTTGAGAGAATATTTTCTACAGCTAAGGCAATAGAACACTCCTCAGATATTACTTCTCCATTTTCATTTACTATTACAAGTCTGTCTGCATCAGGGTCGTGAACAAATCCCAAGTTAGCTTTTGATTCTTTTGCTAATTTAGAAATATCAGTTAAGTTTTCGCGAAGAGGTTCTGGTTTGTGACCGAATTTCCCGTTTGGTATATTATTTAGTGGAACAATCTCTACTCCAAGGCATTCAAAAAGATATGGGTCCATAACACAAGCGGAGGCATTTATCATATCAACAGCTACTTTAAATTTCTTTGCACGAATTGCGTTTACGTTTATATTTTCAAGAATTTTATCTGCATGTTCTTTTAAAAAATTAGGAATTTTCTCTCCTCCTTTTTGAGGAGGAGTGCCTGCAGGGCGAGGTGGTGATTCTTTTGGATTACCACCCCCTACCCCCTCCTCAGTAAGGAGGGGGGAAGCTTTCTCAATTTCTTCCTCGTAGTATTTATTTATTTTTTCTACTTCTTCTTTGATTGTAAAAAGAGCTTTGTCATTTATAAACTTCAACCCGTTATATTCAATGGGATTGTGACTTGCCGTGATAATTATTCCCCCAGTGTATCCATGTTTACGAACTGAAAAAAGGACAGTGGGAGTGGGAAGTATGTCGCCGTCTATTCCTTCAATACCCAAGTTTCTTAATTCTCCCAGAATTATTTCTTTAATCTCTGGTCCGCTTTCTCTTCCGTCTCTTCCTATCAATATCGTTGGATTATTTGATTTTTCTTTTAAAAAAGATACAAAGGCCCGAGTATATAATATGACTACTTCTTTATTAAGACTTTCTCCCCATATACCACGATATCCAGAAACGTTAATTCTTTGTTTATTTTGCATATATTGCTATTTTACCATAAAAACTTGTTATCAAAAATCCGTATAATTTGCTATAATATATATGCATTAGTTCTATGTGTCGAATTATTAATTTTAATCAAAAATAAAAAATGAAAGCTACACACGGCCTCGCCTTTGTTTTAGTTATCGTAGGAGGTTTGAATTGGTTATTAGTTGGTCTATTTACTTGGGATATTGGTGTTATCTTTGGAGGGCCAAGCGCCCTTATTTCAAGGATTATATATATCCTAGTTGGCTTGTCCGCAATATATTTGATTGCAACTCACAAGAAAGATTGCAGGCATTGTGAAAAAAAAGAGATGCCTCCAAGTGTTCCAAACACACCAACAGGTAGTTCTATATAAATTATGGTTATCTAAAAATCCCTGCATGAAAGTGGGGATTTTTAGATAGAGAGTTAGTGGGACTGCGAGTACGCTTATCGACCTCGACTCAAAATTTTTTCAGGGAAAAAATGGCGGAAATCTCGCCCTACGGTCGCTGGTACTTTTCCACCTCGCTTCGCTCGTATGGAAAAGTCTTTCGATTCCCGCACGCGGGACCATGAGTACATGTATCGGCTATTACATAGCCAGGTGCTTTTCCATTTTGATTAACATCAAAATAAGGAAAAGCCTTTCGATTCCCGCACGCGAAGCACGCAGGTGCTTCGCTCATCTCCACAATGAAAAAAGCCTTATTTTATAAGGCTTTTTTCATTGTGGAGATGGCGGGAATCGAACCCGCGTGCAAGTGGAACTCTTATAAAAATCTACATGTGTAGTGTGTTCATTGTTTTTTTAAATGTTTATCCTAGAGAACATACAAGAAAGATAAACAGCGAGCCCTCGCCCGTACCGAACGGTACGTTCGGGCGGGTTTTAATTGTCGGACTTTACATCAAGCATTTGTAAAATCGTAACCCGATAAATGATGCCCACCCCCTATATCGGATGTCTAGAAAGTGGACACTCGCTTGCCTTGTTAGGCGTATGCGAGAGCAAAATTACTGAATGCCGAAGCATAAGGTAATTTTACCGAAGCGACTTTGTTTGCACTTAGTCTTTTCCAAGAAGTTTTAAAAGATTCCTGGGTACTTTACATGCATATATAAGATGATTCAACCTGTCGAAGCCGATCATCCCCCTTTGTCTCGCCATAGCTTTACGCGACGGCGGAATTTTTTAACGAACTTTAAACTCGCGCCTTATTTCTCTATCAATATCGCGTTTTTTGATTGTTTCTCTTTTATCAAAAACTTTTTTACCTCGTGCGACAGCAATAGAAACTTTAATATGGCGTCCTTTACTATACAATAAAAGGGGCACAAGAGTCAACCCTTTTACATCATCCTTTTCTCCCAATTGTTTTATTTCTTTTTTTGATAACAATAATCGGCGGGTTCTATCTGGGTCATAACCTAGATTGATATTGTGTGGTTGGTATGGAGGTACATGCATTCCGATAATGAAAGCTTCACCTCCGCGAACAATACAAAAAGCCGAAGTTATACTTCCCGAGCCATTTTTTATAGATTTTACTTCAAGTCCCATTAATTCAATACCTGCTTCATATTTATCTTCTATAGTGTAATTGAAGTGTGCTTTTCTGTTGTCTATGTAAACCGTCACAATCGTATTTTAGCATTTCGTCCCCTCCTTACCAAGGAGGGGAATGAGGGGAGGTTCTTAATTAATTAGGAACCCCTCCCTAGCCCTCCCCTTGGTAAGGGGAGGGGGAACACCCGCATTAATTAATTCTCTATTTTTGGTGTATAATGCAAGATACCATGAATCCAAACAAAAAAAATATGTCTCAATTACCTAAAGGAATCCAATCACCCAAGACGCCCAATATTATGAATCAGATTGTTATTGCAATCTTTATTTTCATGGCAATCACGATAGCTTATACATATTTATCAAAACCACCCGAAGATGTTAAAAGTTTGACTATTTCTGATGTAGCAAAAGGAGTCACAGCTGGAACAATAGAGAAGATTGAAGTTGCTGGAAGCGAGATAAATATTTCTTTTAAAGATAAAACAAAAGGTGTTGCCAAAAAAGAAGTAGAGAGTTCTCTTTCTGAAACACTTTTTAATTACGGAGTAACTCCAGCAGAACTTTCTTCTACGCCGATTGAGATTAAAAATGAAACAGGTTTTGGGTATTGGATTCTAAATATATTACCATTTCTTTTGCCGGTGATAATTGTTGTTTTTTTTGTATGGATGTTATCTCGCCAAGTTAAAGGAGCTGGGATGCAAGCCTTTACTTTTGGCCAATCAAAAGCGCGTATTACGGACCCAGATGATAAAAATAATAAAGTGACTTTCAAAGATGTTGCAGGAGCAAAAGAAGCTAAAGAAGAATTGAAAGAGATTGTTGATTTCTTGAAGAATCCCAAAAAGTTTTTAGATATTGGCGCTCGCATTCCAAAAGGGGTCCTTCTCACAGGAGCACCTGGAACTGGGAAAACATTACTTGCAAGAGCTGTAGCAGGGGAGGCGTCTGTTCCATTCTTTCATTTATCAGGAAGTGAATTCGTAGAAATGTTTGTGGGAGTTGGAGCATCGCGGGTGCGTGATTTATTTAAAATGGCTAAGAAAGCTGCGCCATCTATCGTTTTTATTGATGAGATAGATGCCGTCGGGCGTGTTCGTGGGACAGGAGTTGGAGGAGGAAATGACGAGCGTGAGCAAACCTTAAATCAAATTCTTGTGGAGATGGATGGATTTGAACCAAATGAAAAAGTAATAGTAATGGCGGCGACAAATAGAGGTGATGTTCTCGACCCGGCACTTCTTCGTCCAGGACGTTTTGACAGAAGGGTGGTTTTAGATTTGCCTGATAGGGGAGACCGTGAAGAAATATTGGCAATTCATTCTAGAAAAAAACCTTTCGCGGAGGATGTAGATTTGAAAGTTATTGCTGAACGTACTCCAGGATTCTCAGGGGCTGACCTTTATTCAATTATGAATGAAGGGGCAATACTTGCTGCTCGAGAAGACCGTAAAAAAGTTGCGCAGTTTGACCTTATTCGTTCGATTGAAAAAGTAATGATGGGGCCTGAAAGAAAAAGTCATTTACTTTCTAAAAAAGAAAAAGAAATCACCGCTTATCATGAAGCGGGCCATGCACTTGTCGCATCGGTCTTGCCTTATGCTGACCCAGTGCATAAAGTTTCTATTGTTTCCAGAGGACGTACTGGTGGTTATACACTGAAGCTTCCACTTGAAGAGCGTCGTCTCCAAAGTAAAAAAGAATTTATTGATGATATAACAATGTCACTTGGCGGATATGTTGCCGAAGAAATGGTATTTGGTGATATCACGACTGGTCCATCAAATGATTTACAAGTGGCGACAAATCTGGCTCGTGCGATGGTGACACGATGGGGAATGAGTGAAAAAATAGGACCAATAGCACTTGAGAGTGATGGTGGACAGGTAATGTTTGGTCAAGGAGTAAATGATAAAGAATATTCTGAAAAAATAAGTTCTATTATTGATGCTGAAGTTGCAAAAATTATGAACGGAGCTTTTGCAAAAGCAAAAGAAATTCTAACTGAGAAGCGTAATGTTCTTGATATAATTGCAAAGAAATTGGTAGATGTAGAGACACTTGAACAGAAAGAATACAATGAGCTTATAATAGCAAACGGAATAATTCCTAAAGTTAAAGATAAGAATTAAAAGAGAAGACTATTGCAAATAACCGAACAGTTGATATAATATAGATATATAAGTTTCAAAGGTTCGATTTTATGGCAAGAAAATTAGATAAACAAAAAGCAATTAAGCTTCGACAAAAAGGGTATAGTTATAGCCAAATAAAAGAAAAGCTTGGAGTGAGTAAAAGCACACTTTCTGGTTGGCTTTATAATATGCCATTATTAGAAAAAAGAATTAAAGAGTTACGAGACTTTAGTCCTCAACGTATTGAGAGATATAGAAATACAATGAAAGTAAAAAAAGAAACACGATTAAAAGAAGTTTATGAAAAAGTTTCAAAAGATATAGGAAAATTTTCTCAAAGAGAAATATTTTTGTTGGGACTTTTTTTATATTGGGGAGAAGGAACAAAAGCTGCCAATTCTTCTACCCAGCTTACGAATACAAATCCGGCTATGCTTCAGTTTTTTATTAAATGGTTAGAATTATTGGGAGTGGATAAAAAAGATTTAAAAGTTAAATTACATTTGTATTCTGATATGAATATTAAAGAAAGTATTGCTTTTTGGTCAAAAACCCTTAAAATACCTATTAGTCAGTTTAAGAAGCCATATATAAAAGAGACAGCTCTAAAATCTATAACTTATAAGAACGGTTTTGGAAAAGGGACTTGTTGTGTTATATTTGGTGATAGGAATCTTTGGGAATATATAACTATGGGGTTAAAATATATTTCCGAAATTAGTGACAATATCCGCCTTTAGCTCAGTTGGTAGAGCAGACGACTTATACTCGTCGTGTCCTAGGTTCGAGTCCTAGAAGGCGGACAATATGATGTTTAATTTTTTTAATAAACTTGAAAAAAGGCAGGAAGGGCCACTACATCCAGATTTTAAAACCGGAGATGGTTTTTGGTTTTGGAATTATACTGATTTTGGGAAGTATATAAAAGAGAATAGAAGAGATTTGAAGTTTTATGATGCCAATGGAATAATAAAAATAGCTTTTCCTTTTGATGATGTAAATTTACTCAACAATTGTCCTTTTATGTGTAAAATAGGTAAAAATATAAGTTCTGGAAAAGAAACAGAGTGGTTTGGGGTTGCTTATGCATATAAGGATGAATTGGAAGAATTGAAAGAATTTGGAAAAAAATTTCCTAATTACAAAATAATAACTGATATTGATAATATGGCAGAAATACAAGACCAAAGTAAAATAACTAAATATTCTACTCAAAATGCAATTTGAGATTTTTGGAGGAAAGGGTAGAAGCTAAAAGGGGATATGTTTTTAAATCAATATCTTTTTGAATGATTTCTATCGCTTCAGTTCGGGCGGCTTCTACCATTTTAATATTTTTCAATGCTTCCATTCCAAGGTCAGTAATACCCCATTGTTTGTTGCCTCCAAGAAGTCCAGCTCCACGTAATGATAAATCAAGTTCGGCGAGATCAAAACCATTAGTGGCTTTGGTTAAAGCTTTTAATCTATCCATTGTCTTATCAGTTTTTGCGTCGGCGAATAAATAACAATACGATTGAAATGTTGAGCGAATAACGCGCCCGCGAAGTTGGTGAAGTTGAGCAAGTCCGAATCTTTCTGCTCCTTCTATTATTATCACAGTAGCGTTCTCTACATTTACCCCGACTTCTATGACAGAAGTAGAAACCAAAATATCAATCTTGTGTTCGGAAAAATCTTTCATCACTTGTTCCTTCTTTTGCTTAGTCATCCGGCTGTGCATAATATCGATATTGTAATTTGGAAAAATATCTTTCTTTAATCTTTTCGCTTCAGAAGTGACTGCTCTGAGATCGGACAGATTATTCCCGTCAGCACGCAATAAAACCTTGCTAGGTTTTTTGCTAGTACTCGGCCCGTCGGCCTGCGTAATGCTTCCTGGAACAATCTGTCCGATCTCTTCGCTGTCCTCAATCTTCGGGCAAATCACATAAAGTTGGTGTCCATCTTCTAATTCTTTTTTTATTTTTTCATAAGCATCCGCTCTTTTATTTTCGCTAACGATTTCAGTAATAACTTTTTTACGTCCTTCTGGCATCTGGTCAATTATTGAAAGGTCTAGGTCGCCATATATTGTAAGAGCAAGTGTGCGAGGAATAGGAGTAGCGGTCATTGAAAGATAATGAGGAGAGTGGCCTTCTTTTTTTGCCAGTTTCATTCTTTGGTTTGTTCCAAATCTGTGTTGTTCGTCTATTATTACAAGTCCTAAGTCCTCAAATTCTACAGATTTTGATATCAAAGAATGGGTGCCTATTACAATTGGAATTTCACCATTTTTAATCCATTTTAGAAGTTGATTTTTTGATATTGTAGTCCAAGTCTTAATTTGTTTCCCATTTTCCCAACTTGCACTTTTGCTTGGAAATTTACGACAACCAGAAGATGTAATAAGAGCTATAGATATACCTGTATGTTCAAAATATTTTATAAAGTTCTCAAATAATTGCGTGGCCAAAACTTCTGTTGGAGCCATATAGGCAACTTGTAAGTTACCGAAATTTTGCCCAACCGGCCTATTTTTTATGACTGCATAAGAGATAGTCGCAGCGACAAATGTTTTACCACTACCGACGTCTCCTTCTATAAGTCGAGACATTGGTTTGTCTTTTTTAAGGTCTTCAAGGATTGTGTGTATTGTGTTCTCTTGAGCCAGAGTTGGAGTAAATGGAAATCGAGAAACGAAATCTTTTATATCGTTATCTTTAACGACAAGTTTATATGAAAATAATTCCTCATATTTTTTACGTTCTTGTTGACGGGCAAGTTGGATAAAAAATACTTCTTCAAAGGCAAATCTTTTACGGGCAATTTCTGCGTGCTCTTTTTTCTGGGGAGAATGTATCCAGATGAGGGCAGTATGTAAACTTGGTAATTTATATTTATTTAAAATTTCTTTGTTTAAATAATCTGGAATATTTTTCACGCATTCATTTTTCAATATTTTCCCGATGGCATGATAGAGCCATTTAGAAGTAATTCCTTTTGATTCAGGATAAACTGGGAATCCATATTGCTCACCAGATTTTGTTTTTTGGAAGAGCGAGTCATGTAAATCAATAGGCAGTATATCTTCTTTGCTTATTTCTGGATTGGTTAATGTTAAACCATAATTTTTATTATCAGATATTTTACCAGTGACGCGGACTGTTGAACCTTCCCTCAACATTTTGGCTAAATATGGCTGATGGAACCAAATGATATGAATCTTTCCAGTTAAATCTGTGATGAGAGCTTCACCCATTGGTATTTTGCTTTTAAAACTTTTTTTTGTTTTTAAGTTTGATATTACTCCTATGACCGTTGCCAATTCTCCATCCTTTAAAGTATTTATATGACGAAATTCACTCATATCTGTATATCGCGTTGGAAAGTAATACAGTAAATTACACACCTTAACTATTCCAAGTCGTAAGAGCGATTTCTTTTGATTTATATCTATTCGAAAATGAGATTCAATGTTGTCGTTTAAATACATAATCTAGGGGAGAAAAGAAGGAGATTTTATTTCAAAATTTTGTTTATATGTTCTATCATTTCATCTAGAGTAAAATTAGATTTAACCATGAAATCAGTGGCTCCCAACTCTTTTGATTTCTTAATATCTTTTTCTTCAGATAAATTTGAAAATACAATAACTGGGACATTTTTTAAAGTTTTAATTTCCCTTATCTTTTTTAGTAATTCAAATCCATCAAAATCGGGGAGTATTAAATCTAGAAGAATTACGTCTATATTAGGTTCGTTAATCTTCTTCATTGCTTCTCCTCCCGATGAAGCTGTAATAATTCCATAACCTTCCTTCTCGAGTTTACTAGCTTCAAGACCCTGTAGAAAGCTATCATCTTCAATTATAAGTATTTTTCTCATGCGATTATATTATACTACACTATTCAAGTTATAGGCAATGATACAAAGAAAGTTGTTCCTCCGCTGTCAGCATTTTCAAACCATATTTTGCCTTTGTGTTTTTCGACTATATTTTTAGTCGTGAACAATCCTAGTCCTGACCCAATAACATCTTTTTCTATGGCATTTGGAGCTCGAAAGAATTTTTTAAAGATATTATCCCTATCTTCAGCATTAATTCCAATACCATTATCGTGCACAGACATTTCTATGTTATTTTCTTTTTGCTTAAGAGATACAAAAACTTTTCCACCTTCATTACTGTATTTAATGGAATTTTCAATTAAATTTTGAATAACAACACGAATCATCTCTTCGTCACAATTAAGAGGGGGTAGAGGCGCATCTGGTTTTAGAAAAATTAATTCAATTCCTTTTTTATTTGTTTCTCCAGAGAATTCAAATAAAGTTTGTTCTACAATTCCTATAATATCTATTTTTTTGAAATTATAGGAGATAGATACATCATCGGTATGGTTTAGGGTTAATAAGTCATTTACTAGTGTCAGCATACGCTCATTACTTTTATATGCTTTTCCAATAAGTTCACTTTGCTCGTTAGTAAGCTTGCCGACATCCTCATCTGTAAACATTTTAAAAATCCACTTAAGAGCAGAGAGAGAAGTACGAAGCTGGTGAGCAGTAATAGAAATTATATCGGACTTATTTTCACTCACTTTCTTTAATTGCTCATTTTCTTTTTTTAATTTTTCCAAATCGTCCACGATTTTATTATACCATAGTTTTATTGATGCGGAGGCGGTGAGATTTGAACTCACGAAACCGATTAAGGTTTGACGGTTTAGTAAACCGTTGATTTAAACCACTCATCCACGCCTCCGAATATCTAACACAAAAACATCATAGCATATTTTTAATATTAATGAAGTATGATATATTTGGGTTTAATGGAGCCGTGTCAGAGTGGTCTAACGTACATCTTTGCTAAAGATGCAGGGGATAAAACCCCTCGGGAGTTCGAATCTCCCCGGTTCCGCCATTTGACTTCCGCTACCAAAAGTGTATTATTTTGGGTGAATTATTGTTACTAAACAAAAATTATTTTTTCTTAATTTTAAACCTATGAATACAACAAAAATCCGCTACTCTGATGCGGAATTGGATGAATTTAGAGAGCTAATTATTGGCAAAATTGAAAAAGCCGAGAAAGACTTTTCATTATTAAAGAAAATTCTCGCAAATGATGGAAATGGGACACAAGACACTGCACCTGAATTCAAGGGCCCCCTTGAAGAAGGAGCAATGGGATTGTCGCGTGAAGAGGTTGGCAAATTGGCTCAGCGTCAAGGACAGTTCATTTTATGCCTTAAAGTTGCCCTTGTTCGTGTGAAAAACAAAAATTACGGGATCTGCCGGCAAACCGGCAAACTGATTTCGAAAGAACGGCTACGTGCCGTTCCGCATGCAACTCTTTGCATTGAAGCAAAAAATGGAAATGGCCATGATAATAATGGCCACAGAAAGTAAAAAAGTTTCTAAACAATATGCATCCCGCGCTAACGCTCGGGATGTTTCTTTTTATAAAATTTCTCCGAAATACAAATTTGACTTTATGTTTCCTGTGTGATATAAAAAAGAAAAGTGTAAATTTAAAACAAAAAATGCTATGAAAAACGAAAAAAAGGGAAGAAGAAAGCCAGCGAAAATTTCAAAGGCTAAATTCCAAAAGCCAATTTTTGGGATAATATTTTTAAAAATTATTCTCATATTAGCTGGAATTGGTGCGATCTCAGGGTTATTTTTTTATGACATTCAGGCTGAGAGCGTGCTCGGGCCGGTGATAGCAAATGGTAATATATGGAAATATGTTGCATTTGTTTTAATTGCCTATATCGTATTCTTTTTTTATAAAAAGTTGGATATTTGGGAATACAATTTGGGGCATAGGCTTGACCATTTCAAACCAGAAAAAGAATGGAAGAGAAATAGGTTGGGAATACCCCCCTACAAACCAATTAAAAAAAGAAATAAATGAAAAAGTTTTTTGTATGGATTGGCGAAGTTGTCTCTATGGGCTGGATGATAATTATTACGATTGGAATGATGATCGGGGCTATTATCAACAAGTCGTTCATAGTCATTTGCAACATCATTGCTGTACTGAACCTAATATGGTTATCTGCCTCATTAACTTTAATCCTCTTTACTTTTTTTATTAGAGATAATAGTGGGGCTTCTGGGCTCTCAGACTGGGAGAAGATATCGCATTCGTTCTTTACTTTCTACTTTCATCCACATGGTTTGTTTATGATATGCCTTGTCGGTATTATTATAATAATTACCATCTGGAGGTGGTTACATTTCGCGTTGAACGCGAAATTTATAAAGGAAAATTACATAAAATAATTTGGTTTAACTCCACGGCACTTTAAAAAGTGCCGTTTTTTTATTTGGGAATTTCTTTTTTAGTGCTATTATTAAACTATGAAATTATCTTTTAATAAATATTGGATTTTTATTGCGATTTGCATTGTTGGAAATATTTTTATTTTTATTTTTTTATCAAATAAATTAGAAAGTTATGTAACTGATAGTATCATTGAAAATCAATATGAGAATTTAAAATAATACTTGTTCCGTAGTAAATTTTTGATTAGTTAATAGATAAATAAGTAAAACTATGATTCACTTTGTTATATATAATAGCATGAAAATTTTTTGGAAAAAACTAACACCCTTCCGTCCTTCGGACACCTTCCCTTCGCAGGGAAGGAAGAATTTCTCTCCCCCTGCGAAGGGGGAGATGCCGAAGGCAGAGGGGGTGACGAATCAAAACTAATGTGCGACTGCAAACCCGACTACTTTTTTAGCTCCAGCTTTTTTGAGAATTTTTATTATCTCGGAAATTGTTCCACCAGTTGTTGTAACGTCGTCTACTATAATGATAGTTCTACCTTTTATAATTTCCAGATTTTTAATTTCAAAAACTCCGCGAACATTTTCCAATCGTCTCTTTCGGCTAGAAATTTTTGCTTGAGGTATATTGTCTATTTTTTTAATAACAACTTTATCTTTTAATTCAAAAACTCCTATCTCAGCCCGATTACAAAATCCTTTTGCAATTGCGAGGGCTTGATTGTAACCTCGCATTTTTGTTTTTTTATTTGAAATCGGGGTGGGAATTACATAGATAGACCTACCAGAAACATCTATTTTCATATCCGAAATATCCTCTATAAAGAATTCATACAATAATTGTCCAAGTTTTTCCCCTAGATAGCGCTTACGATGATATTTTAATTCCCAAATAGCTTTTTTAATGACTAGGTCCCTGTAGTCAAACACTGCCAAGATATCAACGCTAGTTTCCCTTTCAGCTAATTGTATTTTTTGTACACAATTGTTGCACAATATCTCATTTTTCACTTGGCAACCGAGGCAATTTGTAGGGAATAGTATATCGAGTAGAAAATTCTTAATAGATTTGACATATGAACGTAGTTTCATTTTCTTATTTTATAATAGATATGTTATAATAGATAGTGATTAAACATGGATAATTCATTCAAAAAAATAATCTCTGAAGGACTAGCAAGCTTATCAAGTGTTTTTAATTCTAATAAATCAAATAATGATGCGCTTGGTATTGATATTGGTTCTTCAGCGATAAAAGTTGTACAACTAAAAAAGAAAAATGGTAAAGCTGTACTTGAAACGTATGGTGTTCTTTCATTGGGTCCTTATGGTAGCACAGACGTGGGAGCAGTTACGAATTTAAAGACAGACGACCTTTCTCGCGCACTTCTTGATGTAATAAAAGAAGCAAACGTTACTACAAAGTCCGCAGTAATAGCTATCCCTTCATTATCAAGTTTGATTTTTACTCTTTCATTACCAAATAAAATAGACGAGGGTCAATTATCAAAAATTATTCCGATAGAAGCTCGTAAATATATTCCAGTCCCAATAACAGAGGTGACACTTGATTGGTTTGTAATTCCTCGAGAAGCAGAATTTCTTGAAGATGAGGAATCTTCTCCGAATATTACTCAACCAAAAATAGAAGTTTTAGTTGTGGCAATTCACAATGATACATTGTCGCAATACCGAGATATCTTAAAAAAGACGGATTTAACTTCCGATTCTTTTGAAATGGAGATTTTCAGCAATATTCGTTCATCGTTTAATCATGAATTAACACCCGTGATGTTGATTGATTTTGGGGCTTCAAAAACCAAAGTTTCTATTGTGGAAGCTGGTGTTGTTCGAATATTTCATGTTGTTAATCGTGGGTCACAAGACATTAGTAGAAACATATCGCAATCCCTTAGTATTCCGTTTGAAGAAGCAGAAAAACTAAAAAGGTCGGTTGGCCTTGATGCTAGCATTGACCCTAGGATAGAAAAAATAGCCCGTTTATCTGTTAACTATATATTTGCGGATATAAACAGTATTGTGTTTGCATATGAGAAGAAGTATAATAAGAGTATTAGTAAAGTTTTTTTGGTTGGTGGGGGTTCTCTTTTAAAAGGGTTACTAGATAGTGCAAAAGAAAATTTTAAGGTAGAAGTCGTTTTTAGTAATCCTTTTTCAAAAACAGAAGCTCCTGCTTTCCTTGAGCCAATACTAGAGGCTAGTGGTCCTGAATTCGCAGTAGCAGTAGGTTTAGCATTGCGCCAATTGTCATAAATATATAATTATGGAAAACTCATTTCAAACATCATTTATTCCTAAGAAGCCAATAACTTCTAGCGTGTCAGATAAGACGCCAAGGAATTTTTTCTCGTTGATAACCACTTTCTTATTAATAATCTCCATTTTAATATCAGTTGGATTATTTGTATATAAAATTTATTTAACAAAACAAAAAGAATCTCTTTCCGCTTCGCTTGCGATAGCCCGAGATAGTTTTGAGAAAGATACAATAGATGAGTTGGCTTTATTTGATAAACGAACAGAATCAGCGAAGCAGATTTTAAATGGCCACATTGTTTTGTCCCCAATGTTTGCCTTATTGGGGGAGATTACAATACCTCAGATTCAATACACTAACTTTGAACAACAGACCAATGATAAAGGATTCCTTGTAAACATAGAAGGATTGGCCCTTGATTATAGGTCAATAGCTCTTCAGGCGGATATGTTTAACAGCGTAAAGGGTCGTTCCTTCAAGAACGTTTTATTTTCAAATTTGATGAAAGATAAAAATAATAATATTAGTTTTGATCTTAAATTTAATATTGACCCTGATCTCCTTTCCTATGAAAAAAATGATTTGTTAGAACTAACTAATCCATTATCACAAGATTTAAATAATCAAACACAATAATTTTATGAGATTAATCTTTTCCATTTCATTCATAATAATATCTGTTCTGTTGTTTTTTGTCGTTGTTGACCCTTTTTATGGAGAAGTAAAGCAACTTAGAACAGATGTGGCTACTTATAATACAGCGTTAGATAACTCAACGGAGTTACAAAAAACCAGAGACCTTCTAATAGAGACATATAAAAATGTAAAAATAGAAGACAGAGACCGTTTAACCCATTTCTTACCTAGCGCTATCGGTAACATTGAGTTAATTCTTGAAATTGAGAAAATCGCCAATTTGCATGGAATGCCTATCAGAAATATTAAATTTGATACAAAAAATTTAGAAAGTGCAGATGCGACGAACACTAGTAATGTTGTTGTGGCGCAGAATGATCCAGCAGATTACCTTCCCTATGGTATTTTTCCTATGGAGTTTATAATAGAAGGGAGGTATGATACCTTTGTTTCATTTTTGAAAGATTTGGAGCATAATTTGCGTTTGGTGGATGTAAAGTCTATATCTTTTGATGTTCCACCACCCACGACGACACTTGGAGGTATAGCTAGTCCTGATATCTACAGTTATACATTAAAAGTTGAAATATACTGGCTTAAATAATATGAAAATAATATATAATAAATTTTTAATAATATCTACAATTTTTCTCCTTGTTGGTGGTGTTTATTTATATCTTTCTAGGGATTTAAATTCTGGGGCAATTGTGTCCGTAGCTTTTGGTAGTTCACTAGCAAGCTCTAATGGGACAGAATCATCCCCTATAACCCCTACTTTGGGAAATGATATAGCTTCTGATATTTCATTTCTTACAACTCTGGTAGCTCTTAAGCAAATAAAAATAGATATTTCATTATTTACTAATAAATCTTTTAATAAACTTCAAAATAATGCTGTAAAGATAGAGTCAGTTGTTGCAGGGAGAGTAAATCCTTTTGCTCCAATAGATGCTAATAGCATTATTAATAGTGGTTCTGGCCAAACTGTGATTACAGACCAGCCAACTCAAATTACAGATAAAACGGCTATATTAAATGGAACAATAAATACAATAAACGGAGTTACTGATACTTACTTTGCGTATGGCACATCAGCACAAAGTATAACTGGTACTACTGGGATAGTTAAGCAATCACTTGTTGGTACTTTTATTAAAAATGTTTCAGGGTTAACTACTAAAACAACATACTTTTTTAAGGCGTGTGCAAAAGTTAATAACATAGCACTTTGTGGAGAAGTAATTTCATTCACCACAAAATAAATTATGATTCTTATAGAAGAGCTTGTAAAACGTGGTGTTCTTGGAGAAGAGCAAGTATCTAAAGTTATCAAAGTTGCTGAAGAAAAATATAATGGCAATATAGATGAGGCACTGCTTGACTTCAAACTTGATGAACAAAAAATTCTTGAAGTAAAAGGAGATATTTTTGGTATTCCAATTAAAAATATTGACCCAAAGACTGTTCCTAATTCAGTTCTTAAGTTAATCCCAGTTGATGCCGCTAAAATATATCACTTTGTCCCAATTAACTTAGCAGATAATTACCTAGAGGTTGGTATTGTTGACCCAGAGAATATTCAGGCAGTAGATGCTCTGACTTTTATTACAGCGAAATTAAATAAGCCGTTTAAATTATTTTTGATTGCGACTTCTGTCTATAAGAAATTAATAGACATGTATGAAGGTCCTAGTAACAATGAAGTTGACCAAGCATTAAACGAGCTTGATTCTGAAATTGCACAAACACCAGTTGGTGATGGTGGTGTAAAAATTGAGGGGAATATAAAAACATCAGATAGCCTTAAGCCTGGTGAAGAAGAGAAAATTGTTGAAGATGCTCCTATTATAAAGATAGTAGCGGTTATACTTCGTAACGCCGTAGAGGGATTTGCTTCTGATATTCATATTGAAAATACAGGAGACCATGTGAAAGTACGTTTTCGTGTAGATGGCATTCTTCATACATCTCTTGTTTTACCTATAAATGTTTTTAATGGGGTGATAGCTCGTATTAAAATTCTTTCTAAACTTAGGCTTGATGAGAAGCGTAAACCACAAGATGGCGGTTTTTCTGCCAAGATTAATAATCGCAAAATAGATTTTCGTGTTTCTTCTATGCCTGCCTATTATGGAGAGAAAATAGTATTGCGTATTTTAGATTCACAAAAAGGTGTCCAAGCTCTCGATAAATTGGGTTTATCGGAAGACAATCTGGCTCTTGTCCGCAATGCTCTTTCTCGTCCGTATGGTTTAATATTGATGACAGGTCCGACTGGTTCTGGTAAGACAACGTCCTTATATTCAATGTTAAGTGAGCTTGATAAAGAAGATAAAAATATTGTTTCTTTAGAAGACCCTATTGAGTATAAAATTGATGGGGTTAATCAATCTCAGATTATGCCAGAAATTGGATATACTTTTGCTTCAGGACTACGTTCTATTCTTCGTCAAGACCCAAATATTATATTAGTTGGAGAAATACGTGATAAAGAAACAGCTGAACTTGCAATTCAGGCGGCTCTTACTGGGCACTTAGTTCTCTCTACTTTACACACAAATAATTCTATCGGAGCAGTACCACGCCTTATTGATATGGGAATAGACCCTTACCTTATAGCTCCTACTTTAATCCTTTGCGTTGCTCAACGCTTAGCTCGCACAATTCACCCAAAGTCCAAACATCAAATTCCTATGGATGATGCAACTAAGATTATGATTGACAAACAATTTGCAGACTTACCTCCAAATTTTAAATCAAAACTAAATATAGGTAACACTATTTATGAAGCTGTTTCATCTGATGAATGTGCTTCAGGTCTCTCTGGGCGCGTAGCTCTATTTGAAATGTTTAAGATAGATAAAGAGATGCAAAGTATAATTCTTAAAAATCCGCAAGAGCAAAATATATATAAGCTTGCTCGTGCCAATGGAATGCTTTCACTTCGTGAAGATGCTATTATTAAGAGTATAAGAGGAGAAATACCACTGCAGGAGGTTTATAACTTTTGACCCCCACACCCATATTTTTATAGTTGTTTACAACGCAGACTTTTGTCTGCAATAAAAATATAGGTGTGGGGGTGTAGCTAAACTGTTTTAATTATATTATAATAAAGAAGTATGGAAACAGAACCTAAAAAAATTTTAATAGTAGATGATGATAGTTTTCTTCTTGACATGTACGCACTGAAATTTAGTAAATCAAATTTTAGTGTTTCAACAGCTCTTGGGGCAGAGTCCGCATTAGAGAAACTCCACCAGGGACTTTCCCCTTTTGTAATCCTTTTAGATATAATGATGCCTTTAATGGATGGTTTTGAACTTTTAGAAAAAATAAAAGAAGATAAACTAGCTCCAGATTCTATCATAATATTTCTTTCCAATAGAGGACAGCCATCAGATATTACTCGAGCAGAAGCCCTTGGTGCCTCTGGTTACATAATTAAAGCATCTTGTATTCCCAGTGAGGTAGTAGAAAAAGTAGTTAGTATAATTAATAATACAAAAAAATAATAATATAATATGGATTATAAAAAAGTTCTTGATAGTTTAATTGAAAACCTAATAAATGAAGATGGTTCTGATTTGCATGTGGGTGTAGGTAGAAAGCCTGCTATAAGGATAAATGGTCAGCTCGTTTTTCTTGTCAATAATGATGTTATGACAGAAACCGACGTACTGGGGGTTTTGGAAGTGCTTGTGGGGGCCGAAAGGGTTAAGAATTTTATAAAAAATAAGGACATAGATTTCTCTAGTAATTTAAATGATGGAAAAATTCAATTACGTGGGAATGCTTTCTTTCAGCGTGGAATAATTTGTATTGCAATACGTTTAGTTCCTAAAGCAAAGTCATTTGAAGATTTAAATTTACCAATGATTCTTAAAGATTTTTCTAGGAAAAAACAAGGGTTTTTCCTAGTCGTGGGTCCTGTAGGACAAGGTAAATCTACAACTTTATCTACTATGATTAATATGATAAATAGTGAAACTTCAGCTCATATTATGACCATAGAAGACCCAATAGAGTTTATATATCAACCAGATAAATCCATTATTGACCAACGAGAGATTGGTATAGATGCAGGCGATTTCCTTGGAGCGCTCAAATCAGCTTTTCGCGAAGATGTAAATGTTCTTCTTATTGGAGAAATGCGTGATAGTGCTACTATAGCAGCGGCAGTTACTGCCGCAGAGACAGGACACCTTGTTCTCTCAACGCTTCACACCAATAATGCTTCTCAGACCATTGACCGTATTATTGACTCATTCCCAGCAGAACAACAAGGACAAATTCGTCTACAGCTTGCATCTTCGTTGCTCGGTATATTCTCACAACGTTTAATTCCTCGTATCGCTGGTGGACGAATACCTGCGTATGAACTTCTTATCAATAATAAAGCCATTGCGAACCTTATTAGGGAGAAACGAACCCATGAGATTGATACTGTTGTAGAGACTTCTTCACATGAGGGTATGGTAGATATGAATAGATGCCTGATTGACCTTGTTCAAAGAGGTGAGATAAGTATGGAGGTTGCTTATGAATATGCCATTAATCCTAAGGCTCTAGAGCAAATGTTTTAATATATGTTATTTAATTATGAAGCAATTACAAATACTGGTGAGAAGAAAAATGGTGCTGTTGATGCAAGCTCTAAAGATTTAGCCATTGCTGCGATTCAGCGTCGAGGTTATATAGTATCTTCTATAAAAGAAGATTCTAGTAAAAAAAGTGTATTTGGTCTTTCATTCTTTGCAAGGAAAAGTATTCCTATGAAAGATATCGTGATTATGTCACGACAAATGTCCACTCTTTTTGAGTCACAAGTTGCGGCTCTCAAGGCCTTTAATTTACTTGCTGAAAATACTAGTAATAAGGTTCTATCTAAAATACTAAATGAAGTTTCAGAAGATATTAAATCTGGAGTTTATATATCTCAAGCTTTAGCAAAACACAAAGAAGCTTTCTCTGATTTTTATGTAAATATGGTTAAAGCCGGGGAAGAGTCAGGTAAATTAACTCAATCTTTTTCTTATTTAGCAGATTATCTTGACCGCCAATATCAACTTACTTCCAAAACTAAGAATGCGCTTATATACCCGGGGTTTGTTGTTGGAGTTTTTATACTTGTGATGACTATGATGTTTACTTTTATAATTCCTAAATTGGCAGCTATTATTAAAGAGTCAGGTATGGCGATACCATTTTTTACAAAGGTTATAATGGCAGTCAGTAATTTATTTGTTAATTATGGAATATATTTGCTAATTGCTGTGGTAATTCTTGTTGCATATCTCGCTCACTTTTCAAGGACTCCTTCTGGAAAAATGTATCTTGATAGATTAAAGATTTCAATGCCAGTTTTTCGTAATATATACAATAAGCTTTATCTTTCAAGAATATCTGACAATATGGATACTATGCTTTCCTCAAGTATTCCTATTGTCAGGTCTATCGAGTTGACTAGCGCTGTGGTAGGGAATCGTGTATTTGAAGATATTTTAAAAGAGATCGCAGAATCTGTGAAAAGTGGTAGCTCTCTTTCTGATGCATTCTCCAAGCACCCAGAGATTCCATCTATAATGTCTGGAATGATAAGGGTTGGTGAAGAGACGGGATCATTGGGGAATATCTTGAAAACTCTCGGGCATTTTTATAGTCGAGAAGTAAATGAAGCGGTGGACACAATGGTGAGCTTGATTGAACCAATAATGATAGTTATCTTAGGTCTTGGGGTTGGAGTACTGCTTTCATCAATATTAATGCCGATTTACAATATTGCAGGGGGGGTACAATAGCGATAAAAGATATCCACAGGTAGTATTTTTGTGTTTATTAGAAAATTTTGTGATATAATGATGTTATTAAGCATTATTAAAAATAAGGTCGTGTTTTTTATAAAATAAATTATTAAATTATGAATAAAAATAAAGGTTTTACTCTTATTGAACTTTTGGTTGTCATTGCGATTATTGGTATTTTGTCTTCTGTTGTTTTAGCATCACTAACTAGTGCTCGAACAAAAGGTAAAGTTGCCGCTATTCAATCAACAATGTCTTCTATGAGAGCTCAAGCAGAAATTGGAATGATAAATGGTAAATATGTTACTGATATTTGTAATGTTACAAGTGCTAATGGTGGTTTAGCTACTTTGTTAGGCTCTCTTAATGCTGCTTCTAAAGCAACTAATGTAAAATGTGGGGAAAATACTGGCAATTTTAAATGGGGGGTAGAGGCAACACTTCCTACAACTTCAGCAACTCCTGCAGGTACTATTTTTTGTGTTGATAGTACAGGATTTTCTGGAACTGTTGGTACCACTACAACAATAACTGCTGGTAATGGTAGCGCTGATGTTTCTTGTTTATAAGTTTTATTATTAAAATAAGGTCGCGTCTTTTATAAAAAGACAAATTATTAAGTAAGGTTTCTACAAACTCGACACAAATTACGAATGAAAACGAATGTACAAATAGAATGCAATTAGCATTTAATTCGTGTCATTCGCATGAATTCGTGGATTAGTGTCGCATAATTATTATGAATAAAAATAAAGGTTTTACGCTTATTGAACTTTTGGTCGTTATCGCAATTATTGGTATCTTGTCATCTGTTGTTTTAGCATCACTTTCTAGCGCTAGAAATAAAGGTAAAGATGCCGCTGTTAAGTCTCAATTAGCTAGTATGAGAGCTCAAGCAGAGATTTATTACTCAATTGGTGAAACTTATGTTGGTATATGTACAACAGCAGCATCAGGTAATGGTTTTGGTACTGCTACTGGTCCGGGATTGCTTCAAGCTGTTTTAGCATCAGAAGGTGTTACGACTACTCTAAATCCAACACCACAAGCTGCTGGTAGTTTAGCTATGCTAACTTGTCATGAATTAGCCGATTCTTGGGTGGTAGATGCTCCTTTGACTGATAGCACCACCCCAATGTATTGTGTGGATAGTGCTGGTAATTCTAAGGCAGAAGCTGTACCTATGTTAGTAAATGCACCTGCTTGTTTATAAGTAGTTAAGTTAATTTTTCACAAAAAGCCACTCATATTTGGGTGGTTTTTTGTTTGTGTAAATAATATTATATATTGAAAATTTAGAGCTTTTGCTCGATATATTCTTTGAAAGTTAAAATTCTATCTATGTCTTCTGGTTTGAGGAGAAGAGGAAGGACCTCATCTGATAATTCTTTCATATTTAATTCTCCGACTTTTCTAAGTAGTTTTTCTTTAATATCTATCATGTTCCAATTACGGTTATTTTTTAGATATTCATAATCAGGTTTAATGATACCAAGTAGGTATGATACATCGTAGAAATCACGTCCCTTCTCTCTTTTTCTTTCAAGAATAGTTAGAATTTTCTGTGATAAGATAGTCTCTATAGGATTAACTAATATTTTACGATAAACACCAAAATTGTTTAAGATGTGAGTTCTTGGTGTTATGTTTTTATCTTTTTCTACTGTATCAATACGAATTAATATTTTTTCATCATCATTTAGGCTTAATTTATTTAAGAATAAAATATTAGGGAATTTTATATAACAATGGAAAGCCATTTTTTCTACAAATCGAAACTCTAATTTGAAACCTTTTAAAGACATATCTCGAGCTGTATCGTTTAAAAGTTTTTTGAAGTCTGCAAATCTTAATCCAAAATTATCAAAATCTAGGTCTTCTGAGAAACGCTGACTCTGATAAACTATTCTAATGGCCGTTCCTCCAATAAAAGAAAGTTTCTCGCTATTTTTTTGTTTAAATAGGGAATCAAGGATTTCATGTTGTAAATATTCAATTAATGCTGCCTTTGGACTACGCTCGAAAGTATTTTCACCAACATATTTTTTAATTTGTTCTAATGTAAGCATGTTTATTGTATTATTTTTGTTATTATTTCTTTAATTTTCTTATTCTTAAAAAGGAGAGTATATTCTTTTAATCTTTTAATATCCAGTTCTTTTATTAATGAAGCGTTTAGGCGAAGCTCTTCAATATCAGTATCATTTTTGATTTTAGATAAATTAAAATAAATATAATCAAGCAAAGCTTTCTCTGGTTCTGCTATCAGGTATACTTGTCCACTCTTTTCCTCCTTTTTATATCCCCAGAAAAGTTCCTTTTTTATGTTTCTATAAATAAATATTCCAAAACTATTTTTAAATTTTCTAGTAGCTTTAGTAGAAACTGAAGTGATATTATAAACCATTTCAGGAATTAATCCATAATGATAAAGTGCCCACTCTAAACTAATATAACTTGGCTCATATATTTTGAGAGCCAGATGTTCGTGGATAACCGATTCTTTTTTATTTGAGAAAGCATATAGACCATTTCGAATCTTTTTTATATATCCATCTTTATTTAATTTGGATATTTGGTAGGGGAGTATAGAAACACCAGATATTTTTAAATCTTGTATGGAAAAGACCGGGCTATCAATTTTTTCGAGTAATTCTATGTATTTCATTTTATTATCATTTATAATAATAAACTGAATTAAGTATATCAGATGTATTTTTCGTGTCAATATTCTATTTGCTTTGGCTCCTCGTTTATTGTTATACTATAAATATGTATTTACTTACATTTTTATTTGTTTTCCTACTCGGAACTATTATTGGAAGTTTTTTAAATGTTGTAATATATCGTTTTAATACAGGTAGAACTATTACAAAAGGTAGGTCTATCTGTATGTCCTGCAACCGCAATCTTCGCTGGTATGAGCTTATTCCTGTTCTTAGCTTCTTAATTCAGTCAGGCAAATGCCGACGTTGCACAAGTAAGATATCTCATCAATATCCTCTTGTTGAGCTTGTGACAGGTTTGGTCTTTGCACTTATTGCTTTTAAATTTTTACCAGTTCTTTATTTTTCTTATTGGGCATACATTTTCTTTGTTGTTTTATTTGTTTTTATTTTTTCATTATTGATAGTTATCTCAGTTTACGATTTACGTCACAAGATTATTCTAGATAAATTGGTTTTTGTTTTTATAATTATTTCTTTTCTCTCCATTTTTATAAATTCAAGTGAATTTGGACCTATTTTTACACTGCCAACATTTGGTGCTTTAATAACAGGACCAATACTTGCAATCCCGTTTGCTCTCCTTTGGTTTTTCTCAAAAGGCCGTCTTATGGGGCTAGGGGATGGAAAATTAGTTCTAGGTATTGGTTGGATGCTTGGAATCTCGTCAGGACTTTTTGCTATTATATTATCATTTTGGCTCGGCACAATTGTGAGTTTATCCTTGATGCTTTTATCTAAAAGAAAAATGAATATGAAAACCGAAATACCTTTTGCTCCATTTCTGATAATAAGTGCTCTTGTAACTTTCTTGTTTAGTTTTAATATTTTTTCTCTAATTAAGCTATTTAGTATATAATTATTTTATCCTATTATTTTCTTTTACAAATAATGTTTAAAAATTTTCACAAAAATAAATATAATTCCGGGGTTACTCTTATTGAGCTTCTCGTTGTTATTTTTATTTTTATGATTCTTACTGGGATAACGATTTTTAATTATGGTAAATTCAATTCGTCTTTATCAATACAGAACTTAGCGGATGATATAGCGCTAACTGTTCGTAGAGCTCAAGGATTTGCTATTGGTGTCCGTGGTTTTGGAAGCTCTTTTAGTCAAGGATATGGAATCCACTTCACTGCGAATCAGGGCCTAGATTTTGCTGGTTCCAATAAAGCATTTGTTTTATTTGCAGATATGAACCCAAATTATAAATATGACCATGACTCTTCTAATACATGTGGGAAAGATATCACGACAGGTAATGAATGTATTGAAGTATTGAGTATTGTAAGCGCGGATGAAATATCGGCTATATTTTTAAATGATAGCCAAACTTCTCTACTGCCGGCAGGAACTATAGATATATTATTTAAGCGCCCCAATCCAGAGCCAATTTTTTGTGTTAGAAGTAATCCATTAAGTGATAGTTGTGATAGTGGAACTATTTCTTCTGTAAGAATTAAGATATCAAATATTACTAATCCAGAAACTTTTAAAATAATAACTATTTCTAATAACGGTCAAATAAATGTTTCTAATTAATATATTATGAAAATAAAAAATAGAAAAAAGAATAACGGGCTTGCCACGCCGGAGCTTCAAAGAAGCAAAGGCGGGTTTACCCCCACACCAAATTTCTCAAAGAAAGGAAATTTGGTGTGGGGGTTTACTCTGATTGAATTAATGGTAGCAACATCTATTTTTGTTGTGATTATGCTAGCTTCAATGGGCGCTCTTTTCATGCTTTTAGATGCGTCAAAAAATTCTAGAGCTTTGCGTTTTGCTATGGATAATGTTAATTTTTCAATGGAAAGTATGACTCGGTCAATTCGTATGGGAACAAATTATTATTGTGGTACTTTTTATCCAACAGATCTTACTAGCACTCTAGATTGTCTAAATGGTAGCACCTTAATTTCTTTTGTGCCACAATCACCTGCTATTTCGCGAGTAGGTTATAAATTAACAGCAAGAAATGACCCTAGAAATACTTATACATTAGAACGTTGTGATATCAATGGTTGTATCCCAATTGTTTCATCTGATGTAGATATAAGAAAATTAAAATTTTTTGTAAAAGGTTCTGCCTATGATGACAATGAACAGGCGAGTGTTTATATAATAATGAAAGGAACGGTTTTGGTTAAAGGGGTTCCAACGTCATTTTCTATTCAGACGATGGCTTCTCAACGTAATTTTTAATATATATGACTAATTTCAAAATAAAAAAGAATAAAGGATTTACCCCCACACCAAATTTCTTAAAGAAAGGAAATTTGGTGTGGGGGTTTACACTTGTTGAGACAATGTTCGCGGTATTGATATTAACTTTCACCATTGTGGGTTTAATGACTGTTGTTGCGAATAGTTTGTTTGCTGCTAGATATGCTAGAGATGAAATTACTGTAAACTATCTTTTACAAGAAGTAGTGGATTATGTTAGAAATGACCGTGACACTACCGTTTTTCTTGAGAGTGGAGGGAACTGGAATACTTTTTTGGAAAAATATGATAATTGTTCAAGTCAAAATGGATGCTATTTTGATGTATTAAATTTGACACTTGGCGATATAAAAAGTTGTCTTTATAGTTCTACTGGAAATGGTTGTCCATTTTTATATTATGATGAATCTGCAAATGATACACCATTTTATACTAATGATGATAATTTAGGTAATATAGGTGAAGGAGAAATTCCAAAAGTAAAGACTAATTTCAAAAGAAAAATAATAATTCAAAATGCATCAAATCCAGATGAGATTAATGTAATAGTTAAAGTGGATTGGAAAAATGGTGGTAAAGAAGTGACAAGGTCGTTATCAACAAGTTTGATGAATTGGCAAAAATAAATTATGAAAAAATTTAAATTCCCCCTATGGGGGATCTCCCAAAGGGGGACAAAAAATAAAGGATATGCCATTTTATTTACAATAGTAATAGTAAGTGCAGTTTCAGTAATTACCGCTGGACTAACAAATGCAGTTTATAAACAATTAATCCTTTCCTCTTTGGCAAAAGATTCTCAATCAGCATTTTACCAAGCAGATACTGCGTCAGATTGCGCCCTATATGCAGATAGGGTAGAAGGTGCAAAAATTCCAATAAATATTATTACTACTGGAGGGTCTTGGACTTGTGGTGTTTCTAGTTTAACTGTTACTCCTATCAGTGGTGGTTATAAAATATATCCAATAGATGAAAGTTCTTCAGATCCTTGTTTTAGAATTGATGTTACAAAAAATACTATCACAATACCAGGCACTACAAAAACTACTATAAAAGCGAAAGGGTATAATATTTGTAATACAAGTAATTTAAGAACAGTTGAACGTGAAATTCAAATTGACTACGACGAGCAAATATAATATGAATGATTCTCAAATTAAAAACCGAATACAAAAGCTTCGGGAAGAGATTTCTCGTCTACGGTTTCTGTATCATGTAGAAGATGCTCCAGATATAACAGATGATGTCTATGATTCCCTAATAAAGGAACTCAAATTACTTTTGGAACAATATCCAGAATTTATTGATCCAAATTCTCCTGAAAATAGAGTAGGGGGTGAACCATTAGATAAATTTGAAAAAATAAAACATGAAATAAAGATGTTTTCTATTGGTAATGTATTTTCAAAAGAAGAATTTTTTGCTTGGGAAAAACGCAATTTAAAATTATTACCAGATGATACTAGTTTGGATTATTTTTGTGAATTAAAACTCGATGGCCTTGCTATATCACTAGTTTATGAGAATGGTAAGTTTATAAGAGGTGTTACAAGGGGAGATGGTAATGTAGGAGAAAATATAACTTCGAATTTAAAAATGATTGAAAGCATTCCACTTATTTTGAAGCCACCATTTCCACCAAAGATTGAAGTTCGAGGTGAAGCAATAATGAATAAAAGTATTTTAAGAAAACTGAATAAGAAAAATGAAAAAGAAAATAAACCACTTTTTGCTAATTCTCGTAATGCTGCGGCTGGAAGTTTACGACAGTTAAACCCGAAAATTATGAAAGAAAGAAAATTAGATTTTTTTGCTTATGAAATTGCTCAAATAAAAGGAGAAAATTGGCAAAAATATATTGAAAAACATTCTTTAAAGCATGAATTATTAAACAAATTAGGGTTTATTGTTGAGAATCATTCTAGAATAATTCAAGACTCAGAAAGAATTTTTGATTTTATTGAAATAATATCAAGCAAGAGAGATGATTTACCTATTGGTATAGATGGAGTGGTTATAAATATAGACGATACAGAGATATTTGAAAAATTAGGAGTAACAGGTAAAGATCCAAGGGGAATAATTGCTTATAAATATCCTGCAGAACGAGCTACGACCATTGTTACTGATATAACTGTCAATGTTGGCCGTACGGGAGTACTTACACCAGTGGCTCATTTTAATCCAACTTTTGTCGCTGGCTCTACTGTCTCAAAAGCGACACTTCATAATATGGACCAGATAAATCGTTTAGATATTCGTATTGGCGACACAGTTGTTATTCAAAAAGCTGGAGATGTTATTCCTGAAGTTGTAGAAGTTCTTTTTAAAATGCGAACGGGGAAAGAAAAGAAATTTAAAATACCAGAGAATTGTCCGGTGTGTAATTTTAAAGTTGAGAAAAAAGAAGCTGGAATCCAAAGAAGCTCCTCTTCGCTACACTCACATGTAAGGGCTGGCTTGAGTAATTCCTCGAAAAGCACGAATATTTCCTTGCTAGGAAATTTCTCTGCTCGGCCCAGTCGGCCTGCGCAAGTCTTTTCTCGGAACAACTCTTCGCCAGCCCAAGAATCCGTTGCATATTACTGCACAAATAAAAATTGTCCTGCTAGAAGTAGTAGAGGGTTACAACATTTTGTGAATGTATTTGAAATTTATGAAATTGGGCCAAAAATTTTAGATCGGCTCAAAGATGAAGGTTTAATAAGTGATTCTGCTGATCTTTTTACTCTTGAGAAAGCTGACCTTTCTGGGCTTGAGCGTTTCGGAGAAAAGTCAGCTGATAATATTATTTCCTCTATTAAATCACATAAAAAAGTTTTGTTATGGCGTTTTATTTACGCTCTTGGAATAATACACGTTGGAGAGCAAACTGCGCGAGACCTTGCAGATCATTTTGGAAGTTTAAATAAATTAATGAAAGCTGATATAGAAGAGATAAATAATCTAGAAAACATTGGTCCAATTGTTTCGCAAAGTATCTTTGATTTTTTCCGAGATAAACTAAATCTTAGTTTTATAAACAAACTTCTAAAAAATGGAATTTCTATATATCACGAAAAAGCCAAGAATTTGAAACTATCTGGTAAAACTTTTGTCCTAACTGGAACTCTTTCTACTATGTCGCGCGAAGAAGCAAAGAAAAGAATTATCGAAAATGGTGGAAGTGTAGCTTCATCTGTATCCTCAAATATTAGTTATGTAGTGGCAGGAGATAAACCTGGAAGTAAATATACTGAGGCGAAAAAACTCGGTGTTAAAATTCTCTCCGAACAAGAATTTCTAAAAATATTATAAAGCTTCGCAGGAATATGCGAATTATTCGCGCTTTACCCAGAGTACTGGGTCCTACGCGACTCATAATTCGCATATTCCTGCTTCGCCATTTTTATGTTATTATTTAGGTATTATGCAGTTAGAAGAGATTAAAAAATTAGCTAATTTAGCCCGTATAGATATGAGTGAGGAGGAAATGAAAGAAATCGCAAAAGATTTTGATTCTATTTTGGCGTATGTAAGGCAAGTTCAAGAAGTCTCCGTTAAGCAAGACTTAGCGGAGAAAAAATCGGAAGATTATTTTTTATATAATGTAATGAGAGATGATGTAATTACAAATAAACGGGGAGAATATAGAGATTTGATTATGGCTGAAATGCCAGACGTGCAAGATGGATATCTTAAAGTTAAACAGATTCTATAACACGACACAAATACACGAATGAAAACGAATAACACGAATAATATATGAAAATAAATCTAAAAGAATTAACAATTGAAAAAGCTCACGAGTCTTTCAAAAATGGTGAATATACTGTTACTGATTTGGTAAATGAATATTTGAAAGTTATAAAAGAAAAAAATAAAGAAATAAATGCATATCTTGAAGTTTATGATGATGTACTTATACAAGCTAAAAAGGCAGAAGAAATGTTTAAAAATGGCACAGCTACTCTAATGACTGGTATTCCAATAGCTATAAAAGATAATATTTTATTTGAAGGTCATATTGCCTCGGCTTCTTCAAAAATTTTAGAAAATTATACGGCAACTTATGATGCCACAGTGATTAAAAAATTAAAAAACGCTGGGGCAGTGATAATTGGGCGTACCAATATGGATGAATTTGCGATGGGAGTTTCTACTGAGAATTCGGCTTATGGAGTAACAAAAAATCCATACGATACGAAAAGAGTTCCTGGAGGTTCTTCTGGGGGATCTTGTGCCTGTGTTGCGATGAATGGAGCCCTAGTGGCACTTGGCTCAGATACTGCTGGTTCTTGCAGACAGCCTGCGAGTTTTTGTGGAGTTGTTGGATTGAAACCAACTTATGGTTCAGTATCTAGGTATGGATTGATTGCTATGGGGTCGTCACTTGATGTTATTGGTGCTATTGGTAAAAATATTTCGGATGTTCAAATTGTTTTTGATTTTATCAAAGGTCAAGATAAAATGGATAGTACTTCTATTTCTTCGGAATTTTATAAAAAAAAGATTTTTACTAAACCAGTTATTGGTATACCAAGAGATTTTATTAAGGAAGGTGTGGATGATAGAATACTTGTTAATTTTGAAGAAACAATTGAGAAATTAAAATCTGCTGGGTATCTAATTAAAGATATAGAACTTCCTTATGTTAAATATGCTGTGCCTGCTTACTATATTATTACTCCAGCGGAAATTTCAGCCAACCTAGCTCGCTTTGATGGTATTCGTTATGGATTATCTGAGAAAGCAGATAAACTTTTTGATGTTTATACAAAAAGTCGAGGAAAAGGATTTGGGAAGGAAGTTCGTCGCCGTATCTTGCTTGGCACTTATGTTCTTTCACATGGATATCATGATGCTTATTACAATAAAGCAAATGCAGTTAGAAAGTTAATAATAAATGATTACAACAAAGCTTTTGAGCAAGTTGATTTGATTTTAACCCCTACAACTACTGGACCAGCTTTTAAAATTGGTGAAAAAATAAATGATTTAGTGAAAATGTATTTAGAAGATATTTTTACCAGTCCTGCTAATATGGCAGGTTTTCCAGCAGTTTCTATTCCGTCTGGCTTTGTGGAAGAGGATGGGAAAAAATTGCCATTGGGAATTCATTTTACCGCCCCATTCTTACGCGAAGATATACTATTTACCATTGGGAAAGATTTTGAAAAATTAATATAACCCTGTAGTAGAACTTTATTAAAGTTTCGCTACGGGGTATAATATAAATTATGGATCCAACAGCAATACAATCAGCTTTAGATAAACCACTTTTTACCCCGAATTACTTGAATATGGAATATGTTTTCAGTAAGATTGTTGAAATTGCTCAACCTATAATTAATTTTTTTGGTAACCCGCATACTTGGTCAACTCTTGGTGTTTTATCAGCTTTGTTATCCATAATTTGTTTAGCTCTTATTATATTCTCTCTTGTTCGATTGGTGGAAATTCAGATTTATGATAAGAATGAAATTGATCATGAAATCCATACGGCTCTTATGAAGCAAAAAGAGAAAGAACGAAATACAAATCCACGATGGCATTATATTCTCACTTTGATTGAAAGCCCAAATGATTCTGATTGGCGAGTTGCGATTATGGAAGCCGATTCTCTGATGGAAGAAGCTCTAAAAGAGAAGGGTGTAGTAGGGGATACTGTTAGTGAATTACTAGAAGAGGCCAAATCAGATGGTTATATGCATATACAAGATGCATGGGATGCCCATCTAGTAAGAAATCAAATAGCTCATCAGGGTTCTGATTTCCCACTTTCCCAAGTAGAAGGACGCCGTGTTATCAAAATGTTCCAAAACTTTTTTGAAGAATTGAGGATAATATAAAAAAAAATATAAAAAAAGTAGCGTGAGCTACTTTTTTTATTTGCGCGGTTGATGGGTGCTGACCCCACGACCTCTCCCGTGACAGGGGAGTATTCTACCGTTGAACTACAACCGCATACTTTTTAAATTACCATAAAATAGAAAATAATTCTATTTTATTGTGTCGATGGCAGGAGTTGCACCTGCGACCTTCTCTTTATGAGTGAGATGCTCTAACTAACTGAGCTACACCGACATAAATACTTTTGTAATATAGCACATTTTGCTATTTTTTCAAATAATGAAAAAGCTGTTTATTTATATATTTTCTACCACTTCCACCCTTTAAAAATTTTTCACGACCAATAGCATCATACTGTTCAATGTATGCCTCATAGTAAATAAGTTTCCAACCATCTTTTGATTTAGTTGTTTTACCTCCTCTCTTACCATTATGCTCTGATAGTCTTCTTTTAAGATCAGAAGTATATCCAATATATAGACTATCATCATTACTTTCTAAAACATAAACATAGTACATATATTACATTGTCGCGCAAAATAAATTGTTTTGCAATTTATCGCCCGACACACGTCGCGCAAAATAAATTGTTTTGCAATTTATCGCCCGACACACGTCGCGCAAAATAAATTGTTTTGCAATTTATCGCCCGACACACG